>NZ_JACIAO010000013.1:0-227431 GCF_014194045.1 Rhizobium sp. BK456
TATGGCCGCGGCGTCAAACTGATCGGCGCCACCGCCCATTACGTCACCGCCGACCTCGACGAAGGCCCGATCATCGAGCAGGATACGGCGCGCATCACCCATGCCCAGTCGCCCGATGACTATGTTTCGATCGGCCGCGACGTCGAAAGCCAGGTGCTGGCCCGCGCCATCCACGCCCATATCCACCATCGCACCTTTATCAACGGCAATAGAACAGTGGTCTTCCCTGCAAGCCCCGGCAGCTACGCTTCCGAACGCATGGGTTGAACGCGGTCGAGACCCACATCTCTTTTGCTGACAGACGACAATCTCCCGTTGCCTGCCAGCAGCAAGTATTTGATTATCGCCTTCAATAGGTAATCGAATCATGCTGCGGGAGGGGTGTCATGACCGACGAGGCGCTTGTTGATCGCATGTCACTGCCGCGTCCCAACGTGACCGTTGCCGACGCGGAAGAGATCCTTCTTGCCCATTACAGCCTGTCAGGCACCATCGCCGAACTCGGCAGTCAGCAGGATCGGAACTACCGCGTCGATAGCGATCGCGGCCGCTACGTCCTGAAGATCTGCCATGCCGCTTACGAGACCCGCGAACTCGAAGCGCAGAATGCAGCGATCCATCACCTCAAGAGCAAGCAGGATGCGCCACGCGTTCCCAATGTGATTGCCAGCAATGAGGGGCGGGAGATCGTCGTGCTGACGGTGCGCGGGCAGGGCTACCAAGTCCGGCTGCTGGAATATCTGGAGGGCCAAGGGCTGACGGAACTGACCTACCTGGCGCCGGCTTCCGTTGCTGCGCTCGGCGCGCTCTGCGCCAAGCTGGCGCAGGCGCTTGCCGATTTCAACCATCCCGGCCTCGACCGCAGCTTGCAATGGGATCTGAGGCGGGCCGGGCCGGTCGCGGTGCAACTGCTTTCCGCCATCACCGACAGTGCCGCGCGCGACCGGATCGCCAAGACCATGGTGATGGCCGTTCGCCGCATCCAGCCCTTGGCGCCGTCGCTTCGGCTGCAGGCGGTGCATCACGACGTCACCGGCGATAATGTCGTCGGTCATCGCAGTGCCCATGGCCAAATCATTCCCGACGGAGTGATCGATTTCGGCGACATCATCCGCGGCTGGCTGGTCGGCGACCTCGCCGTCACCTGCGCCTCGCTGCTGCATCACGCCGAGGGCGACCCTTTTCATATCCTGCCTGCCGTCACTGCCTATCAGGCGATCTATCCGCTGACCGAGGAGGAATTGAAGGCGCTCTGGCCATTGATCGTCGCCCGCGCGGTCATCCTCGTCGCCAGCAGCGAGCAGCAGATTTCGGTCGATCCCGACAATGATTATGTCCGCGGCAATCTCGATCGCGAGCGGGCGATCTTCGATACGGCGATGTCGGTTCCCTTCGAATTGATGGAAGCAGCAATCCTCCAGGCAGCCGGCGGGAATGTCGCTGCCCCGGAAACATCAGGATGGTTGCCGCTGCTGCCTGACATCGATCCCACCGGGATCGCCTATGTCGACCTTGGGGTGTGCAGCCCGCATTTTTCCGCCGGCAACTGGCTGAATGCCGACATGGACTGGCGGCTGCTTGCCCGGGCCGCAACCGAAAACGGCACGGCAGCAACGCGCTACGGCGAATATCGGCTGTCCCGGGCGGGAACCGCCGGGAGACAGGCGACCTGCGCCCTGCATATCGATATATGCCTTGCCGCCGGCAGCGCGGTTGCCGCGCCCTTTACCGGCCGCATCGGCTGGAAGGACCAGCATCTGACGCTGACCGGCGACGGCATGACCCTGCATCTCGACGGGCTCGACCTCTCGGTCGAGGACGGCGCCGAGGTTGCCGGCGGCGAGCCGCTCGGCGCGGTCGTCGGCGAGGCTTCATCGCTCGGTGGGCTGCGCGTCCAGCTTTGCAGCATCGCGGGGCTCGAGCCGCCGCTCTTTGCTACATCGCGCGAGGCGGCGGCTTGGTCGGTGCTCTGCCCTTCTCCCTCGCTGCTTCTCGGCCCTGGGGCCGATGCGCCGAAACCGGAAACCGCCGAGCTGCTCGCCAGGCGGCAGGCACATCTGGCCGGGGCACAGAAGAATTATTACGCAGCGCCGCCGCAGATCGAGCGCGGCTGGAAGGAGCATCTGTTCGATGTCGAGGGCCGCGCCTATCTCGACATGGTCAACAACGTCTCCATTCTCGGCCATGGCCATCCCAAGCTTGCGGCGGCGATCAGCGCCCAATGGCTGCGGCTCAACACCAACTCACGCTTCCACTATGCCGCGATCACGGAATTTTCCGAGCGGCTCGCAGCACTTTCGCCCGACGGGCTCGATACGGTCTTCCTGGTCAATAGCGGCTCGGAGGCGAACGATCTGGCGATCCGGCTGGCGCAGGCTCATAGCGGCGCGCGCAACATGCTCTGCCTGCTCGAAGCCTATCATGGCTGGTCGTCGGCAAGTGACGCCGTCTCCACCTCGATCGCCGACAATCCTGAGGCTCTGACCACCCGGCCGGACTGGGTGCATGCCGTCGCGTCGCCGAATACCTATCGCGGCGCATTCCGAGGTCCCGATACGGCGGCCGGCTATCTCGGCGCGATAACGCCGGTGCTGGAGGGGATCGACGCTGGCGGCGAAGGCCTTGCCGGCTTCATCTGCGAATCGGTCTACGGCAATGCAGGCGGCATTCCGCTGCCGGACGGGTATCTCGCCCAGGTCTATGCACAGGTGCGCGCCCGCGGCGGCCTCTGCATCGCCGACGAAGTGCAGGTCGGTTATGGCAGGCTCGGCCATTATTTCTGGGGCTTCGAACAGCAAGGGGTCGTGCCCGACATCATCACCATCGCCAAGGGCATGGGTAACGGCCATCCGCTCGGCGCCGTCATCACCACGCGGGAGATCGCCAGGTCGCTGGAGAAGGAGGGCACGTTCTTTTCCTCCACCGGCGGCGGCCCGGTCAGTTGCGTCGCCGGCATGACGGTGCTCGACATCATGGCCGAGGAAAAGCTGCAGGAAAATGCGCGAGAGGTCGGCGATCATCTGAAGGCGCGGCTTGCCGCACTGATCGACCGCCATCCGATCGCCGGCGCCGTGCACGGCATGGGCCTCTATCTCGGGCTCGAATTCGTCCGCGACAGGACGACGCTGGAGCCGGCGACCGAAGAGACGGCAGCAGTCTGCGAGCGGCTGCTGAGCCTCGGCGTCATCATGCAGCCGACCGGCGATCACCAGAATGTGCTGAAGATCAAACCGCCGCTCTGCCTCGGCATCGACAGCGCGGATTTCTTCGCGGACATGCTGGAAAAGGTGCTCGATGAAGGCTGGTGACAAGGGCTTGCGGCCTTAACCAAATCGTTCATTTCAGGGCATTTCGATTTTTAATGAAACGGCCCATTGCCTGAATCAGCCGGGCTTCCTATCTCTGCTGCGGCGATCGAAAGAGTTTCGATTCTGTCATGCGAATTTTACGAAGAGCTGATATGTTTCTTTCCGTAAAGTTCGGCTGGGATGGAATGAATTTTTTCGGATCGTCGATATTTTGACACGTTTCGGAATATGTTTCTGACAGGCTGCAGGGTAATCTCTACCAAGTTAGTAGATTTATCGGTGACAGCCATCGCCGGTCCTGGGCTCTTCCGGGACCTCTCAAGTGCAACGCCAACGCAAGGAACGAGCATGATAGACATCGATATTCTCGCCGACCTTGGGCGATCTGTGCTTGGCAATGACCGTCCGGGCGCCCTCTCCCGCCCGAACTGTCGAATGTGACGTTCGTCCTCCTTTCAACGGTACCAGACAAGTCAATTCGCCATGGCTGCGCATGTCGCGCGGCAGGAGTTCTATCTATGAAGAAGCAAGTTATCGAATATGCAGGCGTTCCCGTCGGGATCGTCATTCCCGATGAAGACCGGCTGAAATTCATCGCCGTGAAGTTTCATGTCCACGACCTCGACGAGCAGCGTTTCGGCTCGCCCGACGAGGTGCGGCTGGCCATCCACGATCTGATGACCCGCCGTCATCCGAAGCCGCTTCATGCCTGAGGGCATGAGGCCGGCAATAGCATTCACGGCTTTTTTCGATGTCCGACCGGTCCCGCCATTTGGGGCCGGTCTTGTTTTTTAAGAGCAATTGCCGTCCTATCGGCGGCCTATCCGCATAAGGATCCGCCCTTGCCCGATCTTCTGAACCTCATCACCGACATCGAAGGCGTTTCCGTCGGCCATGCGACCGACCTTGCGCTCGGTTCCGGCGTCACGGTCATCGTCTTCGACGAACCGGCCGTCGCCTCCGGCACGGTGCTTGGCGGTGCGCCCGGCGGGCGCGACACCGGCCTGCTCGATCCGTCGATGACCGTCAATGCCGTCGATGCCTTCGTGCTTTCCGGCGGCTCGGCTTTCGGGCTGGATGCCGCCGGCGGCGTGCAGGCGGGCCTGCGCGAGCTCGGCCGCGGTTTTGCCGTCGGGTCGGTGCGCATTCCGATCGTGCCGCAGGCGATCCTGATGGACCTGCTGAACGGCGGCGACAAGGATTGGGGCCTTCACTCGCCCTATCGCGACATGGGTTACACGGCACTCCAGGCTGCGGCCAAGGGCACATTCGCGCTCGGCACGACAGGTGCCGGGACGGGAGCGACGACGGCCACCGTCAAGGGCGGGCTCGGCTCGGCCAGCGCCGTCAGCAGCGCCGGGTATCGCGTCGCGGCGATCGTCGCCGTGAATGCGCTCGGTTCGGCAACGATCGGCGACGGGCCGCATTTCTGGGCGGCGCCTTTTGAAAAAGATGCGGAATTCGGCGGGCTCGGCATGCCTGCGGTGGCCGACCACCGGATGCGGCTCAAGGGCATGAACACGCCGGCAACCACGATCGGCGCAGTGGTGACCGATGCGCAGCTGACGAAGGCCGAGGCGCACCGGCTTTCGCTCGCCGGCCATGACGGCCTTGCCCGAGCCCTGCTGCCGGCGCACCTGCCGCTCGACGGCGACACCGTCTTTGCCGCTTCGACGGCGAAGCATCGAAGAGACGACATGGCGAGCCTGATGGAGCTGTGCCACCTCGCGACCATCGTCATGGCCCGGGCGATCGCCCGTGGCGTCTACGCCGCGACCGCCCTTCCGGTCGAGGGCGCACAAAAGGCCTGGCGCGACCGCTATCCGAGCGGCGGCTGATTGAATAGGGTCAGACTCTCTACAGATCCAATATGCCCAATGGCGGAGAGACGTGAATGCAGATCCGGGCGCTGATGTATTTCGACGAGCTGGTCAGGACCAATTCGATGCGCCAGGCGGCCGAAAACCTCAATGTCGCGCCGACGGCGATCAGCCGGCAGATCGAGAACCTCGAATATCATTTCGGCGCGCCGCTCGTCGAACGCAGTGCCCGCGGCGTCAAGCTGACGGCCGCCGGCGAACTGCTTGCCGCCCGCGCCGGCCGGACGTTGCGCGAACTCGATCACGTGCAGCAGCTGATCGAAGACCTGAAGGGCCTGCAGCGCGGCCGTGTCAGCATCTATGCCAATGGGGCGACCGTCGCCAATCTGCTGGCGCCGGCGCTTGCCGAATTCAGCCTGAAATATCCGAAGCTGCGCTTTACCGTGACAATCACCAGCGCGCGGCAGGCGGTCGATGCGGTCAACAGCGCCGAGGCGGATATTGCGGTGACGCTGTTTGCGCCACCGATGTCCGGCACCAAGGTCCGGCTGCGCTCCGAGATTGCCTATGATCTCATCGTCACGCCGCAGCATCCGGCCGCCGCGCATACCGAGATCCCTATCGGGCAACTTGCCGACTACGCATTGGCGCTGCCGGATCAATCCTTCGGCTTCCGCCAGGCTTTCGATGCGCTGTTCGAGAAGGAGGGGTTGAGCATCGATCCCGTCTTCGTCACCAGCTCGCTCGAAATGCTGAAGGAACTTGTGCTCAGCGGGGCTGCGGCCACGCTGCTGCCGGCGCTGACTGTCCGCCGCGAGATCGAGGCGGGTCAGCTCCTTGCTATTCCGCTCGCCGGTAAGACCGGCATCCGCACCCATGTCGATCTCTGCGTTGCACCGGACCGGCAGCTGTCCTTCGCCGCGACGAAACTGCTCGACTTCATCGAAAGGTTCATGCGCGAGCGCACGAACCGCCGGGCCGAGACGAAGGACTGACGCTTCGAGCTTGCATTGCCCCCAGATTTACGGTGTAGCTTTTTCGGCTACACTGGGCACACAAAATCGTCATTGTGTGTGCACCGGCATAGTGTCACTCTCCTCGCAAAAGGTCTTCGTCATCGACGCGCGGCCAGATAAGGGAACATGATGATCAAGCTTTCGTTTGCGCCTTCAGCGCGTTTCGCCCGGCGGCTTTCGCTCGGTGCTGCGCTTTCGGCCGGCCTGGTGATGACGGCAATGACGCCGGCCGAGGCGGCGAAGACCACGCTTAATCTCGGCATGAGCGTCGAGCCGACCGGTCTCGACCCAACGATCGCAGCACCCGTCGCAATCGGCCAGGTGACCTGGCAGAACGTGTTCGAGGGCTTGGTGACGATCGACCAGGCTGGTAAGATTCAGCCGCAGTTGGCGAAAAGCTGGGAGATCTCTCCCGATGGCCTGACCTATACGTTCAAGCTGCAGACCGGCGTCAAATTTCATGACGGCGAGGTTTTTGATGCCGCTGTCGCCAGGTTTTCGCTCGACCGCGCCCGCGGCGCGGATTCGATCAATCCGCAGAAGCGCTTTTTCGCCTCGATCGCCTCGATCGATACGCCCGATGCCGAAACGCTGGTGTTGCATCTTTCGGCGCCGACCGGCAGCCTGATCTACTGGCTCGGCTGGCCAGCCTCGGTGATGGTCGCGCCGAAGACGGCTGCCGACGACAAAACGACGCCAGTGGGCACCGGTCCCTTCAAATTCGCCAGCTGGGCGAAGGGCGACAAGGTCGAACTCGCCAGGAATGCCGATTATTGGAACAAGGATGCGGCCGCCAAGCTCGACACGGTGACCTTCCGCTTTATCGCGGATCCGCAGGCGCAGGCGGCAGCGCTGAAGTCCGGCGATCTCGATGCCTTTCCGGAATTTGCAGCACCCGAACTGATGAGTTCCTTCGATGGCGATGCGAGGCTGGTCACCAGGATCGGCAATACAGAGCTCAAGGTCGTTGCCGGCATGAACAATGCCAAGAAGCCGTTCGACGACAAACGCGTCCGCCAGGCGCTGATGATGGCTATCGACCGCAAGACGGTAATCGATGGCGCATGGTCCGGCCTCGGCACGCCGATCGGCAGCCACTACACGCCGAACGATCCAGGCTATCAGGACATGACCGGCGTGCTGCCATACAACGTCGAAAAGGCGAAGGCGCTGCTGACCGAAGCCGGCTATCCCAACGGCTTCACCTTCACGATCAAATCGCCGCAGATGGCCTATGCGCCGCGCAGTGCCCAGGTGATGCAGGCGATGTTTGCCGAGATCGGCGTAACGATGAATATCGAGCCGACCGAATTTCCGGCGAAATGGGTCCAGGACATCATGAAGGACCGCAACTTCGACATGACGATCGTTGCCCATGCCGAACCGCTCGACATCGACATCTATGCCCGCGATCCCTATTATTTCAATTACAAGAACGCCGCTTTCAACGCGCTGATGAAGAAGGTCCAGGAGACGACCGATCCCGCCGCGCAGAATGCGATCTATGGCGAAGCGCAGAAGATCCTCGCCGAGGACGTGCCGGCGCTCTACCTCTTCGTCATGCCGAAACTCGGCGTCTGGGACAAGAAGCTGAAGGGGCTGTGGGAGAACGAGCCGATCCCTTCCAACGTACTCTCCGGCGTTTCCTGGGACGAGTAGGCGGCGAGTTCGTGCGGATTGAGAGGCATGGGATGAGCGCAGGGAAGCTGCATAGCGAAACGCTCAATGCTGGTCGCAACCCTCTCCGTCCCTCATTGCTGGGCTCGACACAGGAATCCAGCGCGCCCAAGTCCTTGGGCGCGGGAGACTTCCGTGCCTGGACGAGAGTTATTCACGGCGCAGATGCGCCGTGGCTGGATTCCTGTGACGAGCACAGGAATGAGGGAGGGCGGGGAAGCCGCCGTGCCGCATCGAAAGCGTGGCACGCATGATCCCCCTCCTCGCCCGCCGCTTCGCCGGTCTTCTCGTCACGCTGGCCGTCGTTTCGCTGCTGATCTTCGCCGTCATGGACCTTCTGCCCGGCGATCCCGCCTCGATCATGCTCGGCACCTCGGCAACACCGGAAACGCTTACCGCACTGCGCCACGATCTCGGGCTCGATCAGCCGCTGCTGCTGCGCTACGGGCAATGGTTGACCGGCGTGCTCTCCGGCAATCTCGGCAATTCCTTAACCTATGGCGTGCCAGTCGCGGGATTGATCGTCGAGCGGCTGGCGGTGACGCTGCCGCTGGCGCTGATGGCGATTATGCTTTCTGTGGCGATTGCCCTGCCGCTCGGGGTGCTGGCCGCCTCGCGCCGCGGCGGTGTCTTCGACATCATCGCAACGCTGTTTTCGCAGATCAGCATCGCCGTGCCCGCCTTCTGGGTGGCACTGCTGTTGATCATTCTATTTTCGACGATGCTCGGGCTGATGCCGGCCGGCGGCTTCCCGGGCTGGAGCTCCGGTCTGCTGCCGGCATTGCAGGCGCTGGTTATGCCCGCCGTCGCGCTGGCGATGCCGCAAGCGGGCGTGTTGACGCGGGTGGCGCGCTCGGCGGTGCTCGATACGATGCATGAGGATTTTGCCCGCACCGCCGTGGCGAAGGGACTGTCACGCAGTGCAGTGCTTTGGCGGCATATCGTGCCGAACGCGCTGATCCCGATCCTGACTATGATCGGGCTGCAATTCACCTTTCTCGTCGCCGGCGCGGTGCTGGTGGAAAACGTCTTCAACCTGCCCGGCCTCGGGCGGCTCGCGCTGCAGGCGCTCTCCCAGCGTGACATCATCGTCATGCAGGATGTCGTGCTGTTCTTCGCAGGCCTGGTCATCGTGATGAATTTCATCGTCGATCTCTCCTATCTGGCGATTGATCCCAGGATGAGAAAGGCGGCCTGACGCATGGCACCGATCGTATCCACCGCAATCATCAGCCGCCGCCGGGTCTTTAGATTTAGCCGGCGAATGAACCTAATTGCAGGGTCTGTCATCATCGGCCTGCTGGTCGCCGTTGCGCTGCTGTCGCTCGTCTGGACACCGCTGCCGCCGGCGAAAATGCAGATCATCCACAAGCTGCAGCCGCCGCTTGCCTTCGGCCTGCTCGGCACGGACCAATTCGGCCGCGATGTGCTTTCGATGCTGATGGCGGGATGCTGGAATTCACTGTCGATCGCCATCACTGCGGTTGCGATCGGCGGGACGCTCGGCTCGATATCAGGCATCTCGGCGGCGGCAATCCGCGGTCCCTTCGAGGCGTTGCTGATGCGGATCTGCGACGTCATCTTCGCGCTTCCGCCGATCCTGTCGGCCATGGTGCTCGGCGCCTTTCTCGGGCCAGGGCGGTTCACCGCGATCACCGCGATCGCCGTCTTCATGATCCCGGTTTTTGCCCGTGTCACACTCGCGACCTCGCTGCAGGCCTGGAGCCGCGACTATGTGACGGCGGCGCGCGCGATCGGCAATACACGCCTGACCATTTCGCTGCGCCATGTACTGCCGAATATCATCAGCCAGATCATCGTGCATGGTGCGATCCAGCTGGGGCTGGCGATCCTGACCGAAGCGGGTCTCAGCTTCCTCGGGCTCGGCATGGCGCCGCCGGCGCCGACCTGGGGCCGGATGCTTGCCGATGCGCAAACCTATCTGGCGCTCGCCCCCTGGCTGGCGATCCTGCCCGGCCTTGCCATCGCTGTGACCGTCTTCGGCTTCAACATGCTCGGCGACGGTTTGCGCGATCTGCTCGACCCGCGCGAGGCGAGCCGCTGATGTCCTCCCAAGACGAAAAGCCCGAAAGACCATGCCATGACCGAAACCGACCTCACCATCCGCCAACTCAGGCAGCGTTTCACCGATAAAAGCCTTTCCCCTCTCGAATACTGGCTCGCCCTCGAAGACCATATCGCCGCCTGGGAGCCGTCGATTTCGGCGCTCTACCTCTACGATCCGGAATCGGCGCGCGCCCAAGCGAAAGCTTCGACGGAGCGCTGGGCGAAGGCAGAAACGCTAGGTCCCCTCGACGGCATCCCGGTGACGCTGAAGGAACTGATCGCCACGAAGGGCCAACCGGTGCCATCAGGCACAAGGGCAGTGGAGCTCAAACCGGCAGAGGCCGACGCGCCGGCCGCGGCCCGGCTGCGGGAAGACGGCGCGGTGATCTTCGCCAAGACCACCTGCCCCGATTACGGCATGCTTTCCTCCGGGCTTTCGAGCTTTCATCCTCTCAGCCGCAATCCCTGGAACACCACGCAGAATCCCGGCGGATCGAGCGCCGGGGCTTCCGCAGCGGCAGCGGCCGGTTACGGACCGCTGCATATCGGGACCGATATCGGCGGCTCGGTGCGCCTTCCCGCCGGCTGGACCGGCATCTTCGGCTTCAAGCCAAGCCATGGCCGCATTCCGGCCGATCCCTATTATGTCGGGCGCTGCGTCGGGCCGATGGCACGCACAGTCGAGGATGCGGCCTTTTCGATGGCGACGCTGTCACGGCCGGACTGGCGCGACGGCACCAGCCTCCCGCCGAACGATTTCAACTGGATGGATCTCGACATCGACCTGTCGGGCATGACGATCGGGTTGATGCTCGATGCCGGCTGCGGGCTTGCGGTGGACGACGAGATCAGGGCCGCGGTCGAAACGGCGGCGAAACAATTCGAGGCGGCCGGCGCGACCATTCTATCGGTCCAGCCAGTGCTGACACGTGCAATGCTGGATGGGCTCGACAATTTCTGGCGATCCCGGCTCTGGGGCGATATTGCTGATCTCGACGAGGAGCGGCGCGACAGCATCTTGCCCTATATCAGGGATTGGGCGAAGGGTGGCGCCGACATCCGCGGCGTCGATGCGGTCAGAGGCTTCAACCAGACGATCGAGATGCGCAAGAGCTGCGGACGGTTCTTCACCGAGGTCGACGCCCTGCTTTCGCCGACCAATCCGATCATCTCCTATCCGGCCGAATGGGCATCTCCGACCAATGATCCGGCCCTGCCGTTCGAACATATCGCTTTCACGGTGCCGTGGAACATGTCGGAGCAGCCGGCCGCCTCGATCAATTGCGGTTTCTCCCGCTCAGGCATGCCGATCGGGTTGCAGATCGTCGGGCCGCGCTTCGACGACATGCGGGTGCTCAGACTGTCGAAAGCCTTCGAGGACTGGACGGGTGGGGTAAGATCCTGGCCGCGGCCTCCGATCAGCTGACCGGGCGGCGATACCCGGTCGGTTGCTCGTAGAGCCAGCCGATGCGCTCGACCGCGGCCTCGAAATTCTCGCGCGCCACCGTCATGCTATGGCCGTTGGCGTGCAGAATGGTTTCCGGATCTTCGAAGACGGCGACATGACCCTTCCAGAATACCAGGTCGCCACGGCGGATTTCGGATCGGTCGATCGGCTGGCCGAGGCCTGCCGCCTGCATATCGGTATCGCGTGGCGCAGCTCTGCCCGTCATCAGCATCGCCAGCTGGACGAGGCCGGAACAATCGATGCCGAGGCCGGAACGTCCGCCCCAGAGATAGGGCGTTTCCAGGAAACGGGCTGCGATCTCGACGTAATCGGCACCGTCGAGCGTGCCGATCGGCTGGACGTGTTTGGCGAAGATCGCGGTTCCATCCTCCAGCACGACATAGCGATTACCGCGCGCTTCCGCCTCGCCGGCCACATGGACGCGACTTCCCATGGATAGGATCGCCTGGTGGGGTTTGCGCAGCTCCGGTTCCGGATAAAGGAAGGTGCGCTGGACGGTGACGAAATGGGTCGGCGCCGGCCTGCCTTCCGAAAGCGCTTCTGCGGAGAGATAACCGACATAGCCGTCCGAAGCGGCTTTCACCCAGCACCAGCCGTCGGCGCGATCGAACACCGTCACATCCTCGCCAAGCAGCACCTCGGTATCGATGCCGCGCGCAAGGTCTGGTTCGGGGCGCAAGGCCGCGACCGGAACGGCAATGCGGGCCGGGGCGCCTTCGACGAAGCGCAACGCCTCCACCTTGCCTTCAAGTCCCGCTTCAGCGAGATCCGGCCGATAGGCATGCAGGCGGCGGTCGAGCATCGTCATTGAGTTTCCTTTTCAATTGGCCTCTCAGAGCGGCAGCCGGCGGGCCTGATCACGGACGAGGTCGCCGAGCTTTTCCAGGTATAGCGCGCCGCCGACGGTACGCTTGATGATCACGCTGCGCCGGTCGGCATCGTCGCGCACACGATCGACCAGGCCCATCTCGCCCATCGTGTCCAAGGCGCGGGTAATGACCGGCTTGGTGACCTCAAGTGTCGCGGCAAGCCCGCGCACCGTATGCGGCGGCGGCACCAGATAAATATGCAGCAGGATCGCCATCTGGCGCAACGTCAAATCGCGGTCATCGTGGCGGACCTGATCGAGCGCCACGCCATGCCAGAGCCCCAGCGCCTGCGAGGCGGTCAGTTCGATCGGCACGGCCCCTCCGGAAAATCGTTACGCTAACGTTTCATTTTCCGGCAGTTGCCATGGACATGCAAGAGGCGGCAGCAATTGCCGCCCGGCAGGGTGAATAAAATTTTAACGATCGACAGCGGGGGCAGCGCATGAAAAGTCATGCCACCGCCCCTCAGCCCTCGTTTGCAGCCGTCAGCGCAGGCTCTCGCGGATATGATGGAAGAGCGCGCGGATGGCCTGTGCTTCACCGCCGCCCGGCGAATGCGGCCGCTCGGACTGGGCCCAGCCGTAAATGTCGAAATGCGCCCAGCTCTTCGCCTTGCCGACGAAACGCTTGAGAAAGAGCGCCGCGGTGATCGCTCCCGCCATGCCGCCGGCCGGCGCGTTGGTGAGATCGGCGAATTTGGCGCGGATATCCTTGTCATAACCGGAATAGAGCGGCAGCCGCCAGATCGGATCGTCGGTTTCCAGGCTCGCTTCGGTCAGGTCATGCGCCAGATTGGCGTCGTCGGTGAAGAAGGGCGGGAGATCCGGACCCAGCGCGACACGGGCCGCACCGGTCAGCGTCGCCATGTCGATCAGGAGATCGGGCTCTTCCTCGTCGGCATAGGCGAGCGCATCGGCAAGGATAAGACGGCCTTCGGCGTCGGTATTGTCGATCTGGACGGTCAGTCCCTTGCGGCTCTTATAAATGTCGCCGGGGCGGAAGGCATTGGACGAGATGGCGTTTTCGACGACCGGGACGATGACACGCAGATCGACCTTCAGCTTAGCGTCCATGATCATCAGCGCGAGCCCCATGACATTCGCCGCGCCGCCCATGTCCTTCTTCATCAGCAGCATGGAGGCGGCGGGCTTGATGTCGAGGCCGCCGGTATCGAAGCAGACGCCCTTGCCGACAAGCGTCACCTTGCGATGGCCCTTTTTGCCCCAGCGCAGCTCTAGAAGACGCGGCGCATCGGCACTGGCGCGGCCGACGGTATGAACCAGCGGGAAATTCTGCTCGAGCAGCTCGTCGCCCGTGATAACCGAAACCTCTGCCTTGTAATGTGCAGCCAAACCACGGAACACGGTTTCGAGTTGGTTCGGCCCCATGTCATTGGTCGGCGTATTGATGAGGTCGCGGGCGAGAAAGACGCCGGCAAGCTGGCGCTTGATGTCGGCACTGTCGGCATCGCGGGGGATCATCAGCGTCGCCGCCGGCGATTTTTCAGACTTGTAACGGTCGAAGCGGTAGCTGCCGAGACCAAAGCCGAGCGCCAGGCGATTTGCCGTCAGCGGTGCGGTTTCGATGTGCCAGTCGCCGGCGGGCAGCGCCCGGGCGAGCCTGCCGGTGATGTAAGGCTGCTCGGACGGATTGGTGCCGAGACCAAAAAGCGCGCCGCCGAGATGGCCTTCGGCCGTCGGAATCAGCAGCAGCGACCCGCTTTCGGCCTTGTAACCCGCCCTCTGCGCCCAATCGAGCGCGATCGGATCAATCGTGCCAGTCTCAATATGGGCAGGGGTGACGGCAAAGATCGGCAGCGTCGAACCGCCCTTCGTGTTGAAAGGGGTCGGTCTCTCGATGAACTGATAGGGGGCCATGATTGTCCTTCGGCGGTCGTAAGGAATCACTCCTTAACGGTCTGTTAGGGTTAACAGACTATTGCTGGAGCGAAGATTGCGTCAAACCTTTCCCTGTTCCGCGTTCGAGGTCAGGCGCCGATTTCGGAATCCAGGGAACGCGTCATGCCGGCCTCGCTCACCACCACATTCACCCATCGTCTCCTGCAGGGCGTTGCCGCATCGCTGCTCGTCCTGGCACTCGCCGGCTGCTCGACGACCAAGGATCGGATGACGACAGGCTCGGTGCCGAAGCTCACCAAGCCGGTTGAAGAGATGGACGCGACCGAGCTGCGCTCGGCAACCGACCGCCTCGGCCAGGCCTATGAAAAGAACCCGCGCGATCCGGTCACCGGCGTCAACTACGCCAATCTGCTGCGCATGAACGGCCGTGATGCGCAGGCGCTCGCCGTCATGCAGCAGGTGGCGATCAGCAATCCCGCCGACCGCAACGTGCTGGCCGCCTATGGCAAGGCGCAGGCGGCGGCCGGCCAGTTCCAGCAGGCGCTCGACACGATCGGTCGCGCCCAGACACCGGATCGTCCGGACTGGAAACTGATCTCGGCCGAAGGCGCGATCCTCGACCAGATGGGCCGGGCAAGCGATGCCCGGCAGCGCTACCGCGACGCGCTCGACATTCAGCCGAACGAGCCCTCCATCCTTTCCAACCTCGGCATGTCCTATGTGCTGACCGGCGATCTGCGCACCGCCGAAACCTACCTGCGCTCCGCCGCCGGCCAACCGACAGCCGACAGCCGCGTCAGGCAGAACCTTGCGCTCGTCGTCGGCCTACAGGGACGTTTCCCGGAAGCCGAGCAGATCGCGCGGCGCGAACTTTCGCCGCAACAGGCCGATGCCAATGTCGCCTATCTCCGCGGCATGCTCTCGCAGCAGAATTCCTGGCAGAAGCTTGCCGCCAAGGACAAGACGCCGGGTGCCGCGGACGGCAGCAACACCAACTGACAATGGTCTTAGACAAAAATTAGAGCATGATGTCGTCCGAAAACCGCTCACACTTTTCGGCATCATGCTCTAGCGGGCGCTCAGGCCCGACAGAATAAGACGCAATCCGAGGCCGCCCATGACGGCGCCGGCGGTCCGGTCGATCCAGCTCTTCGCGGCGAGATAGAGCCGCCGCGGATGGCGGGCCGAAAAGGCCAGCGCCACGATCGAATACCACCCCGCTTCCACCGCAAAGACGCCGAGCGGCAGCGCAATCATGAGATCGAGCGGCACCGTCCTCGGAAGGAGCGCGGCAAAGAGGCTGGCATAGACAATAATGGTCTTCGGGTTGCTGAGCTGGGTCAGTAGCGCGGTCATGAAGCTCCGCCTCGGTGCGCGGTGGCTATCGCCGGCTTCGCACACCTCCAGCGGCTCTCCAGCACCTCTCCAGATATTGACGGCGATATAGATGAGATAGGCGCCGCCTGCGACTTTGAGCAAGATATAGAGCCATTCGAATTGCGACAGCAGCGCCGTCAGACCGGCGAGCGCCAATACGGCAAAAACCACGCCGCCGGCGCCCATGCCGATTGCGGCCGCGAGACCATCCAGCCGCGACCGCGAAATGGCAATCCTGGAGACGACCACGAAGCTCGGGCCGGGACTCATCGCTCCGACCACCAAGGCTGCCATGATGCTGATGAAAACGCCTGCGGAAGACATTCAAGAACCCTCGTTCGAGATCGAAGGTATCGCATTATTCCTTAAATCGGAATCGATTTAACCGGCGGCAAGATCAGAACTTGTCTGACACCTGGATGCCGGCCGGGCCGAGGATGACGGCGATCAGCACCGGCAGGAAGAACAGGATCATCGGCACCGTCAGTTTCGGCGGTAGGGCGGCCGCCTTCTTTTCCGCTTCGTTCATGCGCTCGTCGCGCCCTTCCTGGGCGAGAACGCGCAGCGCCTGCGCCACCGGCGTGCCGTAGCGGTCGGCCTGGATCAGCGCTTGCGTGACCGAGCGTACAAGCTCGATCTGGGTGCGCGTGGCAAGATTTTCGAGCGCCACGCGGCGATCCGGCAAGAAGGAGAGCTCGGCCGTGGTCAGCACCATCTCCTCGGCGAGCGGTGGCGACTGCTCGCCGAGTTCTTCCGACACGCGACGCATCGCCGCCTCGATCGAGATGCCGGATTCGACGCAGATCAGCATCAGGTCGAGCGCATCCGGCCAGGCCCGCTTGATCGAGTGCTGACGCTTGCCCATGCGGTTCGAGATATAGATGTTCGGCGCGTAAAAGCCGACATAGCCGATGCCGATGACGGCAAAGAGGCGGATGGGCATGCCCCTTTCGGGCAGATTGCCGAGGCCGAAGACCCAGAAGGCGGCAAGCGCCAGGAAAAGGAACGGCAGCAGAAAACGCGCCACGAGGAAAGTATTCAGCGCATTCTCCGAGCGAAAACCGGCAGCACGCAGCTTGTTGACGGTATTCTCGTCGACGAGCGCCTTGCGCAGGTTGAAACGCTCGACGATCTGGCGGACCGAGCGATTGTTCTGGCTCCTGAGCGAGGCTTTGCCGGCGCCGGTTTCGGTGTTCATACGGGCGCGCTCGCGTGCGCGGATCTGCTCGCGCTCGGTCGAAACGGCCTTCATACGCTTGTTGAGATCGCCGCGCTCGAAGAAGGGGACAGCGATCGTATAAAACGTGGCGAAGACCGCAATCGCGACGAGGAGCGCGATCAGCATGCTCGGATTGGTCAGGGTTGCGGCAAGGTCCTGCGACATGGGGCGTCCTTCCGGCTAAATGTCAAAATTGACCATGTTGCGCATGACGAAGATGCCGATCGACATCCAGATCGCCGAGACGCCCATGATGAAATGGCCGCGTGGATCGGTAAAAAGGATCATCATGTAGCTCGGCGAGGTGAGATAGACGAGGGTCGCGACGATGAAGGGCAACGCACCGATAATGACGGCCGACGCCTTGGCTTCCATCGACAGCGCCGAGACCTTGGCCTTCATCTTCCTGCGCTCGCGTATCACCTTGGAAAGGTTGCCGATCGCTTCCGACAGATTGCCGCCGGCCTGCGACTGGATGGCGATGACGATGGCGAAGAAGCTGACTTCCTGGAGCGGCATGTGGGCCGTCATGCGGGCGCAGGCGTCGGGGATGCTGAGACCCACCTGCTGCGCCTCGATTACGCGCCGGAATTCGCTCTTCACAGGCTCGGTGCCTTCGGTGGCGATAAGACGGATCGCATCGTTCAGCGGCAGGCCTGATTTGATCGAGCGGGTGATCACGTCAAGCGCATTGGGGAGTTCATTGAGGAACTTGTTCTGGCGGCGCTTGATCAGGAAGCCGACGATCCAGCGCGGCAGGCCGAGACCGGCGACGACGGCGATCCCGATTATCACCATCAACGATACACCGATGATGAACGCCATGAGCAGCAGCACGCAGGCGAAGATGGCGCTGATGAGATAGAATTTCCCGACCGTGATCGTCAGGCCGGCCTGGACCAGCCGGGATTTCATCGTCAGGGTCTTCTTGGTCTTTTCGTGCTGGCGCTTTTCCAGATCTTTGAGATTGTCCTGCACCGATTTTCGGCGCTTCGACATTTCCTGCACCCGGTCGCGGGCAGCCTTGACCTTGACCCGGTCGCTTTCGGCCGATTTGACGCGGTCGATGCGGCTTGCCGATTTCTTGTCGGCCTCGATCCGGGAATACATCAGGGCATAGGCGACTGCCGCCGCGGATACGGCGGCGAGGACGACGATTGCCAGCACTATCGGATCGAACCCGAACATTTCGCCTAGTCCTTCGATTTCGCTTCCATCGCGTCGAGGGCGGCGGCAAGACGCTTTTCCTCGTTGAAATAGCGGGCGCGATCCCAGAAATGCGGTTTGCCGACGCCGGTCGACATGTGCCGGCCGATCAGGCGGCCGCCGGCATCTTCGCCTTCGATCTCGTAACGCATCAGGTCCTGGGTGATGATGACGTCGCCTTCCATTCCGATCACCTCGGTGATCTGGGTGATGCGGCGCGAACCGTCGCGAAGGCGCGCCGCCTGGACGATCACATCCACCGAGCTGGAAATGATCTCACGCACCGTCTTTGCCGGCAGAGTGAAGCCACCCATAGCGATCATCGATTCGATACGGCTCAGGCATTCGCGCGGCGTGTTGGCGTGGATGGTGCCCATCGAGCCGTCGTGACCGGTGTTCATCGCCTGCAGCAGGTCGAAAACTTCAGGTCCGCGCACTTCGCCGACGATGATGCGCTCGGGACGCATACGCAGGCAGTTCTTGACGAGATCGCGCATGGTGATCTCGCCCTCGCCTTCGATATTCGGCGGGCGCGTTTCCAAACGCACGACATGCGGCTGCTGCAGCTGCAGTTCTGCGGTATCCTCGCAGGTGATGACGCGTTCGTCCCTGTCGATATAGTTGGTAAGGCAGTTCAGCAGCGTCGTCTTGCCGGAGCCGGTACCACCCGAAATGACGACGTTGCAGCGCACCCGGCCAATGATCTGCAGCACAGTCGCACCCTCAGCCGTGATCGCACCGAAACGGACGAGCTGATCGAGCGTCAGCTTGTCTTTCTTGAATTTGCGGATGGTGAGCGCAGGCCCGTCAATCGACAGCGGCGGCGCGATAACGTTGACACGCGAGCCATCAGGCAGGCGGGCGTCGCAGATCGGGCTCGATTCGTCGACGCGGCGTCCGACCTGGCTGACGATGCGCTGGCAGATCGAGAGAAGTTGCGCATTGTCGCGGAAGCGGATCTCCGATTCGATCGTCTTGCCGCCGACTTCGATGAAAGTCTGGCCGGCGCCGTTGACCATGATGTCGGCGATGTCGTCACGCGCCAGCAACGGCTCTAGCGGACCGTAGCCGAGGACGTCGTTGCAGATATCCTCGAGCAGTTCTTCCTGCTCGGAGATCGACATCGCAAAGTTCTTGATGGTGATGATGTCGTTGACGATGTCGCGGATTTCCTCGCGCGCGCTTTCGCCGTCGAGCTTGGAAAGCTGCGAGAGATCGATCGTATCGATCAGCGCAGAAAAGACCTGCGCCTTGGTGTCGTAATATTCATCAGTGCGGACAGGGCGCTTGCGCTGCGGCGTCTGCATCGGCGGCGGCGTCACCTGCTGGCGTGCGGGTTCGCGAGAGGGTTCGACCAGAATGGAGGGGGAAGAGGCCGCAGGGGCGGCAGCCGGAGCCGACGGCGGGGGAGCAATCGCCCCTCCGACCTTTCCGGACCCTTCATTTCCGCGTTTTCCAAACATGCCGCTTAATCCAATCTGCTTGTTCTAGTGCGTTTCCGTTTTCTCCGAGTCACGGAAATGCTCTATCTTTTTGTTTTGACGCAATTCCCGGCAAAAGCGCTTCGCGATTTGCCTGGCGAAACCGCTGCACAGTTTTGCTGGAATTGCTCATCGTCTACTTACGCTTCAGGAGGCCCAGCAAGCCGCCCTTCTTCGCCTTCCTGATTGCAACACGGCCGGTGACGATGTGCGCGATCTGCGAAAAGGTCTCCGCCGTCGGCGATTTTGGGTCGACTTCCGAGATCATCCGGCCGCTATTGGCGGCGTTGCCGAAAAGATTGATGTCGAAGGGGATGATCGCGATCGGATCGATCTCCAGCGGCTCACAGAAATCCGACGGTGAAATCTCCGGGCGCTTCGGCATGCCGACCTGATTGAGGACGAGATGCGGCGGCTTGTCGTTCGGCCGCATCTTGCGCAGCGCATCCAGCATGTTCTTGGCATTGCGCAGGTTGGCGAGATCGGGAACGGCGGTGATGACCACCTCGTCAGCGCTCGACAGCACCGAGCGTGTCCATTCCGACCATGCATGCGGAACGTCGAGCACGGTGACGGGCGCGCTGCGCTGCAGAACATCGAGCACCGGCTGGAAAGCATGGCCGTCGAAATCATAGGCGCGGTCGAGCAGCGAGGGTGCTGCAAGCAGGGAAAGATGCTCGGAGCATTTCGTCAGCAGGCGGTCGAGGAAGACCTCGTCGAGACGATCGGGCGCAAAGACCGCTTCGGCGATGCCGAGCGCCGGATCCTGATCGAAGTCGATGTTCGCCGTGCCATATGGCAGGTCGAGATCGGCCAGGATCGTTTCAGTGGAGAAGAGATTGGAAATGCCGAAGGCGCAATTATGCGCGATGGTCGAAGCGCCGGTGCCGCCTTTCGAGCCGATGAAGGCGATGCTGCGGCCGAGCGGCTCGGCTTCTGGATCGACGAAGATCGAGGCCATCGCCGTCAGAATATCAGGCATGGCGACCGGTTGGACCATATATTCGGAGATGCCGTTACGGATGAGTTCGCGATAAAGCGCGATATCGTTGTAGTAGCCGACGATGACGACCTTGGTCGTCGGGTCGCAGACAGCGGCGAGCGGCGCAAGCTCGGCGAGGAGGCTGCCCGCGTTCGCCTTGGTCTCGAGGATGATGAGGTTCGGCGTCGGGGCGCCGGAAAACATATTGGCGGCAGCGGCGATGCCGCCGCTGGTGATGCGCAGGCTGACCTTGGCCACACGTCGATCATTGGCGCAGCGTTCCATGACCTGCTGCAAAGCCTCACTCTCGCAGAAGGCATGCACGGAGATGCGTGGCAGCGGCCGCATGTTTTCCAAATCCGCCATGCGCACGGCCTCCTCGGCGTGGCGAAGCTCGCTCGGATTTTTGATTTCGTATTCGATCGCGCTCATCATCCCGTTCCGTCTCAGAAGCTGCTGTCGCTGCCGGTGACCTCTTCGATCGTCGACGTGGTCGTCCGGTATTCCTGGATAGCATTGTTGCGCCGCTGTGCGTCGATCGGCGTCATGCCGCGGGGCGCCACCAGATCCTCCGGATTGGCGATCTGGGCGGCGAGGTTGTTCTGCGAGGCACAGCCGAAATTATAGTAATTCTGGTTGGTGAAATCGTTCGAGATGTCTTTCGGCCACTGGCCGCATTGAGTGGTGATGGCAGTGGTGCCGGTAAAGCTCAGCCGGATCGGCGCCGCATCGCCGGGCCCGACCGCGGCATAGGAGGTATTGACGATTTTCGAGCTTGCGATTCCCCTTGAGGCCAGCTCGGCACGGACCTGATTGCGCAGCTGATAGGCTGCCGCCGAATTCGGCGAGCCTTGCGGCGACAGCACATAAACCGGACCCGAGGCGCGGGCGATATAGTTTGCGGCAAAACCGCGAATGAGGTCGCGCTGGGCGTTTGTCAGCCGGCGATCGGTGGAGGCGACGGGTATATCGACCGTCTGTTCCGCTTCGGTCACGATGATCGGATGGCGGGCGCGATAGTCGTCGGGAATGCCGCCGGTCGTCAGCTGGTCGTGCGGGCCGGCGCATCCGGAAAGCACGGCCAGCGCCATGGCGACCGCGGCAAAAAGCCCCTTCTCGATTCCGAGGCGGGGTGTCGTCGAATTGATATGGGCCATCGCCTGATCTCTGTTCTCTTCCATTGCTGCCGATCCTGCCCCGCTCATTTGTAGATGAACCCGATCGATCCGTGGAACTGTGCATCGGCGACGGGCGCCTCGCGGCGGCCATAGACCTTGTTGACGCGGTTGAGGAAGAAGGTCGCACCGTCGTTCTCGGGGCTGAAATTATCGTCCGGCCGATTGAGTTGATTGCGCGCCACCGGACGCACCAGATAGGGCGTCGCGATGATGACAAGCTCGGTTTCCTGACGCTCGAAACCCTTCTGGCGGAAGAGCGTACCGAGCAGCGGGATTTTCGAAACACCGGGCGTGCCGCCCATCGTCTGCGAGACGTTGTCACGGATCAGGCCGGCCAGCGCGATGGATCCGCCCGAGGGCAGTTCCACCGAGGTTTCCGCCGAGCGCCGCTGATAGGTCGCGCCGCTGCTGCCGGCGACCGGTTCGGAGACATTGGTCTTGATCTGCAGGCTGATGCGTCCCGATGAGAGCACGACCGGCTTGAAGGCGAGGTTGATACCGTAGTTGAACGGCACGACGGTGACGTTGCCGTTGCTGTCGGTTGTCGAATAAAGCTGTTGGCCGCCGGAATTGAAGGTCGCGGCCTGGCCCGATATTGCCGTCAGCGTCGGCTCGGCGAGCGTCTTGACGACTTTGGCCTGCTCCAGCGCGTTGAGGTAGGTGGAAATGTCATATTTTCCGATCGAACTCTTGAACAGCGCCGCCAGGCCGCCGCCAACGACGGATGTGGCGCTGTCGGCGCTGGGGCTGCCAAGCTGGGCGACCGTCATGCCGGAGGAATTGGAAACCAAATTGTCGAAGCCGAGTTGCTTCAGCACCTCGCGGCGGACCTCGGCGATCGTCACCTTCAGGGTGACCTGGTCTTCGCCTTCGATCTGCAGCAGGTTGACGACCTGCGAGGTCTGGCGGCCTTCGGCAAAGAGCGCCACCGAGCTGTCGCCGCCGGTACCCGATGCCGTCTCGGTTCTGGTCGTCGCTTCGCCGCCCTTCAGGAAGACCTGCGCCAGATCGGCCGCCTGCGTGGCATCCTGCGGCGTGCGCACGGTGCCGGTCAGCACGATGTTGTCGGAGACGATTTCGACATTGATGTTGGAGTCTGGAATGAAGCGGTGGAGATTGACTTCGAGGCCGGAAACATCGCGCTCGATCTCGATGTCGAGATTGACGATCTCCTGCCCGCCGGCGCCGAAAACAAAAATATTCGTCTGGCCGACCTTCTTGCCGAACAGGTAGATGCGCCGCGAGGTGCGGGTGACGGCATCGGCCATGGTCGGATCGGAGACGAGAATATCATGCGCATCCTCCGGCAGATCGACGACAACAGCCTTGTTCAGCCCAAGCTTCAGCCGACGATGGGCATCGCGGCCGGTCTGCGAGATGCGGACCAGGTTTTCGGAATCGGCACGCGCCTCGCTTGAGCCCAGAAACGGCGCGAAAGAGGCCGGCGCAATACCGGAGACGCCGACCGCCAGCGAGAAGAAACCTGTCAGGAGAAGCCCGGCGCGCCGCGTTGAATTGCCCATTTGCACGTTCTTTTACTCCGCCTTCGGCGCGGCGCTGGCATCGGTGACGATGGCGCCCGATTTGATGACCTGAATGCTCGCACTGCCGTTGTCGCCGCTCAGCAGATAGTCCGCAGCGCTGGTATCTTGCTCCTGCGCATCGGCGACCGAGCGCAGCGCCAGCGACAGCCGGTCCGCCATCTGCTGGGCGACAGCGAGAACCTTGGTCTGATCCGGCGTAAGCTCGAGTGTGGCGGTCGTGCCGACCACGGCCTTCGAGCCGTCGTCCTTTTCCTGGATCTGCTGGTCGATGGCGAGGACGCGGACATTGCTCAGCACGGTTTCGGTGATGAGCTTATTGGCCTCGGTACCCTTGCGGACCATGATGACGTCGACGCGGTCGTTCGGCAGGATGAAACCGCCGGCACCGGTTGCCACCGATATCTCGGTCGCGACGGCGCGCTTGCCGGCCGGCAAGAGCGAGGAAAGGATGCGGCTGTTGGAATCGGCGACCTTTTCCGGCCGGATCGGTTCGCCTTCGAAAATCGGCAGACGCACGACGGCACCCTGCAGACCCTTGATCGCGTCCGGCTTGTCGGCTTCGGTGATCAGGCCGGGGACGACACCGCCCTGCGGCCAGGGCATCCAATGAACCGACTTATCGTCAAGCCTTTCGCCGACCGCCAGATTGGCGCTCGAGACGAGGATGTTGACGGTCGGCTCCCTCTCGATGACCGACTGAACCTGGGTGACGACACCGCCACTGCCTGCCATTTGCATCGCCAGGAAGCCGGCAAGGCCGGCTGCCACCACGGCGACAGCTAGGATTATAAGGCGGGCCGGTTTCATCGATCATTCCTCAGGGCACGATATGTTCGCCCTGCAGAATGCTCAGCAATTGGTATAATTATGGTTAATGGAACGCTTACATTTTAAGTTAACGGGCATTTAAAATGCCGTTATTTCAGGCTTTCCAGCGTGGTGAGGAAGAGCGGCGAGGACGGGAAGGCCATGAAGCCGCCGATCGCGATTGCAATGCCGTAGGGGATCTTCTTGGCGAATAGGACCGAATTCGGCACCGGCAGGCCGATAGCGAGGATCGTGTTCGACTGCGCTCTCACCATCAGGATCAACAAGGTGATGAAGCCGCCGATTATGGCAACATCGGTCATCAGGAAAAGAAGGGATTCGTTCAGACCGAACCAGAGCGCGGTGGCGCTCAACAGCTTGGCGTCGCCGCCGCCCATCACATTGAAGGCAAAAAGAGCGAAACAGGCGGAAAAGACGATGGCGGCTGCGGCGAGATGCATGCCGATCGCTTGCAAGCCAAGGCCGGAAAGGGGCGCGAGAACGAAGAAGGAGGCGATGAGGATCAAGGAAACGCGATTCGGGATCGTCATGGTGAACAGATCCGAGAAGGCCGCCATGGCCAGGCAGAGTGGCAGTATCACGAAGACTGCAGCTGCGATCATGCGTATACCCGATCCTGACTTGATGCGAAAAGGCTCACGGCTGTTCAGCCTGTGAGCCCGCTCGATAGTTCGGCCGAAGCAAATCCGGCCGGTATTAGGCAGAGGCCGCGTCGGCAACGCTCGTCTTAGTTGGCCGCCGAAGTGGCGCTGTCCATCTTGGTGCTCAAGCCGTTGAACGTGTTGCCGATCTTTGTGCCGAGCGCGGTTGCGCCGGTGATGAGCGCTACGGAAATGAGGGCGGCGATCAGGCCGTATTCGATTGCGGTCGCGCCGGATTCGTCCTTCAGAAAACGGCTAAAAAGCTTGGTCATGGTAACTCCTAACTCCAGTTGATGTTCAGCACGTCCGCCAACTGTTGCCGTTGATCGGATGACTGCAACCTAGCGAATGGGCGTTTCTATCGACTTAAGGAAAAGAGTTAACGAGATTTGAACGAGACAACATGCCTTTGTAGAGTAAGTATTTTCTTACGGGCTTACCTCAATATTTAACAATATTCCCGTTATACCACCTCCATTCATCCGGAAATAGCACATAGCACGATGTCCAACCGCCGCGTGCGCCTCAGAGGCCGTGCCATATCGGATCATCGCGCCTCATTCCGGAACAAGGCTGCTGGCTTAAGGCTTCGTTCACCATTTTTTTCCATTCTATGTCGATATTGCGCTGTGATCGTGAAAGAGGACCAAATGTCATCGAGCGGCAAATCTATTTTCTTTGCCGGCATGATCGCCGTTTTCGGTGTTTCGGGAGTTTCCGCGGCCGCAGACGATGACATGCTGCGTGTCTATATGGATCACGCGCGCGTATTGAAGCTCGATCGCCCCGTCAGCAAGGTCATCGTCGGCAATGCCAAGGTCGCCGATGCGACCGTCGCCGACGCCAAGACCATCGTGCTGACAGGACGCAGCTTTGGCACCACCAATCTGGTGCTGCTTGATGCCGACGGCAATGCCATCCTCGACGAGCGCATTCTGGTGTCGATCGATGAGGGCAATACGGTGCGCGTCTACCGGCAGACCGAACGCTCCGTGCTGTCCTGCACGCCGAACTGCGAACAGCACGCGCAACAGGCGGCGACCGGCACCACCTCGCCCTGATCGGCTTCCCGCCCTTACTTTAGCCATTCGTTAAAATCGTCGCGTCAGACTGAAACGGAAAATCAACGAACGGACCCTAGTGTGGCGGACAGAGAATGTCGCTCGGGTCCAGGCAATGACGGTAATTGATCAGAAGACGGATAAGGCGCACTCCCCAGCGCCGTTCCGATTCCTGCGGTTTCGCGCTCTCGCCCGCTCGCGCGAGGGGGCTGCGGCGATCGAATTTGCCTTGCTCGCCATTCCCTATTTCCTGGTGATTTTCGCCATCCTCGAAACCTTCGTCGCCTTTGCCGCCGAGGAGCTCGTCTCCAACGCCGTCGATACGATGAGCCGGAAGATGCGAACCGGGCAGATCACCTATAATCTCGGCCGCACGACCGATATGAACCAGGCGCAGTTCCGCCAGGCCTTTTGCAATGAGATCTCGATCCTGATCCGCTGCTCAACGACCGAAGTGGCGACGCCGAGCAAGCTCTACGTGGATGTGCAGACGTTCAATACTTTCTCGGCCATTCCGACAACGGTTCCCAAGCTTTCCACCGACAAATATGCCGACATCAACACGGCTGCCTTCAAATATACACCGGGCGGCGCCGGCACCATCAACATGGTCCGCGCCTACTACCGCTGGGAAATCATCACGGATCTGGTCCGGCCTTATATCACGACGATACGGCCCTCCGACGGTTCGATGCCGAATTATTATCTGATCGTCGCCACCGCGGCCTTCCAGAGCGAGCAGTATCCATAATGGTGCCTCTCAACCCGTTCATCAGGCTGGTATTGACGGTGCGGCGGCTGGCACAAGACCGCAAGGGCGCCGGAGCGATCGAATTCGCGATCCTCTTTCCTGTGCTCATTATGCTCTATATCGGCGCTTTCGAGATCACGGTCGGCCTCAGCGTCAGCAAGCGGGCGACACGCGCCGCAAGCACGGTGGCCGACGTCGTCACCCAGCAGCAATCCGTCACCAAGAGCGCGCTTGCGCAGATGCCGTCGGTCGCAAACTCGATCTTCGTGCCCTACAATACGACGTCGCTGACGCTGAAAATCACCGGGATCACCATCGACGCCAGCGCCAATGCGAAGGTGCTCTGGTCCTGGGCGCAGGATGGGACGGTGCCCTATGCCAAAAACACGGCCGTGAGCAATGTGCCGTCCGATATGAAGACGGCGAACAGCTTCCTTGTTCGCACCGAGCTCAGCATCCCCTATACGATGTTCCTGTTTGCACCGAACTTCATGCCGGACGGCATGCGGACGATCACCATCAGCCGCAGCTATTTCTACCGCCAGCGGCAAGGCGACTCGATCCCTTGCGGCGACTGCTGACGCCCCTTCTCGAATTTGCCAAGCCGGCCGCAGCATTATATGGCTGAGGCTATGCTGCCTCCGACGTTTCCGGGGCGGTGATCGGCTCTTCGGGTGTAAAATGGCGCGTGCCTTTCTTTTCGTTCTGGATTCCTTCGGCGTCGGCGGAGCGCCGGATGCGGCGGCCTATGGCGATGAGGGCGCCGATACGCTCGGCCATATCGCCGAGTTTTGCGCGGCGGGAGCCGGAGATCGCGCCGGATTGCGCAGCGGGCCGCTTTGCCTGCCCAACCTGTCGGAACTCGGACTGATGCAGATCGCCCGCTCCGCCTCCGGCCGGTTCCCGGCCGGCATGCCGATCCCGGAGAAGGTCTACGGCATTTACGGCGCCGCCACCGAAATCTCCCGCGGCAAGGATACGCCGTCAGGCCATTGGGAGATCGCAGGAACACCCGTCAGTTTCGATTGGGGTTATTTCCCGACGGAGGGCGATGCCTTTCCCGAGGAACTCATCGAGGCTCTCTGCAAGGAGGCCGGCGTGTCCGGCATTCTCGGCAATTGCCATGCTTCGGGAACGGAGATCATTGCCCGGCTTGGCGAGGAGCATATCCGCACCGGCAAGCCGATCTGCTACACCTCCTCGGATTCGGTCTTCCAGGTGGCGGCGCATGAAGTGCATTTCGGCCTCGATCGTCTGCTCGCCTTCTGCCAGGTCGCCCGGGGACTGCTCGATCGCTACAATATCGGCCGTGTCATCGCCCGGCCCTTCGTCGGCCATTCCAGCTCTACCTTCCAGCGCACCGGAAACCGGCGCGACTTCTCGGTGCTGCCGCCGGAGCCGACGCTGCTTGACCGGCTGGTCGAACACGGCCGGCACGTGCACGCTGTGGGAAAGATCGGCGACATCTTCGCGCATCAAGGGATTTCGCGCCTCATCAAGGCGAACGGCAACGAGGCGCTGATGGATGCGACGCTCTCCACCATCGACGAGGCCGGGGACGGCGATCTGGTTTTCACCAATTTCGTCGACTTCGACATGGTTTACGGCCATCGGCGCGATGTGCCGGGTTATGCCGCCGCACTCGAAGCCTTCGATGCACGCCTGGCCGAAGTCCACAAGAGATTGAAGCCGGGCGATCTCGTCGTGCTCACTGCCGATCACGGCTGCGACCCGACCTGGCGCGGAACGGACCATACGCGCGAGCGCGTGCCTGTCATCGCCTATGGTCCCGGCATTCGGTCGCGTTCAATCGGCGTGCGCCGCAGCTATGCCGATATTGGCGAGAGCATTGCGCGCCATCTCGGCATTCCGGCCGGACCGCATGGAAGGAGTTTTCTGTGACGTCGCATTTGAAGAAGGTCGAATTGCACTGCCATCTGGAGGGTGCGGCTCCTCCAGAACTGACTGCGGCGCAGGCGCGCAAATACGGCGTCGACATCAGCGGCGAGCTTCGCGGCGGAGCCTATGTCTGGCATGACTTCGCAAGTTTCCTCGAATGTTACGACAAGGTTTCCGAGGTCTACAGGACCGAAGAGGACTATGCGCTTCTGACCGAGACCTATCTCGACGAACTGGCGGGCATCAATACGATCTACAGCGAACTCATCGTTTCGCCCGATCATGGCAAACGCATCGGCCTCGGCGCCGATGCCTATATATCAGGGATCTGCGAGGGCATCCGGCGGGCCAGGGAAAAGAGCGGCATCGAGGCCCGGCTGATTGTCACCGGCGAGCGGCATTTCGGTCCGGAGAGCGTGATCGGTGCGGCCGAATACGCAGCAAAGGCCGGCAATCCTTTGATAACCGGCTTCAACCTTGCCGGTGAGGAGCGCATGGGCCGCGTCGCCGACTATAGCAGGGCCTTCGATATCGCCCGCGATGCCGGACTGGGGCTGACCATCCATGCCGGCGAGGTCTGCGGCGCCTTCAGCGTCGCCGACGCGCTCGATGCCGTGCGCCCCTCGCGCATCGGCCATGGCGTGCGCGCCATCGAAGATGTCGATTTGGTGAAGCGGCTAGCCGATCTCGGCACCGTGCTCGAGATCTGCCCGGGCTCCAATATCGCGCTCGGGGTCTTTCCCGATTTCGGCTCCCATCCGCTGCGCCGGCTGAAGGAAGCCGGCGTGCGGGTGACGATCAGCTCGGACGATCCGCCTTTCTTTCATACATCGCTTGCGCGGGAATACGAACTTGCCGCCGAGGCTTTCGGCTTCAGCGACGCCGAGATCGATGCCATGACGCGAACAGCGATCGAAGCGGCCTTCGTCGACGAAGTGACACGCGAGGCGCTGCTCGCCCGGCTTTGAGGCCAAATGTGGAGCGAGGCTGGGGAAGATCGGTGCAAATTGGCCGCCACTCTTGCGGTCGGGCCGATTTCCGTGAAAGAAACATTCGATAGAAAGAATGAAAGGCTTCCCCATGGACGGCGTCACGGTCATCGATCATCCGCTTGTGCAGCACAAGCTCACCATCATGCGGCGCAAGGAGACATCGACGGGAAGTTTCCGGCGATTGCTGCGCGAAATCTCCACACTGCTCTGTTACGAGGTGACCCGCGATCTCGAACTGACGATGGAAACGATCGAGACGCCGCTGCAGACGATGGAATCGCCGATCCTCGAGGGCAAGAAGCTGGTCTTCGCCTCGATCCTGCGCGCCGGCAACGGGCTGCTCGAGGGTATGCTGGATCTCGTGCCCTCCGCCCGCGTCTCGCATATCGGCGTCTACCGCGACCACGAGACACTGCAGCCGGTCGAATATTACTTCAAGGCGCCGGAAGATGTGGCCGAGCGCCTGATCATCGTCGTCGACCCGATGCTGGCAACCGGCAATTCCTCGATCGCCGCAATCGACAAGCTCAAGGAACGCGGCGCCCACAATATCCGCTTCCTCTGCCTGCTCGCCGCCCCGGAAGGCATCCAGAACTTCCGCGCCGCCCATCCCGACGTTCCCGTTTTCACCGCGTCGATCGACAGCCATCTCAACGAGAAGGGCTATATCATGCCCGGCCTCGGCGATGCCGGCGACCGCATGTACGGCACCAAGTAAACTTCAGCCTTCTTTTACCAAATCGAAAGAGTTTGCGGCCCGGCGGCTCAATCCGGGCCGTTTTTATTGTCGGTATTAGCAACTTGTCAGCACTTGGAGCGTAGCAAGCTTGAAGAATGAGGCCCCGCATGAAGCGGGGTTTATACAGGAAGGATTTCTGTTTCATGCTCGTGCGTACCGTCATATTCGCCAGTATCGCCGCGGTGCTGGCCACACAGGCGCCTTCCTTCTTCGGAAGCACCAGCCAGCAGCCTGCCGACGCTCTTTCCGCCAATTACATCTCAACCGAAGGCGACAAGCCCGCAGCACCCGCGCCGGTTTCCGCCGGCAATGCGATCCGCCTGCAAGCGGATGCCCAGGGCCATTATACCGGCAGCTTCAAGATCAACGGCAAGCCGGTGCAGGGCCTGATCGATACCGGCGCGACCTATGTCGCGCTCAACGAGACGCTTGCCCGCCGGCTCGGCTACACGGCCAACCAGCTCGATTTCCGCTACGGCGTCAACACGGCCAACGGCCAGACGAAGGCGGCGCATGTGATGCTCGACCGGGTCGAAATCGGCGGTATTCGCGTGCGGGACGTCGAAGCCTTCGTCCTCAAGGACGATGCACTGACAACGACGCTGGTCGGCATGAGCTTCCTGCAGAAGCTCGCCTCCTATTCCGTCGCCGACGGTTCGCTCAGCCTCAAGCAATAACCGCGTCAGATCCGGGTCGAAATCACCGGCGTCAGCTCCGGACTGTCTTCGGTGATGCGGTAGTGCGCGGCAAGGGCGGCCGCTGCCCTTGCCGCCGCTGCGTCGTCGGCGGCATGAACCAGCGCGATCGGCTCGCCCGCGCTGACGCGGGTGCCAAGCGGCAGCAATTCTGAGAAGCCGACGCGATGATCGATCCGGTCGGCCGGATGGCGTCTGCCGCCGCCGAGATCGATGACGCTGACGCCGATGCCGCGCGCGTCGCATGCGGCAAGCCAGCCGGATCGGGCGGCTAGGACAGGCTTTTCCACAGGCGCCCTGACGAGGTACTTGTCGGGGTTTTCCATGAGATCGGCCGGACCACCAAGCATGGATACCATGCGCGCGAAAACCTCCGCAGCCTTTCCCGATGACAGCACCCGACGCGCCATCCCCTCGCCTTCGTCGGAGGACGCGGCAATCCCTGATTTCACCAGCATCTCGGCGGCGAAGGCGAGAACGACGGCCTCAAGCCGCGTGTCCGCCTTCCCACCCGCCAGGAAAGCCAGACAATTGCGCATTTCAACGGCATTGCCGGCGGCATCGGCGAGCGGCTGGCTCATGTCGGTGATCAGCGCCGAGGTCCTGACGCCTGCGCCATTGGCAACCTCGACCAGCGACCGCGCCAGGGTCTCCGCCTGGGCAGGGTCGGCCATGAAGGCGCCGTTGCCGACCTTGACGTCGAGCACCAGCGTTTGAAGCCCGGCCGCAAGTTTCTTCGACAGGATGGAAGCGGTGATAAGCGGAATGGAATCGACGGTGGCGGTCACGTCGCGAACGGCATAGAGCCTGCCGTCGGCCGGCGCCAGGGCGCCGGTCTGACCGATAATGGCGCATCCCACCTGCTTCACGACCTTGTGAAACTGGTCCGCATCCGGGGTGATCCTATAGCCGGGAATGGATTCGAGCTTATCGAGCGTACCGCCGGTATGGCCGAGGCCGCGGCCTGATATCATCGGGACTGCGAGGCCGCAGGCGGCGGCGAGCGGCGCCAGCATCAGCGAGACATTGTCGCCGACGCCTCCGGTCGAATGTTTGTCGGCGATCGGGCGGTCGATATCCGCCCATTGCAGCCGATCGCCGGAATCGGCCATCGCCAGCGTCAAGGCCACGATTTCCTCACGTGACATGCCCTTGAACCAGACGGCCATGGCAAAGGCGCCGATCTGGCCCTCGGACAATCGACCGGCGGCAAGCGCATCGATGAAAGACCGGATATCGGCAGCGTCGAGTTCGCCGCCGTCGCGCTTGCGCCGGATGATCTCCTGCGGGATCATCTCAATAGCCCGACGCCGCCGCCGATGCCGGCTGCGCTCCGCTGAGAACCGCCAGTATATCGTCGAGCAGGCCGGAAGCGCCGAAACGGAAGGTCGAGGGCATCGCCCAATCCGGCGCCATGATGGTTTCGGCAAGGCTGAGATAGAGCGCCGCATCGGCCACCGAGCCGATGCCGCCGGCCGGTTTGAAACCGACCTTGCGTCCGCTTTCACGAATGGCCCGGATCATGATGTCGGCGGCTTCGAGCGTCGCGTTGACAGCGACCTTGCCTGTCGAGGTCTTGATGAAATCGGCGCCGGCTTCGATGGCGAGTTCGGAGGCGCGGCGGATCATTGCCGCCTCCTTCAATTCGCCGGTCTCGATGATGACCTTCAGCAGAACCGGCCCAGTGCATTCTGCGCGGATGGCCTTGACCATGTCGGTCACCGCCTTCTCATCGCCAGCTATGAACTTGCGATAGGGGATGACCAGATCGATCTCATCGGCGCCGTCGGCAATCGCCTCGCGCGTTTCGGCGGCGACATCGGCCACTTCCATCTCGCCCGCCGGGAAATTGACCACGGTCGCGATGCGCACGGCATGGCCGGTGCCGAGAATATTGCGGGCCTGGGCGACGAAGCGCGGCCAGATGCAGATCGCGGCGCTGTTGCCATAGGGCGTCTGCGCGCGGGCGCAGAGCGCGTCGATCTGCGCCTCGGTGCAATCGTCCTTCAGATTGGTGAGATCGAGAAGGGAAAGGGCGACAGCCGCCGTTTCCCGGATGGAATGGCTATTCATTTTCACTTCCTCTGGAGCATGAGGCCGAAAAGTGTGAGCGGTTTTCGGACGACATCATGCTCTCACTATTTAATGTGGAACAGGATTCAGATTTTAGGCCGACCCGGCCTAAAATCATCCTGTTCTGGCCGCAATCATCTCTTTCAATATGGCGGCGAGACGGGCGCCGCCGATGGGCGCCATGTCCTTGGTTTCTTCGTGGCTGAGTTCATTGCCGGTCATGCCTGCTCCATAGTTGGTGATAACGGAGGCGGCCGCAACCCTAAGGCCCAGCATTCTTGCGATGATCACCTCGGGTACCGTCGACATGCCGACCGCGTCGGCGCCAAGAATGCGCGCCATGCGGATTTCGGCCGGCGTTTCGAAGCTTGGACCGGAGAACCACATATAGACGCCCTGCGCCAGCTCGATCTTGAGCTTTGCCGCAGCCCTCTGCATCGCGGCGGCAAGACCGGCATCATAGGCATTGGTCATGCCGACGAAACGGTGATCGCTTTCCTCGCCGATCAGCGGGTTCATGCCGGAATAGTTGATATGATCGGTGATCTGCATCACCGAACCGGGCGGCATGTCCTCGCGCAGCGATCCGGCCGAATTGGTCAGGATTAGCGCCTCGACGCCGAGCGCCTTCAGCACCTCGATCGGCAGCCGCATGGCGTTGGCATCGCCCTTCTCGTAATAATGGACGCGGCCGGAGAGCATGACGACGGGCACGCCGCCGAGCCGGCCGGCGACGACCTCACCCGCATGGCCGGAGACGGCGCTGACGGGAAAGCCCGGCAGATCGCGATAGGGAATGCGCACGGCGCCGTCCAGCTGACCAACGAGAGAGCCGAGGCCGGAGCCGAGCACGATGCCGTGGCGCGGGTTAATGGTGCCGAGCAATGCGGCGAGCAGATCGACCGTCGCCCTCATCCGAGTTCGGTCTCGAAGCTGAAGGGAAGAAGCTCGTCCATCGTCATGGTTTTCTGCACGCCCATCTCATCGCAGAGATAGATCTTCGTGTCCTTGGAGGCGAATTCGGAGATCTTCTGGCGGCAACCGCCGCAGGGCGGGCAGAGCGGCAGCTTTTCGGCAATGACCGCCATTTCGACGATCTTTTTGGCGCCGCCCATGATCATGGCACTGATCGCCGTCGGCTCGGCGCACCACCCTTGCGGAAAGGACAGGTTTTCAATGTTGGCGCCGGTATAGACCTTGCCGTCCTCGGCGCGAATCGCTGCACCGACCGGAAATTTCGAATAGGGCGCATGGGCAAAAGCCATGGCGCCGCGAGCGGCTTCGAACAGGTCGTGAGACATATCAACGCTCCTTCGTATAGGGCACACCGCCGGCCTTCGGCGGGGTCGCAACGCCGATGAAGCCGGCAAGCAGGATGCAGGTGAGGATGTAGGGCAGCGCCTGGAAGACCTGCACCGGCACCTCGCCGATCAACGGCACCTGCTTGCCCTGCATAAAATTGGCCAGCGCATCGAGGAAGCCGAAGAGCAGGCAGGCAAACATCACAGGCACCGGCTTCCACTTGGCGAAGACGAGAGCGGCGAGCGCGATATAGCCCTTGCCGGCCGACATGTCCTTGATGAAGGCGGCGGACTGGGCGATCGCCAGATAAGTGCCGGCAAAGCCGCAGAGGATGCCGGCGCACATGACGGCGCGGTAGCGCAGCCAGGCGACCGAGATGCCCGCCGTATCGACCGCACCCGGGTTTTCGCCGACGGCGCGCATGCGCAGGCCGAAGCGCGTGCGGTAAAGCACCCACCAGGAAAACGGCACGGCAAGAAAGGCAAGGTAAGTCAGGATATTGTTGCCCGAGATGACATTGGCATAGAGCGGGCCGAGGATCGGCACACTATGGATGGCATCTGCGCCCGGCAGGATGATCGGCGCGAAGCGCGCTTCCGGCGACAGCTGCGGCGTGCGCCCGCCCTGGCCGAACCAGGCCTGGCCGAGCACGATGGTGATGCCGGCGATGAAGAAGTTGATCGCCACACCCGAGACGATCTGGTTGCCACGGTTGGTGATCGAAGCAAAACCATGCACCAGGCTGAGCGCCACCGAGCAGAGGATGCCCGCACCAAGCCCGAGCCAGGCCGAACCGGTGAGATAGGCAATACAGGCGGCAGCAAAGGCCGAGCCCAGCATTTTACCCTCAAGGCCGATATCGAAGATGCCGGCGCGTTCCGAAAACAGGCCGGCGAGAGCGGTGAAAATAAGCGGGATCGACAGGCGAATGGTCGAGCTCAGAACGCTGATGAAGATGTCATAATAGTCCATCGTCCGCTCCTCAGGCTCGCTTGAACTGTCGATAGAGGTGCACCATCGCCGGCCGGAACATATATTCCAGCGCGCCGGCGAACAGGATCACCAGACCCTGGATGACCAAGATCATCTCGCGGGTGATGTTCGGCATTTCGAAAGAGATCCAGTCGCCGCCCTGATAAAGGATGCCGAAGAGGATCGCGGCGAAGATGATGCCGAGCGGATGATTGCGGCCCATCAGCGATACCGCGATACCGACAAAGCCGGCGCCGCCGACGAACTCCACCTGCAGGCGGGCGGAAGAGCCCATGACCGGATTGAGCGCCATCATGCCGGCGAGTGCGCCGGAGATGAGCATGGCGATAATGACGATACGTGCGTAGGGAATGCCGGCATACTCGGCAGCCGTCGAGCTCACACCCAGCGTGCGCATCTCGAAGCCGAGCTTGGTACGCCAGATCAGAATCCAGACAAACCAGGCGGCAAGAAGGGCGATGACGAAGGAGACGTTGAACGGCGCAGCACCTAATTTGCTGCCGAAGATGCTCATGACCCAGCCAAGCTTGGGAAGCTGCCCGCCTTCGAGGAACGTGCGGGTTTCGGGCGCCATCTTGCCGGGCACGATCAGCACATGCACCAGCAGGTACACCATCAGGGCGGCGGCGATATAATTGAACATGATCGTCGTGATGACGATATGGCTGCCGCGCTTGGCCTGCAGGAACGCTGGGATGAAGGCCCAGGCAGCACCAAAGAGCCCGGCGCCGATGACGGCGATCGGCATCGTCACATACCACGGCACGTAACGATCGAGCGCCAGCGCCACCAGCGCGCAGCCCAGTCCACCGACATAGGCCTGGCCTTCCGAGCCGATGTTGAAGAGACCGGCATGGATGGCGACAGCCACGGACAGACCGGTGAAGATGAAGCTCGTCGCATAGTAGAGCGTGAAGCCGATGCCTTCGCCGCTACCGAACGCGCCTTCGATCAGCAGCGACAATGCACCGAGTGGGCTCTCGCCGATCAGCCAGACGACGAAGCCGGAGATCAGGAAGGCGACGATGAGGTTCAGAAGCGGGATCAGGCCGTAATTGATCCAGTTTGGCAGCGGAACGGAAGCAGTGCTCATAAAGGCCTCACGCGGCAATGCCGGCCATCATCAGGCCGAGGGTCTGTTCACCGGCATCGGGCGTCTTCTCGCCGACCACATGGCCGGCAAACATGACAAGGATACGGTCTGAAAGGGAGCGGATTTCATCGAGTTCGACGGAGACGAGCAAGATCGCCTTGCCCGCATCGCGCATTTCGATGATCCGGCGGTGAATGAATTCGATGGCGCCGATATCGACGCCGCGGGTCGGCTGGCCGATGATCAGCATCTTCGGGTCGCGCTCGATTTCGCGGGCAACGACGATCTTCTGCTGGTTGCCGCCGGAGAAATTCGCCGTCTTCAGCCGCGGGTTCGGCGGGCGGATGTCGTATTTTTCGATCTTCTCCATCGCATCCCTGCGGATCGCTTCGAGATCGAGCAGCGGACCTTTGCTGTAGCCCGGTCGCCGGTGATAGCCGAGCACGGAATTTTCGTATTCCTCGAATTTCAAAACCAGGCCCATGTGGTGGCGGTCCTCGGGAATATGGGCGAGGCCGAGTTCGCGCAGGCGAGCGGGATCGGCCTTGTCGATCGTCCGGCCGTCGAGAAGGATTTCGCCGGAGGCCGGCTTGCGGATGCCGGCAATCGCCTCCAGCAATTCGGACTGACCGTTGCCGGCAACCCCGGCAATGCCGACGATCTCGCCGGCACGCACATCGAAGGAGACATTGTCCACCATGGTAACGCCGCGATTGTCCTTGACCGTGAGGTTGCGGACGGAGAGCACAGCCGCTCCAGGGTTCGCCTCGCCCTTCTGCACGCGCAGCAGCACGCGGCGGCCAACCATCAGCTCGGCAAGCTCCTCCACCGTCGTTTCTGCCGTCTTGCGGGTCGCGACCATTTCGCCGCGGCGCATGACGGAGACGGTATCGGTGATCGCCATGATCTCGCGCAGCTTGTGGGTGATGAGGATGATCGTCTTGCCCTGATCGCGCAGCACCTTGAGGATGCGGAAGAGGTGATCGGCTTCGGCCGGCGTCAACACGCCCGTCGGCTCGTCGAGGATGAGGATCTCGGCGCCGCGATACATCGCCTTCAGGATTTCGACGCGCTGCTGCAGGCCGACCGGCAGCTCTTCGATCAGCGCGTCCGGATCGACCTCGAGGCCGTATTCCGTTTCCAGCCGCTTGAGTTCGGCGCGGGCCGATGCGACGCCTCTCGCCAGCAGCATGCCGCCTTCGGCGCCGAGCATGATATTCTCCAGCACCGTGAAATTATCGACCAGCATGAAATGCTGGTGCACCATGCCGATGCCGGTGGCGATCGCCGCCTGGCTGTCGCGGATGCTGACGGGATTGCCGTTGACGCGGATCTCGCCGCTGTCGGCATGGTAAAAACCGTAGATGATCGACATCAGCGTCGATTTGCCGGCGCCGTTTTCACCGATGATGCCGTGGATCGTCCCCTTGGCAACGGTGAGGTTGATGTCCTTGTTGGCATGGACGGCACCGAATTTCTTGTCGATGCCGACAAGCTCGATAGCGGGCTTATCTGTCACTGTAGGCTCCAAATAAGAAAAGGGCGTATGGCGAAAATCCCCTCCGCCATACGCCCGATCTCAATCGTCGATTACATCCGGGCGCGGATCACTTCGGGCAAGCGTTGTCCGAGGTATAGTCGTGAACCTTGATCGTGCCTGCGATGATATCGGCCTTGGCCTTGTCGACAGCCGCCTGCATTTCCGGCGTGATCAGCGACTTGTTGTTGTCGTCGATCGCGGCGCCAACACCATCTTCCTTGACGCCGAGCGCCTGGACACCGCCGGTGAACTTGTCGTTCTTGGTGTCGGTATAGGCATTGTAGACGGCGAGGTCGACGCGCTTGACCATCGAGGTCAGGACGGAGCCCGGATGCAGATGGTTCTGGTTGGAATCGACGCCGATCGACAGCTTCTTGTTGTCGGCAGCCGTCTGCAGAACGCCGAGACCGGTGGCACCGGCTGCCGCGTAGATAACATCGGCGCCCTGATCGATCTGGTTCTTGGTGAGTTCGCCGCCGCGAACCGGGTCATTCCAGGCTGCGCCCGTGGTGCCGGTCATGTTCTGGAAAACTTCGACATCGGCCTTGGCGGCACGTGCGCCCTGCTCATAGCCGCATTCGAACTTGCGGATCAGCGGAATGTCCATGCCGCCGACGAAGCCGACCTTGCCGGTCTTCGACGCCATGCCGGCGAGAACGCCGACGAGATAGGAGCCTTCTTCTTCCTTGTAGACCACCGAGCGGACGTTCGGCTTGTCGACGACGGAGTCGACGATGATGAACTTGGTGTCGGGGAATTCGGCTGCGACCTTCTCGATGGCCGAAGTCCAGGCGAAGGAAACGGCAACCACCGGATTGAATCCGCGGCTTGCGAAGTTGCGGATGGCCTGCTCGCCCTGGGTGTCGCCGGTCGGCTCGAAGTCGCGATAGGCAATGCCGGTCTCGGCCTTGAACTTCTCGGCACCGTTGTAGGCCGCCTCATTGAAGGACTTATCGAACTTCCCGCCGGTGCCGTAAACCAGCGCCGGCTTGACATCGGCGGCAAGCGCCGTCGTCGACATGGCAGCCACGGCAAGGAGAGTGAGAAGGGATTTTTTCATTGTGCAGCCCTGTTGTTGCTATTCGTTAGGGGTCCTCCCGCAAGTCCTTTCCGGACATGTCTGCGGAACCACCGACCTCCCCCCGGAGGCCTGGCTGCGCGCATCCTTGCATGGCTCACGGAAAAATTCACCAGAAATTTTTCGGCTGGTAAAGATTTGCAGGGATTGCCGAAAATCCGTTCCCGGGGGCTGATTTTTAGACATCTCCGCCGCCTGGATGCCAAATTTCCAGCCAATCCAACGGCCACGCCGGGGCTACGGAAACATCGGCGCCGGATCGGAGTGCCCGCCGATCCGCGGAGGAAAACGGCTTGCCTATGCAGTGAAGCGACCAGCCACCGGCGGCTTCTTATAGCCGATCATCCAGAGAAGCAGCGCAATCACCAGGAAAACGGCAAAGGCAGGCTGCAGCATCAGCCACTGGAAGATGAAAGTATAGAAACGCGGATGGATATAATAGGAAAGGGAGGATTGCAGCGATGTGAGGGTTGCCGGGCTGACATCCTGCCAGGCATCGGAGATCGGCGTCACCACCACCGAGGACGCCGCAACCGACTGGATCGAATCGATGGTCCCGGCAATAACGGCCGCCGCAAGCGCGACAAGGCTGGCCAGACGCAACAGGAAACGCATCAATTCCTCCGACGCTCGTTATGCCGGACAATCCCGGCCGGCCGCGCCATTCTCCACCTTGAGAATTACATAGTCGTCGATGGGGTGAAGCACAATGGACGGGCGGAGGCGAGTTTTATCGGAAGAAGTCAAAAAACTGTTAGATTTCGGTTGATCGACAAAAATTCATCGGTATATATCGCGCCGTTCCGACGATTTGCTCCTATCCAGGCGCGAACGCCCAAGAAGGACAGGTGGCCGAGTGGTTTAAGGCGCACGCCTGGAACGCGTGTGTACGTGAAAGCGTACCGTGGGTTCGAATCCCACCCTGTCCGCCATACTCCTCGTTTTCGATATCGATTTCAAACCGTGCCGAGAGCGGGACGCGGAAGCGTCTTTCGTCGGTCTACCGCGATCAGCAACGTCCCGATCGCCCCCCGCATCTCAAAGGCGCTGCAGCAGGGCACGTCCGATCGGCTTCGGAGTCTCGCTGCGCAACACCAGAGATGTCGTCACGGATCCAAAACGGGCGATCGTATCGACGATCGTTTCGAGTTCTCCCGGCGACGGGACCAGCACCTTCAGGAGAAAGCAATCCTCTCCGGTCAGGCGCAGGACTTCCATGACTTGCGGCATTTCGGCAAACTGCTTCAGACAGGCTTTGATATGTTCGTGTGTCGTGCGCAGGCGAAGCACGGCCGTCATTCCAATTCCCAAAGCGGTGGGGTCGATCCGGGCGGAGTAACCGACAATGATACCACGGTCTTCCAGCCGCTTGACCCGCTCGGATGCCGCCGGCTGAGAAAGCCCGACCCGTCGACCGAGTTCGGAAATCGCAATGCGGCCATTTTCCTGCAACGCCTCGATGATCGAGACATCGGTTGGATCGAGCAGCACCCGATTGTTTTCCTGAAAAGCCATGGGAACACCTTGAAATCATCGGAGAAGGACGCCGTTTTCCGATGATCATTCATTCCGGCGCAAATGAAAATGGATCATTTTCATCCGCAGGAATGATCAGAGGAAAACATATGAAGGATATCATCATATTGCCGGGGATCGGTGATTCAGGCGATGCTCATTGGCAAACCCGCTGGGAAATCTCGAACCCGGCAATGCGACGTTTTCAACCAGCCGACTGGGACAAGCCCGACTTGGCGGACTGGATTTCGGCCCTCGATCGCGCTGTGGGCGCATCGGCAACCCCGCCGCTGCTCGTTGCCCACAGCCTTGCCTGTCTGCTGGTTGCTCATTGGCAGCAACTCTCACCGCTTGACGTTGCCGGGGCTTTTCTTGTGGCGGTCCCGGATCCGAAGTCCGCTTCATTCCCGGCCGAAGCGGCCGGATTCGGCAATCCACCATCGAAAAAGATGCGCTTCCCCACTCTGATTATCGCAAGCGCCGACGATCCTTTCGGCTCGCTCGACTATGTCCGGACGCGAGCCAACCTCTGGGGTAGCGGTCTTGTTGAGATCGGCCCTTTCGGCCATATCAACGGGCAGAGCGGCCTTGAGAACTGGGGTCAGGGGAAGGCCTTGCTGACGGCCTTCTCCGCCGGATTGGCAAGGTCGCACCGGGCATGAACTGGCTCGCAAACGCGGGGTTCGGCTTTCGAAGACGTCGTTCCGATGGTGGTGCCCGATGCCGGAAGCCTCGATGCTGCCGGACGCCGCTGCGGCGTCCGGAGCGCGGCCTCTCGGCTTGGCAGCATGAGCGAGGCCGAGCTATGGCGGAAGCATCCATGTGCGCGGATACTGCCGAAAGAACGGCGGTTATGTTCATGGATATACCAGAAGACGTTGGTTATCGCCCGCGGCGCTGTAGGCCCTATTCGAAAATTTCCGAGACGCTCGTGGCTGCGACCGCATTCCCCTGACGTCCTCCCATAGGATGCCGCGGAGCCGCGGAACTCAGCAGTTTGCGAGCCAGGACGATCGAAACGTAGCATAGGCCGAATATCGACGCCCATTGGCAAATCACCAGTATTGCCAAAGCGATGAGGTTCAGTTTTCCGTCCGAAAAGATGCTATCGGCTTCGTATGACATCGATGTTGCTGCCGTCATCAATATCATAGCACAGATGAAGGGCAGAAAAAGTCCGGCAAACAGCCGTAAAAACGTGGGAAGCAAACCGCGTTTCCCCCGGCTGAAAGCAGCTGAAAGCCCGCTTTTGGAGCCCGCAATTCCGGCGATAGGCCAGGTTCCGACAAGGGCAAGCAGCAGTGGCAGGATAATTGCGATCACCGCAAGACATAAGAGTAGAAATACATTCCTTGATAGAGACGCGGCCCCGCATGCGACAGGGCCACCAATCCCGATTCCAAACACGACGAGCACGATAAGCAAGTTCTTCCAGATGTAGCCACCAAAGCCACGCATACCGCCGGTCAGGTTTGAAACTTTCCCGTCTCCATTCAATATTGCTTTCTGAATGAAGAATGCAAAAGACAAGGAAACGAAATATTGCGCTGAATTACTTTTGTTTCCGCCGCTGTAATCATCAAAAGCGACCAGTGCGCAATTGACTGCAACAACAACACAAACAAAAGACAGATTACGTCTTATAAAGGAAATCGCTTCACCTAGCATTGCATCCCTGCCATTCTTCGCCTTTGGATGGAAGATATCGTCATTAAACATGGCGCTGTCAAACGTCGATCTTTCTGTTCAGCAAGTGCCTGTATCGCCACGCCGCGGAAGCCAGCAATCGGTAGTATCGAGGTGTGGCGACGGTATCCGATTAACGTCCTGACAACGTAGCCAAGATTCCTGATTTTTTACCATGCGGCTTCACCGCGTCTTTGCACGTTTGGGTTTATCTTCGGCCAAATTAAAAAACGGAGATAAAACAGGTGGAAGAACTTTCGGTCAAATCGAAGATCATCAAATCCGTCTATTTCAGCCAGAAAGACGGGCGGCTGAGGATTTGCTTCAAGAATGGCGAGGAGCGGCTGTTCGAAGGCGTTCCGTCCTCCGAAGCCCACGCCATGGCGGTGGCGCCGTCTCCCGGCCATTATTACCTCGACCGGATCAGAACACGGTTTCGGCGATTGGCTGCCTGACAAGCAGAGGAATGCCGCCGGCCCACGTCAGGGATTACGCAGGATCGGGACACGTCCGGTGGATATTAACAGCCCTTTAACCGTGCTAACCATCTTGGTTGGATCGCTTCGGCCGGAAGGCGGCAACGTGTCGGCGCTGCCGGCTTCTTCGAGCTCGGCTAGCCGGGAGGCTCGGTGGCGGACCCCAGCCAGGAAGCCGGGCCTCCCCGTCAGGCAATTTTTGCTGATCGTGATCGTATGCCCGGGCCGTTGCGGTCGCCGTTGCCCCTGAACTAGCGATTTGGGGCTAATCCTGTGAAAAACTCCAATTATCGTATCCGGACTCGACAATGCTTTATTAGAATGATTGCATAAATCTATCGGATAGGACCAAGGGGGTGACGATGTTCGAGACTCTGCTTGAGATGCAGGAGCGTGGCGTACGGGACCGTGCGCGTGGCCGCAGCCTAGCCGACAATCCGATGTCGAAGCCGGATATCCTGCCGATCACCGATTTCCAGGAATGGTACTCGATGTTCGACGCCTGGCGCTTCGGCTGGTCGATCGAGGATGCGATGGCCGGGCATAACAATGCGCCGCGGGATGGCGGCGCCGTGTCGCTTGCCTACACCAGAACGGTCTGATCGATCCGGTCCTCGGCGCCGAAGAACTTCAGGTAGCGCTCGACCTCTGCCGGGTCGCCTGTCGCCTTCTGCGGATTGTCGGAGAGTTTAACCGCCGGATGGCCGTCGGCGTCGCTGACCTTGCAGACGACCGAGATCGGATTGAGGCCTGAGATCTCGGTCGGCGCGCAGCCGGAAAAATCGTTCGTCAGGTTGGTGCCCCAACCGAAGCTCATGCGCACGCGGCCTTCGAAATGCCGGTAGGTGTCGATGATGGCGTCGACATCGAGACCGTCGGAGAAAATCAGCAGCTTCTGACGCGGATCGCGGCCCATCTTCTTCCACCAGTCGATGATCTTTTCACCGCCCTCGATCGGCGGGGCGCTGTCGGGGCGGAAGCCCGTCCAGTCGGCGACCCATTCCGGCGCGTCGCGCAGGAAAGCGGCAGTGCCGAAAGCATCCGGCAGGACGATCAGAAGGTTGCCGCCATAGAGCTTGTTCCAGTCGCGAAGGATCTTGTAGGGCGCGTTGCGCAACTGCTCGTCGGTTTGCGCGAGGGCAGCAGCCACCATCGGCAGTTCGTGCGCATTGGTGCCGACGGCCTCGAGATCGGAATCCATCGCCAGCAAGACATTGCTGGTGCCGGTAAAGGCCGGGCCGATGCCTTCCTTCAGCGCCTCGACACACCAGCGCTGCCAGAGGAAACTGTGACGGCGGCGGGTGCCGAAATCGGAGATGCGCAAGCCCGGCAATTCCTTCAGCCGCTCGACCTTCGACCACATCTTCGCCTTGGCGCGGGCATAGAGCACATCGAGGGTGAAGGGACCGAGTGCCCTCATCGCCGAGCGCGACCGCAGCTCGTTGACGATGGCGAGTGCGGGGATCTCCCACATGGTGGTTTCTTTCCAGGACCCGTGGAAATCCAGGACATATTGCCCGTCTTTCTTCGACAGCTCATATTCGGGGAGCTGGAAGTTGGAAAGCCAGGCAAGGAATTCCGGCTCGAAGATCTGCGCGCGGCCGTAGAAACTGTTACCCGCCAGCCAGATCATCTCCTTCTTGGAGAGTTTCAGCGTCCGGGCGTGATCGAGCTGTTCGCGCAATTCGCCTTCGTCGATCTCATCGGCGAGCCGCACACGCTTGGTGCGGTTGATGAGCGTGAAGGATGCGTTCACGTCCGGGTAAAGCTTCCAGATCATCTGCAGCATCAGGAGCTTATAGAAGTCGGTGTCGATCAGGCTGCGGATGATCGGATCGAGTTTCCAGGCGTGATTGTAGACGCGTCTTGCAATATCGGTCCTGGCCATAAAATTCCTGCCCCTGTCCACTCCGGTCAGGTGCTGCCAAACTCCCGGGTGTTGCCAAGTTCCGGGCCGGCGCACGAACCGGCTCGTGCGCCTTGTTATCGAAAAATCGACAGACAAAGTCCAGACAAAACAACAAGCATCCCGCCGCGCATGGCGGCGGGACGCAAGGCGTCGTCCACCGAATATTTATTGTGCCGGCGCCGCAGGTTGGGCCGGTGCTGCGGGCGCAACACCGGGGGCGGCCGGTGCCGTGTTCTGCGTCTCGGTCGGAACCGCAGTGCCGTTTTGCAGGGTTGGGGCAGGTGCCGTGGCGGGCTGCTGCGACTGCAACTGCTGGCCGGGCTGCTGCGGCGCCACCTCGTTTGCTTCGCGCTTGCCCCAAATCTCGACGGGGATCCAGACGACGAAAGCGAGCACCAGTGCGGCGAGCAGCACCAGCAGGATGCGAAAGCCCGCGCGCCCCTGCCTTGCCTTCACCGGCGGGATCTGCTCTTCCCTATGAAGCTTGCCGTCGGACTTTTCCCAGCGTGTTTCCGTCTGATGCGCCATCATCGTCTCCTTCCGCTGTCTGGACAGGCCGATCCGGCCCACAGAACTTCCGCAGAGAAAACGGTCGGCTGTGTCGAAGGTTCCCGATGCCCAACGCTCGTCGCGATCGTTCAGATTCGCTCTTAGCGCTTTAGACCATTGTTTTGTACGCATACCGTTGCGGCAAAAGCGCTTCACGCTTTGCCTGGGAAAACCGCTGCACACGTTTGCGCGACATGCTCTAATAGCCGACGCCGCGGTCGACCAGGAATTGCAGCGGCTCGCCGTGCTCGAAACGGGCGATCTGAGTCTCGACGTGACGGAACAGCGCGTTTTCTTCCGAAACCGCCGCGTCGTGCGGCGTGATGAAGACATTTTCCAGTTCCCATAACGGGTTGTCTGGGCCAAGCGGCTCCGCCTCGAAGACATCGAGGGAAGCGCCGCCGAGGGTGCCGTCGCGGATGGCGGAAGCGATATCGGCTTCGACCTGGCTCTTGCCGCGGCCGGCATTGATGAAGACCGGCCTCCCGAGCGCGCCGTTGCGGCGGAGCTTTTTAAATAGCCCGCTATCATAAAAACCTGTCGTCTCAGGCGTCAGCGGCAGCAGGCCGACAAGGATATCGGTCCGCCCGAGGAACGCGTCCAGCGCGCCGGCATCGAAGGTTTCGACGCCGTCGATCTCCTTGCGGGTGCGCGACCAGCCGATGACGTCAAAACCCATCACCTTCAGCTTAGCGACCGCATCCTGGCCGAGCACGCCGAGGCCCATGACGCCGACCGTCACCTCGGCCGCCTCCGGCGCGATCAGCTTGGCCCATTCACGGCGCCGCTGATGGCTGTCATGCGCATATTGCCCGCGCAGATGCATCAGGCACTGCATGACCACCCATTCGCTCATGCGGGTCGTCAGGCTGCGATCGACAAAACGCACGATCGGGATTTCGGGCAGGCCGTCCATGCCGATGATATGGTCGACGCCTGCGCCGCCCGAGAAGATCACCTTGAGGTTCGGCGCCCGTGCGAAAAGGTCAGCATCCGGTTTCCAGAGCAGCGCATATTCTGCTTCGCTGAGATCACGCCCCCGATCGGCCGGATCGGCGAGATTGATGCTGCCGCGATCGGAAAAGGCCGTCTCCAGCGCGCGGGCAACGCCTTCGGGATTGAACTTGATATCGACGAGAACGGGAGGAGGTGTCGGCATGATGATCTTTACTGCTGAACGGCTGGTGTCGGCACCGCCTCGATGTTGAAGGCGGCCGCCATCAGCGCCTTGGTGTATTCGTCCTTCGGAGCGCGGAAGATTTGCGATGAGGGGCCCTGCTCCACCACCTTGCCGAAACGCATGACGATGACGTCGTTGGCCAGCGCCTTCACCACCTTCAGGTCGTGGCTGATGAACAGATAGGCGAGGTCATGCTTCTTCTGCAGATCGCGCAGGAGATCGACCACCTGGGCCTGAACGCTCATGTCGAGCGCGGAGGTCGGTTCGTCGAGCATGACGAAGCGCGGTTTCAGCACCATGGCGCGGGCAATGGCGACGCGCTGGCGCTGGCCGCCGGAGAATTCGTGCGGATAACGCCAGCGGGTCAGGGGATCGAGACCGACTTCCTCCAGCGCCCAGCAAACGCGCTGGTCGCGCTCTTCCGCTGTCAACGAGCGCTCATGCACCTTCAGCCCTTCGGCGACGATATCGCCGACCGACATGCGTGGGCTGAGCGACCCGTAGGGATCCTGGAAGACTACCTGCAGCTGGTTGCGCAGCGGCCGCATCTCGCTGAACGAATAGCCGGCTATATCCTTGCCGACAAAGGCGATCCGCCCTTGCGAGGAAATCAGCCGGGTGAGCGCCAGGCCGAGCGTGGTCTTGCCGGAACCGGACTCGCCGACGACACCGAGCGTCTGCCCGGCACGCAGCGAAAGATCGATGCCGTCGACCGCCTTCACGTGATCGACGACGCGGCGCATCAGCCCTGCCTTGATCGGGAACCAGACGCGAATGTCGGAGCCTTCCATCACCATCGGCTTTGCGGGGTCGGCAAGCGGCGGCTCGCCGCGCGGTTCGGAGGCAAGCAGATGGCGGGTATAGTCGTGCTTCGGATTGGCGAAGACCTCCTCGACCGTTCCGGTTTCGACGATCCTTCCCTTGGTCATGACGCAGACGCGATCGGCGAATTTGCGCACGATGCCGAGATCATGGGTGATGAACAGCATCGACATGCCGTGCGTGGCCTTCAACTGCCGGAGCAATTCGAGGATCTGCGCCTGCACGGTGACGTCAAGCGCCGTGGTCGGCTCGTCGGCGATCAGCAATTCCGGCCGGTTGGCGAGCGCCATGGCGATCATCACGCGCTGGCGCTGGCCGCCTGACAATTCGTGCGGATAGGCCTTCAACCGCTTTTCCGGCTCGCGAATGCCGACCTGGTTCAACAATTCCAGGATGCGCTGACGCGCCGGCTGGCCGGACAGACCCTGGTGCAGTGCCAGGATTTCGGCAATCTGCTTCTCGATCGTATGAAGCGGATTGAGCGAGGTCATCGGCTCCTGGAAGATCATGGTGATGTCGTTGCCGCGCACCTCGCGCAAGGCCCTCTCCGACGCCTTCAAGAGATCCTTGCCCTTGAACAGGATCTCGCCGGAGGGATGGCTGGCCGAAGGATAAGGCAAAAGCCGCAGGATCGAGTTGGCCGAGACCGACTTGCCGGAGCCGGATTCGCCGACTAGCGCCACGACTTCACCCTTGGCGATATCGAAGGAGATGTGATCGACGGCAAGCGAGGTCTGGCCGCCCTGATGAAAGGCAACCGAGAGATCGCGGACGGAAAGGAGCGGTTCTGTCATGTCACTCATTGAAACGTCTTCCTCGGATCGAAGGCATCGCGCACGGCTTCGCCGATGAAGATCAGCAGGGACAGCATGATCGACATGGCGAAGAAGGCCGTCAGCCCGAGCCACGGCGCCTGCAGGTTGCTCTTGCCCTGGGCGATCATCTCGCCGAGCGAAGGGGAGCCAGGCGGCATGCCGAAGCCGAGGAAATCCAGCGAGGTCAGCGTCGTGATCGATCCGGAGAGGATGAAGGGCAGGAAGGTCAGCGTCGCCACCATGGCGTTCGGCAGCATGTGGCGCCACATGATGGTGCGGTTGTTGACACCGAGCGCGCGGGCGGCGCGGACATATTCGAAATTGCGGGCGCGCAGGAATTCGGCGCGCACGATGCCGACGAAGCCGACCCAGGAAAAGAGCAGCATGATGCCGAGCAGCACGAAGAAGCCGGGCGGCAGAATGGCGGCGATGATTAGCAGGATGTAAAGCACCGGCATCGACGACCAGATCTCGATGAAGCGCTGCAGCAGGAGATCCGTCCAGCCGCCGAAATAGCCCTGCACGGCGCCTGCCGTCACGCCGATGATCGCTGAGCAGATGGTCAGCGCCAGGCCGAAGAGCACGGATATGCGGAAACCGTAGATGACGCGCGCGAGCACGTCGCGCGCCTGGTCGTCGGTGCCGAGCCAGTTGAGATTGCCGAGCGTGCAGGCAGGATCGTTCGCCCCTTCAGGATAACCGGAGCACCGCTCCTCCTTGCTCATCAGCCAGAAGGGGGCGGTCGGCGCCGAATGCGGAATGTTCGAGTTGACCGAGCGGTAGGAATAGCGGATCGGCGGCCAGACCATCCAGCCATTGGCATTGATCTCGTCTGCGATCACCGAAGATCGGTAGTCGGTCTCGGCAAGAAAGCCGCCGAACTTCTCCTCTGGATAGTCGATCAGAACCGGGAACAGGATCTCGCCCTTGTAGGAGGCGACGATCGGCCGGTCGTTGGCGAGGAATTCGGCAAACAGGCTTAGGATGAACAGCAGCAGGAACAGCCACAGTGCCCAATAACCGCGGCCGTTCGCCCGGAAATTCTGCCAGCGGCGAATGTTGGTCGGTGACAGCAGGCCCTTGCGCGGCGGCTTGACGGGTGTTGCGACAGCAGGATTTGCGGCGGCGTCCATCAGACATCCCTCCGCTCGAAATCGATGCGCGGATCGATCCAGGTGTAGATCAGGTCGGAAATCAGGCTGACGACAAGGCCGAGCAGCGAGAAGATGTAGAGCGTGGCGAAGACGATCGGATAGTCCCGGTTGACCACCGAGAGATAGCCGAGGCGGCCGAGGCCATCCAGCGAGAAGATATTTTCGATGAGCAGCGAGCCGGTGAAGAATGCGGAAATGAAGGCGCCGGGGAAACCGGCGATGATGATCAGCATGGCATTGCGGAACACATGGCCATAAAGCACCTGCCGCTCATTCAGACCCTTGGCGCGGGCGGTGACCACATATTGTTTCTTGATCTCCTCGATGAACGAGTTCTTCGTCAAGAGCGTCGTCGTGGCGAAGGCGGCGAGCGACAGCGAGATCAGCGGCAAAGTGAGGTGCCAGAAATAATCGAGCGGCTTCTGCCACCAGGCGAGCTGGTCGAAATTGTCGGAGACCAGGCCACGCAGCGGGAACCAGTCGTAGAACGAGCCGCCGGCGAAAAGCACGATCAGGAGAATACCGAAGAGGAAGCTCGGCACGGCGTAACCGACGACGATGACGCCCGACGTCCAGACATCGAAGGTCGATCCATCCTTGATCGCCTTGCGGATGCCAAGCGGGATGGAGATGGCATAGGAGAAGATCAGGATCCAGATGCCGAGCGAGATCGACACCGGCAGCTTCTCCTTGATGAGATTGAGCACGGAGGTATTGCGGAAGAAGCTCTCGCCGAAGTCGAAGCGGATATAATTCCACATCATCTCGCCGAAACGCGTCAGCGGCGGCTTGTCGAAGCCAAACTGCTTTTCGAGCTTGGCGATCAGCTCCGGATCGAGCCCCTGGGCGCCGCGATATTTGGAGCCTTCGTCGCTGCCGCCGCCCCCGAGAAGATCGCCGCCGCCGGACAGGCGTTGATCGGCACTATCGGCCTGACCGGTCAATTGGGCGATCACCTGCTCGACCGGCCCGCCGGGGGCGAACTGAATGACAATGAAGGAAATCGCCATGATGCCGACAATGGTCGGGATCATCAAAAGCAGGCGGCGAATGACATAAGCGCCCATCAGCTTTCAGCCTCCGGAAATTTCATTCTTGTCTGCCCGCCGTCCAGTCCAATGCCGCTCAATCCGCCAGCCTTCCCTTGCCGGCGCTGCCGGCGTGTCGTGATTCGTTCGTGCCATTTGGAGCCCACGGCCCCTGCATTGCAAGCCCGCTCATTTTGCCGAGGCGGACCACCAGGCTTCCGGGAAACCCAGTCCATAGGTCGGGAAGTCGGTGGGGTGCGTAATCGTGTTCCAATAGGCGAGGTTATAGGTATCGCGATAGAACAGCGGGATGACGTAGTGGTTTGCCAGCAATACGCGATCCATTGCCTTGATCGCTGCGACCTGTTCCGCACGATTGGGTGCGAAGATGATCATGCGGATGAGCTCGTCGACCGCCGGATTGGCGATGCCTGCATAATTGTGGGAGCCCTGCTGGTCGACCGAACCCGACCCCCAATAATCTGCTTGCTCGTTGCCCGGGTTCATCGTCTCCGCCCAGACATTCCAGATCATGTCGTAATCGAAGCTGCGCTCGCGGTTGACGGCTTGCGAGGCGTCGACCGTGCGCACCCGCGCATCGATGCCGATTTTCTTGAGATTGTTGGCATAGGGCACCGCCCAGCGCTCCAATACGGGGCTCGACAACAGGATCTCGAAACTCATCGGCTGGCCGGTCTTGCTATTGACCATGCGATTGTTCTTGATCTCCCATCCGGCTTCTTTCAGCAATGCAATCGCCTTGCGGAGGTTGTCGCGGCTTTTCTGCGGATCGCCCCCAACCGGATTGGTGTAGGGCGTCGTGAAGACCTCAGGCGGAACTTTGTCCTTCATGGCCTGCAGTATTTCCAGTTCACGCCCCTGCGGCAGGCCGGAGGAGGCGAGTTCGGTGTTCCAGAAGTAGCTGTCGATGCGCTTGTAGCTGTTGAAGGCAACGGTCCGGTTCAGCTCCTCGAAATCGAGGCCGTAATTCAGCGCCTCACGGACCCGTTCATCCTTGAAGAGGTCACGCCGCATATTGGGCACGAGCGCTTGCAGGATGCCGGTGGAGCGCAGCGGATTTGCAACCTCTTCTTTCTTGACGCGTCCGTCCTTCACCGCCGGAAAATCATAACCCGTTGCCCAGCGGGACGCCGTTGTCTCCTGCCAATAGTCACTATTGCCGGCGCGAAAGGCTTCGAACTCGACATCCCGGTCGCCGAAATAGGTGTAAATGACGTTGCGGAAATTGTTCTGGCCGACATTCACATTGAGATCCTTGCCCCAATAATCGTCGCGCAGTTCATAACGGATCGTCGCGCCGGACGAAAAGGATGCGATCTTATAAGGCCCCGATCCCATCACAGGCTCGAGCGTCGTCTTTGAGATGTCGCGCGGCTTGCCGTCCGGCCCCTGCCCCTCCCACCAATGTTTCGGCACGATCACCAACTGGCCGAGAATATTCGGGAGCTCGCGATTGTTCTTTTCGTCGAAGGTGAAAGTGACGTCGCGGTCGCCCGTCTTTTCGGCCTTCACCACGTGGCGATAATAGTTCGCGGTGGCAGCGTTTAACTCCTTCGTCTTATCCAGACTGAAGATCACGTCGTCGGGCGTTATCGGCTGGCCATCCGCCCATTTCGCTTCCTTGCGGAGGCGAAAGGTCGCGCTTGAGACGTCATCCGGATAGGACAGGCCCTCAGCAAGCAGACCATAGGAAACAAGGAGCTCGTCATCGGTCGGCTTCATCAACGTGTCGTAGACGAGCGAGAGCCCTGCCGCTATCTGGCCTTTAGCAAGGATAGGATTGAAGGTGTCGAAGGCGCCGCTGGCAGAAAGGCGCAGGTCTCCGCCTTTTGGGGCATTGGGATTGACGTAGTCGAAATGCGCAAAGCCCGGCTTGTACTTCATCTCACTGATGACGGAACTGCCGATCCGAAACGGCTGGTCCTGACCCGTTGCCGTCATGGGCGCCAAGACGCCCGTCAGCGATACAAACAAACCGATCTTCGACCACAAAGCCGCCATTCACGCTTTCCCCTCATTATTGGTGGGTTCGACAATACGAAAAATACAGGCGAAAAACAGGTGAGAGTTTGGTTTTTGCCGGACTCGCGAAAATTTGAGCCGTTGGTGTCACCCCCCTCGCAACTTGCGGTGCAACGCTGCGGCGATCCGTCACCGCCGCCGCCTATCCCCGCCAGCCAAAACATCGATTCACCAAAATCACTTTTCACGATAGATTCGAACGCAAATCACTTCTCAAGGAAACAGCATGGCTTTCGGCTTCGCTCAGGCTTTCAAGACATTCGGCAAACTGACGCTTGCCGGGGCAATCGGCGCGAGCCTTGCGGCCGGCGATGTCGGGGCCGAACAGAAGACGCCGAGCCCCGGCAGCGCCAAGGGCCAGTTCGGCGCCGTCGGCCTGCCGACTCAGGGACCGGCGCAGCCGATCGGGTTTTACGCCAAGGGCTGCATGACCGGTGCGGTGGCGCTGCCGGCCGACGGGCCGACCTGGGAGGCGATGCGGCTTTCGCGCAATCGACGCTGGGGCAACCCGGCGATGATTGCGCTGCTCGAACGTCTTTCACAGGATGGGGTCAAATATGCCGGCTGGCCGGGCCTTCTCGTCGGCGACATCGCGCAGCCGCGCGGCGGGCCGATGTTCAACGGTCATGCCTCGCACCAGATCGGCCTCGATGCCGACGTCTGGTTTACGCCGATGCCGGCGCGCCGCATGACGGCAAAGGAACGCGAGGACCTGCCCTTCACCACCATGCTGCAAAAGGACAAGTTCCTGACCGTCGACCCTAATGTGTGGACGCAATCGCGGGCGCGGCTGCTGATGCTGGCGGCAAGCTATCCCGAGGTCGAGCGCATCTTCGTCAACCCGGCGATCAAGAAGAAAATGTGCGACACCTGGACGGGCGACCGCACCAATCTCGGCAAGCTTCGGCCGGAATACGGTCATGACTCGCATTTCCACATCCGCATCAAATGCCCGGCCGGCGCTGCCGGATGCACGCCGCAGGCGCCTGTTGCCGCCGGCGACGGCTGCGACAAGTCGCTCGCCTGGTGGTTCACGCCTGCCCCCTGGGCCGCGCCAAAACCGCCAAAGCCCGGCGCCAAGCCGCCGAAACCGCCGCGCGAAATGATGGTTTCCGACCTGCCGAAAGCCTGTGCCGCCGTGCTCGATGCCGCGTCCGTTGCCTCGATGCAGGCCGCCACCTATGGCGGGCCCTCCGCCGCAAGCGCGCTGACTGCTGCTCCGGTAGCAGAGCCGGCCGCCGATCCCGATGAGGCACTGCCGGATGTCGGCCCGGTTCCGAACGACAAGCCAGCGATCCAATGAGAACGGCCGAGGCGGACGGAAAGGGCGCTGTCTTTCAAATCTCAAACTCTTGGTATAGAAGCGGTCAAATCGATTGAATTGCTTGGGCGGAGATAGGATTCATGGCCGGCGGCAAATGCCTTGCATTGATTGCGCATGACCAGAAGAAAGACGACATGGCGGCGTTCGCCCGCGCCCACAGCGACATTCTTTCCCGCTGGAAGATCGTCGCCACCGGCACGACCGGCGGGCGCGTGCTCGACGCAGCTCCGGATCTCGATGTCACAAGATTTAAAAGCGGACCACTCGGCGGCGACCAGCAGATCGGCGCGCTGATTTCGACCGGCGAGGTCAGGGCCTTGATCTTCTTCGTGGACCCCTTGACGCCGATGCCGCACGATGTCGACGTCAAGGCGCTGATGCGGCTCGCCATCGTTTACGATATTCCGATGGCGCTCAATCACGCGACCGCTATAAAACTTCTTCCCACACTCGAAGCCTGATCAGCACGGAACCGGCCATGCCAAAACCGAACCACAGCACCGCTCCGCTGCCTTTCCCGATCCTGATCGGCGATATCGGCGGCACGAATGCCCGCTTCTCCATCCTGACCGATGCCTATGCCGAGCCGAAACAGTTTCCGAACGTGCGCACGGCGGATTTCGCCACGATCGACGCGGCGATCCAGCAGGGGGTTCTCGACAAGACCGCCGTGCAGCCGCGCTCGGCGATCCTTGCCGTCGCCGGCCCGATCAACGATGACGAGATCCCGCTGACCAATTGCGCCTGGGTGGTGCGGCCAAAGACGATGATCGAGGGCCTCGGTATGGAGGACGTGCTGGTCGTCAACGATTTCGAGGCGCAGGCGCTCGCAGTCGCCGCCCTTTCGGATGAGAACCGCGAACGCATCGGCGACGCCACTGGCGACATGATCGCGTCGCGCGTCGTGCTCGGACCCGGCACCGGGCTCGGCGTCGGCGGGCTGGTGCATGCCCAGCACAGCTGGATCCCGGTTCCCGGTGAAGGCGGCCATGTCGATCTCGGACCGCGCAGCAAGCGCGACTATCAAATCTTCCCGCATATCGAGACGATCGAAGGGCGCGTGTCGGCCGAGCAGATCCTTTGCGGTCGGGGCCTCGTCAACCTCTATCATGCCATCTGCATGGTCGACGGCATCCAGCCGACCATGAAGGATCCCGCCGACATCACTTCGCACGCGCTTGCCGGCAGCGACAAGGCGGCGGTCGAGACCGTCTCGCTGTTTGCCACCTATCTCGGCCGGGTGGCGGGCGACATGGCGATGGTGTTCATGGCGCGCGGCGGCGTTTATCTATCCGGGGGCATCTCGCAGAAGATCCTGCCGGCGCTGAGGAGGCCGGAATTCCGCTTGGCCTTCGAGGACAAGGCGCCGCATACGGCGCTGCTTCGCACCATCCCGACCTATGTGGTGACGCATCCGCTGGCGGCGCTTGCCGGGCTTTCCTCCTACGCCCGCATGCCGGCGAATTTCGGCGTCTCGACGGAAGGCCGCCGCTGGCGGCGCTGAGCCCGGCGCGCGCGCCACCCGGGCGGGCGGCGCTCTAGCCAAACCAATCCCAACTCTTTATAGAGCCGGCAAAAGTACGCGTCGCACCCTGCGCCGCGTTTGGCGCGAGACAGGAAACCCGATATTTGGAAGCGGCGGAAAGCAGAACGCAGAGCGTCAGCAGCGATACCGTAACCGGCATCCTCAAGCGCATCATCGCTGAAAACGGCCGCGACCATCTCTGGGGCTATGTCTTTGCGATTGCCTGCCTGATCGTCGTGGCGCTTTCGACGGCGTTTACCGCCTGGATCATGCGGGCGATCATCGATGAGGCCTTCGCCAACCGGCGCGCCGATGTCGTCTGGATCATCTGTCTTTCGATCTTCATCGCCTTCGTGCTGCGCGGCTTTGCGAGCTACGGCCAGGCGGTGGCGCTGTCCAAGGTCGGCAACGACATCGTCGCGCGTTACCAGCGCCGACTCTATTCGCATCTGATGACGCTGTCAGTCGGCTTCTTCAGCGAGGCGCGCTCAGCCCATATCGCCGCGCAGGTGAGCCAAAACGTCAGCGGCATCCGCGACGTGCTCAACCTGACGATCACCTCGACGGTGCGCGACCTTTTGACCTTCGTGTCGCTGCTGGCGGTGATGATCCTCCAGGATCCGTTGCTCAGCCTTGCGGTGTTCATCATGGCTCCGCCGCTGCTTTATGCGCTGCGCTACGTTTCCAAGCGGCTGCGCTCGGCGACCCGCGAGGCGGTGCATTTGAACAGCCACGTTCTCGGCGCCATGCAGGAGACGATCCAGGGCATCGCCATCGTGAAAGCCTTCACGATGGAAGACGAGCTGGAACGCAAGGTCACCAAGCTCATCAAGGGTGCCGAAAACAGGGCGAACCGGATTGCCCGGCTTTCCGAACGCACCTCTCCGCTGACCGAGAGTTTCGCGGGTTTTGCCGTCGCCAGCGTACTGGCCTATGCCGCCTACCGCTCGATCTACTACAATGTGCCGCCGGGCGCCTTCTTCTCCTTCGTCACGGCGCTGCTGCTTGCCTATGATCCGGCCCGCAGACTTGCCCGCCTGCAGGTGCAGATGGAGCGGGCCGTCGTCAATGCGCGGATGATCTATGAATTGCTCGACATGGAGCCGCGCCAGCGCGACCTGTCGGATGCTCAGCCGCTGACGGTGACGCAAGCCCGGATCGAATTCCGCAATGTTTCTTTCGGCTACGGCAGCGAGAGCGTGCTGAGTGGTGTAAGCTTCATCGCCGAGGGCGGCGCGACCACGGCGCTGGTCGGTCCTTCGGGGGCCGGCAAATCCACGGTTATCAATCTCATTCCGCGCTTTTACGATCCGCGCGAGGGCGAGATCCTCATCGACGGGCAGGACATCGCCCACATCACCAAGAAATCGCTGCGCCATCAGCTCGCTTATGTCTCTCAGCAGCCTTACCTTTTCGAGGGCACGATCCGCGACAATATCCGCTATGGCCGACCGGAAGCGAGCGATGCCGACGTGGAAGAAGCGGCTCGGCTTGCCTATGCGCATGACTTCATCGCAGCGCAGCCGCAGGGTTACGACACGCCGGTCGGCGAAAACGGCGTGACGCTTTCGGGCGGTCAGCGCCAGCGGCTGTCGATTGCGCGCGCGCTGGTGCGCAATGCGCCGATCCTGCTGCTCGACGAGGCGACGTCTGCGCTCGATACCGAATCCGAAGCGGCCGTGCAAAAGGCGCTCGACGAGGCAATGACCGGGCGCACCGTCGTCGTCATCGCTCACCGGCTTTCGACCGTGGTTCGCGCCGACAAGATCGTCGTCATGCAGCAGGGCCGCGTCGTCGAAGAAGGCAATCACGAGACGCTTGCGAAGGTCAGCGACGGTCTTTACGCTCGCCTCAACAATCTGCAGAGGCCTTCGGCCTCCGATTCAAACTGACCTGGTGAAACTGACATGAGCGATGCTGCGATGAAACTGGTGGTGGTTGGCGCAGCCGGGCGCATGGGGCAGACACTGATCCGGCTCATCCATTCCATCGAGGGCGCCACACTGCATGCGGCGGTCGAGCGCAGCGGTTCACCCTTTATCGGCAAGGATGCCGGCGAGATTGCCGGTCTCGGCCCGAGCGGCATCATCATCGGCGACGATCCGCTCCAGGCCTTCCTCGACGCCGAAGGTGTGCTCGACTTCACCTCGCCCGCCGCGACAGTAGAATTCTCGGGGCTGGCCGCGCAGGCCCGCATCGTCCATGTCGTCGGCACGACCGGCTGCTCGGACGACGACAATGCCAGGATCACTGCTGCGGCCCGCCATGCCCGCATCGTCAAGTCAGGCAATATGAGCCTCGGCGTCAATCTGCTCAGCGTGCTCGCCGAGCAGGCTGCGCGGGCGCTCGAACCCGATGACTGGGATATCGAGGTCCTGGAAATGCACCACAAGCACAAGGTGGATGCGCCTTCCGGCACCGCCCTTCTGCTCGGCGAGGCCGCGGCCAAGGGGCGCAATATCGATCTCGCCTCGAAATCGGTCCGCGTACGCGACGGCCATACGGGCGCTCGGCAAGCCGGCACGATCGGTTTTGCGACGCTGCGCGGCGGCTCCGTCATCGGCGAGCATTCGGTGCTTTTCGCCGGCGAAGGCGAGATCGTCACCCTGTCGCACAGCGCTGCCGACCGATCGATTTTTGCGCGCGGCGCCATCAAGGCCGCACTCTGGGCGCGCGACAAGAAGCCGGGTCTCTATTCCATGCTCGACGTGCTCGGGCTTTCTTCCCAATAACGACATATCGGAGGCATATTCATGAGCGGAACCCTCGTCCTCGTTCGCCACGGCCAGAGTGACTGGAACCTGAAGAATCTCTTCACCGGCTGGAAGGATCCCGATCTGACGGCGCTCGGCATCGAGGAAGCCAATGCCGGCGGCGCCGCACTCGCAGAATACGGGATCAAGTTCGACGTCGCCTATACCTCGGTGCTGGTGCGCGCCCAGCACACGCTGAAGCTCATCCTCGACAAGGTCGGCCAGCCGGATCTCCCTACGATCCGCGACCAGGCGCTGAACGAGCGCGACTATGGCGACCTCTCCGGCCTCAACAAGGACGATGCCCGCGCCAAATGGGGCGAGGAACAGGTGCACATCTGGCGCCGTTCCTACGACGTGCCGCCGCCCGGCGGCGAAAGCCTGCGCGACACCGGCGCCCGCGTCTGGCCCTATTACCTTACCGAGATCCTACCGCGCGTGCTTCGGGGCGAGAAAGTGCTGGTCGCCGCCCACGGCAATTCGCTGCGTTCGCTGGTCATGGTGCTCGACAAGCTGACCAAGGAAGGCGTGCTTGCCCTCAATCTCGCAACCGGCGTTCCCATGGTCTACAAGCTGAAGGCGGATTCGACCGTGGCGTCAAAGGAAGTGCTCGGCGACATGTCCGGCGCGCACTGAATGCAATTTGCCTTCCCTGTTCCGACAGGGAAGGCTGCCCTCAGTTCTCAATCGTGAACTGCACTCGGTCGGCCGCAAAGCGGCTGATCGAATATTGCACCGGCAGACCGTCAAGATCGGTGTTCATCGCCTTGGCGATCAGCAGGATCGCGCCGGGCGTCAGCTCCAGATCGGCCAGATCGGCCGTGTTCGCATGGGAGGCCGTCACTTCGGTCGTCGCACGGACATAATCCGACAGGCCAAGATCGGCGAAGGCCTTGGTGATCGATTCGCGCTTGCGATAGGCCTCGCCGATCCCGGCGAAGCGTGCGGCGGGAAACCAGCTCGTCGCTTTTGAAACCGGCCGCTTGTCCGCCTGACGCAATGTTTCCAGACGGATCACCTGCTCCCCCTGCTTCAGACCCAGCCAGCGGGCGACCTCGGCGCTTGCTTCCTCCTGCACCTCATCGAGCAGTAGGCTGCGCATCTCGCGCGCCTGATCGCCGATGCCTGACGTGAAGCGGGTGCGCCGGGTGATCGGAAAATTCAGCCGCTCCTTGCGCTCGATCAGCGTGCCGCGACCTTGTACGGCGCGCACGATCCCCTCCTGCGCCAAGGCCGCCAGGGCGCTGCGCACCGTGTGGCGGTTGACGCCGAATTGCAGTGCCAGGACCGTTTCCGGCGGCACCATTCCCGTTTCGTCATAGGTACCGTTGCCGATCGTCTCGCGAATCCGGTCAGCGATCTGACGCCAGAGCGCCACGCCGGTCTGCCTTTGCACTTGCTTCAATCCCGCCATTCGTTCCCGCCATTTCCCGCGCCCGATGTCACACGCTTGTCACGACATCGATTTAGGACTAAGTATAGCTTGTATGGTTGTCTATATCAATAGACATTTAAAGGGAAGCGGCGATGATATCGGCGGACAGGACAGACGCTGCGTCACAGACGGCATCCGGGCGCAAACGCGCCGCCGATCTGCTGGCGCGCGCGGAACGCAGCGAACTCTCGGCAGTCTGGGATGCGTTGCCGCAAAAGCCTGCGGCGCATCCGGTGCGCGGGCCGGAGACCGGGCTTGTGATGGTCCGCGGCCGCATCGGCGGCGGCGGCGCTCCCTTCAATCTCGGCGAAGTGACGGTGACCCGGGCCACGGTCCGGCTCGACTCCGGCTCGGTCGGTCATGCCCAGGCGCTCGGCACCCATCGCGAGAAGGCCCGGCTGGCAGCGATCTTCGATGCGATGTGGCAGGACGAGGCGACGCAGGATTTCGTCGAACAGGCATTGCTTCTGCCGATCACTGAGCGGCTCGCCACGGCCGAACGCCGCAAGGCGGAGGAGACGGCGGCCACCCGCGTCGACTTCTTCACCATGGTCAGGGGAGACAACTGATGGGCCTGAAGACGGAAGCCTTGACCGGCGGCTTTGCCGACCCGGTCTTCCACGCCCAAAGTGTCTTCAAGATGCTGATGGACGGCATGGCCCGCCCCGGCATGATCCAGACCGTCCAGCCCGAGGCCGCGCCGCCGGCCCCCCTTGGCAGTGCCGCTGGCGCGATCGCGCTCACACTTTGCGACCACGACACACCAGTCTGGCTTTCCCAGGGGCTTGCGAAATCGGCCGTGCCGGAGTGGCTCGGTTTCCACACCGGCGCGCCGCTGACCACGGAGAAGGCCGAGGCACGCTTCGCCTTCACGGAAGCCGGTACCACGCTTTGCCCCTTCAGCCTCTTCGCCTCAGGCACGCAGGAATATCCCGACCGATCGACGACGCTCGTGATCGAACTTTCCGCACTCGAGGGTGGGCGCAGGCTGGCGCTGATGGGTCCCGGGATTCAGAGTGTGACGGAAATCGCGCCTGTCGGCCTGCAGGAGACTTTCCTGCGGCTCTGGACCGAAAACCGCGGGCTCTTCCCGCGCGGCATCGACATCGTGCTGACATCGGGCAATCGCTTACTCTGCCTGCCGCGCACCACCAAGATCACAGCAATGGAGATCTGAGCTCATGTATGTTGCCGTCAAAGGTGGCGAGGCCGCCATCGCCAATGCCCACCGCCTGCTGGCAGACCGCCGTCGCGGCGACCGTTCGCTGCCGGCGATCGGCATCGACCAGATCGTGGCGCAGCTGGCGCTCGCCGTCGACCGGGTGATGGCCGAGGCCTCGCTTTTCGACCGCACGCTAGCCGCACTCGCCGTTCGCCAGTCGCGCGGCGATATGATCGAGGCGATCTTCCTGCTGCGCGCCTATCGCACGACGCTGCCGCGCTTCGGCTATTCCAGGCCGCTCGACACGGCTGATATGACGATCGAACGGCGGATCTCGGCGACCTACAAGGATCTGCCGGGCGGCCAGCTTCTCGGGCCCACTTTCGATTATACCCACCGCCTGCTCGATCCCTCGCTGCTTGAGGACGAAACGGTCGAGGCGCCTGCCCAGCGCGCCGCCGAAACCGGCCGCGTCATGCGGGTCTCCGAGATCCTCGGCGAGGAAGGCCTGATCGAGGCCGACGGCGACATGCCCGAAGATCACGAGATCGGCGACCTGACCCGCGAGCCGATGGAATTCCCGATGACCCGCGACCTGCGCCTGCAGGCACTGGCCCGCGGCGACGAAGGCTTCCTGCTGGCGCTCGGTTATTCCACCCAGCGCGGCTATGGCCGCAATCACCCCTTCACCGGGGAAATTCGCATCGGCGAGGTCGAGGTGGAATTCGACGTGCCGGAACTCGGCTTCGCCGTCTCGCTCGGCGTGATCCAGGTCACCGAATGCCAGATGGTCAACCAGTTCAAGGGCTCCGCCAAGGCGCCGCCGCAGTTTACCCGCGGCTACGGCCTGGTCTTCGGCCAGAGCGAGCGCAAGGCGATGGCGATGTCGCTGGTCGATCGCGCGCTTCGCGCCGAAGAGCTCGGCGAGGATATCACCGCGCCGGCGCAGGACGAGGAATTCGTCATCTCCCATTCCGACAACGTCCAGGCGACCGGCTTCGTCGAGCACCTGAAGCTCCCGCATTATGTGGACTTCCAGGCCGAACTCGATCTCGTCCGCCGCATGCGCCGCGAATTCGAAGCCGCCCGCAGCAGCGGCGAAGACATGAAGGAAGCCGCCGAATGAGCGATCTGGCCAGCTACAACTTCGCCTATCTCGACGAACAGACCAAGCGGATGATCCGCCGCGCCATCCTGAAGGCGATCGCCATTCCGGGCTATCAGGTTCCTTTCGCCTCGCGTGAAATGCCCATGCCCTATGGCTGGGGCACCGGCGGCGTGCAGGTGACGGCCTCGATCATCGGGCCCGACGACGTGCTGAAGGTCATCGACCAGGGCGCCGACGACACGACCAATGCCGTTTCCATCCGCGCCTTCTTCCAGAAGGTCGCCAATGTCGCGGTGACGACGCATACCAAGGATGCGACGATCATCCAGACGCGCCACCGCATTCCCGAAGAAAAGCTCGGGGTCGGGCAGGTGCTCGTCTACCAGGTGCCGATCCCCGAGCCGCTCCGCTTCCTCGAGCCGCGTGAGACCGAGACGCGCAAGATGCACGCGCTCGAAGAATACGGTCTCATGCATGTGAAGCTCTACGAGGATATCGCCCATAACGGCCGCATCTCGCGGACTTACGCCTATCCGGTGAAGGTCCACGGCCGCTATGTCATGGACCCGTCGCCGACGCCGAAATTCGACAATCCGAAGATGCATATGTCGGAGGCGCTGCAGCTCTTCGGCGCCGGCCGCGAGAAGCGCATCTATGCGGTTCCGCCCTATACCGACGTCGTCAGCCTGGATTTCGAGGACTATCCCTTCGATATCCAGCGTTTCGATAAACCCTGCGCCCTCTGCGGTGCCGAGGATGTCTATCTCGACGAAGTGGTTCTCGACGACAAGGGCGGGCGGATGTTCGTCTGCTCCGACACCGATCATTGCGAAGACCGCCGCGCGCACGGACATGCCGGCGAGATGCTGGCCCGGGAGGCTGCAGAATGAGCGATATCCCGCTTCTCAAAGTCCATGACGTTTCGAAATTCTACGGCAGCCGCATCGGCTGCCGCGATGTCTCCTTCGATCTCTGGCCGGGCGAAGTGCTGGCCATCGTCGGCGAGTCCGGCTCCGGCAAGACGACGCTGCTGAATTGCCTCTCCACCCGGCTGCTGCCGACCACCGGCAGCGTCGAATATCACATGCGCGACGGCAGCTACCGCGATCTCTACCGCATGAACGAAGCCGAGCGGCGTTTCCTGATGCGCACCGACTGGGGCTTCGTGCACCAGAATCCGGCTGACGGCCTGCGCATGGCGGTGTCGGCGGGCGCCAACGTCGGCGAACGGCTGATGGCGATCGGCGACCGGCACTACGGCAAGATCCGCGCCTCGGCGATCGACTGGCTGGAACGTGTCGAGATCGATGCCGACCGCATCGACGACCAGCCGCGCGCCTTTTCCGGCGGCATGCGCCAGCGCCTGCAGATCGCCCGCAATCTCGTCACCGGCCCGCGCCTCGTCTTCATGGACGAACCCACCGGCGGCCTCGACGTCTCGGTGCAAGCGCGCCTGCTCGATCTGGTGCGCGGCCTCGTTAACGATCTCGGGCTCTCGGCGATCGTCGTCACCCACGATCTCGCCGTCGCCCGCCTGCTCTCGCACCGGATGATGGTGATGAAGGACGGCTACGTCATCGAACACGGGCTCACCGACCGGGTGCTCGACGATCCGCGCGAACCCTACACGCAGCTGCTGGTCTCCTCGATCCTGCAGGTCTGAGCGCCACTGCAGGTCAAAAACCAGGAAAGAAGACATCATGCCAACGCCCCTCGTCGTTTCCGAAGTCTCGAAAAGCTTCACCATGCATCTGCGCGACGGCATCCGGCTGCCCGTCGTTTCCAATGTCGCCTTCTCGGTCGCCTCAGGCGAATGCGTCGTGCTCGGCGGCCCATCGGGCGTCGGCAAGAGCTCGCTGCTGAAGATGATCTACGGCAATTATGCTGTCGACACCGGCCAGATCCTCATTCGTCACGACGGACGCATCGTCGATCTCGCCGCCGCCGATCCGCGCACCGTGCTCCACGTGCGGCGCCATACGCTCGGTTACGTCAGCCAGTTCCTGCGTACCGTGCCTCGCGTCGCGGCGATCGACGTGGTCGCCGAACCGCTGGTGGCGCGCGGCGAGGACGCCGGCACGGCGCGGGAAAAGGCCGGCGCCCTGCTTGCCAGGCTCAACCTGCCGGAAGCGCTCTGGCAGCTTCCGCCCGCCACTTTCTCCGGCGGCGAACAGCAGCGTGTCAACATCGCCCGCGGCTTCATCACCGAACACAGAATCCTGCTCCTCGACGAACCCACCGCCTCGCTCGACGCCCGGAACCGTGCCGTCGTCGTCGGCATGATCGAGGAAAAGAAGCAGGCGGGCGTCGCCCTTCTCGGCATCTTCCACGACGGGGAAGTACGCGAGGCGGTCGCCGACCGCATTCTCGACGTTCAGCTCTTCTCTCCCGGAAAGATCGCCGCATGAACCGCAAGCTGGGTATCGAGCCCTCTATCCATGAGACAGCCTCCGTCAGCGAGTCCAGCTTCGGACGCTATACGGAGGTTTCCGAACGCTGCCGCATCAGCGAGGCGACCTTCGGCGACTATTCCTACATCATGCAGGACGGCTCCGTCTGGTGCGCGACGATCGGCAAGTTCGTCAATATCGCCGCCGCCGCGCGCATCAATGCCACCAATCATCCGACCTGGCGGGCGACGCTGCATCATTTCACCTACCGCGCCGCCGATTACTGGCCGGACGGCGACATGGAGGAGGACTTCTTCGCCTGGCGGCGCGCAAACCGCGTGACGGTCGGGAATGACGTCTGGATCGGCCATGGGGCGACCCTCCTGCCGGGCGTCACCGTCGGCAACGGCGCGGTGATCGGCGCCGGCGCCGTCGTCTCGAAGGACGTGGCGGCCTACTCGATCGTCGGCGGCGTGCCGGCTAAATTGATCCGCGAGCGCTTTCCGAAAGCGGTCGGCGAGCGTATGGACAGGCTTGGCTGGTGGGACTGGGACCATGACCTTCTGCGCCAGGCGTTGCAGGATTTTCGCAACCTGAGCGCGGAAGATTTTCTAGCGAGATACGGTGGATAAACCTCCGATATAGGCACGGAGAATTGTGACACGAACTACACAAATATGACATGCGAGGTTCATCAAGCGGGACTAATGCGATCCTGACCAAAGGACTGGATCGCAAGGGAAGAGCATGATGTTCGAGCTCAAGAATGTCACACGCCGTTTCGGAAAAAAGCTCGCCGTCGATTCCGTCACGCTCGCCATCCCGCAGGGCCAGATGGTCGGCATCATCGGCCGCTCCGGCGCCGGCAAGTCGACGCTGCTGCGGATGATCAACCGGCTGCAGGAGCCGAGCTCCGGCTCCATTCATTTCGCCGGCGTCGAGGTTTCCGGGCTTCGCGGCGGGGCGCTGCGCAACTGGCAGCGCGACTGCGCAATGATCTTCCAGCAGTTCAACCTGGTGCCACGCCTGGATGTCCTCACCAATGTCATGCTCGGCCGCCTTAACCACCGCTCGACGCTTCTCAGCCTCCTCAACATCTTCACCCGCGAGGAACGTGTGCATGCGATCGCAGCGCTCGAACGCCTCGGCATCGAGCAGACGGCGTTGCAGCCAGCCGGCACGCTGTCCGGCGGCCAGCAGCAGCGCGTGGCGATCGCGCGGGCGCTGATGCAGAACCCGAAGATGGTTCTTGCCGACGAGCCGATTGCCTCGCTCGATCCGCTGAATGCCAAGATCGTCATGGATGCGCTGCGCGATATCAACGAGCGCGAGGGCATCACCGTCATCACCAACCTTCATACGCTCGATACCGCCCGCAACTATTGTGAGCGCATCGTCGGCATGGCCGGCGGCTGTGTCGTCTTCGACGGCAAGGGCTCGGAACTGACCGCCGAGGCGGTGAAGGCGATCTACGGGACGGACAGGGATGGTGCCGGCATCGACGAAACGATGACCTCGACATCCATCAATCCGGCTCCCGAGCGGGCAGACAATCAATCCGCCGGCACCCAACCGCTGGCGCTGGCCGGCCTCTGAGCGAGGCGGCCGCGATCGAACGCCCGCGTCAAGGGCACACTTCTTCGTAACGGAAGACCGGGGGCACCGGTCAATAGGAGAGACGACATGTTGAAGAAAGCACTCTTTGCGGCAACGGCGCTCTTCGCGCTAGCCGGCGCTGCCCATGCAGCCGATCTCAAGGAATTCCGCATCGGCATTCTCGGCGGCGAAAACGAAACCGACCGCTTGCGCAACTATGCCTGCCTTGCCGACCACCTGAAGCAGGAATTCGGCTTCGAGAAGGTGTCGCTGTTCCCCGCCGCCGATTATGACGGCGTTATCCAGGGCCTGCTCGGCGGCACGCTCGACTTCGCCGAACTCGGCGCTTCCGGCTACGCAGCCGTCTCGATCAAGGATCCGAAGGCCGTTACGCCGATCCTGACGACGCAGCAGAAGGACGGCTCGACCGGCTACTACTCGATCGGACTGGCGCTCAAGTCCTCCGGCATCAAGACCATCCAGGACGCCAAGGGCAAGAAGCTCGGCTACGCCGATCCGGACTCCACCTCGGGCTATCTCGTGCCGCTGACCCAGATCCCGAAGGACACGGGCATGCCGAACGACAAGTTCTTCGCCTCGACCCAGTTCAACGGCGGCCATGAGAACAACCTTCTCGCCGCTTACGACGGCAAGGTCGACGTCGCCGTCGACGATTCCTCGGGCATCGGCGAATTCAAGGACGGCTACACCTCCGGCACCTTCCGCAAGGAAGTCGACAAGGGCGCCGTCGATCCGAACAAGCTGGTCGAAGTCTGGCGCTCGCCGCTGATCCCGAACGGCCCGCTCGTCGTTCGCAACGCGCTCGGCCAGGACTGGCAGACGAAGCTCGCAGCCTTCTTCACGGCTCTGCCTGAGAAGGATCACAAGTGCTTCGCAGCTGTCGAAGGCGGCGACTACAAGGGTTACGTCCCGGTCAAGCACGACTTCTACAATGCCGTCGTCGAAGTCCGTAAGGCTGCCATCGGCGGCTGATCGGCTTTTGGAATGCGGGGCGGCCGGAAACGGCCGCCTTTTATGTTTGATCGGGCGAGGCGTCCATGACTGTTGCCGATACACAGCCGCATATGCAGAGCACCAGGGAGATCCGCACCGCCTGGGAGCGGATGGTCGCCAGGCGCCGCTTCTACACCATCCTCGGCCTGGTTATTCTGATTGCGGCTTTCGCAAGCTCCGTTCGCTTCGCCGACGAGAGCAATGCCGGCCATTTCTTCGACCGCCTGCCGCATCTTTTCGATTTCCTGAGCTGGCTCATCCCTAAGGATTGGAACGACGTCTGGCGCGCGCTGTTCGACACTGCGAGCGTAAACGACAAGGGCGGCGAAGAATTCAATTTCGACAAGGGCCGCGTCTACGTCTGGGGCGCCTTCTATATCCCTGAATATTTCGAACTGATGATCGTGACGATCAACGTGGCGCTGATTTCGACGATCGTCGCCTTCATCTTTGCCGTTCCCTTGAGCTTCTTTGCCGCGCGCAATCTGACGAGTTCATGGCCGCTGCGCATCTTCACCAAGCGCCTGATGGAATTCCTGCGCGCCTTCCCCGAGATCGTCATCGCCGGCCTGTTTTCGGCGATCCTGTCGATCGGGCCGGTCGCCGCCATCATCGCCATAACCCTGCACACGATCGGCGCGCTCGGCAAACTCTTCTACGAGGTGGCCGAAAATATCGACATGAAGCCGCATGAGGGCATGAAAGCCGTCGGCGCCAACTGGTGGGAGCGGGTGCGCTTCGCCGCCGTGCCGCAGGTGCTGCCGAATTTCACCTCCTATGCGCTCTTACGCCTCGAGATCAACGTGCGTGCCTCGACCATTATCGGCGCCGTCGGCGGCGGCGGCATCGGCGAGGAGCTGAAGCTTTCGATCTCGCGTGGTTTCGGCGCCAAGACGATGGCGCTCGTTTTGATGCTGTTCGTGACGATCGTCGCCGTCGACCAATTCTCCGCATGGCTGCGCCGCCGCCTCGTCGGCGAGCACGCCTTCCTCCTGCAACATTGAGGCCGCCATGACGGTGATCGACGCCAACCGCATGCACGAAATCGAAGCGCGCTATCCGGAATATTTCCACCGCTCGTTCCGCCAGCGTTTCGGCGGGCTGATGATCCTAATCGCGACGCTGCTCTACAGTCTCTATGCCGTCTGGTTCTTCGACCTGCCCAAGCTTTTCGCCGAAGCCCATTGGGAACGCGTCGGCATTTATCTCAGCCAATGGGTGAGCTACGACGTTCAGCCGGAATTCCGCATCGAGGACGACGGCTCGATCGACATCCGCTATCCGCGCTTCTCGCCGCTCGGCGACAATCCGCATCCGGACTGGCTGGTCAACAATCCCGACGGCAGCATCACCGTGTCGATCAGCGGCACCAGCCGTACGGTCACCGTTTCGAAGAGCCAGACGGTCGTCACCGCCCACGGCATCACCGTTCCGGTCGATGTTTCGAGCGGTGCGCCTGAGGTGGTCGGACCAGTGCCCGGCTGGATGACCGTCTATAACGACAATGTGCTTGCCGATCTCGGATTTGCCGGTAATGTCAGCATCTCAGTCGACCGAGTGAAGATCCGCAAACGTTTCATCGGCTGGGCAAATTTCATCTTCGACACGCAGTCGTCCTTCTTCGACAAGCCGCTCGGCGAGGTCGTCGGCCTCATCGTCTCCGGGCCGCGCATCAAGCCCGACCAGTCCAACCTGTCGCTCGCCTTCGACGACATCTGGAACAACAGCGAATGGCAGCATGGCGACGTCTGGACCAAACTTTTCCAGACGATCGTCATGGCATTCCTCGGAACGCTGCTGGGGTCGCTCGCCGCTTTCCCGCTCGCCTTCCTGGCGGCACGCAACATCACGCCGAACCGGCTCCTCAATCAGATCCTCAAGCGTTTCTTCGACTTCCTTCGTTCGGTCGACATGCTGATCTGGGCGCTGTTCCTGACACGCGCCTTCGGGCCCGGCCCGCTTGCCGGCAGCGGCGCGATCTTCCTCACCGAGACCGGCACACTCGGCAAGCTCTATTCCGAAGGGCTGGAGAATATCGACAACAAGCAGCGGGAAGGCATCAAATCGACCGGCGCTCAAACCGTGCTGGTCCATCGTTACGGCATTATGCCGCAGATCGTTCCCGTCATCGTCAGCCAGACGCTCTACCAATGGGAATCGAACGTGCGTGGCGCGACGATTATCGGCGCCGTCGGCGCCGGCGGCATTGGTCTCAAACTCTGGGAGGCGATGCGCACCAACGCCAACTGGGAAAACGTCGCCTACATGGTCATCCTGATCCTGATCGTCGTCTTCCTTTTCGACGCCGCCTCGAACGCGCTGCGCCACCGGCTGATGGGCACGAAAACCCACTGATCCATCGGCTGGAAAGGCCGTGGCGGCGCTGCCGCCATCATCATTCTGTCACGGAAATCTTTTAGCCGGGAGCCTGCTTGCGGTTCGCCGCCAAATCACTGCACATTGCGCTCCCCGTTCGACGATCCCCAGGATAAAAGCCTTGCGCTACGCTCTCTATTTTTCGCCGCCGAAGGATGATCCCCTGACCGGCGCGGCCTCGCTCTGGCTCGGCCGCGATGCTTTCAGTGACGAGACCTATCCTGCACCGGAGCATGAGCGGCTCGGTGCGGCAGAGCAGTTCGAGCTGACTGCCGATCCGCGCCGCTACGGCTTTCACGCGACGATCAAGGCGCCGTTTTCGCTCGCCGCTTCGGTCACCGAGAGGGATCTTATGGCCGTCGTCGAGGAGTTTGCCGCGCGCACTGAAGCCTTCGAGATTCCCAAGCTGGTGCTCGGCCAGCTCGGCCGTTTTTTTGCCCTCGTTCCCGGTTCTGTTCATCAACCGCTTCAAGATTTCGCCGCGAAGGTGGTAAGATCCTTCGAACCGTTCCGCGCAGCGCTTACCGAGGCCGATATGGCGCGGCGCAACCCGGAGAAGCTCAGCGACAGCCAGCGCGCCAATCTGCAGCGCTGGGGTTATCCTTATGTGATGGAGGATTTCGGCTTCCACATGACGCTCACCGGCCAGGTGCCCGAGCCACGCGCCTCGGTGATGAAAACCATTCTGACCGAGCGTTTTGCCGATTTCACCGGCCGGCCGCTTACGATTTCCGGCCTCGCCGTCTTCACCGAGGAGACGCGCGGCGCCCCGTTCAAAGTTCATTCCTGGCTGCCGCTTTCCGGCGCCAAAAGCTGAAAGACCCGACGAGATGAGCAAAGAGACCGTGTTTTCCAACGCCCGCATCGTTCTCGAGGATAACATCCTCGCAGGCTCGATCCTCATTCGCGACGGCAAGATCGCCGACATTTCCGAAGGAAGCTCGGTAGCCGGCGAAGATTTCGAAGGCGACTATGTCATTCCCGGCCTCGTCGAGCTGCATACCGACCATCTCGAAGGCCATTATCAGCCGCGTCCCGGCATCCGTTGGAACAAGACAGCCGCGGTCCAGGCGCATGACGCCCAGATCGTCACATCGGGCATCACCACGGTGTTTGACTGCCTGCGCATGGGTGCGGATGAGGACGGCGGCTTCGAACATGGCGAGATGCGGGAAATGGCCGACGCCATCCAGTCGGCGGAGAAGGAAGGCCGGCTGCGCGCCGAGCATCTCCTCCACCTGCGCTGCGAGGTCTCGGCCGACAATGTGCTCGAACATTTCGGCGATTTCGAAAACGATCCTCATGTGCGGCTCGTTTCGCTGATGGACCATGCGCCCGGCCAGCGGCAGTTCCAGACGATGGACCAGTATATCTTCTACTACCAGAAGAAGCGGGGCCTGAGCGACGAGGTCTTCGCCCGTTTCGTCGCCAAGCGCCAGGCCGAATCGGCGCGAAATTCGACGCCGCACCGCAATGCCATCGCCAAGGTCTGTGCCGAACGCGGCATCACGGTCGCCAGCCATGACGATGCGACGCTGTCGCATGTCGGCGAGGCGATCGACAACGGCGTGCGGCTTGCCGAATTCCCGACCAGCTTCGACGCCGCCCGCGCCTCGCACGAACACGGCATGAGTGTGCTGATGGGTGCGCCGAACATCGTGCGCGGCAAATCCCATTCCGGCAATATCGCCGCCCGCGACCTCGCCGAGATGGGCGTGCTCGACGTGCTGTCCTCCGATTACGTGCCGCTCAGCCTGCTGCATGCGCCCTTCATCCTCGCCGATGAAGTCGAGAGCATTACCCTGCCGAAGGCAATCGCCATGGTGACGTCGACGCCGGCGCGCACCGTCAGTCTCAACGACCGCGGCCGGATCGCCACCGGGCTGCGCGCCGATCTCGTCCGCGTCCACCGTTCGCATGGCGTGCCGGTGACACGCTCCGTCTGGCGCCAGGGACGCCGTGTCGCATGAGCCCGTACGAACCCCATCCAGGAGCCGGAGCCGAACGCGGCATCATGGTCGTCGTCGTCGGGCCGAGCGGCGCCGGCAAGGACACGCTGATGAACCTTGCCGCCCGGCATTTCGCCGGCCGCGCCGACATTCATTTCACCCGCCGCGTCATCACCCGGCACCGCGACGCAGGCGGCGAAGACCATCTTTCCGTCTCCCTCCAGGGGTTTGCCGCCATGGAGCAGTCGGGCTCCTTCGCCGTTTGGTGGGAGGCCCATGGCTTGAAATACGGTATTCCAGCCGAGGTCTCGGTGGCATTGTCGCGCGGCCATGTCGTCGTCGCCAATGGTTCACGCTCGGCGCTTCACCGTTTCCAGTCCGCTTTCCCGCGGCTCAAGGTGATCAACGTCACCGCTCGCCCGGAAGTGCTCGCCAGCCGGCTGGAGGCGCGCGGGCGCGAGACGCATGAGGATATCATGGCGAGACTCGCCCGCGGGCCGCTGACGGTGCGCGGCGACTATGACGTGGCGGAGCTCGACAATAGCGGCTCGCTCGAAGAGGCCAAGCAGAAGATGGTCACGATCCTCGATGGGCTGCTCGCCGAGGTATGACCGCAATTGAGAGGAAGGGCATGCGCGCCATCAAAGTGGTCGGCTACGATCCTTCCTGGCCGCGGCTCTTTGCTGACATCGGCGCCGAAATCTCCATCCTGCTCGGCAATCTCGTGCTGTCCATCGACCATATCGGCAGTACCTCGGTGCCCGGGCTCGCCGCCAAGCCGAAGATCGACCTCGACGTCGTCACCATCTCCGACGACGTTCTGCCGAAAGCGATCGAGATCGCGCGCGCGTCAGATTTCGTTTTCCATGGCGACAGAGGCGAGAAACGCTGGGCGTTCACCCGAGATCGTGAAGGCTACGGGTTCAAGCTCTATCTCTGCGGCCCCGACAATTGCGCCCATCGCGAGCGCATCCTGTTTCGCAACTATCTGCGGGATCACCCCGAAAGGGCCAAAGCCTACGCCGATCTGAAACGCCGCCTGGCCGCCGAGGCAGACGGCGATTGGGATTTATACACCGGCGGAAAGACCGCGTTCATCAGCGAGACGCTGCGGTTGGCATGCCTATCGACTATTGGCGTGGATCGCCGCTTTCATTAGAGGCGTGACCTCCCGTCGTTTCAGCGATCGACTGCTGCAGCCACGCTCGGAAACGCGCCGATGTCACCTCGTTCCATCGCTCACGGGGTCCGACGACATAATATCCGCCAAGCCGAACATCGGTTTCGAGCAATTCGACGAGCCGCCCGGCGCGCAGGTCATCCGCAGCGATCAGGCGGGTGGCCAGCGCTATTCCTTGACCTGCCACCGCGGCGTCGACCGTCAGGTTGGCTGACCACAGCCGCGGACCGTTCAATGTCACTTCATGCTCGAAGCCAGCCTTGCGAAACCATTGCCGCCACTGATCGCGGCTTTCCTCGTGGATCAGCGGCTGTCGCACCAGATCGTCGAGGGTCCGTATCGGAGCGTTTCGGCTGATCCATTCGGGGCTGGTGACCGGGAACATGCGAGGCCTTTCCAGCAGGATCCAGCGGACATTCCCCCTTGGCTCCTCGGAATAGCGGATGTCGATATCGGCCTCATAACGGGTGAAATCTGGCTCAAGATCGGTCGCGCGCATCACGAAATCGATGCCCGGCAAGGCAAGCTGGAGCTGATTGAAGCGTGGCGTCAGCCACCGTGTCGCGAAACCGGGCACGCACCAAATGCGCAAGACCGTGCGGTTGACTGCTGGGCGCAGCTCTGCCGTCGATTTGGCAATGAGATCGAAAGCCGCCCCGACTGTCTCGGCAAAAACTCTGCCTTCCGCCGTCAGCCTGATGCCGCGCGGGCCGGCATCGACAAGCCGCGTGCCAAACCAGGCTTCGAGATTGCGGACGTGACGGGATATGACGGTGTGACTGAGATTGAGATCGTCCGCAGCTCTCCGCATCGATCCCAGGCGGCTGACCGCCTCGAAGGCGCGCACCATGGAAAGCGGCGGCAAACGTCCGCGTTTTGGAACACCTTCCTGTTCATCCGCCGATGATTTCCCCCTGCGCAATCCTGTCTCCCAGAACGGAAATTGGTTCTGCCGAACCAAGATCGGAATGCCGTCTACATCCTCATATGCCATGGAATTTGCAATTTTGGCGTAACGAAGAGTGGTGCACGGTGGTGCATAGGATGCACCACCTGCTTACTGATTGGCAATCGCGTTTTTCCGCCTTTCGCAAGCGAAAACATCCAATTTGCCGGCGGTGCGACCACTTGTCGGAGGAGACTGGTCGGGAGCGGTGCATCTATGTGTCCACCGCGGTCAACAAAAAGCGCCTTTCCGCCCCGCAGGACATTCGCCAGCATTGCCCGCAACACGCCGCTCCGCCTCGGAGATGACACCACGGCAAAGTCCGCAGACGCCGGCTTTGCCCATCCCTTGCGAGCGGCCGCGATTGCCGACGATCCCCAAGGATCGTGGCTGTCAACCGGCGTCAGACGGACGCTCAACAAACAGGGGAAGCGAATGAAATTCAACAACACTTCGACGATTGCAGCTCTCAGCCTGCTGTCGCTGGCGCTTGCTACGGGGCCGAGCGCGGCCCGGGATCTTACCATCGCGTCCTGGGGCGGGAACTTTCAGGATGCGCAGCGAGAGATCTATTTCAAGCCGTTCTCCAATATTGCCGGCAAGCCTCTGCTCGACGAAGGCTGGGACGGCGGCATTGGTGTCCTTCAGGCAAAGGTCAAGGCGGGCAATCCTTCCTGGGATGCCGTGGAGGTTGAAGCCGACGAGCTCTCGCTCGGCTGCGCCGACGGGCTTTTTGAGAAAGTGGACTGGAACAAGCTTGGCGGCAAGGATGCGTTTCTGCCTTCCGCGGTGAGTGATTGCGGCGTCGGCGCCATCGTCTGGTCGACCGCCATCGCCTATGACGGTGCCAAGATTGCCGATGGCCCGAAGTCCTGGGCCGATTTCTGGGACGTGAAGAAATTTCCCGGCAAGCGCGCCCTGCGCAAGGGACCGAAATACACGCTCGAATTCGCGCTGATGGCCGACGGCGTGCCGGCGCACAAAGTTTACGACGTCCTCGCGACGCCTGAGGGCATCGACCGCGCCTTCGCCAAGCTTGACGCGTTGAAAGCGCACCTTGTCTGGTGGACCTCGGGTGCGCAGCCGCTGCAACTGCTTGCTTCCGGCGAAGTGGCCATGACCAGTGCCTATAATGGCCGCATCACCGGCATCAACCGTTCCGAGGGTCGGCAGTTCAAAGTTGTCTGGCCGGGCAGCATCTATGCCGTGGATAGCTGGGTCGTTCTGAAGGGCGCCGAAAACAAGGAGGCGGCCTTTGACTTCATCGCCTTCGCCAGCAAAGCGGAAAACCAGGCAAAGCTGCCGCAATTTATCGCCTACGGCCTCCCGAACAAGGAAGCCGGCAAAAGCGTGCCGCCGGACCAGTTGGCCGACTTGCCCACCACCCAAGCCAACATGCAGGAAGCAGTCAGCCTTGATACGGATTTCTGGATCGACAATTCGGAAGCATTGACCAAAAGGTTCGACGCCTGGCTGGCACAATAGCGGACGGAATATCGCCCCCGCGGGATCGCTTCTGCCGATCGACCCGTGGGGGCTTCCGCACATTTTCGTCACTTCGCTCCCAGGAGCCGACAATCCGAACGGAGGGCCATCATGGCTGCGCCGCGCATACGCTTTGAAAGAATCTCAAAATCCTTTGGCGTGCACCAGGTCGTCAAAGACCTGACGCTCGACATCGAGAGGGGCGAGTTCGTCAGCCTTCTGGGCCCGTCCGGTTCAGGCAAGACAACTTTGCTGATGATGCTGGCGGGTTTCGAAAACCCGACCGCCGGCGGTATTTTTCTCGACGGCCGCCGCATCGACCACCTGCCTCCGCATCGGCGCGAGATGGGCGTCGTCTTCCAGAATTATGCGCTCTTTCCGCATATGTCGATCGCCGACAACATCGCCTTTCCTCTGAGGATGCGCGGGGTCGGACGAAGCGAGATCGACGAGCGCGTGAAACGCGCCCTCGATATGGTGCAACTGTCGGCGATGAGCAGCAGGAGGCCCGCCCAGCTTTCCGGCGGCCAGCAGCAGCGCGTGGCGCTTGCCCGCTCCCTGGTGTTCGAGCCGGCCGTCGTGCTGATGGACGAGCCGCTTGGGGCACTCGACAAACAGCTGCGCGAACAGATGCAGCTCGATATCCGAGCCCTCCACAAGCGCCTGGAACTGACCGTGGTGTTCGTGACCCACGATCAATCCGAGGCACTGACCATGTCGGACCGGATTGCGGTCTTCAACCACGGCAACATCGAGCAGATCGGTTCGCCGCGTGATATTTACGACCGCCCGCAGACACGTGTCGTCGCCGAATTCATCGGCGAAACCAATCTGATAGAAGGAACGGTCAAGGTGACGGGCACAGCCGGCACCTCCGTCGAGATCGCCGACGGACGGCATGTGATGGTACCGGGCAACAGTTCTCTCTCTGTCGGAAGCCGCGTCCACATTTCCGTTCGCCCCGAGCGCATTTCTCTGGCGGCCGGCGGCATCGGCGCAGCGGCGAACGCCCTGCCGGCAAAAATACTCGACAGCGTCTATCAGGGCGACCACCTGCGGGTGCAGCTCGATGAGGATGCCTTCCGCTTCGTGGTCCGGACGGACATGCGATCGGCGGAGTGGCCGATCGGAGCCGAGGTGGTGGCGCACTTCACACCTGATGACTGCTGGGTGATCGCAGCATGAGTGCTTTCCGTCGACGCACCGGCACCTTTGCCCTCATCCTCCCCCTGACCCTGTTCCTGGGTGTCTTCTTCATCTGGCCGCTTCTGACCGTGCTGGAGCAGGCGGTGTCCGATCCAGTCGTCAGTAAAAACCTGCCGCGGACGACAGCGGCGATTTCGGCCTGGAACCTTAACTCCGAACCCACCGACGAAATGCGGAGGGCTCTTGTCGACGACCTGAAATCGCTCGACGACGACCAGAAACTGGGAGAGGTGGTTCGAAGACTGAACAGCGCCCAGCCGGGTTTCCGCACACTGATGCGAAAGACCGTCGCGGCCGTGAGAGACAGTACCGGGCCGGTAAGCCTCGCAGAGATCGACGCTCGATGGAACGACGTTGCCTTCTGGCGGGCAATCGCCGAAGCGACCTATCCTTATACCGATCGCAACCTGCTTGCCGCGGTCGATCTTCAGCATGACGCATCGGAGGCGATCGTGGCGATGCCGGCCGGAGAGTCCGCCAATCAGGCGATTCTGCTGAGAACATTCGCCGTGGCCGCCGTCGTGACGCTCGCGACCTGTCTCATCGGCCTGCCATATGCGATGCTGGCCGCCGCCTCGAGCGGCTGGCGACGACAACTCCTGCTTGCGGCGGTCCTCCTGCCGCTATGGACATCGCTGCTGGTGCGCACGGCCGCCTGGTACGTGCTCCTTCAGGACAAAGGACTCATCAACTCCCTCCTCGTATCGCTCGGCCTCCTCAACACTCCGTTGCCGCTTCTTTTCAATCGGACGGGTGTCGTCATCGCCATGACGCATGTGCTGCTGCCGTTCATGGTTCTGCCGATCTACAGCGTCCTTATCGCAATCCCGCGGAACCTGATGCCGGCGGCAGCCTCTCTCGGCGCGAGGCCGATCCGGGGCTTTCTGCATATCCTGCTGCCTCTGGCCCTGCGCGGCATTGCCTCCGGCGGACTGCTCGTGTTCATGGCAGCACTCGGTTACTACATCACACCGGCGCTCATCGGCGGACCGAAGGACCAGATGATCAGTTCGGTGATCGCCTTCTACGCCACGGGCTCCGCCAATTGGGGCATGGCCGGTGCGCTCGGTATGGTGCTGCTCGCCGTGACGATCGCGCTCTACGGCGTTTACGGCCGGATATCCATGAAGACGACGGGGGCGTGACATGACAATTCGGTTGCTAAAATTTCTGTTCGGCGCAGCAACGGTCACTTTTCTGCTGGCTCCGCTTTTGGCGATCCTTCCGATCGCATTTACCTCCAGCAGCTTCCTGGCCTATCCCATTCCTTCTTTTTCGGCTCGCTGGTTTGCGGAACTGGCAACCGAGGAGGCCTGGCGACGATCCATCGTCAACAGCTTGCTGATCGGAACGGGGACCACTTTGCTTTCCACCATGCTCGGCATTCTGGCTGCACTGGCGTTGCGCAGGCGCGTTGTTTTTGCCGCGGCGCTGAGGACGATATTCCTCCTGCCGATGGTCGTTCCAGCCGTGGTGCTCGGCGTCGGGCTGCAGATCCTGTTTGCCGGCCTCGGATTTCCAAACACATTTGCGGCCGTCATCGTGGCGCATACGGTTGTCGCCGTGCCCTTTGTGCTGGTCAGCATCACCGCCTCGCTTGAGGGCATCGACTGTCGCACCGAGCGTGCGGCCGCGAGCCTCGGGGCTTCTCCGGTAAAAGTCTTCTGGAAAGTGACGCTGCCGCTCGCCATGCCCGGCGTACTCTCAGGCGCGGTGCTTGCCTTTGCGACATCGCTTGATGAAGTCGTGCTGACGCTGTTTGTCGCCGGACCAAACCAGTTGACGCTTGCGCGCCAGATGTTCTCGTCGATTCGCGAAAACATCAGCCCGGCCATCGTGGCGGCGGCATTTCTGTTTATCGTCGGGACGATCTTTCTCGGAGGCCTGCTCGCGGTGGTGCACAAACGCGCCGCCCGGTCTGCGGCCCCAGCCTGAGGCCAAGGCCGTTCGTTCTTCGGGGGACCGATGACTCCCGTTACTCGCCGTCACCCCGACCGGAAACGATCTCGCGCTTGCCGACATGGTTGGCCGGCCCGACCAGGCCTTCCTTTTCCATGCGTTCGACCAGCGAGGCGGCTCTGTTGTAGCCGATGCCGAGGCGGCGCTGGATGTAGGAGGTGGAGCACTTCTTGTCGCGCATGACGACCTTGACCGCCTGCTCGTAGAGCTCGTTGCCATCCTCGGAGGCCATGGCGCTCTTGTCGAAGACGGCGCCGGCTTCCTCCTCTTCGGGCTCTTCCTCCTCGTCGGCGGTGACGGTGTCGAGATATTCGGGGCGGCCCTGGGTCTTCAGGTGGGCAACGACCTTTTCGACCTCGGCATCAGAGACGAAGGGACCGTGGACGCGGGAAATCCGCCCGCCGCCCTGCATGTGCAGCATGTCGCCCTGGCCGAGCAGCTGCTCGGCACCCTGTTCGCCGAGAATGGTGCGGCTGTCGATCTTCGAGGTCACCTGGAAGGAGATGCGAGTCGGGAAGTTCGCCTTGATCGTGCCGGTGATGACGTCGACCGACGGGCGCTGCGTCGCCATGATCAGGTGGATGCCGGCGGCACGCGCCATCTGCGCTAGACGCTGGATCGCGCCTTCGATCTCCTTGCCGGCGACCATCATCAGGTCGGCCATTTCGTCGACGATGACGACGATATAAGGCATCGGCGTCAGGTCCAGCGCCTGGTTTTCTTCGATCGGGGCACCGGTGCCCTTGTCGAAGCCGACCTGGACCATGACATGGATGGTCTCGCCCTTGTCGCGGGCCTGCGCCACGCGGTCGTTATAGCCATCGATGTTGCGCACGCCGAGGCGCGACATCTTGCGGTAACGCTCTTCCATCTCGCGCACGGCCCATTTCAGCGCCATGACCGCCTTCTTCGGATCGGTGACGACGGGCGTCAGCAGATGCGGGATGCCGTCATAGACCGAGAGTTCGAGCATCTTCGGGTCGACCATGATCAGCCGGCACTGTTCCGGCGTCATGCGGTAGAGCAGCGACAGGATCATCGTGTTGATGGCGACCGATTTGCCCGAGCCGGTGGTGCCGGCGACGAGCAGATGCGGCATCTTCGCCAGCTCGGCGATCACGGGCTCGCCGCCGATGGTCTTGCCGAGGCCGAGCGCCAGCTTGTAGCCGCTCTTCTCGAAATCCTGGCTTTCGATCATCTCGCGGAAATAGACTGTTTCACGGGTGACATTCGGCAGTTCGATGCCGATGACGTTGCGGCCGGGCACGACGGCGACGCGGGCCGAAAGCGCCGACATCGAGCGGGCGATATCGTCGGCGAGACCGATGACGCGCGATGACTTCACGCCGGGCGCCGGCTCGAACTCATAGAGGGTGACGACGGGGCCGGGGCGGACATGGATGATCTCGCCCTTGATGCCGAAATCCTCAAGCACGCTTTCCAGAAGCCCGGCATTCTGCTCCAGCGTCTCCTGCGACATGATCTCGCCGAGCCGTTCCGGCGGCTCCTGCAACAGGGCACGCGGCGGGAATTCATAGCCGGAGGCGTCGATCCTTTCCGGCCTTGCCGCCAGGCGCGGCGACGGCAGAACCGCGGCGACGGGCGGCGTGCGCTGGGGCACAGGCGCGGCCTGAGGGGCTGGAGCGACGTGAAGAGCAGGCGCCGGCTGAGGCACGGGCGCAATCGGAGAGGTCAGCGCAGGCGCAGGGGCCGGCACAACAGGGATCTCGACGGGGATGCGCCTTGGCCGTTCCAGGGATATGGCGGCCGGGGGGCGCGGGGCAGGCTTTGCGGAGGGCGCAGCGGCCGGCAGAACCGGGCGGGAGGCGGCGGTAGCAGCGGCCGGCCGGCCCGGGCGCCATTCCATGATGCGGAACAGCGACGTGATCGATTCTGGCGCCGTCTCGGCCTTCGGGAACGAGATCACGGCAGGCGCGCGAACCGGCTCGGCCTCTTCGAAGGCCATGACCTCCCAGAAGGCGAAATCCGAAATGGAAGAAAGCTCGGCGGTGGCCCGGAAAGCAGGCGCGGCTAGCTCGTCGGGAACAAGGGATGGCTGCAGTTCGATCATCTGCGGTGCTGCGGGAAGTTCGTCCGGCTCCGGCAGATAGATATCGAAGGGCACGTCGACGGCGACCGGCTCGATCCGTATCGCCTGCTGCCCCATCTGCGAATCATCGCGGACGGGTTCATCCGGCACCCGCCGCTTGCTGATCAGCGTTTCCGGCGTGCGGGTAAAACGGACGTTCGGCGCGAGGGAAAAATTGCTCTGCCAGATCGGCGCCGCCGGCTTTTCTCCCGGCTCGACCGCCGGAAGGTCCGTTTCAGTCCCGCTGGAAAAGTCCCCGGCGTCCGTCAAATTGGTTCTGGGAAAACGCATGCGTCCGCTACTCACTCATGCCTAACAAATTACGACCCTACCGGGATAGAAAAGGAAGGTTAATAAGTTCCTTCCCGCCGTATCGTTCCGACACGGCTCCCGTCGCTAATTCGCTGCGATTTCAGTGAGTTGAATTGAACGGAAAAATCTTTGCCGATTTTGTGGAGACGAGGCTAATGCGCCTCGTCCCAATTGCTGGCGGCGCGCGCGTCGACCCTCAGCGGCACGCGCATTTCGAGCGCCGGCATGGTGGCGTTTTCCATGACCGAGACGATAACCGGCATCGCCTTTTCGACATCCTCGTCCTCGACTTCGAAAATGAGTTCGTCATGCACCTGCAACAGCATGCGGACGCGATCGCCAAGACCGACTTCGGCGAGCGCCGGCTCCATCCTGATCATCGCCCGGCGGATGACGTCGGCGGCCGAGCCCTGGATCGGCGCGTTGATCGCGGCACGCTCGTTGAAGGCGCGCACGGACGGGTTGGAAGAGCGAATTTCGGGATAGTTGATTCGCCGGCCGAAGATCGTCTCGACATAACCTTTGTCGCGCGCCATCGCCTTGCGGCTTTCCATATAATCGCGGATGCCGGGGAAACGCTCGAAATACTTCTTGATGTAGTCGCCGGCTTCCGAGCGCTCGATCGACAGCTGGTTGGCAAGGCCGAAGGCCGAAATGCCGTAGATGATGCCGAAATTGATCGCCTTGGCGCGGCGGCGGACTTCGCCCGGCATGCCTTCAACCGGCACGCCGAACATTTCCGAGGCGGTCATGGCGTGGATATCGACGCCATCCTCGAAGGCTTTGGTCAGCTGCGGGATCTCGGCCACATGGGCAAGCACGCGCAATTCGATCTGGCTGTAGTCGGCGGAAATCAGCTTGTGGCCCGGCGTCGAGATGAAGGCGGTGCGGATCTTGCGGCCTTCGGCGGTGCGCACCGGAATATTCTGCAGGTTCGGCTCGGAAGAGGACAGGCGCCCCGTCGTCGTCGATGCCAGCGAATAGGAGGTGTGGACCCGCTTCGTCTCGGCGTGGACATAGCCGGGGAGCGCATCGGTATAGGTGGATTTCAGCTTGGTCAGCTGGCGCCAGTCGACGATCTTGCGCGGCAGCTCGAAACCGGCGGCGGCTAGATCCTCAAGCACCTGCGCCGAGGTGGACCATTGCCCGGTTTTCGTCTTGCTGCCGCCGGCAAGACCCATCTTGCCGAACAGAATATCGCCGAGCTGCTTCGGCGAGCCGATGTTGAACCGCTCGCCGGCGAGCATATAGATCTCGTCTTCCAGCCTGGCGGCGCCCTGGGCCAATTCACCGGACAGGCGCGACAGGATCTGCCGGTCGACGGTGATTCCGCGCGCTTCCATGCGCGCCAGCACCGGCAGCAGCGGCCGTTCCAGCCGTTCATAGACGCTGGTCAGCCCGGCCGCCACCAGCCGCGGTTTCAGCACCAGCCAGAGCCGCAGCGTCACGTCGGCATCTTCGGCGGCATAATGGGTGGCGCGGTCGATATCGACGAGATCGAAGGTGACGTTCGCCTTGCCGCTGCCCGCCACATCCTTGTAGGGGATCGGCGTGTGGCCGAGGAATTTTTCCGAGAGCGGGTCCATGCCGTGGGCGCCGGTGCCGGCGTCGAGCACGTAGGAGATCAGCATCGTGTCGTCGAAACTCCTAGTCTCGATGCCGTAGCGCTGCATCAGCAGGTAATCGTATTTGAGGTTCTGGGCGACCTTGAGGACCGCAGCGTCCTCCAGCAGGGCCTTCAGCCGCGGCAGAGCGTCACGCATGGGGATCTGGTTGTCGGCAAGGCCGCCGCCGAGCAGATCGCCGACGCCGTTCTTGTGGGCGAGCGGTATATAGGCGGCGCGGATCTTCGTGCCGGTGGGATCCGCCGTATTGTCGGCGATTGCCAGCGAGAAGCCGACAAGCTCGGCCTGCATCGCATCCAGCGACGTTGTCTCGGTATCGAAAGCAACGAGGCCTGTGGCGCGCGCATCGGCGATCCACCGGTCGAGCGTGGCGAGATCCCGGATCGTCGCATAGGCCGTGTGATCGAAGGGCAGCGTCGCAAAGGCTTCGGCCCGCGCCTTGGCCAGATCGGCGGGCGAAAAGGCGCCTTCGACTGAAGCCTTGGCCTTCGCACGCGGCGGCACCGGCACCGATTCGCCGGAAACCTCGGGTATGCCGCCGGCAACCGGGGCCGGCTCGGCCGCATCGAGATCGGGGCCATGGGCAGCCTTGCCCCATTCAATGTTGACGATCGCCGGTTCGATGGCGCTCGCATCGCAATCGCAGACCTCGGCGACGCGGCGCGTCAGCGTCGTGAATTCCATCGTCTTCAGGAAACCGATCAGCTTCGGGCCGTTCTGCGGCTCCAACACCAGCGCGTCGAGATCGAGGTCGAGCGGTACATCGGTGCGCAGCCGCACGAGGTCGCGCGAGAGCCTGGCCATATCGATATTGGCAAGGATCGTCTCGCGGCGCTTGACCTGCTTGATCTCGGTGGCCCGATCGAGCAGCGTGTCGAGATCACCATATTCCTCGAGCAGCTGGGCGGCGGTTTTCGGGCCGATGCCGGGAATGCCGGGCACATTGTCGACGGAATCACCGGTCATCGCCTGCAGGTCGATCATCTTTTCCGGCGGCACGCCCCATTTCTCGATGACATCGGGAATGCCGATCTGCTTGTCCTTCATGCTGTCATACATATGGACATTCGGGCTGACGAGCTGCATCAGGTCCTTGTCGGAAGAGACGATGGTGACATCGGCCCCCGAGGCCTCGGCCTGGCGGGCATAGGTGGCGATGATATCGTCGGCCTCAAAACCTTCGGTCTCGATGCAGGGCAGATTGAAGGCGCGGGTCGCCTCGCGGATCAGGCCGAATTGCGGAATGAGCTCTTCCGGCGGGGCGGAGCGGTTCGCCTTATAGGCGTCGTAGAGATCCTTGCGAAAGGTCTTGGCGGAATAATCGAAGATGACGGCAAGATGCGTCGGCGTGACGCCGACATCGGTGTTGCGCGCGTCCCGCAACAGCTTCCACAGCATGTTGCAGAAACCGGAAACGGCGCCGATCGGCAGGCCGTCGGTCTTGCGGGTCAGTGGCGGAAGTGCATGAAACGCCCGGAAGATGAACCCGGAACCATCGACTAGGAAGAGGTGATCGCCTTTTTTCATGGCTGCATGGATAGCGCGGGCACGGGACAAGGTCCATATAAAGTTCGGCGGGCGAGGCGGAAGATTCCGCTCACCAAACTGTTACCGATTTGTAACGATCACCCTCCCTTGAAAAACCACATTCTCAAGCACAAATCCATGTCACCGGCGCTTGATCGCGCCGCGGGTCTGATTACCGGCTTGTCCCCCGCCGCGTCAGGCTTGGACAAAGGCCTTATCCCCCTCTCCGGGCCTTTGTCCCCACTTTAAGGTCGCCATGGCCAACCTCCAGGCCATGGCGACTTTTGTTTTTCCAGGCACTCGAAATTATCGTCGCGGCTTGCATATTTTGGAGTATCGCATGCGATTTGCTGCATTGTCTCCGGCATGGTTTTGAGCCTAACTTGCAATCATGGGATTTAACCGCATGGATTCGGGAGCCTACCTTGCCAGCCAGCTGGCGAAGGGTTTTGCCCGCTCGCTGCACCAGCGCGCGGTCGGGCTCGGTTTTTCTCCCGGCCAGTTCCCCATCCTGCTGGAACTCTGGGCCGAGGACGGACTGACCCAGAAACAGCTTCTCGAGCGGGTCGATATCGAGCAGGCGACCATGGCTAATACGCTGTCGCGCATGGTCCGCGACGGGCTGATCGAACGCCGGCCGCATCCATCCGACAAGCGGGCGCAACTGCTCTTCCTGACGCCGAAAGCCCGCGCCATGGAGGCCGAGGCGATCGAAACCGCGCGCGAGGCCGACCTTGCGTTGTTTAAAGGTTTTCGGGTTTTCGAGCGCGAGCTGACGCTCGAATATATCCGCCGTCTTCTGGAAAACGCCAAGGCGCTCTGAGCGCGATCATTCGCTGCGATTATTCGCTGACAAGGCGTGTGCGCCGTCGCGGCGGCACGGCGGTTCCGGCCTGCTCCGACAGGATGCTTTTGCGAACGGCCGGCTTCATGCTCGGCTCGATATCCGGCTTGCCGAGCAGTAGGCCCTGCACCTGCGCGCAGCCTTCCTCGACGACGATCCGGCGCTGCATCTCGGTTTCCACACCCTCGGTGACGACGGGCATGCCGAGGCTGTGGCCGAGACCGATAATCGCCCGCACGATCGATCGCGCCGCCGCGTCATGCTCCAGCACCCCGGTGAAGCTGCGGTCGACCTTGATCTTGTCGAAGGGAAACGAGCGCAGGTTCGAAAGCGAAGAGTAGCCGGTGCCGAAATCGTCCATGACGATGTGCACCCCCAACCGACGCAGGCGCTGCAGCGTTGCCATCACCCGGTCGCGATCGCGGATCAGGGCTGTCTCGGTGATTTCAAGCTCCAGCCGATCGGCTGCTAGCCCCGTCTCGGCGAGGACCGCCTCGACCCGCTCGCACAGGTTGGGCAGCATGAACTGCACCGGCGAAACATTGACCGCAATCCTCAGCGGCTGCGGCCAGCGCGCGGCCTCCATGCAGGCCTGCTGCAATATCCATTCGCCGAGCTGAACAATCGATCCGCTTTCCTCGGCGATCGGGATGAAAATGTCGGGCTCGGTCATGCCGTGGCCCGGCCGGTGCCAACGCATCAAGGCCTCGTAGCCGCTGATCTCGCCGTTCTGCGCGTTGAGGATCGGCTGATAGCTGACATAGAGTTGGTTGCGGATGATCGCGTGGCGCAAGTCACTTTCGATCTGGCGGCGGTTGCGCGCCGCTTCGTCCATTTCCGCGTCGAAGAAACAGGCCCTGCCGCGGCCATCATGCTTGACACGGTAGAGCGCGGTATCGGCGTTGTTGCAGAGTTCTTCGGCCGTGCTCCCATCTCTTGGATAGAGCGCGATGCCGAGGCTGACGCCGACCGCTGTGGGGTCACGGGCCGTGTCCATCTCGGCAGCGAATTCGTCGATGATATCAGCCGCAAGCTTTTGAGCCGCCGCCGGCTGCTGCCCATCGGACTGGATGATGGCGAATTCGTCGCCGCCGAGCCGGGCGATCGTATCACTCTCACCGGCAACCCGGCGCAGGATAGCGGCGACCTTGCGGAGAATCCGGTCGCCCTCGGCATGGCCGAAGATGTCATTGACGGCCTTGAACCGATCGAGGTCGAGACAGAACAGCGCAACCTCGGTGTTCTTGCGTTCCGCCACCTGCAGCGCCTGCCGGATGCGGGTGTCGAACAACGACCTGTTCGGCAGATCGGTGAGCACGTCGTGGTGGGCGAGATGCTCGATCATCTCCTCGGCCTGTTTGCGCTCGGTGAGATCGCGCACCGCCAGCACCTCGCAATCGCGGCCACGATAGACGATCCTGCTGGAGTTTACGTCTACGGCAATCTCTCTGCCGGTGCGGGTGTTCAGCAGCGTCTCGCCGGGCCTGTTCTCCCGGGGCGCCTGAACGACCGTCAGCACATCCGAGGGCGCCTTGCCCGAGAGATCGGCCAGCTTCCAGCCCGATAATGCCTGGAACCGTTCGTTGACATCGATGATCCGGCCTTCGCGCAGGATCAGCAGGCCCTCCTGCGAGGCATTGGCAAGTCCGCGCAGATCCGTCAGATGGCTTTGGACGAAGACCACGGCAAGGGCGACGAGGATAAGAGCCGTTGCCGCCACCACGACGATCGCGGCGAGCACCCGCGTGTCGAGCACCAATGTCGGAACCTGCATGCCGGGGTCCGGCACAAGGGTAATGCTGCCCATCGAGATGAAGTGAAGGGTGCAGATGGCGAGGACGAAGACCAGCGATGAGGTTAGGAGACGCCTCATGCCCTTCAGATTGAAAAAAATGTGGAAGGCGGCGCTCGACAGAAGCATTCCGGCGACGACCGCCGTCAGCGTCATCAAGGGATCGTAGAGGATGACCGCCTGTGTCTCGATCGCCTGCATGCCGGTCAGGTGCATGGAGGCGATGCCGAGTGCCATCAGCGCCCCGCCGCGAATGGAGGAAAATCTTCCCTCACGTTGCGAGGCGGCGAGGATCGCCACCCACGAGCCTCCTACCGACAGGAAAAAGGAGAGCAGCGTCAGGTCGAGCGCATAACTGATCGGCGTGCCACCATCATAAGCGAGCATGGCGATAAAGTGGGTTGCCCATACGCCGGTGCCGAAGGCAAAGCCCGACGCGCCGACCCAAAGCTTGCGCTGCCCGGCGTCGCACTCCTGGGCACGGGAATACAGCAGCATCGCCGCCATGGCGCCGACCAGGCAGACCACGGCCGCCACGATGACCAAGCGCCAATCATGATTGTCGCGAATACATGCAATGACCGAAAACATGTGCGCGCCCCCGAACAGCTGATTTTCGGCCGATGCTATTTAGGTTGTGCTAATTAACTGTAAATTGAATTAGATCTTTCTTTATTATCGCGGCAGATGTTTCCACAAGACCGAATTGCGTGGTTTCAGCATGCTAGCGCGCCCCTGATTTTTTACTTTTTGCGCCTCGCCTGCTTTCCCGGTTTGGTCTATCGTCCCGCCGAATTTCGAAAAGGAGTCGAAAATGGCCGACATACAACCGGTTCTTTCGCGTGCGGACCAGAATCTTTCATCGAGCCTCGAAAAACTGTTCGAGCTGCTGCGCATCCAGTCGATTTCCACCGATCCCGCCTACAAAGCCGAATGCCGCAAGGCCGCCGAATGGCTCGTCGCCTATCTCGAAGCGCTCGGCTTCGAAGCCTCCGTTCGCGACACGCCAGGCCATCCGATGGTCGTCGCTCACCATGCCGGCGCGTCCACCGGCGCGCCGCACGTTCTGTTCTACGGCCATTACGACGTTCAGCCGGTCGACCCGATCGAGCTTTGGGAAAACGACCCCTTCGAGCCGACGATCAAGGATGTCGGCAACGGCCGCAAGATCCTGACCGGCCGCGGCACGTCCGACGACAAGGGCCAGTTGATGACCTTCCTCGAGGCCTGCCGCGCCTATAAGGAGATCAACGGCGCGCTTCCCTGCCGCGTCACCATTCTCTTCGAAGGCGAGGAAGAATCCGGCTCGCCATCGCTGAAGCCCTTCCTCGAAGCCAATGCCGCCGAGCTCAAGGCCGATTATGCGCTGGTTTGCGATACCGGTATGTGGGACCGCGACACGCCGGCGATCGCCGCGGCACTGCGCGGCCTTGTCGGCGAGGAAGTCACCGTGACGGCCGCCGACCGCGACCTGCATTCCGGCCTCTTCGGGGGCGCTGCCGCCAATCCCATCCACATCCTCGTCGAGGCTCTCGCCGGCCTGCATGACGAGACCGGCCGCATCACGCTCGAGGGCTTCTACAACGGCGTCGAGGAAACGCCCGACAACATCAAGGCCTCATGGGAGACGCTGGGCAAGACCGCCGAGACCTTCCTCGGCGAAGTCGGCCTTTCCATTCCATCCGGCGAAAAGGGCCGTTCGGTGCTGGAACTCACCTGGGCGCGGCCGACCGCCGAAATCAACGGCATCTGGGGCGGATATACCGGCGAAGGCTTCAAAACGGTGATCGCCGCCAAGGCATCGGCGAAAGTTTCGTTCCGGCTTGTCGGCACGCAGGATCCGGCCGCCATCCGCAAAGCCTTCCGCAGCTATATCAGCTCGAAGATTCCCGCCGATTGCTCGGTCGAGTTCCATCCGCATGGCGGCTCGCCGGCGATCCACCTCTCCTATGATTCGCCGGTTCTGACCAAGGCGAAGACCGCACTTTCCGACGAGTGGCCGAAACCCGCCATCGTCATCGGCATGGGCGGATCGATCCCGATCGTCGGCGACTTCCAGAAGATGCTCGGCATGGAATCTCTGCTCGTGGGCTTCGGCCTCAGCGACGACCGCATCCATTCGCCGAACGAGAAATACGAGCTCGTCTCCTACCACAAGGGCATCCGCTCCTGGGTGCGGATTCTTCAGGCGCTCGCCGCCTGAGCGTAAGGCATGCCAGATCGCAATAACAAAAAGGCCGGTTAAAACCGGCCTTTCGTCATCCGCTCGCTCAGTGCCAGTTCATCCGTGGTCAATGAGAAGCAGGTATTGCAGCCAGACTGCCTCGGAAAGGTTAACGGATCGTTAATGTATCGCAGAGCCGACAACTTTCGCGTCCTGCGCATTCGCGATTTCATCCGGCATATCGAAAACGCCATACCACATCACAAAATCCCCCTCGTTCAAGCTGCGTTCATCGCGACCCGGATATAAACCCTTGAAAGACAAGGAGAATGGCGACGCCCTAACAAATGCGGGCGATCGCTCTATCTTTTCTATAGATGGCATATGCCAAGAGAAGGCAGCGCCGCGCTGCCTGAAAACGCGCCAACCAGGAGTGAGAAGCGTGAAAAATCTCATTGTTAAGATCGCCGCGGCTGGCCTGTTTGTGCTGGCGCCGGTGATCGCACAGGCCGCCGAGGGCTACTCGACGGCGAACGTCAACATGCGAGCGGGTCCGAGCACCCGATATCCAGCCGTCGCAGTCGTGCCTGCCGGTTCCCCCGTCGAAATTCGTGGATGTCTTTCCAACGTCAACTGGTGCGACGTCGAATTCTATGGCGGTCGCGGCTGGGTGTCCGGCCAATATGTACAGGCCGTCTACCAGCAACGCCGTGTCTATGTCGGTCCGCAATATTACCGCCCGCTGGGCATTCCGATGATCAGCTTCAGCGTCGGCAATTATTGGGACCGCAACTACCGCGACCGCGATTTCTACCGTGAGCGCGACCGCTGGAGCCGCGGCCCCGATTATTACTACCGTAACCGGGATCGGGATCGCGACTACGGCGACCGCAACCGGGATAGCAACCGGGACTGGCGCGACGACAATCGAAGGGACGACCGCAGAGACGAAAGCCGCAGGTCGGACCGTCGAGATGACAACAGAGATAATACCAGGAGTTCGGATTTCCGCGACCTGCCGCAGTTCAGGGGCGGGAAGGCCGATACCTACAATCGCCCGGACCCCAGGGCTTCGCCCTTCGTCTGCCGCCCGGGCGATCCGTCCTGCGACTGAGATATCAGGAGCGGCGGCCGCAAGGCCGCCGCTTATCTCAATGGCAGCGTCCATCGCGCGGAAAAGGCGAGAAGGACGCCGTAAGAAAAAGCCCGGCGCTCCCAAGAGGGATGCACCGGGCCTGATGTCGATCGGCGCGTGTTGAGGGGAGACGGCCGATCATGCGCGGGACGTGAGGGGTTGAGGGGTGTCCCGCTTCTCCCTAAACTATCGCGGACGCACTTGGTTCCGCCGGCCGGTCAGAAGATTGCGGCGGCGCAGCGAAAGCAGCCCGCACAATTCGGCGCAACGCATGGTCAGGCTGGTTTCCTCGCTCCTCGCGAGGCGGCATCGCCCCGCGAAAGCAAGCACGCTCCAGACGCGCGCAAGTCGGCGCGACGCTGTCAGATCGTGACAGTCGCGACGACCGGCAATCATGCCTGTGGGAGGTCAGCGACAATTTGATGTGAGAGCATCGTGATGCTCTTGTCTTGCAGCATTCTTTATTGCAGTTTTGAGATGTTGCGGATCGATTTTGATCCGTTCGAGGCTGGACCCTGATGACGCGAGACTACCTGGTTTTCCCAAGGCTTTTCGGCGCTCGGGCAGCCGCTATTGATGTTACCGTCTGGCATAAACACAACCCCCTCCTTCCTGTGCGACTTACCGATGGGGCGAACCTCAATCCTTCCGGCCAGATCTGGCGGCGTTTTCATCTCGGCGAATGGGAATATAAGCAGGATCCGGAAACGCTCGACGATTACGAAGCTCGCCAGTTTTGAGCGCCGATGCATGTTGCCCACAACGGTGCAGCGGTTTTGGGATAACGACATCCATAAAACGAGTTGAAACGCAGCGCACGAAGCCGGAATGACGCAAAGCGCTTTATCGGCGCGTTCTGCTTTGCTTTCCATAATTAACACCCCGTTAAATCGCCGCATTTACAGTTCAGTCGGGTGACGGCGACTGCAAGAGTGCCGTTGTGCGAAGTCACGCTTCGCGATCGAACATGGGGTGTGACCGGTCGGCGATGGCAGGCAGAGGCAGATCAGGCGACAGAATCGAACCGTCCTTCAGCGGCCGCCCGGCCCGCGACGATGACGAGTTTTCCCTCGATGCCGATGACCGCATTGCCAGGAGCCGATCCACACGGCGCGGCAGCTCCAAGCCGCCCGAACGCCCTGCCCCCCGGCGGCGGCGCGAACCGCGGGAACGCGAAGGCGGCGGCTTGTTCGGCTTCGTGCGACGCGTGATCTATTGGTGCGTCGTGCTGTTCATCTGGGCCGGCATCGGCGTAGCCGGGCTGGTGGTCTATTATGGCTCGCGCATGCCGAGCGCCAGCACATGGGCGATCCCGGAACGGCCGCCGAACGTCAAGATCACCGCCGTCGACGGCAGCGTCATCGCCAATCGCGGTGCCACCGGCGGCGAGGCGTTGTCGCTCGAAAACATGTCGCCCTATATTCCGGAGGCCGTCATCGCCATCGAGGATCGGCGCTTCTATTCGCATTTCGGCGTCGATCCGCTCGGCCTCGGCCGGGCTGTAGTGACCAACTTCACGGCTGGCCACATGGTGCAGGGTGGCTCGACGCTGACGCAGCAGCTCGCCAAGAACCTCTTCCTCTCCCCGGAAAGAACGCTGGAACGCAAGGTGCAGGAGGTGCTGCTCTCGCTCTGGCTGGAGCAGAAATACACCAAGGACCAGATCCTTGCCATGTATCTTAACCGGGTGTTCTTCGGATCGAACGCCTATGGCGTCGAGGCGGCGTCACGCCGCTATTTCAACAAATCGGCGCGGGATGTGAACCTCGGCGAGGCGGCGGTGCTGGCCGGCCTGCTCAAGGCGCCGTCGCGGCTTTCGCCGGCCCGCGACGCGGACGCTGCCAATGCCCGCGCCCAGCTCGTGCTTGCGGCAATGCGCGAGCAGGGTTTCATCACCGACTCCGAGGTCAAGACCGCAATGTCGCAGACCCCGGCTTCAGCCAAGAGCTATTGGTCGGGCGCCGGACACTATGTTGCCGACATGGTGATGGACGAGCTGCCGGGTCTGATCGGTGACGTCAAGGAAGACGTCATCGTCGATACGACCATCGACAAGTCGCTGGAAAAGAAAGCCGAGCAATCGCTGGTCGACGTGCTCGACAAGGAGGGCGGAAAGCTCGACGCTTCGCAGGCGGCCCTCGTCTCGATCGACGGCACCGGCGCGATCCGGGCGCTCGTCGGCGGCAGGGATTATGCGACGAGCCAGTTCAACCGAGCCGTCAAGGCCAAACGCCAGCCGGGCTCCTCGTTCAAGCCCTTCGTCTATGCCGCCGCGCTCGAAAAAGGACTGACGCCCTTTTCGGTGTTCAACGACGCGCCGATCCGCATCGGCGACTGGACGCCCGAAAATTACGAGAAGAAATACAATGGCGAGGTGACGCTGGCCACCGCACTTGCCAAGTCGCTGAATACGGTGGCCGCCCAGCTGGTGATGTATGACGGGCCGGATCAGGTGATCAAGCTTGCGCACCGGCTCGGCATCGAAAGCGAGCTGCAGCCGAATGCCTCGATCGCGCTCGGCACCTCTGAGGTGTCGCTGATGGAACTCACCGCCTCCTATGCCGCCTTCATGAACGGCGGCTACAAGGCGACGCCGCACGTCATCCGCCGGGTGACGACCGCCGAGGGCAAGGTTCTCTACGAAAATACTTATGACAGCCCGCCGCGCGTGCTGTCCGAGCAGATCGTCGCCGAAATGGATGCGATGATGATGGGCGTCATCGACAGCGGCACCGGCAAGAGCGCCAAGATCCCCGGCTGGCAGGCGGCGGGAAAGACCGGCACGACGCAGAATTCACGCGACGCACTCTTCGTCGGCTTCACCAGCAACCTCACCACCGGCGTCTGGTTCGGCAATGACGACGGCAAGCCGATGAAGAAGGTGACCGGCGGCGGTCTTCCGGCCAAAGCCTGGAAGGAATTCATGATCGCCGCCCATAAGGGTCTTTCGCCGGCGCCGCTGTTCGGCAACGGCCAGTTGATCGGCGATCCCAATGGTCAGCCGATGGCGCAGACGGCACCGGGCGGTGGACAATCGGGCAGCGGACAACCGATGACGGCCGAGGCGCCGCCGTCGACAATCGGCGGCATCATTTCCGGCGTCTTCGGCGGCGGCGACAGTGCTAACCGCTATCCGCAGGCGCCTGTCCGGCAACAGAGTGCGACCTCCGGCAACGGGCCCGTTCCTCCCGCCGACGTTGCCGAAGGCGGCTACGACAGCATGGTGCCGCCCGGCGATGTCGGGGGGCCGCAATCGACCTCTTCGGTCCAGCCGCGGCGCACGACCCTGCTCGATCTGATCATGGGCCAGTGAGATCTTTGGCTGCACGGCCGGCACAAGCCGGATACGCTGGAAATCGGCCACTTTCCGGACGGCGGGCGGTCTGTTTCCCGGTGACTGTAAAAATTGAATGCACCACATTCGTTTTGCTGGATTCCGGGCCATTTCTCGCCTTGCAGTCCAGAAAACCGCTCCTTATATACGCCGCATCACCGCAATCACGATTGCGTAATCTTAAGTAGACCCATCCCGTAAGGGGCTGTCAGGGAATGCCTTCTCGGGGTTCAGACAGCTTGCTTCAAGGAGAGAATGACATGGCAAAAGTAATTGGTATCGACCTTGGAACGACGAATTCCTGCGTCGCAGTCATGGACGGCAAGGACGCGAAGGTTATCGAGAATGCGGAAGGTGCACGCACGACCCCTTCCATGGTGGCATTTTCCGATGATGGCGAACGCCTCGTCGGCCAGCCGGCCAAGCGCCAGGCGGTCACCAACCCGACGAATACACTCTTTGCAGTCAAGCGCCTGATCGGCCGCCGCTATGAAGATCCGACCGTCGAGAAGGACAAGCACCTCGTTCCCTTCACCATCGTCAAGGGCGACAATGGCGACGCCTGGGTCGAAGCCAATGGCAAAGGCTACTCGCCCGCACAGATTTCCGCGATGATCCTTCAGAAGATGAAGGAAACCGCCGAATCCTATCTCGGCGAAAAGGTCGAAAAGGCCGTCATCACCGTTCCCGCCTATTTCAACGACGCGCAGCGCCAGGCAACCAAGGATGCCGGCCGCATCGCCGGACTTGAAGTTTTGCGCATCATCAACGAGCCGACCGCTGCCGCACTCGCCTACGGGCTCGACAAAAAAGAAGGCAAGACGATTGCCGTCTACGACCTTGGTGGCGGTACCTTCGATATCTCGATCCTCGAGATCGGCGACGGCGTCTTCGAGGTGAAGTCGACCAACGGCGATACTTTCCTCGGCGGTGAAGACTTCGACATGCGTCTCGTCGAATATCTCGTCGGTGAATTCAAGCGCGACAATGGCATCGACCTGAAGAACGACAAGCTTGCCCTGCAGCGCCTCAAGGAAGCTGCGGAAAAGGCGAAGATCGAGCTTTCGTCCTCGCAGCAGACCGAAATCAATCTGCCGTTCATCACGGCCGACGCCTCCGGCCCGAAGCACCTGACGCTGAAGCTGACCCGCGCCAAGCTCGAAAGCCTGGTCGACGATCTCGTCCAGCGCACGATCGCACCGTGCAAGGCCGCTCTCAAGGATGCCGGCGTCACCGCTGCCGAAATCGACGAAGTGGTTCTCGTCGGCGGCATGAGCCGCATGCCGAAGGTCCAGGAAGTCGTCAAGCAGCTGTTCGGCAAGGAGCCGCACAAGGGCGTCAACCCGGATGAAGTCGTTGCACTCGGCGCCGCCATTCAGGCCGGCGTTCTGCAGGGCGACGTCAAGGACGTGCTGCTGCTCGACGTCACGCCGCTGTCGCTCGGCATCGAGACGCTCGGTGGCGTCTTCACCCGCCTGATCGAACGCAACACGACGATCCCGACGAAGAAGAGCCAGACCTTCTCGACGGCCGAGGACAACCAGCAGGCGGTGACTATCCGCGTTTCGCAGGGCGAGCGTGAAATGGCTGCCGACAACAAGCTGCTCGGCCAGTTCGACCTCGTCGGCCTGCCGCCGTCGCCGCGCGGCATGCCGCAGATCGAGGTCACCTTCGACATCGACGCCAACGGCATCGTGCAGGTTTCGGCCAAGGACAAGGGCACCGGCAAGGAACAGCAGATCCGCATCCAGGCCTCCGGCGGTCTTTCCGACGCCGACATCGAGAAGATGGTGAAGGATGCCGAAGCTCATGCCACCGAGGACAAGAAGCGTCGCGAGGCCGTCGAAGCTCGGAATCAGGCCGAAAGCCTGATCCATTCCACGGAAAAGTCGCTGAAGGATTACGGCGACAAGGTTTCCGAGGCTGACCGCACCGCGATCTCGGATGCGATCGCCGCGCTGAAGACGGCTTCGGAAGCGACCGAGCCGGATGCCGACGACATCAAGGCGAAGACCCAGACGCTGATGGAAGTGTCGATGAAGCTCGGCCAGGCGATCTATGAAGCGCAGCAGGCCGAGGGCGGCGCAGCTGCGGGCGATGCCTCGGCAGAAGGCGGCGATAATGTCGTCGACGCCGACTACGAGGAAATCAAGGACGACGACCGCAAAAAGTCCGCGTAATCCGCGACGGCGTGGTTATGCTTCAACACCTGATCCGGCTGCTCACCATGGCAGCCGGAAATCCATTTCCGGGGTTTAATCCTTAATGGCAAAAGCGGACTTTTACGAAACTCTGGGTGTAGCCAAGACGGCGGATGAGAAAGAGCTGAAGAGCGCCTTCCGCAAACTGGCGATGAAATTCCATCCGGACAAGAACCCGGATGACAAGGACGCCGAACGCAAGTTCAAGGAAATCAACGAAGCCTACGAGATGCTCAAGGACCCGCAGAAGCGGGCCGCCTATGATCGTTATGGTCATGCGGCGTTCGAGCATGGCGGCATGGGCGGCGGTGGCGGCGGCGGATTTGCCGGCGGCGGCTTCTCCGACATCTTCGAGGATATTTTTGGCGAGATGATGGGTGGCGGTCGTGCGCGCCAGCGCTCATCGGGCGGCCGCGAACGCGGCGCCGATCTTCGCTATAACATGGAAATCACGCTGGAAGAGGCTTTCTCCGGCAAGACGGCGCAGATCCGCGTTCCCACCTCGATCACCTGCGACGTCTGTTCGGGTTCGGGCGCCAAGCCCGGCACGCAGCCGAAGAATTGCGGCACCTGCCAGGGAAGTGGGCGCGTGCGCGCCGCACAGGGCTTCTTCTCGATCGAGCGGACCTGCCCGACCTGCCACGGCCGCGGCCAGATCATTCCCGATCCCTGCCCGAAGTGTCACGGCCAGGGCCGGGTGACGGAAGAGCGCTCGCTCTCGGTCAATATCCCGGCCGGCATCGAGGACGGTACCCGCATCCGCCTGCAGGGCGAAGGCGAAGCCGGCGCCCGCGGCGGACCGGCAGGCGACCTTTATATCTTCCTGTCGGTGAAGCCGCATGAATTCTACCAGCGCGACGGCGCCGATCTCTATTGCGCCGTTCCGATCTCGATGACGACGGCTGCTCTCGGCGGCACCTTCGACGTGGCGACGCTCGACGGCACCAAGTCGCGCGTCAGCGTGCCCGAAGGCACGCAGGCGGGCAAACAGTTCCGCCTGAAAAGCAAGGGCATGCCGGTGCTGCGTTCGGCGCAGACAGGCGATCTCTACATCCAGATCCAGATCGAGACACCGCAAAAGCTGACCAAGCGCCAGCGCGAGCTGCTGCAGGAATTCGAGCAGCTGTCCTCCAAGGAGAACAATCCCGAATCGACCGGCTTCTTCGCCCGGATGAAGGAATTCTTCGAAGGCTGAGACGCGATCGATTAGAGCATCTCGAAAGCCGGGGACCGAAACGTTTCCGGCTTTTTCGTTTCAGCGGATCCCGATTTGAGACATTTGCCGTTCGACGCCGCCAGTTTGTCCCAGATCGGCACGGCGATGGGTCGGCTCATTACTTGCGTTAACGCAGCCGCGTGATGCCGCTTGCAAGTTTTCCAAATGAATTCAGTCTCTGCCGTCAGCGCATAAGCCCGAAAATCGGAATCGATATCCGGAAAGGATTAGGCGCGGAATCAAACAACAGAGCGTCCTCAGACGCGCGGGACAATCAAACCAAGGGTATCTGCCATGGCGCCAGCCTTTTCCTCTCAGTCCGAAGACGTCGACGTTCTCGCCGGCGCCATCTACACATGGTGCGCCGAGCGCAACATCAAGCTTCGCAGCCAGCAGGGCCTTTCCATCGCCAGCATCGCGATCGACCTCTATCACGCGGGCCACCAGACGCAGGACGAGCTGCTGACGGCGCTGCACGAATGCGAGATCCACTGAACGCAGCGTGCGGACCGTGAACGAGCGCGCTATCCCGCTCGGCGAGATCAGGCGGCGTTTTCGGCTGTTTCCCCACTCATGATCGTGACGATGGTCTTGACCGCTTCCTTGCCGGCCGATGAGTTCAGTCTGTCGTAGCTCAGCGCAAGCGCATAGGCGTCGGGGCTGAGTTCGATACGGCTGCCGAATTGCGACATGCCGGCTCCCTCGAAGAGAGCGGAGATCTCGACATCGAGAAAAACTGCGATCTGATGCAGCTTGCTGGCGGAAACGCGGTTCGTCCCTTTTTCGTATTTCTGAATCTGCTGGAACGTCAGTCCGAGTGCTTCGCCAAGCTCGAGCTGGGACACACGGCGAAGGGCGCGAAACTGCCTTACGTTGCGACCAACGATAATATCAACCGGATCTGGCACTTCATCACTCTCTGATACCTAAACACTTCGTTTACCATATCGGTTTCAGAGGATAACTCAACCCTGCAGTTGCAAAATTCAACCAACTTTTTTGGGCTTCACGTAACGTCAGTTGGTCGAGGCGATTGTGGCAGAACCCCGAATATACCGGGTTCGCAGACACTGAAGAAGGCTGCCGGCCATAGCGCCCGTCCGACACCGGAACGCCCTTCTCCAGGTTGTATTTTCATTGAGAATTTGGTTCCGCGCTGCATCGTGCCTGATGCTCATCCCGCACCGAGGGCAGCACCAATGATCCATGTCAGCGAAGCCGCGAGCCTTGCCATCAACGCCGCTTGGGCTTAGCTGTCACGCTTCACGATTCCGGACATTCGATGCCGCACAAGGTTTCTCTTTCCCGCCTGAAGCTGACAGACTTCCGCAACTATGCGGCGGCGGCGCTTGACCTTGATGGCCGGCACGCCGTGCTGACGGGAGATAACGGCGCCGGCAAGACCAATCTCATGGAGGCGGTCTCGCTGCTTTCGCCCGGCCGGGGACTGCGCCGTGCTGCCTATGGCGACATTACCCGCGTCGGTGCAGCCGGCGGTTTTTCGATCTTCGCCGCGCTCGACGGCATGGAAGGCGAAGTCGAAATCGGCACCGGCATAGAAACGGGCGAGGAGACCACCGCCCGTAGGCTGCGGATCAACGGTACTGCGGCCAAGACCGCAGACGAACTCACCGACCATCTGCGGCTTCTCTGGCTGACACCGGCGATGGACGGCCTCTTTACCGGCGCCTCCTCCGACCGGCGCCGCTTTCTCGACCGGCTGGTGCTGTCGCTCGATCCCGCCCATGGCCGCCGCGCCAGCGATTTCGAGCGTGCCATGCGCAGCCGCAACAAATTGCTGGATGAGGGCCGCTTCGACCCCTCCTGGCTTACCGGCATCGAGGAACAGATGGCGAGCCTCGGCATCGCCATGGCGCTCGCCCGGCAGGAGATGCTCGGCCTGCTGACCCGGCTGATCGAGGAAACGCGCGAGACGTCACCCTTCCCTTCGGCATCGCTGCAGCTCTCCGGCTTCATGGACGGTCAGTTTTCGCGCCCCTCGGTCGACCTCGAGGACGATTATGCGGCCATGCTGGCGGAGAGCCGCTACCGCGACGCCGGCGCGGGGCGCACGCTTGACGGGCCGCATCGGGCCGATCTCATCGTGCATCACCGGGAAAAGGCGATGGAGGCGGAACGCTGCTCCACCGGCGAGCAGAAAGCGCTGCTAGTCGGCATGGTGCTAGCGCATGCGCGCCTCGTCGGCAATCTCACCGGCCATGCGCCGATCCTGCTGCTCGACGAGATCGCCGCCCATCTCGACGAGGGCCGCCGCGCCGCGCTGTTCGACCTCATCGACGGGCTGGGCGGCCAGGCCTTCATGACCGGAACGGATCGCGCGATGTTTTCGGCGTTGGGCGACAGGGCGCAAGTCTTCACGGTGGCCGACGGAAAGGTATTCGAATGACGGAGGCGACTTTTCCCGGTATCGAGCGCCATGATAAGATCGGCGCCATGGAACCGCTCAGCCCCGACGAAATCGCCCGTTATCACCGTCACATCCTACTCCCCGAAATCGGCGGCGCGGGTCAGCAAAAGTTGAAAGCCGCTCGTGTGCTGGTGATCGGCGCAGGCGGCCTCGGTGCGCCCGTCCTGCAATATCTGGCCGCAGCCGGGATCGGCACGCTCGGTATCGTCGACGACGACCGGGTGTCGCTGTCGAACCTGCAGCGCCAGGTGATCCATGATTCCGGCACGATCGGCGAATTAAAGACGGAAAGTGCCGCCTTCGCCATCGCGAGGCTCAATCCGCATGTCCGGCTGATCCGCTTCGAGGAGCGCTTTTCCTCCGAGACCGCCTTCCGGCAACTGGCCGGCTTCGATCTGCTGATCGACGGCTCCGACAATTTCGACACGCGTTATGCCGCGGCCGATGCGGCTGAGGAAGCGCGCCTTCCGCTTGTCAGCGGCGCCGTCGGGCGGTTCGACGGCTCGCTGACGGTTCTCAAACCCTATGAGAGCGCCGAGGACGGGACGCCCAACCCTAGATATCGCGACCTTTTTCCGGAAGCGCCGCCGATGGGGCTCATTCCCGCCTGCGCCGAGGCCGGGGTCATCGGCGCGCTAACCGGCGTCATCGGCACGATGATGGCGATGGAGGCGATCAAGCTCGTCACCGGCACTGGCGAGCCGCTGATCGGACGGCTGCTGCTCTATGACGCGCTCTCGGCCCGCTTCGACACGGTCCGCTATAAACGACGCCGAACAACGCAAAGACAGGCCGGATGACGATTTTTCCTCTTGATCATAGTTTCACGCGCTGGGACGAGTTGCTCGCACTGATCCTCGCCGCCTTTGCTTCGATGAACGGCAGGATCGATCCGCCATCCTCGGCGCTGACGCTGACGGCGGAGTCGCTGGCCGAAAAGGCAAGAGCCGAGATCGGTCATGCCGCCGTCGATGAGGGAAAGCTGGTCGGCTGCCTGTTCCTGCGGCCGGAGGCCGATTGTCTCTATGTCGGCAAGCTCGCCGTTCTGCCTGAGGTCCAGGGCAAGGGCCTCGGCAAGCGGCTGCTGGCGATTGCCGAAGAAACGGCCGTAAGGCTCGGCCTTCCCGCTTTGCGGCTGGAGACGCGCATCGAGCTCACCGACAATCACGCCGTCTTCGCCGCCTGCGGATTTTCGAGAACCGCCGAGAAGGCGCATCCGGGCTTTGCCAGGACGACCTTCGTCGAGATGCGCAAGACCCTTGTGCCTCTAATCGAGGTCGTCTGACTCAACTCGGCTTCAGCGGCCGGGCAGCACCCGGTTCGGCGGCCTGTGACCGTCGATGAAGGTGCGGATATTGATGATGACCTTGTCGCCCATGTCGATGCGGCCCTCGATCGTCGCCGAACTCATATGCGGCAGCAGCACGACCTTGCCCTCATTGGCGAGCTTGACGAGCTTCGGATTGACGGCGGGCTCGTTTTCGAAGACGTCGAGGCCGGCGCCGGCGATCCGACCCTCCCTCAACGACTTGATCAGCGCAGCTTCATCGACGACGTCGCCGCGCGCGGTGTTGACAAGATAGGCCGTCGGCTGCAGCAGCGCCAGGCGGCGCGCTGAGATCAGGTGGAAGGTTGCCGGAGTCGACGGGCAATTGACCGACACGATGTCGACGCGGGCGAGCATCTGGTCGAGACTTTCCCAATAGGTCGCTTCCAACTCGTCCTCGACGGCCGGATTGACGCGCTTGCGGTTGTGGTAGTGGATCGACAGGCCGAACGCCTTGGCGCGGCGGGCGACCGCCGTGCCGATGCGGCCCATGCCGACGATGCCGATGCGCTTGCCGTGAATGCGCCGGCCGAGCATCCAGGTCGGAGACCAGCCGGCCCATTCGCCGGGCTTGTCGGTGAGCACACGCGCGCCTTCGCCGAGCCGCCTCGGAACCGCGAGAATGAGCGCCATCGTCATATCGGCGGTATCCTCGGTCAGGACGTTCGGCGTGTTGGTGACGGTGATGCCCTTACGCGCTGCCGCCTCGACGTCGATATGGTCGGTGCCGTTGGAGAAGCTTGCAATCAGCTTCATCTGCGGCCCCGCCTGATCGATCAGCGCCGCATCGATGCGATCGGTGACGGTCGGCACCAGCACGTCGGCGGTCCTGACGGCGGCGATCAGCTCGGGCACGGAGCGCGGCGCGTCGTCGATGTTCAGCTCGGCGTCGAACAGCTCGCGCATGCGAGTTTCGACGGCATCGGGCAGCTTGCGGGTGATATAGACCTTCGGTTTTTTCTTCGCTGTCATGGCTGGCTGTGGTGCCTTGTTCAGAGGTCTTTAACCAAGAGGGGTGATAATTTTCCCATCCGGGCATTTTCTACCAGACCCGCGCGCGAAGACAAACAAAACTCGCGGTGCAGCTGGGGAATGTCAGAGCCCGGACCGCGAGCAGGCCGGGCCTGCCCGCGAATTCGAGCAAACGGAAACTTCCATGCGCAGCAAAGTCCTGAAGTCCTGCCTTGCCCTTGCCATCGCTCTGGCCGCATCCATGGGAACCGTCGAATTGGCCCATGCGCAGGCCGCCAAGGGGCCAAGCGGGCTGCCATTGCCGCGTTTCGTCACCCTGAAATCCAAGCGCGTCAACCTGCGCATCGGCCCGGGAACGGATTATGCCGTTTCGTGGATGTATCTGAAATCCGGATTGCCGGTGGAGATCATTCAGGAATACGACAACTGGCGCCGCATCCGCGATGCCGACGGCACCGAAGGCTGGGTCAACCAGTCGCTGCTGTCAGGCCAGCGCGCGGCGATCGCCGCCCCGTGGATGAAGACGAAGGCCAAGGGCGTATTCGTCAATCTGCGCCGCGAGGCGCAGCCCTCCGCGTCGATCGTCGCCAAGCTGGAACCCGGCGTGATGCTGACGATCGGCGAATGCAACGGCGACTGGTGCCGCGCCGAAATCGACGGCGCCTCCGGCTGGGTGGCGCAGTCGGAAATCTGGGGCGCTTATCCCGGCGAAGCCTTCAAATAAGCCCAGCCTGCTTGGCGGCATCGGACAGCGAGGTCATTGGGCGCGGGCCGATCTGCTGGATAACGATGCCGGCTGCGAGGCAGCCGAGCTTGCCGCAATCCTCCAGAGAGCGTCCCTGCGTATAGCCATAGAGAAAGCCGGAGGCGAAGAGATCGCCAGCGCCCGTCGTATCGACGACTTCCCTGATCCTAATCGCATCGACGTAATAACGCTCGCGGCCCTTCAGGATGACGGCGCCATCCTCGCTCATGGTCACGGCGGCGATCTTGCAATCGGCAGCGATCCTGTTCAGCGCCTCTTCGAAATCGTCGGTTTCATAAAGCGACAGCGCTTCCTGGCGATTGGCGAAGACGATATCGATCTTGCCGGAGCGCATCAGATCGAGGAACTCACCACGATAGCGGCCGACGCAGAAGCTGTCGGACAGCGTCATCGACACTTCCCGGCCGTTTTCATGGGCGATGCGGGCGCAATCGAGGATCGCTTCCTTGGCGCGCGGCGGATCCCAGAGATAACCTTCGAAATAGGTGACCTTGGCGTCGGCCACGACATCGGCCTCGACGTCCTCCGGCCCGAGCTCGACGCAGGCGCCGAGATAGGTGTTCATCGAACGTTCGCCGTCCTCGGTGACGAAGATCATCGAGCGTGCCGTCGGCGGGAACGTGCCCTTGGGCTTCGTCTGGTAGTGGACGCCCTGGGCGCGGATGTCGTGGGTGAAGATGTCGCCCAGCTGATCGGCGGCGACATTGCCGAAATAGGCGGCCTTGCCGCCGAGGTTGGCAACGCCCGCAGCCGTATTGCCGGCGCTGCCGCCGGAGGCTTCGAGCGCCGGCCCCATGCGCGAATACAACAGTTCGGCCCGTTCCGCATCGATGAGGTTCATCGCCGCCTTGGTGATCTGGTTGTCAATGAGGAACTGGTCGTCGCAACGGGCAATGATATCCACGATCGCGTTGCCGACTGTCAGAACATCGAATCTTGTCATGAAATGGGGAGTCCCGGATTTGTGATAGCCGGGGTTCGGTCTTAGCGAAATTTCCACGGTTTGGAAGGATAAATGGTGGATGGCGCATCTATTTCTTCGCAAAACTGCCGCTTGTTCGTCATGCCCCTGTCATTTTCGAAATCTAGACATAGTCGCGAGAAGACCGGCATGAGCAGCTTTCAGTTGCAGTCGGACGCACGAGGGATGAAACCCTCGATCTTACCGGCGCGATGCTGACCACGGATGAACTGGCAGCTTCGCGATCGCTCCGGCAAGGCCGGAGCGGAAAAGCGGGCTGTGCCCGCTTTTTTTGTTTCTCGGATGCTGCAGGATCGGCGGCGATTGGTTTTTCAATCCAAGCCGTTTGCTGCTGCAGCATTGTCAAGTGCTGCATAATTTATCCTTAAATCGATTCCGATTTACGGAATTATGCGGTAGAGGTGCGACACTCCCCCCGCGCAAAGCAGCCTCCCCCATGTCAGCCATCATCCTCGACGTTCTTCCTATCTTCATCCTGATCCTCATCGGCTGGGTGATCGTCCGCAGCGGCTTGATGGCATCGAATGTCGGCGAAGCGCTCAGCGAATTCGTATTCAAGATCGCCGTGCCGCTCTTACTCTTCCGCACCATTGCCGAGGCGGATTTTCACGGTGCCTCGCCTTTCCGGCTGTGGATCGTCTATTTCTCCGGCGTTGCCATTACCTGGGCGACCGGCCATATCGCCGCCACGCGCCTCTTCGGCCGCGACGAGCGGATCGGCGTGCTGGCCGGCGTTTCCTCGGCTTTCGCCAATAATATCTTCATCGGCCTGCCGCTGGTCGAGCGCACCGTCGGCGACGAAGGGCTGGTGGCGCTGTCAATCCTGCTCGCCGTCCATCTGCCGGTGATGATGGTCGCCGGCACGGTGCTGATGGAGCATGCCGAGCGCAAGATCGCCGGCAAGAGCGATCGCAGCATGGTGCTGGTGCTTCGCCAGATCGCCGTTAATCTTGTGCGCAACCCGTTGGTGATCGGGCTTGCGGCCGGCATGACGATGCATCTTTCCGGCCTCAGCATGCCGGTAACGCTCGCCACTGTCGTCAAGCAGATCGCCGGCATTGCCGGCCCGGCAGCGCTGATCTCGCTCGGCATGGCGCTGGAGAAATACGGCATTTCCGGCAATCTCGGCATAGCAAGCGTCACATCGAGCTTGAAGCTGCTGCTGCTGCCCGGCTGCGTGTGGGCGGCGAGCCATCTCCTCGGCCTCAGCCCGGAATGGACGGCGGCGATCGTGCTGACGTCCTCGGTGCCTACAGGCGTCAACGCTTGGCTGATCGCCAACCGATTCGGTGTCGGCCATAGTATTGCTGCCTCGACGATCACCGTGACGACAGCGCTCGGCGCCATCACGGTTTCGCTCTGGGCCTATTTCCTGGGCGCCTGAACACTCTCCGCACAACAAAAAGCCCGGCGTCGCGGGCCGGGCTCTCTTCGAGGTGCGTTGTTGCGTCCGCGTTACTGCGTCGCGGTGTTCGGGTCCGGCAGCGGTACCGGCGAATCGGCCAGCGTGTGCAGGTAGAGAATGACATTGGCGCGGTCCTGATCCTTCGCCAGACCGGCAAAGCCCATCGCCGTGCCCGGAACGTCCTTCTTCGGCGCCAGCAGGAACTTGTTGAGGAATTCGAAGGTCCACTTCTCGCTGCTGCCCTTGGAGAAATCCTTCATCGCAGCGGAATAGGCGAAGCCCTCATGCGAGGCGATCGGGCGATCTACGACACCAAAGAGGTTGGGACCGACCTTGTTCGGTCCCCCTTTGGTGCCGTCATGACAGGCCTGACACTTCTTGAAGACCGTTTCACCGGCCTTGGCATCGGCAGAAGCGAGCAATTGCGCGATCGGAACGGCAGCAGCGGCAGGCGCAGCTTCGCCACCAGCGGCGGGCGCCTCTTCGGCAACGATCGCGAAACCTTCCTTTTCCGGTGCTTCGGAATGGAAGATCCCTTCGGACGCGATAGAGACCGACATCAGAACGAAAATCGTTCCGAGCAGTGCCCCCACGGCCGTATTGACGTATGAATTCATCTGCAATGCTCCCCTTGCAGCCGGCAGACCATAACCGGACCATCTTGAAATCGCGCGGAACCTATGTCTTTTGGCTGATCGTTGCAACTGTCTAAATGGTCTTGTGCGTGAGACTTTTTGACACTTTTCAGCCCGGAATAGAAGGCCCGACCAATGAGTGATTCAAATTTAGACGGTGTGCTCGTATTGATCCCGGCGCGGATGGCTTCCACCCGGCTTCCGGGCAAGCCGCTCGCCGATATTTGCGGGCTGCCGATGATCGTCCAAGTGGCGATGCGCGCCAAAGAGGCAGCCATCGGCCGCGTCGTCGTCGCTGTCGACGACATCAGGGTGTTCGATGCGGTTTCTGCCGCCGGCTTCGAAGTCGTCATGACCAGCAGCGATCATCAATCGGGTTCCGATCGGATCTTTGAGGCGCTGCAGAAAGTCGATCCTGCCGGCAAGGCGAAATTCATCGTCAACGTCCAGGGCGATCTGCCGACGATCGATCCGGAAACCGTGCGCGCGGCTTTGCGCCCTCTGGAGAACGAGGCGGTCGATATCGGCACGCTAACGACCGAAATCGATAATGAAGAGGACAAAACCGCGCCGCACATCGTCAAGGTCGTCGGCTCGCCCGTTTCCGACACCCGACTGCGCGGGCTCTATTTCACGCGCGCGACCGCACCTTACGGCAAGGGTCCGCTCTACCATCATATCGGCCTATACGCCTATCGGCGCGCGGCGCTGGAACGGTTCGTCTCGCTCGGGCCTTCGACACTCGAAAGGCGCGAAGCGCTGGAGCAGCTGCGGGCGCTGGAGGCCGGCATGCGCATCGACGCCGAGATCGTTGACACGGTTCCGCTCGGTGTCGATACTCCCGCCGACCTCGAAAAAGCGCGGCGCATCCTCTCCGCCAGAACAGGATGATTTTAGGCTCGGTTGGCCTAAAATCTGAATCCTGTTCTCAATTAAAGAGTTAGAGCATGATGTCGTCCGAAAACCGCTCACACTTTTCGGCATCATGCTCTAAGTCGAACTGACGGAACCATCATGAACATCAAGACCAACAGGATCGCCTTCCAGGGCGAATTCGGCGCCAATTCCGACATGGCCAGCCGCGACATGTTCCCCACCATGGAGCCGCTGCCCTGCCAAACCTTCGAGGATGCGTTCACGGCGGTCGACAATGGCGACGCCGACATCGGGATGATCCCGATCGAGAACACGATCGCCGGGCGGGTCGCCGATATCCACCATCTGCTGCCGGAATCGCGGCTGCACATCATCGGCGAATATTTCATGCCGATTCGCTTCCAGCTGATGGTGCTGCCGGGTGTGACCAAGGACGAGATCCGCACGGTGCACAGCCATATCCACGCGCTCGGCCAGTGCCGGAAGATCGTCCGCGCCAACGGCTGGAAGCCTATCATCGCCGGCGATACAGCCGGTGCAGCAAAGCTGGTGAAAGAAACCGGCGATCGCTCCATGGCCGCCTTGGCGCCACGCCTTGCCGCCGATCTCTATGGGCTCGAGATCATCGCCGAAAATGTCGAGGATACGGAAAACAACGTCACCCGCTTCGTCGTGCTGTCGCGCGACGAGGAATGGGCGCAACGGAATTCGGCTGATGAAAAGGTTGTCACTACCTTCGTCTTCAACGTCCGCAACATTCCGGCCGCGCTCTATAAAGCGCTCGGCGGGTTCGCCACCAACAACATCAACATGACGAAGCTGGAAAGCTATCAGCTCGGTGGAAGATTCGTGGCAACGCAGTTCTACGCCGATATCGAAGGCCACCCGAACGATCCGAACGTGCGCCGGGCATTGGAAGAACTGCGGTTCTTCTCCGAGAAGGTGCGCATCCTCGGCGTCTACAAGGGGCATGCGATGCGAGGCCTGCTGTAACTCCTCAGTTCCATGCATATGCCCGGAAGCGCTGAAGACTTCCGGGCATATGCATGAGACGCCTCCATATCAGCTATTATTTATCCGGCTCACAGACGCGAAGGCGATGGCCGTCCGGATCGAGCACGACGAAGGTCGGGCCGAAATCCAGTTCGGTCAGTTCCTGGGCGATCGGCAGACCGCGACCGCGCCAGTCCTCGTAATGATTGGCGACGGCGTTTTCCCCCTTGACCATGAAGGCCACTTCGCCGCGGTTGCCGATCGCGGAAGGCTGCGGCTCGACCTTGCTGCGCCGCCAGAGGCCGAGGGTGAAGCCGCCCTCGAGCGGAAAGGCGACAAAATTCGGTGCTTCCACGGCTGGTTCGCGGTTCAGGAGGTTGCGGTAGAAGCTGGCGCTTTCGCCGGGGTCCTTGACGTAGAGGATAATCAGGTTCGGACTGGTCATTTCGGTTCTCCCGTTGATGTGAAATGGTAAGGACGATGGACCCGACTGCTGCCAATGGATGGCAGCAGGAAGTGGAGGCGCGCGCGCCCCGTTCGTCGGGTGGAATATCAATGGTAATGAAGTGGCTTACAGCGGAAAACGATCCTCGCGGCGCGGGCCGCGCCCATCCAGAAAGCCGAGGTCACGCTTCAAGGAATCCGATGTCGTTTCAAGATCGAGTTTCGAGCGGTTTCCCCCGGGATTGCGGAGAAGGCCGATGACCCGTCCTAGCAAGCCGGAGCGCGCCGATTGGCGGACGTCGGCAAAAGTTTCGGCCGAAATGACATCGGCAAAGGTCTCAGCTGTAAAACGCTCGTTGGCGAAATGGATGGCGGGAGGCATTGCCATGATCAGTACTCCTTCCTGGTGGATTGGTACTGATAATAACGCCCGCTGCTGACAGTTTATGGCAGCAGCGTTTCAGTTCTCAAGCGGCACATCCTGCTCGCGCCATTCTTTCAGAAGAACCGTGCGGCGGCGCGGATAACGCACCTCATGCAGCGTCATGTCGATAATGCGGTCGGTGCGGAAATGGCGGAAGTCCTGGCGCAGTTCGCACCAGGCCATGAGGACCCGCACATGCTCGAAATAGCCGAGTGCGAAAGGCCAGACCCGGCGACGCGAGATCCGGCCCTGTTCGTCGCCGTAATGCAGTTCGAGGATACGCTCGAGGCGGATCGCCCGGCGGATGGCCGAAACGTCGGCTTTGTCCTCGTCCCGGCGCTTAGGGCCGACGAAGAGGGCGGCCGAATCGATCATGTCCCGCATATCCGCCGGCAGCACCGCGGCAATCTTGGCTAGCGCATCGGCGCCGGCGCCGGCCAGGCGCGGCTCGGCGGCGCGGGCGACCCAGCGCGAACCGAGGACCAGCGCCTCCAGCTCCTCTTCGGAAAACATCATCGGCGGCAGCATGAAGCCGGGCTTCAGCACGTAGCCGATGCCGGCTTCGCCTTCGATCATCGCCCCCTGGGCCTGGAGGCTGGCAATATCGCGATAGAGCGTACGCAGGCTGACGCCGGTCTCCTCGGCAAGCACCGTGCCGGTCACCGGCCGCCGGTAACGCCGAAGTGTCTGAAGCAGCGTCAGCAGCCGTTCCGAGCGCGCGACCGGCATGGTGTTACCGCTTCCACTCCACCCAGTCGCGCATCAGGCGGTGGGCGATCGCCCCTTTCGGCGGCGAGGCCTTGCCAGTCGCGCTCGGGCGTTCCAGCATCTCGATCGTTTCCTCGCGAGTGAACCAGCGGCAATCCTCGAGTTCCGTCTCGTCGCGGGTGATTTCGGTGGATTTGGCCTCGGCGTAGCAGCCGATCATCAGCGAGTGCGGCATCGGCCAGGGCTGCGAGGCGTGGTAGCGGATGCGGCCGGTGCGGATGCCCGACTCCTCCAGCGTTTCGCGCCGCACGGCGTTTTCGATGGTCTCGCCGGGTTCGAGGAAGCCGGCAAGGCAGGAATACATGCCAGGCGCAAAATGCGGGCTGCGGCCGAGCAGGCAGAGGTCGCGGCTCTCGTCGACCGTCAGCATGATGACGACCGGGTCGGTGCGCGGGAAGATCATGTGTTCGCAGGCAGCGCAGACACGCTTGTAGCCGCCGATGTGGATCTCCATCGCCGAGCCACAGCGGCCGCAGAAGCGGTTGTCGCCATTCCAGCGGATCAGGCTCGCGGCCTGGGCGAATTCGCCGAGTAGCACCTCGTCGATCAGCATTTCGCGAAACAAAGTGCGGCCGTCGGCAGGCTTGTAATGGCTGGCGAGGTCGTCGACGTCGATGCCGACGGGGACGGCAAGCCGCGGCTCGCCCGATTTGCGGTAGCCGAGAAGCACGGTCTCGTCCCAATCCGGCTGCAATTCCTGCAGCTCGTAGCGGGCAAAGAGCGGATCGAGCACCTGGCCGTCATGCTTCAGCACCAGCCTGTCTCTGGCGAAGGCGAAGATATGCGTGCCGTCCCTTGCCAGCGCCTTTTCGACGGAGTGTTCGTCGCGATGCTCGGAATCGCGATTGAGGTCGTTGGCGGCAAAAGCCGTGAGATTGCTGGGTTCGGGATGCGGCACATCCGAATCGAAAAGCGAATGACTCATGATGAAAGGGCTTCCCGCAGTTTCGCTATGAATTCGTCTCTCTTTCCGTCCTCGTAGGGCTCCGCGCGCCCGAATCCCCAGACGGGACCCGGCCAATTGGCATCGCCTTCGAAGCGGGCAATGACATGAACATGAAGCTGGCGGACGATATTGCCAAGAGCCCCGATATTGATTTTTGTTGCGCCGGTGATCTCTTTCAGGGCTTTGGCGACAAGCTCCGTCTCGAAGGCAAGCAGCACCTGGTCGAGCGGCGTGAGCTCGAAGATTTCGGTGATTTCAGCCCGGCGCGGCACGAGAATGAGCCAGGGCCAGCGGGCATCCCTCGACAATCTGAGATCACAGAGGCCGGTGACCATGACGCTGGTGCTGTCGTTTTCCAGCCGGGGGTCGAGCACGAAACCGTTCAAAGGGCATTCCTCCCATGTTTTCCAACGACTAGCAGTTTTTTCGCATGTTGGCTTGCTTTTGATGACGATATTGCCGATATGTGCATCCGGGAGGTTGGTGGTGGACGAGCCACTCGCCAACCGGGTCAGGTCCGGAAGGAAGCAGCCCTAACGAGCCCGGCACGGGTCATCGTGCCAGCCTCCCACCTTCTCTCCACGAAGTGCCCGACGATCCGGGCGACAAGCAGGGCGATGAGCGACACCGAGCGACAATCAAAAGATGCCGCCTCGACGGGCACCGGATACCGGGTGCTGGCTCGCAAATACCGCCCCAAGGATTTCACGGACCTGATGGTCGGCCAGGAGCCGATGGTCCGCACCCTGACCAACGCCTTCGAAACCGGCCGCATTGCCCAGGCCTACATGCTGACCGGCGTGCGCGGCGTCGGCAAAACGACGACGGCGCGCATCCTGGCGCGGGCGCTGAATTACAAGACATCCGATGTCGACAAGCCGACGATCGACCTTCGCACGCCCGGCGAACACTGCCAGGCGATCATGGAAGGCCGGCATGTCGACGTGATCGAGATGGACGCCGCCTCCCATACCGGCATCGACGATATAAGAGAGATCATCGAGCAGGTGCGCTACCGGCCAGTTTCGGCGCGCTACAAGGTCTATATCATCGACGAAGTGCACATGCTGTCGACGCAGGCCTTCAACGGCTTGTTGAAGACGCTGGAAGAGCCGCCGGAGCACGTGAAGTTCATCTTCGCCACCACGGAAATCCGCAAGGTGCCGATCACCGTGCTGTCGCGCTGCCAGCGTTTCGACCTGCGCCGCATCAGCGCGTCGGATCTCGTCGGGTTGTTTTCGACAATCGCCGCCAAGGAAGGCATCGAGGCCGAACCGGACGCGCTGGCGATGATCGCACGTGCCGCCGAAGGCTCGGCGCGCGACGGGCTGTCGCTGCTCGACCAGGCGATCGCCCATGGCGCGGGTGCGGTGCAGGCGGAAGCCGTGCGCGGAATGCTCGGCCTTGCCGACCGCGCCCGGATCGTCGACCTCTTCCAGCATGTCGTCAAGGGCGACGTCGCCGCAGCCCTCGGTGAATTCCAGAGCCAGTACGAGGCCGGCGCCAATCCGGTGGTGGTGCTGACCGATCTTGCCGATTTCACCCATCTGGTGACGCGGCTAAAATATGTGCCGGATGCGGCAAACGACCCCTCGCTCAGCGAGGTCGAGCGTACCAAGGCCGCCGAATTCGCCAAGGGCGTCGCGGTCACGACGCTGTCGCGCATCTGGCAGATGCTGCTGAAAGGCATTCCCGAAACGGAAGGCTCGTCGCGGACGGCGGGTGCGGCCGAAATGGTGCTGATCCGGCTCGCGCATGCGGCGCATCTGCCGGCGCCCGAGGATGCAGCGCGGCGGCTTGCCGAATTTTCCGGCGACAATGCCGGCCCGCGGCCCTCCTCCCTGCCTTCCGGCAACGGCGGCGGCAGCGGCACGCGCGTTCCCTATCAAAGCAGCGTCGCACGCGCGCCGGACATCGCACCTGGCAAGCCGCAGGCGTCCGCGCCGGTGGCGATGCTGCGCGCCGTGCCGAGCAGCCAGCCGGAGACGATGCCTGTCGGGCGGATCGAGACGATACCGGCCGAGACACCGAAGCCGCTCGTTCCGGTCAATTCGGTCAGCGATATCGTCGATCTCGCCGCCGAAAAGCGGGACGTCAAGCTGAAGGCGCTGGTGCGTAACTTCGTGCGGCCCGTCCGCATCGAACCCGGCCGGCTCGATGTGAACTTGACCGAAGGCGCACCCGGCACACTGCTGAACGAGCTTGCCGTCAAGCTGAAGGAATGGACGGGCATCCACTGGATCGTCAGCACCAGCCGCGAAGAAGGCGGGCCGACGATGGTCGAGGCGGAAGCCAAGGCTCAGCAACAGCGCGTCAGCGATGCCCGCCAGGACCCCGATGTCGCGGCCATCCTGACGCAGTTTCCGGGCGCCAAGATCATCGACGTGCGCGTCAGGGCGCCGACCCCCGAGGAAGAAGCGGATGAGGCGACGCCGCCTGCCGCCGCCGAATCGGAAGACGGTGATATCCTGCCCGGCGACGACATAGAATTCTGATTTCAAGAAGGAGCGAGACGATGCGCGACATCATGGGCATGATGGGCAAAGTCAAGGAAATGCAGGCCAAGATGGAGCAGATGCAGGCGGAGATCGCCGAGCTCACGGCCGAAGGTAAGGCGGGCGGCGGCCTCGTTACCGTCATCATCTCCGGCAAGGGCGAGCTGAAGAGCCTGAAGATCGACCCGTCGCTGTTCAAGGAAGACGATGTCGAGATCCTCGAGGACCTGATCGTCGCCGCCCACAAGGACGCCAAGGACAAGGCCGAGGCGCTCGCCGCCGAAAAGACCAAGGCGCTGACCGCCGGCCTGCCGATCCCGCCCGGGTTCAAGCTGCCATTCTGATAGCAGGCAACTTAATTTATTGCATCGCTGCCCGGATGGACGATGCGATCATCGCCCTCGCGATCCGAGGGTGACAAATTGTTCCTAGCGCTGCGCTTCCAGCATTGCCCGCAGCTTGTAGTGAATAGGAGCAGCGAGATATCGCGCCCGGTCCGTCTCCGAAAGCCGCCGACCGAAGGTTTCCATCAGTTCCGGCATCGTCACCTTTTTTCCGGGAAAAGGCTGATATTCCACCGGCGTCCCGGCTTCGGCCACGCCACCCGCGACAACCCGGCAATAGATGCCGGGGCGGGCGGCTGCGGTATAGCGCTTGGCAAATTTCGGATCGTTCATCCTGGCGGCGAAGGTGGCGCAGGGGATGCGGCATGCGCTGACTTCGAGGACGAGATCGCCTGATATGAAGCGATCGCCGACGGAAACGTCGCGATTGTCGAGACCTGAGATCACCATGTTTTCGCCGAAAGTGCCAGCCTCGTATGGCCGGCCAAGCTCGCCGCTCCACCAGTCGAGCGTCAGCGATCCCTCGATATAAACAGCCTGATCGACGCCGCCATGGTGTTTGCGGTTGCAGATGGCATCACCGACCAGCCCCTCGGCATCGATCATCACCGCGCCGTTGACCGCGTGTTTGAAGATGCCGGTCTTGTAGCTCTTGCCGGCCAGCCTTTCCGGATTGCCGATGCACAGCGCCAGGATTTTCATGGGACGGCCGATCCTTCCGCGATTCCGTTTTCGTTGCATATCAGCTAAGAACGGCGCATGGCAAAACGAGTCACCGGCCCCGAAATCGAAAAACTCATCCAGCTTTTGGCGAAGGTGCCGGGCCTCGGGCCGCGCTCGGCGCGCCGGGCGGCACTACATCTGATCAAGAAGAAGGACCAGCTGCTGGGGCCCCTGTCGAATGCGATGGGCGAAGCTTACGACAAGGTGAAGATCTGCTCGCGCTGCGGCAATGTCGATACCGTCGATCCCTGCACCGTCTGCACCGACACGCAGCGCGATCAATCGATCATCATCGTCGTCGAGGACGTCTCCGACCTCTGGGCGCTGGAGCGGGCGGGCGCGATGAACGCCGCCTATCACGTGCTCGGCGGCACGCTTTCGCCGCTCGACGGGATCGGTCCCGACGATCTGAATATTCGCGGCCTGATCGACCGGATCGGCGAAGGCGGCATCCGGGAGCTGATCATCGCGGTCAACGCCACCGTCGAGGGACAGACGACGGCGCATTACATCACCGACCAGCTGCAGGGGCTTAACGTGAAGATCACCCGCCTGGCGCACGGGGTGCCGGTCGGCGGCGAGCTCGACTATCTCGACGAGGGCACTCTTGCCGCAGCACTTCGGGCACGGACGGTAATATGAGACGGTTTCATTTGCCGCGGATATTCGCCCTCGCGATAACAACCGCCCTCCTCCCCCTCTGCGCCCACGCAGCCCCTTCAAAAGCCGATGTCGAGGCGCAGTTCGAGACGTGGGTGCAGAAGGACCTCTGGCCGGAGGCGAAGGCGAACGGGATTTCCGAGAAGAGCTTCAAGGCCGCCTTCTCCGGTATCACCCTGAACTGGAACCTGCCCGATCTCGCGCCGCCCGGTTTCCCTCCGCCGAAGGAGCAGAAGCAGACGCAGGCGGAATTTTCCTCGCCCGGTCCCTATTTCAACGAGGACCATCTGAAGAGGCTTGCCGCAACCGGCCGCGGCTTTGCCGCGCAATATGGCTCGACGCTGAAGCGGATCGAGAAGACCTATGGCGTGCCGGGGCCGATCGTGCTGGCCATCTGGGGCCGGGAGACCGGCTTCGGCGCCGCGAAGATCCCGAATTCGGCGATCGAGGTGCTGGCGACCAAGGCCTTCATGTCGACGCGCAAGGAGATGTTCCGCACCGAGCTGGTGGCGGCGCTGCATATTCTCGACGGCGGTGACGTGACGCCGGCCGGTTTCAAGGGTTCGTGGGCCGGCGCGCTCGGGCAGCCGCAATTCATGCCGACGAGCTACCTGAAATATGCCGTCGATTTCGACGGCGACGGCCATCGCAATATCTGGACCTCAGTGCCGGATACGCTCGCCTCGATCGCCAATTTCCTGGTCAAGAAGGGCTGGCAGCGCGACCACGACTGGGGTTTCGAGGTGTCGATACCGGAGGCGGTCTCCTGTGCGCAGGAAGGGCCGGATCTCTCAAAACCGCTGTCGCACTGGGCCTCGCTCGGCATCGACCGCATCTCCGGCAAGGATTTCCCCTCAAGCGAGATGAAGGCCGAGGGCATGATGCTGGTTCCGGCGGGCCGCGATGGGCCTGAGTTCATCGTCACCCCGAATTTCTACATCATCAAGGAATATAACAATTCCGATCTCTACGCGCTCTATATCGGCAATCTCGCCGACCGGATCGGCTCTAATGCCGGTGCCTTTGAGGGTCGATGGGGCGATGTTGGCAAGATGCTGCGCTCCGATGTCGCCGCCATGCAGAAGGCGCTGGAGCGGCAGGGCTACGATGTCGGGGGCTCCGACGGTCTGCCTGGTTACAAGACCCGGCGTTCGATCGGCCAGTGGCAGGCGAAGAACGGCATGGCACCGACCTGCTTTCCCGAGGCGACGATGAAGAGCAAGCTGAAGTAGTTGTTCAGAGACTGCGCTTCAGCCCTTCGTGGCTCGCCACGAAACCGAGCCTCTCGTAGAAGCGGATCGAATCCGCTCGCGTCTTGTCCGACGTCAGCTGAACCAAGCTGCAGCCGCGCGCGGCGCATTGGCCGACCGCCCATTCGACGAACGCGGAGCCGAGGCCCGAGCCGCGAACATCCCTTGCGACACGCACGCTTTCGATCTGGCCGCGCCACATGCCCGTCCTCGACAGGCCGGGAATGAAGCTCAGCTGCAGGCAGCCGACGACCCGATCGGAAGGATCGATGGCGACGGCCAAGAGCTGATTGGCATCCGACTCGATCGCCGCGAAGGCCGAGAGGTAGCGCGCATCGACGGGATCAGAGGTGATTTCTCTGGCGCTGCCGAGATCGTCGTCGGCCAGAAGCCGGACGATGGCGACGAGATCGGACTGGCGGGCGAGCCTGAATTGATACATGGCTGTCCTCAATGATGCAGGTCGATCGGCGCCTTGTGGAAGACGTCGGTATCCGGTGGAATGGCCTGGCGTTCGATCATGCGGTGGACATGCAACGGACCTTCGCCGCGATGAAGCGCACGAAGCCTGTCGGTGTTTTCGGCATCGGCCTGCGTGCGCCGCTGGTTGTGTCTTATATATTCGACCCAGGTCGGCGTATGGTAGGTTTCCGTCCAGAGCCCGGGATTTTCGAGATCGCGCATCAGCGCCCAGTTGCGGGCGCCGTCGCGGATGCGGATACGGCGGCGCTCGCCCATCAGCTGCATGAATTCGGCAAGGTCGTCATCTCCGATCTCGTAATCGACCTGGATGACGATCGGGCCGCTGCGCGGGGTGATGTCGAGACTGAGAGCCGGCTCGGTGAAGCGATTCAACGGATCGAGATTGAGCGAGGCGAAGGCCGGCATGGAAAAACGCAGGCCGATGACGATGCCGAGCAGCATGACGACCGATGACATCAGCAGCGCATCGGCGACGCCATAGCGATCGGCGGCAACACCCCAGAGCCAGCTGCCGCCGGCGATGCCGCCGAAGGTGACGGTCTGGTAGAGCGACAGGGCGCGACCCACCACCCAGCGCGGCGTCGACAGCTGGACGATGGTGTTGAAGAGCGACAGGGCGGAGACCCAGCAGGCGCCGGAGACGAGCAGCCCGGCCGAGGTGAGCACCGCGCTTGGGCTGAAGGCGGCAATGACGGCGCTCAGCGCGAAGCCTGTAAAGGCCAGGCGGATGATCATCTCGCTCGACAGCATCTGGCGCAGCCGCGCATTCAGCACCGCGCCGCCGATCGCGCCGATGCCGAAGGCGCCGAGCATGAAACCATAGGTCAGCGGGCCGCCGCCGACGAGATCGAGTGCCACGACCGGCAGCAGCGCCAGGATCGAGCTGGCGCCGATGCCGAAGAGCAGGCCCCGGAGGAGAACCTTTTCGAGATTGGGCGACATCGAGACATAACGCAGGCCGGCGAAGATGGCGCTGCCGAGCGCCTCGCGCGGCAGGGTCGAGGCCGGCGTGCTCGGGCGCCAGCGCAGCAGGGCATAGATCAAAGCGAGGTAGCTCACGGTGTTCACCGCGAAGGCCGCCGCCGCGCCGGCTGCTGCGACGATAACGCCGCCGATGGCCGGGCCGACGCTGCGGGTAATGTTGAAACCCATGCTGTTCAGCGTGACGGCGCCCGGCAGATCGGCGCGCGGCACCATGTCTCCGACCGAGGCCTGCCAGGATGGGTTGTTGAGCGCGGTGCCGCAGCCGATCAGGAAGGTGAAGAACAGCAGCAGCCAGGGGGTGATCCAGCCGAGAAGCGCCGTGGCCGTCAACAGGGCCGAGACCGTCAGCATTATGCACTGCGCCGTCAGCATCACCCGGCGGCGATCGTAGTTGTCGGCGAGCGCGCCCGAGATCAGCGAAAACAGCATGATCGGCAGCGCCGTCGAGGTCTGCACCAGCGCGACCATGTCCTCGGAGGCGGTGATCGTCGTCATCATCCAGGCGGCACCGACCGCCTGGATCAGTCCGCCGAAATTCGAGGACAGGCTGGCGAACCAGATGGTGCGGTAGGTATCGTGCCGCAAAGGCGCCAATGTCGACGAAGTGTAGGCCACGATTTCTCCGCTTTTGTTGTTGCGCCCCACGGCAATATATGCGCAAGACCGGCGCTGGCCATAGGTCTCGTCACCCCACCGTAAGCGAATTGGCCGAATCGGTCGCAGACCTTGCAATTTCGGAAAAACCCGACTATATGGCTCTCAAATTCTTGATCGCTTGATGAAGAGTGGGCCGCAAGGACCCGCTCTTTTTTATTAGCGCGATCCCTAAACAGCATGAAATTGCGAGGAGCGCATCGCTTGTCGGACATGACAAACGCAGACAACGAACTTGAGCCGCGGCTGATTACCGAAACCGGGCTTGACCAGCGTCTTGCCGATATCATCGAACCCGTCCTCGTCGGCCTGGGCTTTCGGCTGATCCGCGTCCGCATGATGAACCAGAACGGCGCGACGATGCAGGTCATGGCCGAGCGCAACGACGGGACGATGACGGTCCAGGACTGCGAAGAAATCTCGATGGCGATTTCTCCAGTCCTCGATGTGGAAGATCCGATCGATAAAGAGTATCATCTCGAAGTGTCTTCGCCCGGCATCGACCGTCCGATGGTTCGGAAATCCGATTTCGTCCGCTGGCAGGGCCACCTTGTGAAATGCGAGACGTCGATCCTGATCGACAATCGCAAGCGCTTCCGCGGCAAGATCGTCGAAGCAGGCGTAGATGGTTTCACGCTCGAGCGTGACCAGGTCGCTTACGGGGAAGAGCAAAAGGTCACCATTCCCTTCACGGCGCTTAGCGATGCGAAGCTCATTCTGACCGACGACCTGATCCGCGATGCGTTGCGCGCCGACAAGCTGGCGAAAGCCCAGGCCGCCAACCAGAACGAAGCGGACGACCAGGAATAACCGATCAACAGACCGCTCCAGGGACGGGAACCCCGGGGTTAAGACGGAGAAACAAGACAATGGCAGTCAGTGCGAACCGGCTCGAACTTCTGCAGATCGCAGATGCAGTGGCGCGCGAAAAGGTCATCGACCGCGAGATCGTGCTGGCCGCAATGGCCGACGCCATCCAAAAGGCGGCACGCTCCCGTTACGGCACCGAGTCCAACATCCGGGCCGACATCAATCCGAAGACCGGCGAAATCCGTCTGCAGCGCCTGCTCGAAGTCGTCGACAAGGCCGAGGATTATTCGACGCAGATCCCGCTGGAGCTTGCCCGCGACCGCAACCCGGACGCCGCACTCGGCGATTTCATCGCCGATCCGCTGCCGCCGATGGATTTTGGCCGCATTGCCGCACAATCCGCCAAGCAGGTGATCGTGCAGAAGGTGCGTGAAGCCGAGCGCGACCGCCAGTTCGACGAATTCAAGGATCGCGTCGGCGAAATCGTCAACGGCACGGTCAAGCGCGTCGAATACGGCAACGTCATCGTCGATCTCGGCCGCGGCGAAGGCATCATCCGCCGCGACGAAATGATCCCGCGCGAAAACGTCCGTTATGGCGATCGCGTCCGCGCCTATGTCTACGATGTCCGTCGCGAACAGCGCGGCCCGCAGATCTTCCTGTCGCGCACGCATCCGCAGTTCATGGTGAAGCTGTTCACCATGGAAGTGCCTGAGATCTACGACGGCATCATCCAGGTGAAGTCGGTCGCCCGCGATCCGGGCTCGCGCGCCAAGATCGCCGTGATCTCGAACGACAGTTCGATCGATCCGGTCGGCGCCTGCGTCGGTATGCGCGGTTCGCGCGTTCAGGCCGTCGTCGGCGAGCTTCAGGGCGAGAAGATCGACATCATTCCGTGGAGCCAGGACCCAGCGACCTTCGTCGTCAACGCCCTGCAGCCGGCCGAAGTCGCCAAGGTTGTTCTCGATGAGGATGCCGAGCGCATCGAAGTCGTCGTTCCCGACGAGCAGCTGTCGCTTGCGATCGGCCGCCGCGGCCAGAACGTCCGCCTCGCTTCGCAGCTGACCGGCTGGGACATCGACATCATGACGGAGGCCGAGGAATCGGAACGCCGCCAGAAGGAATTCAACGAGCGCACCAACCTGTTCATGGATTCGCTCGACGTCGACGAAATGGTCGGCCAGGTTCTGGCCTCCGAGGGCTTTGCCGCGGTCGAAGAACTGGCTTATGTCGATCTGGACGAAATCTCCTCGATCGACGGTTTCGACGAAGAGACGGCGCAGGAAATCCAGCAGCGCGCCCGCGAGTTCCTCGAGCGCCTCGAAGCCGAGATGGACGAGAAGCGCAAGGCGCTCGGCGTTCAGGACGAGCTGCGCGAAATCGACGGCATGACCGCCCAGATGATGGTGGCGCTCGGCGAAGACGGCATCAAGACGATCGAGGATTTTGCCGGCTGTGCCGCCGACGATCTCGTCGGCTGGACGGAACGCAAGAACGGCGAAACGAAGAAGTTCGAAGGCCTGTTCTCGAAGTTCGACGTCTCGCGCGTCGAAGCCGAGCAGATGATCGTCCAGGCCCGCCTGTCGGCTGGCTGGATTACCGAAGAAGACCTGGCGAAGGGGACCGAAGAAGAGGTTGCCGAAGCCGAACAAGAAGCATGATGACCGCGCATGAGCCGGACGCTCTCCCTGACGAGGACGACGATCTTGCAGGTTATGACGTGAACGGACGCATGTGCATCGTGACGCGCGAAAGCGGATCGCCGGAAGAGCTGATCCGCTTCGTTGCCGCTCCCGATGGAACCGTTGTCGCCGATCTGAAGCGCGAGCTTCCGGGACGCGGATGCTGGGTGAAGATCGACCGGTCGCTGGTCGACAGGGCAGTGGCGAAGAAACTCTTCGCCCGCGCGCTGAAAATGGACGTGAAGGCGGCAGACGATCTCGGCGCAGGCGTCGACCGGCTGCTTGCGGCGCAATTGATGCAGATGATGAACATGGCGCGGAAAGCCGGCCAGTTCGTCAGCGGGTCCTCGAAAGTGGATGCCGCGGTCAGGAGCGGGGCTGCCCTTGCGGTGTTCCATGCGACTGATGCAGCGGATGACGGCGTCCGGAAAATCGACCAGGCCCGCAAGGCCTGGCACCTCGGAATGGAGACCGAGGAGGAGATACCTTCCTTCCGTCTCTTCTCGGAGAGCGAAATGGAAGGCCTGATGGGCCAGAATGCTTTTATCCATGCCGCAGTGCTTGCAGGGCAGGCGGGTGAGGGTGTAGTGAAGCGCGCAAAGATGCTCGAACAGTACCGTATTGGCGGTCAGTCCCGGGCAGCGGGCGGCGCTGGCCGGCAAAAACAATGAGGCGGTCACCGGCATGGGCCGGTCGCATTCTCATTGATCGACAAGTATTGAACGACAGGGTCTGATCTAGTCATCGCTCCCTGTCCGAAGGAACGGGAACGAATGACCGATAGTAACGACGACAAGACAATCAGCGTGACGGGCAAAAAGACGCTTACCCTGAAACCATCGGGGATGAGCCAGGGCACCGTTCGCCAGGATATGGGTCGAGGTCGCACCAAGGCGGTCGTCGTCGAGACCCGCAAGCGGCGCCCGATGCGCCCGGAAGACGAAAAGCCGATCACACCTGTCGCTCCGGTGGCTCCCGTGCGTGCAGCCGAACCGGCGCCCGCGCCGGTGCAGGCACGCCCGCAGCAGCCGACGCCGGCACCGCGGATCCAGCAGGGCAACAACAGCCAGACGAACCAGCGTCCGCAGCAGTCCCACCAGGCGCCGCGCCAGAACGACCGTCCGCGGCCGGTGGTGCTTAACCATCTGTCGCCTGAGGAAATGGACGCTCGCCGCCGGGCGCTTGCCGACGCCCAAGCGCGTGACGCCCAGGATGCGATCCGCCGCGCCGAGGAAGAAAAGCGCAGGGCCGCCGAAGAGGTGATCCGCAAGGCAGCCGAAGCCGAAGAAGCTGCCCGCAGGGCCGCCGAAGAAGCTATCCGGCAGGCTGAAGCGCCCGCTCCAGTTGCTGAACCGGCAGCCGCAGCAGCGGCTCCAGCCGACGCCCCGCAGCCACAGCAACCGGCATCCTCGGCACCTGCCGCGCGCCGGCCCGATGCGGCTGGAGCAGCAACTGCTGCCCGTCCGGCAACGGGTGCTGTCGCCCCCGGCGCCGTTCGCGGCCGCCGCGACGAAAAGGAAGACGACGATCGGGGTGCAGCGCGAGGCGGCCCGGTTCGTGGCCGCGTCGTTCGTCCGGAACCGGCAAAGCCGGTCACGACACGTCCGAAGACGGATGAAGAGCGCCGTCGCGGCAAGCTGACGATCTCCACTGCCAACGTCGACGGCGAGGATAATGCCCGCGGCCGTTCGCTCTCGGCCATGCGCCGCCGGCAGGAGAAATTCCGTCGCGGCCAGATGCAGGAAACCCGCGAGAAGATCTCCCGCGAGGTGGTTCTGCCAGAGACGATTACCATTCAGGAACTGTCGCAGCGTATGTCCGAACGCGCCGTCGACGTCATCAAGTACCTGATGAAGGAAGGCCAGATGATGAAGCCGGGCGACGTCATCGACGCCGACCTTGCCGAACTCATCGCCAGCGAATTCGGCCATACGGTCCGACGCGTGTCGGAATCCGACGTCGAACTCGGCATCTTCAACGTCTCCGACGAGGATGGCGAACTGGTTTCGCGCCCGCCCGTCGTCACCATCATGGGCCATGTCGACCACGGCAAGACCTCGCTGCTCGACGCCATCCGCCATGCCAACGTGGTCTCCGGCGAAGCCGGCGGCATCACGCAGCATATCGGCGCCTATCAGGTGGAGCAGAGCGGTCAGAAGATCACCTTCATCGACACTCCCGGCCACGCCGCCTTTACGGCCATGCGTGCCCGCGGCGCCCAGGCGACGGACATCGCGATCCTGGTCGTTGCAGCCGACGACAGCGTCATGCCGCAGACGATCGAATCGATCAACCACGCCAAGGCGGCCGGTGTTCCGATCATCGTTGCGATCAACAAGGTCGACAAGCACGAGGCCGATCCGCAGAAGGTCCGCAACCAGCTGCTGCAGCACGAAGTCTTCGTGGAATCTATGGGCGGTGAAGTGCTCGACGTCGAAGTTTCGGCCAAAACCGGCAAGAACCTCGACAAGCTGCTTGAGGCGATCTTGCTGCAGGCGGAAATTCTCGATCTCAAGGCCAACCCGAACCGGACTGCCGAAGGCACCGTCATCGAAGCCCAGCTCGATCGTGGCCGCGGTTCGGTCGCGACCGTGCTCGTCCAGAAGGGCACGCTGCGTCCGGGCCAGATCATCGTCGCCGGCGACGTCTGGGGCCGCGTGCGCGCCCTCGTCACCGACAAGGGTGACCATGTGAAGGAAGCGGGTCCCGCGACTCCGGTCGAGGTTCTCGGTCTTTCCGGCACGCCGCAGGCGGGCGACAAGTTCGCCGTCGTCGAAAGCGAAAGCCGCGCCCGCGAGATCTCCGAATATCGTCAGCGTCTGGCCCGCGACAAGGCTGCTGCCCGCCAGTCGGGACAGCGCGGTTCGCTGGAACAGATGATGATGCAGCGCCAAAGCGCCGGCATCAAGGAGTTCCCGCTGGTTATCAAGGGTGACGTGCAGGGCTCGATCGAAGCGATTGCCGGCGCACTGGAAAAGCTCGGCACCGATGAGGTCCGCGCCCGCATCGTCCATTCGGGCGCCGGCGGCATCACCGAGTCGGATATCTCGCTCGCCGAAGCGTCGAACGCGGCCATCATTGGCTTCAACGTTCGCGCCAATACGCAGGCACGCCAGTTCGCCGAGCGCGAAGGCATCGAAATCCGCTACTACAACATCATCTACGACCTGGTGGATGATGTGAAGGCAGCGATGTCGGGCCTGCTCTCTCCGGAACGGCGCGAAACCTTCATCGGCAATGCCGAAATCCTCGAGGTGTTCAACATCACCAAGGTCGGCAAGGTCGCAGGCTGCCGTGTTGTCGAAGGCAAGGTCGAACGCGGTGCGGGCGTCCGCCTCATCCGCAACGACGTCGTCGTTCACGAAGGCAAGCTCAAGACCCTCAAGCGCTTCAAGGACGAAGTCTCCGAAGTACCGATGGGCCAGGAATGCGGCATGGCCTTCGAAAATTACGAGGATATGCGCGCCGGCGACGTCATCGAGTGCTTCCGCGTCGAACATATCACGCGCACGCTCTAAACCGCCGCGCTTTAAGCGCAGCATCAGCTTTCCGAAAGCCATTCGCCAGCCGGCGGATGGCTTTCGGGCATCCGCCGGCTTGACCTTTTCGGCCAAAGGAGTCATTGACGCTCTCCTTTGACGGGTTCGATTCCCAGCCGCATCGGCAAATAGAGATAACAATGACCAGAGCAACTTCTTCCGCGCCTTCGCAGCGCATGCTGCGCGTTGGCGAACAGGTCCGCGCCGCGATTACCCAGGTACTGCAGCGCGGCGAAGTGCGCGACGATGTCATCGAAGCGACGGTGATCGCGATCTCGGAAGTGCGCATGTCGCCCGACCTGAAGATCGCCACCGCCTATGTGACGCCGCTCGGCGTTTCCGACCACCGCGTGGTCATCGAGGCGTTGAACCGTCATGCGAGGTATATCCGCGGCAGGCTCGGGCAGCAGCTTCGGCAGATGAAATACATGCCGGAGGTGCGCTTCCGCGACGATACCAGCTTCGACAACTACAAGAAAATCGACGAGCTGCTGCGTTCGCCCGAGGTGCGCCGCGACCTCGACGGCGATAACGACGAACAATAAACAGAAGAGACGCATGTCCAAACCACGCAAACCCAAAGGCCGGCCGATTTCCGGCTGGCTGATCCTCGACAAACCGGTGGATTTCGGCTCGACGGAAGCCGTTTCCAAGATCAAGTGGCTCTACAAGGCGCAGAAGGCCGGTCATGCCGGCACGCTCGATCCGCTCGCCTCCGGCATGCTGCCGATCGCGCTCGGCGATGCGACGAAGACCGTTCCCTATGTGATGGACGGCCGCAAGATCTATGAATTCACGGTCAGCTGGGGCGAAGAGCGGGCAACGGACGATCTCGAAGGCGAGGTGACCGCAAGCTCGGACAACCGTCCCAGCGAACAACAGATCCGCGATATCCTGCCCAGCTACATCGGCACCATCTGCCAGGTGCCGCCGCAGTTTTCCGCCATCAAGATATCGGGTGAACGCGCCTATGATCTGGCGCGTGAAGGCGAAACCGTCGAAATCCCTTCGCGCGAAGTCGATATCTTCCGGCTGACCCTGCTCGCCTGCCCGGATGCGAATAGCGCGCATTTCGAAGTGGAATGCGGCAAGGGCACTTATGTCAGGGCGCTTGCCCGCGATTTCGGCCGCGAGCTCGGCTGTTACGGCCATGTGTCCGGGCTGCGGCGCACTTTCGTCGCGCCCTTCGCGGAAGAAGCGATGGTGCCGCTCGCGGACCTCGTGGCGCTGGAGGCGATCGAGGACATGGACGAGCGGCTTGCCGCCCTCGACGCGCTGCTGATCGACACCTGCGAGGCGCTATCGGCCCTGCCCCACCTCGTCATCAACGACGACCAGGCGCACAGGCTGAAGATGGGCAACCCGATCCTCGTGCGCGGCCGCGATGCGCCGATTGCCGAAAGCGAAGCCTATGCGACGGCCCGCGGCAGGCTGATCGCGATCGGCGAGATCGGCCAGGGCGAGTTTCGCCCGAAGCGGGTTTTTGCCTGAACCTATGCAGCTGACGATTGTCAGGCGGTAGCGATGCGATATCTTCCTTTCGGGCCATAACGGCCCGAGGGGCCGTGGCGGCCCGGCAAGGGGGATGATAATGCGCGCAACCGCGATCGGCATGCTGACGTTCTTTTCGATGTTTCTCACCGTTACCGGCGCTCAATCCGGCGAGCGCTGGGCCGAGCTTCCGGCTTTTCCGGCGATGCCCGTGCCGACGACCAGCGGCATGGCTGAAGTGAACGACATCAAGATGTATTACGCCGAATATGGTGAAGGCGAGCCGATGCTCTTCATCCATGGCGGGCTTGGCAATGCCGATGTCTGGGGTCACCAGATCGCCGAATTCGCCAAAGACCACTTGGTCATCGTTGCCGACAGCCGCGGGCATGGGCGCTCGACGCGCAGCCAAAAGCCCTTCGGCTACGACCTGATGACATCGGATTATGCAGCCCTTCTCGACCATCTGAAGATCGGCAAGGTGACGCTGGTGGGATGGTCGGACGGCGGCATCATCGGCATCGACATGGCGATGAACCATCCGGAAAAGCTGACGCGCGTCATTGCCCAGGCCGCCAACGTCACGACCGACGGCGTCAAGCCCGACGTCATGAGCAACAAGACCTTCAACGACTATATCGCCGTCGCCGGCGACCAGTACCGGAAGCTGTCGCCGACGCCGAACGAGTACAAGGCCTTCGTCGACCAGATCTCCGAGATGTGGGCGACGCAGCCGACCTGGACGGCAGCGGATCTCGGAAAGATTACGGTACCGGTCACGCTCGCCATCGGCGATCACGATGAAGCCGTGAAGCTCGACCATACCGAGATGATGGCGAAAGAAATTCCGGGCGCAAAGCTCGTCATCCTGAAAGAGGCCAGCCATTTCGCCATGCTGCAGGATCCCGCAGGTTACAATGCGATGATCCGGGAGGCGATGGCGGGCCGCTGAAAACCGCTGCGGGCGCTCCCCTCTTTCCATCGCTGCTTAATTGGTTTATAGGCAGCGCCAGCGTCAGGTTCGCCTGCTCGCATTCACGGCCAAAGCTGGACGGCATCCCGGCTTTTGGCGACCTTTATCTCCTCTCTTAGAAAGGATCACCCGATGTCGATCACTGCTGAGCGCAAGTCTGCGCTGATCAAGGAATACGCAACCGCCGAAGGCGATACCGGTTCTCCGGAAGTCCAGGTCGCGATCCTGACCGAACGCATCAACAACCTGACCGAACACTTCAAGGACCACAAGAAGGATAACCACTCCCGCCGTGGCCTGTTGACGATGGTTTCGAGCCGCCGCTCGCTTCTTGATTATCTCAAGAAGAAGGATGAAGGCCGCTATTCCAAGCTGATCTCCAGCCTGGGTATCCGCCGCTAAGATTGTCCGGCGGGCGCTTTCCGAGCGCCCGCCGGATCCTGTTTGGGGACACTGTTCCCGATGAAATGTTCCAGCCGCGCCCAATCTGGAAGCGGTGGAAAGATCGGCGGACCCGGATGGGCCGGTTCTGCCAAACCAACCGTTGACCTGTCATGGGGCAGGATTGCCGGATGCTTTCGGCCAAGGCTTCTTCAAAGCTTTGGCCTGGTTTTCTAAGGGATCTCGGATTTGTCGAGGAACCGAGGATGAAAAGCCTCCCGTTGTCTTGCCCGTGATACGTCACATTATTTGCGGTCGACTGTGCGCTGCGCCCTGGTATCGGCGATGGCGCGTGCTCCCGCATTGAAGGACAAATCATGTTTGATACACACACAGTCGAAATCGAGTGGGCCGGCCGCCCGCTGAAGCTCGAAACCGGCAAGATCGCCCGTCAGGCCGACGGCGCCGTTCTTGCCACCTACGGCGAAACCGTCGTTCTCGCCACCGTCGTCTCGGCCAAGGCGCCGAAGCCCGGCCAGGACTTCTTTCCGCTCACCGTCAACTACCAGGAAAAGACCTACGCAGCCGGCAAGATCCCCGGCGGCTATTTCAAGCGCGAAGGGCGCCCGAGCGAGAACGAGACCCTCGTCTCCCGCCTGATCGACCGCCCGATCCGCCCGCTCTTCCCGGAAGGTTACAAGAACGACACGCAGGTCGTCGTTACCGTCATCCAGCATGACCTCGAGAACAACCCGGACATCCTGTCCATGGTCGCGACCTCGGCAGCGCTGACGCTCTCCGGCGTTCCCTTCATGGGCCCGGTGGGCGGTGCGCGTGTCGGCTACATCAACGGCGAATACGTTCTCAACCCGCATCTCGACGAGATGGACGAATCGAGCCTCGATCTCGTCGTCGCCGGCACCTACGACGCCGTGCTGATGGTTGAATCCGAAGCCAAGGAACTCAACGAAGAAGTCATGCTCGGCGCCGTCATGTTCGGCCATAAGGGCTTCCAGCCGGTTCTTGACGCGATCATCAAGCTCGCCGAAGTGGCCGCCAAGGAGCCGCGCGACTTCCAGCCGGAAGACTATTCCGCTCTCGAAACCGAGATGCTCGGCCTTGCCGAAGCTGAACTTCGCCAAGCCTACAAGATCACTCAGAAGGCTGACCGCTACGCCGCCGTCGACGCCGTCAAGGCCAAGGTGAAGGCACACTTCCTGCCCGAGGAAGGCGAAGCCAAGTACACGGCCGAAGAAGTCGGCGCGATCTTCAAGCACCTGCAGGCGAAAATCGTCCGCTGGAACATCCTCGACACCAAGAGCCGCATCGACGGCCGCGACCTCGAAACCGTTCGTCCGATCGTATCGGAAGTCGGCCTTCTGCCGCGCACCCATGGTTCGGCACTGTTCACCCGCGGTGAAACGCAGGCCATCGTGGTTGCCACGCTCGGCACCGGCGAAGACGAACAGTATGTCGACAGCCTGACGGGCATGTACAAGGAGCGCTTCCTGCTCCATTACAACTTCCCTCCCTACTCGGTTGGCGAAACCGGCCGCATGGGCTCCCCGGGCCGCCGCGAAATCGGCCACGGCAAGCTCGCATGGCGCGCCATCCGTCCGATGCTGCCGACGCCTGAGCAGTTCCCCTACACGCTGCGCGTCGTCTCCGAGATCACCGAGTCGAACGGCTCGTCCTCGATGGCGACCGTCTGCGGCACCTCGCTCGCCCTGATGGATGCAGGCGTTCCGCTGGCAAAGCCGGTTGCCGGTATCGCCATGGGCCTGATCCTGGAAGGCGATCGCTTCGCCGTCCTCTCCGACATTCTCGGTGACGAAGACCACCTCGGCGACATGGACTTCAAGGTTGCAGGTACTGCCGACGGCATCACCTCGCTGCAGATGGACATCAAGATCGCCGGCATCACCGAAGAGATCATGAAGGTCGCCCTTGGCCAGGCCCAGGGCGGTCGTGCCCACATTCTCGGCGAAATGGCGAAGGCCATTACCGAAAGCCGCGGCCAGCTCGGCGAATTCGCTCCGCGCATCGAAGTCATGAACATCCCGGTCGACAAGATCCGCGAAGTCATCGGCTCCGGCGGCAAGGTCATCCGCGAAATCGTCGAAAAGACCGGCGCCAAGATCAACATCGAGGACGACGGCACCGTCAAGATCGCCTCCTCCTCAGGCAAGGAGATCGAAGCGGCCCGCAAGTGGATCCACTCGATCGTCGCCGAGCCTGAAATCGGTCAGATCTACGAAGGCACTGTTGTCAAGACCGCCGACTTTGGCGCCTTCGTCAACTTCTTCGGCGCCCGTGACGGCCTCGTCCACATCTCGCAGCTGGCGTCCGAGCGCGTTGCCAAGACGCAGGACGTCGTCAAGGAAGGCGACAAGGTCTGGGTCAAGCTGCTCGGCTTCGACGAACGCGGCAAGGTTCGCCTGTCGATGAAGGTCGTCGACCAGGCCACCGGCCAGGAGATCGCGAACGAGAAGAAGAAGGAAGAAGCGGCCGAATAAGCCGCGTCTCCCAGATTTCACTCCGGGCGCGGGAATCTTCCGCGCCCTTTTTGCATCCTGGTTTTGCGCATGTCGTGGCCTTGAAACCGCTCGACACTTTTGCGCGACATGCTTTAACGAGACGAGACCCATGAGCCGCGAGACGCTGAAGACCCTGTTCCATCCCTTTGCCAGCGGCACGGTCGCGGCGCCCGGCGAGGCCGAGCGCGTGCTCTTCCTCGGTGCCGAGGCAGGCTTTGCGCTGCCGGAAGGTTTTGCCGCCACGCTCAGCGCCGTCCAGGGCTTCCGGCCGCTCTACCGGCAGCTTCAGGCGCAGCGGATCGAAGCAAAGCCTGAGATCGAGGGCGAGGACTACGATGCTGCCTTGGTGCTCTGCACGAAGCACAAGGGCGAGAACGAGGCCAATCTTGCCGCCGCCATCGCTCGCACGCGGGCCGGCGGCCTGATCGTCGTTGCCGGCGCCAAGGAAGACGGCATCCAGCCGCTGCGCAAGCGCCTCGAAGGTTTCGGCCTCGCCATCGACCATATGCCGAAATATCACGGTGTCGCCTTCTGGTTCGGCCGCCCTGCCGACGCCGACGAGATCGTCTCCAAGCTGGCAAAGGCGCCGGTACGCGTCGACGGCCGTTTCAATGCCACCGCCGGCATGTTCTCACATGACCGGGTCGATGCCGGGTCGGAACTGCTCGCCTCGCGCCTGCCGCAGGATTTTATCGGCGATGTGGCGGATTTCGGCGCCGGATGGGGTTATCTCTCCGTCGAGTTGGCACAGAGGTCGCGCGGACTGACCCGCCTCGACCTCTACGAGGCCGATCACGCGGCTCTGGAGGCTGCTAGGGACAATCTGGCGGAGAACTGCCCGAACGCGCCTGCGCGCTTCTTCTGGCACGATCTGGCGGGCGAGCCGGTCAAGGACAAATACGATCTCGTCATCATGAACCCGCCCTTCCATGAGGGCCACGCAGCCGAGCCGGCGCTCGGCCAGGCAATGATCAAAACCGCCGCATCTGCGCTACGCGGCGGCGGCCGTCTGATGCTGGTCGCCAATCGCGGCCTGCCCTACGAGCCGGTTCTGGCGGCGAATTTCAGGGAAAGCGGCGAAACCTGCCGCAACGCCCGCTTCAAGGTGCTGTGGGCGAAGAAATAGAGTTTAGCCTGCCTCGCTACCGGGCATTCCATCGATAGAAAAAGGCCGTGCGCATCATCTGCGCACGGCCTTTACGTTTCACATCAAGGGAGTGTCTACTCGACGTCGGCCCTGCGCAGCGTGTCTAGCGTCGGCATGGAGGTAACGTTGAAACCGGCGTCGACGAAGTGGATTTCCCCGGTGACGCCGGCGGAAAGGTCAGAAAGCAGGTAGAGAGCCGAATTGCCGACCTGGTCGATGGTGACGGTCTTGCGCAGCGGCGCGTTACGCTGGTTCCAGGAGAGGATCGCGCGCGCATCTGAGATGCCGGCACCGGCGAGCGTGCGGATCGGGCCGGCCGATATAGCGTTGACGCGGATGCCGCGGGGGCCGTAATCGGCGGCAAGATAACGCACCGAAGCTTCGAGCGCTGCCTTGGCGACCCCCATGACATTGTAATTCGGGATGACCCGCGTCGAGCCGTTATAGGTCAGCGTCAGCATCGCGCCGCCGTCTTCCATTAACGGCGCGCAGCGCTTGGCGATCTCGGTGAAAGAGAAACAGGAAATGACCATGGTGCGGCTGAAATTCTCGCGCGTCGTGTCGGCGTAGAGACCCTTCAGCTCGTTCTTGTCGGAAAAACCGATCGCGTGGACAATGAAATCCAGCTTGCCCCAGCGCTGTTCGATCGCGTCGACCAAAGCGTCGACCGAGGCGATGTCCTCGACGTCGCAGGGCACCACGAAATCGGAGCCGACTTCGGCGGCAAGCGGCTTGACGCGCTTGCCCAGCGCATCGCCCTGATAGGTGAAGGCGAGTTCCGCACCCTGTGCGGCAAGAGCTTTTGAAATTCCCCAGGCGATCGAGTGGTTGTTTGCGACGCCCATGATGAGGCCGCGTTTACCCTGCATGATTCCAGTCATTTTATTATCCGTTATAGCGCTGGAAGACGAGCGTGGCGTTCGTCCCGCCGAAGCCGAAGGAGTTGGAGAGGGCGATATCGATCTTAGCATCGTCGATACGCTTGCGCACGATCGGCACGCCTTCGAATTCGGGATCGAGCTCGGTGATGTGGGCGCTTTCGCCGATGAAGCCGTGCTGCATCATCAGCAGGGAATAGATCGATTCCTGCACGCCGGCCGCACCCAGCGAATGGCCGGTCAGCGACTTGGTCGACTGAATATGCGGGATCTTGGCGCCGAACACTTCACGGATGGCGCCGATTTCCTTGCTGTCGCCGACCGGCGTCGAGGTGCCGTGAGTGTTGACGTAGTCGACGTCGCCTTTGACTGATGCAAGCGCCTGGCGCATGCAGCGGATGGCGCCCTCGCCCGAGGGGGCGACCATGTCGTAACCGTCCGAGGTTGCGCCGTAGCCGACGATTTCGGCATAGATCTTCGCACCGCGGGCCTTGGCGCGCTCCAGCTCCTCGAGCACCAGCACGCCGGCGCCGCCGGCGATGACGAAACCGTCGCGGTTGACGTCATAGGCGCGCGAGGCGCTGTCCGGCGTATCGTTGTACTTGGAGGACATGGCGCCCATGGCATCGAAGAGGTTGGACATCGTCCAGTCGAGATCTTCGTGGCCGCCGGCAAACATCACGTCCTGCTTGCCCCACTGGATCATCTCGGCGGCGTTGCCGATGCAATGCGCTGATGTCGAGCAGGCTGACGAGATCGAGTAATTGACGCCGTGGATCTTGAACCAGGTGGCAAGTGTGGCAGATGCGGTCGAGGACATCGCCTTCGGCACGGCGAAGGGGCCGATGCGCTTCGGGCTGTTGTTCTTGACGGTGATGTCGGCCGCCTCGATCAGTGTGCGGGTGGATGGGCCGCCAGAGCCCATGATAATGCCGGTGCGCTCGTTCTGAGCGTAGTCCTTCTCTTCCAGCCCGGAATCGGCAAGTGCCTGTTTCATGGCGACATGGTTCCAGGCGCCGCCCTGCGACAGGAAGCGCATGGCGCGGCGATCGACCAGTTCGGCAAGCTCCGCAGCGCCGAGCGCGGGGCTGCCCCAAACCTGGCACTTGAAGCCGTGTTCTGCGAAATCGCTGGAGAAGGAGATACCCGACTTTGCCTGCCGCAAGGATTCGGTGACTTCGGCGGCGTCGTTTCCGATCGAGGACACGATACCCAGACCCGTGACAACTACCCGTCTCATCTGATCAAACCTTTTTTGTTTCGTGAGCCGCTTAAGATGCGGTTCAGGCCGTCTTGTCTTTTGAGAGACCGACACGAAGATCGGCCGCCTGATATATGGTTTCGCCGTCCGCCTTCAACCAGCCATCGGCCGTACCGAGGACCAGGCGGCCGCGCATGACGCGCTTGAAGTCGATGCCATATTCGATCAGCTTCGTGTGCGGACGGACCATGCCCTTGAACTTCACTTCGCCTGTCGACAGCGCCATGCCGCGGCCTTCCTCGCCGAGCCAGCCCAGGAAGAAGCCGGTCAGCTGCCACATGCCGTCAAGGCCGAGGCAGCCCGGCATGATCGGATTGCCTTCGAAATGGCAGGGAAAATACCAATCGTCGGGGCGTACGTCGTATTCGGCCCTGAGATACCCTTTGTCGAAGGTCCCGCCCGTTTCGGAAATGTCGGTGATGCGGTGAACCATCAGCATGGGCGGCAGCGGAAGCTGCGCATTGCCGGGTCCGAACAGCTCGCCATGTGCGCAGGCGATGAGTTCGTCGTACGAGAAGCTGGACTGTCTGGTCGTCATAAAGTTTCTTTTCCCTCCCGCGTGAGCCCATGGATGTGAACGTGTAGTCCAAGTTCTTCAGAAAATGAAGCACGAGCAAGGCGGCTTCATCCATGGTCCCGGACCAAGCTTGCGCTATTATTTGGTGGTCGCATACAGGAAGGCCAGGGCTGCGACCAGACCTATTTGCGTTAAAAGCCGGTTTTGGCGGCGTTTATCAGGCTCTTGTCCCCATTGAACTATTGAAAGGCTCCTGTGCAAAAGTTATACCGCTTGAAGAAACATGATTGAATTATGCAGGAATAATCGGAGTTGGTTTTGATGACGGGTGCACTCCCGATCGCCATTGAGGTCAGGCTGCGCGGCGCAGGCCTGCGGCCTACCCGCCAGCGCGTCGCGCTCGGCGACCTGCTCTTTGCCAAGGGCGACCGGCACTTGACGGTCGAGGAACTGCATGAGGAGGCCGTTGCCGCCGGCGTGCCGGTGTCACTGGCAACCGTCTACAACACGCTGCATCAGTTCACCGAAGCCGGCCTCATCCGCGTTCTCGCCGTCGAGAGCGCCAAGACCTATTTCGACACCAATGTTTCTGACCACCACCATTTCTTCGTCGAAGGCGAGAACGAGGTGCTCGACATTCCGGTCAGCAACCTGACGATCGCCAATCTGCCAGAGCCGCCTGAAGGCATGGAGATCGCCCATGTCGACGTGGTAATCCGGCTGCGGGCGAAGCAGGGCTGACGCCCGCGTTACATGACATCGTCAGGGTGCCGGCCGGGCTTGTGCCTGTAGGTCGGAAAAGTCCAGCCGAACCACAGAGCGCCGCCGCGCACCGCAAAGGCCGCCACGACACCGCAGGCAGACGCCAGATAGAGCGGCATTCCCAGCGCATTGGCGAGCGTGAACACGCCGGCGCCGATAAGGGCCGCGGTCACGTAAATCTCCGGCCTGAGCAGCACCGAAGGCTCGTTTGCCATCAGATCACGCAGAATGCCGCCGAAGGTTGCCGTCAGCGTGCCGGTGACGATCGCGATGGTCGGTGAGCCGGTGGCGGCGAGCCCCTTGGCGGCGCCGAGCACGCAATAGGCGGCAAGGCCGATCGCATCCAGCCAGATCAGCAGGCGATAGCGTGATTCCAAGAGGTGGGCGGTGAAGAAAACCACGACGCCCACGATGCAGCAGACCAGGATATAGGCCGGATTCAGCACCCAGAAGACCGGCACGCGGCCGAGCACGATATCGCGCACGGTGCCGCCGCCCGTTCCCGTCACCATGGCGAAAAACAGAAAACCGATCAGGTCCAGCTGCTTGCGCGAGGCGGCGAGCGCGCCCGTCGCGGCAAACAGCGCGATGCCGGCGTAATCGAGATAGACGAGCAAGGACATGCGAACCCCGGAACGGCGGAATATTTCACCAAAAACCACGGCGGCAAGGGCGGCGCAAGGCGGTGGGGCCATAAAGATAAAGTCTTTATTGATGCATGTCGTTGACCAAGAACCGCTGCACACTTTGTGGGCGACATGCGTCGGGCTGCAGAGCCTTATCCAAAAGAGGAAAGCCGTGAAAACGCTGGTGCTCGCCGTTCTGAATATTCTCCTGCTGGTCATCATGCCGGCTGTGGCCTTCGGTCAGCAATCGCTGATCTCCGATCCGGAGATCTACGAGAAGAAACATTTCCAGGAGCAATGCAAGGCGGCCGAATTCGCCGATGGCTTCGTCACTCGGCAGGACATCAACAATGACGGGCTGATCGATGCCGTAGTCAACGAGGGCCAGCTGACCTGCGACGGGCAGAAGGGGCCGCAATGCAACGACGACGGCTGCACCTATAATTTCTATCTGCAGGTGGCTGAAGGCGGCTATTTCATGATCGCGACGGCGCAGATCTACGGCTACGACTTCGTCCAGCGCTTCGGCAACATGGTGCTGGCAATGAAGATGCATCCGCGTTTCTGCGACCGCACCGAAGGTGACCCCTGCATTGTCACCGCGCGTGTGCGCGGCACGAAGTTCGTCACCATTTCAAAAAAGTAACTCAGCGCGGATACAGCTCCGACGTCCGGCCGGCGAGATAATAGCCGATCAGGCCGTACCATTCGCGGATCGCCGTCGCCATGTTCTGGGCATTGAGGTTCGGCTGGGTGAAATCCAGGCCCGGCCTGACCTGACCGTCGGTGCGATAATCGGTCGGCCAGGGCACGATATCGATACCGAGCTTGCGAAAGATGCCGACGGAGCGCGGCATATGGAAACCCGAGGTGATCAGCAGGCACTTGGAAAGCCCCTGGCTCGCCAGGAATTCCTTGGTATTGACGGCGTTTTCGAAAGTGGTGCGCGACTGCGTCTCCTCGATCAGCCGATCCCTGCCGACGCCGAAGAGCGGGAAGAAGCGCTCGGATGCTGCCGCATCACCTTCATAGACGCCCGAGATGGAGCCGTCGCCGCCCGAGACCAGGATGCGCGAGTCGGGAAATTTCTGCGCAAGCCGCAGGGCCTCGACGAAGCGGTCGGCGCCGCCGTTGAATTCGATGCCGTGGCGTACCGTATTCACCTCGTTTTCGAAGGCGCCGCCGAGCACAATCATGCATTGCAGGCTCTCCGGATCGCCGGCTGGCTTGGCGAAGCGCTGCTCAAGGCCCTGCATCATGAGGTTGCCGGCCGTGGTGTAGAGCGTGACGAAGAGGATGAGGGCCGAAGCCGCGGCACCGAGGATACTTAAGATACGCCAGCGCAGAAGGCCGGCCATGAGGGCCAGGAAGACGAGGAAGAATGCCAGCGACAGCGGCTGAGCGAAAATCCAGACAAGCTTCGAAATCAGGAACAAGACCTACTCCTTGAGACGGACAACGGTGCTTCCTATCCGATTCGAGGGTCACAGGAATGCGACGCTTCTATTTGCCGCGTGCAATGGCCGAGTGGTGCGGCGCGGGCTTCTGGTTGAAGCGCCGCTGAAGCGGCCGGGGAATGAACATGGCGGCAAGCGCCAGCGCCATCGCAAAGATGGCGACCAGCCACAGCGCATGCGCGCCGGTCTGCCGCGTCAGCACCGCGCCGGCGATCGCGCCGAGCACCATGCCGCCCCAGGGCACGATTTGGATCGTCCATTCGATATGGCGGTCTCCGATGATCCAGCGGCCGATGCCGCGGCCGAGGCGCGACAGCGCGCCTGTGACATAAGTCAGCCCGATCGGCAGTCCTTCGATGTGTTCGACGGCGGCATTCACCATGCCCATGGCAAGAACGATCATATAGAAGCGTGCAAGCAGCAGGCCCTGCACGGTCGTCACCGAGGCGAGCGCCAGGACGAGAGCGACGCAGCCGAGCACCACGAAAATGCGACGCTCGGAGACATGGGTGATGACGATCCCCGCCGCATTGCCGAGCACGAAAACGCCGATGGCGGAGATCAGCACCGCCGCGTGATAGAGATTGCCTTGGCTCAAGGCGAGTGCTGCCCGCGTCGTATTGCCGGTCATGAAGGAGACGAAATCGCCGGTCAGCAGCAGACCGGTCGCGTCGGTCATGCCGGCCAGAAATGAGATGGCGCCGACGAGGGCAAGCCCGGTTGCGGTGCGTCGGGTGCGGATGAGACGGCGGCGTCTTGCTCTGGTCATGGGTTGCGGATCCTGAAGCCGAATCGCTGCGATTCCGGCAGCAAAGATACATCCTCTTCGTTGAGGAATTGGCAAAGGGGATCGGAATGGCTGAAAATGTGCTGGCCGACGAGCCGGATCGGCTTGAAAGCCACAGATATTACGTGATGCTACAGGCGCCGCCATACCCCGCCTGCTAGTATCCAGGGCTCGGAAAGCCTCCTTGGGCGACTGCTGGATGTGTGAATGGCAAGACGTGGCGTGGCTCTTTTTCTTCTGCTGGCAAGTTGCGGGCATCCGGGCGGCGTGATGACGCCGGTTTCCAGTTCGTCGGCAATGCCGCCGACATCAAGGGTCGACATGCTGGTTGCGACCACGCGCGAGCCTTCCGGGAACCCGGCGACGCTGTTCAACGGCGAGCGCAGTTCGAAGCCGCATCTGACGCAGATTTCGATTTCCATCCCGGCAAAGCGCGAAGCCGGCACCGTGCAATGGCCGAAGCGCCTTCCGCCCGATCCTGCCACCGACTTTGCCGTGACCAACGTCCAGCAGATCGACACGGTGGCGCAGGGCCGTGTCTGGTTCCGGCAGCATGTGCACAGCGGGCATGCGCTCGTCTTCATTCACGGCTTCAACAACACCTATGAAGATTCCGTCTTCCGGCTGGCGCAGATCGTGCACGACAGCAAGATGCAGGCGACGCCTGTCTTGTTCACCTGGCCGTCGAGAGCGGAGATCACCGCCTACGAATACGACAAGGAAAGCACCAACTACTCGCGCACGGCACTGGAGCAGGCGCTGCGTACGCTGGCAGCCGACCCCGACGTCAAGGACATCACCCTCATGGCCCACTCGATGGGGACCTGGCTTGCCATGGAATCGCTGCGGCAGATGGGGATACGCGACGGCCACGTCAATTCGAAGATCCACAATGTCATCCTGGCCTCACCCGACATCGACATCCAGGTCTTCGCCAAACAATATGTAGAGATGGGCGAGCCGCGTCCAAAATTCACGATCTTCGTTTCCCAGGACGACAAGGCTCTCGCCGTCTCCAGCTTCATCACCGGACGCGTTTCCCGTCTCGGCGCGATCAATCCGGCGGAAGAGCCCTACCGTTCGAAGCTTGAGAAAGCCGGCATCACGGCCATCGACCTGACGAAGGTGAAGACCAACGACAGGCTCAACCACGGCAAATTCGCCGAAAGTCCCGAGATCGTCCAGCTCATCGGCCAGCGCCTGATGACCGGCCAGACGCTGACCGATTCCAAGGTCACGCTGGGCCAGGGTATTACGGCCGTCGTCGGCGGAACGGTGACGAATATCGGCACTGTTGCCGCGACCGCGGTGGCGGCGCCGGTTGCGATCATCGAGCAGCCGGTTACGCGCCAGAGACCGCCACGACCCGCCGACGAGACGCTCGACGGCGACCTGAAAAAACAGCCGCTGACGCAGTGAGGAGTTCCAGCTTGAAATGGCTTCTTTCCTTCACCGCCGCCTTTTTCTTCGCGCTGAGTGCTTTGGCGCAGGCTCAGCCAGCGGCCCCGCAACAGAAGATCGACGAACTCGTGCGCCTGTTGCAAGATCCCGAGGTGAAAGCCTGGCTCGATAGCCGCAAGCAGGAAAGCGGGGCCGCGACACCCGCCACGCCAGCGGGCAATTCGACCTTGGCCAACTGGGAGGCGGGCGCGCGGGCGCGTGTGCATGCGATTTTGTCAGCAATCCCAGCAATCCCGGCTGAGGTGACGGCGGCGGCGACGAGAGCCCGGAGCGAAGCCGCCAGCAGAGGCTATGCGCCCGTTTTCCTCATATTCGGCGGCCTGGTCGCTTTCGGTCTTGCCGCCGAGGCGATCTATCGCAGATTTTCCGCGCGCCGCGATGCATTGCTCGGCCGGCTGATCCCGGTCGGCATATTCGCGGGCGCGATGGGCATCGTCTTTTTCGCGGTGGAATGGCCGCCGCTCGCGCGCGTGACGCTGCTTGCCTATCTCTCGGCCTTCATCCTGTTTCGATTGGTGGCCGCACTGCTGTCTGCGGCGGCGATGGGAGCATCCCTGCGGCGGAGGCTATTGATCCTGTTCGGCCTCGTTTGTTTTGCGGGCGCGACCGCGGCCGTAAGCGAGCCGCTTGGCGTTTCCCCTGACGTCATCAAGGCCATCACCTACTGCTTCTCGGTGCTCGGACTGCTGCTTGCGATCGAGGCGGTGTGGTCGGTGTGGGAGGGAAGCCGCGCCAGGAAAGCGGCGATAGCGGCCTTCCTGGTCGTGCTGTGGCTCGTCTGGTGCCTCAATATGAGAGGCCTGTTCTGGATCGGCATCTACGCGCTGGTACTGCCCGGCATCCTGAATGCGGTCGGTCGGTTCGCGCTATCCTTCACCAGCGATCCCGGCAGCTTGCGCGGTATCCTCATCGCCCGAGGCGCACGCGCCGCTGTTATCGCGCTTGCGGTGGGATGGCTGGCGCTCGTCTGGCAGCTCAATCCCGATACGCTCGGTCAGCGCGACCCGATGATCGTCGCCTTGTTCTATGGCGGCCTGAAGAGCGTTCTCATTCTCGTGGTTGCCGACCTACTCTGGCAGGCAGCTCGCGGCTGGATCGACCGAACCTTGCGCATATCGACCAGCACGACATCGCTTGCGCCGGCCGACGCCGCCCGGCGCGCACGGTTCCGCACGCTTCTGCCGATCTTTCGCAATGCGCTCGCGGTCGCAGTTGCGGTCATGGCGGGGCTGATTGTGCTGGCGCAACTCGGCGTGCAGATCGGCCCGCTGATCGCCGGGGCGGGCATCTTCGGCGTCGCTATCGGTTTCGGCTCGCAGACCCTCGTCAAGGACGTCATCAACGGTGTGTTCTACATGCTCGACGATGCCTTCCGGGTGGGCGAATACATCCAGGCCAAGGACTACAAGGGAACGGTGGAGAGTTTTAGCCTGCGCTCGGTGCGTCTGCGCCATCATCGCGGCCCGGTGTTCACGGTCCCGTTCAGCGAATTGGGCGCTGTCGAGAATATGAGCCGGGACTGGGTGATCGATAAGTTCAGGATCACCGTCGGCTTCGACACCGACATCGACAAGGCGCGCAAGCTAACCAAGAAAATCGGGGCTGAGCTGATCGAAGATCCGGAACTCGGCCAGCACTTCATCGAACCGCTGAAGATGAAGGGTGTCGAGCAGTTCGGCGACTACGGCATCGTCCTGAGCTTCGCCATGACCACGGTTCCGGGCATGCAGACCTATATTCGCCGCAAGGCCTATGCCAGGATTCGCGAGGTGTTCCTGGCTAACGGCATCGCATTCGCGCAGCCGACGGTGCAGGTCGGCGGCGACGACAAGGGTGGCGGCGCCGCGGCGGCGGCCGCGCAAGCGATCCGCGCGCAACAGGCGGCAAACACGGCGGCGCCGGCAAAGTGACCTCGCCGGCAAGACGGATGAAGCGCTAAGGCTTCAAATCATAGGCCTGATGCGATGCACGAAGCTCCACCAGCGTTTTGCCGACACAGCTCCCACCGCCGGCACCACCGATCGCTTTTGCCTGTCCGCCGAGCGTGATCGTGCCGGCGATCCGGTCGGATGCGACATAGGTCGCCACGCCGTCACGCGAGACCCGCGATATGTAAAAGGCATGATAGGTTTCGTTGTACTTGCAATGGATAACCAACGGAAATTGAGAGAAAGGATCGTCCTCGGCATGGATGGTGGGCAGTTGAAAAACCGCCGCCAAAACCGGGGCGACGACGAGGCCGGCAAGTCCTCTTTTGGTGATTCCGATTAACTTGCGGCGGGGCGCATGTGTCATGTTTCAAACCCTCTGTTGTGACCTGGGGCGCCGCGTTCTGAGGCGCGCAAAGGACGCCGACCGGCTAAGTCGTCAAGGCGACGAGCGCATCCCGGTCGAGAAGCCGAACGATCCGCTGCGACTTGCCGGCAAGACGAATGATGCGTTTTTCCCGAAGCTTCGTGAAAGAGCGGGCAACCGTTTCGACCGTCAGCCCGAGATAGTCGGCGATATCGCTACGAGACATCATCATATCGAATTCCGAATCCTCCGGATGGCTGTCAGCCATCTCCTGAACGAAAGCCGCCAGGCGCTTCAAGGCGCTTTGTTCGCTGATGATGAGTTGTTTGCACTGCGCCTTTGCCAGATTGGTCAGGGCAATGTGCAAAAGATCGATGGGGACGACCGCGACCTGATTGGTGGGAAACGGCCGCACCCGCGTTTCGCAGATGGCCTCCGCAAAATCGGTTCGGACCTTGCCGTTTTCGAGCCCGAACCATTCACCCTTGCCGCAGAAGGATAAGATGTGCCGGTGGCCATTCGCTGTCAGGCGGTAAATTCGCACGGCACCCGTTTCGACCTGATAGATCGCGAGGGCGTATTCCCCTTCGCTATAGATCGTTTCATCGGCGCTGAGTTTGATCGACTGATCTTTGGCTGTCGCGGAAACGGATCCATTGCGGTGGCCAGACACCGTTGTGTATTTTCCGATCGCGTTATCCTGAAACATGTGCGTCGTCCCCCATCCGCGTCCAGCATAAGCAGTCTTCGCGCGCCCCGGTATTCGAGATACCCCTTACGTATTGCTACGGAAGCACGCGGACGCAGAAGAGTGTATAAAGCTATCGCCCCTTAAGAGTGATACGGCGGTATCGCGGGAGGTCTATATGGCACCGGAAGAAGGAGGGGGCAGCAAGGCGCGTCAAGACTCGGAAAGCATTCGCGCGCAGCTCGATCGTATACTCGCAAGCCCGGAATTTCTTGCACCTGAACGCGGGCGCCGCTTCCTGCAATATATCGTCGAAGAGACGCTTGAAGAGCACGGCGAACAGCTCAAGGCCTTTGCGATCGCACAGGCGGTATTCGGTCGCGATGCCTCCTTCGATGCCCAGAACGATCCGGTTGTCCGTATCGAAGCCGGGCGAATCCGTCGCGCCCTCGAACGATACTATCTCGTCTGCGGACGCAACGACCCGATACAAATCACCATTCCCAAAGGGGGTTATGCTCCGCATTTTTCGAGCAATGAAGACACCTCGAACCTGGGGGCCGCCGATACACCAAATCGTACGAACGAGCACCGTCAGCCGGGTCATGAACATGGTCAGCCCAGGCATGAGCGACCAATCAGCTATCGCGATCTTCTCTTACCGATCGGTATTCCCGCCCTCTTCGGCGCAATCGCGGTACTCGCCCTCATCCGCCCGCTCGAATCCTACCTCTCACCACCCAAGACACCGCCGACACCTGCCGCCTCGACATCGAAGAGCAAGACCAGGATCGTCGTCGAACCCCTCGTGGCCCTCGGCGGCAGCGCGCGCGGGGCGGATTTTGCCAAGGGGCTGGTCGATCAGCTGATCGCCAAGCTCATGAAGGTGGACAGTCTTGTCGTGCTTGCTCCTGGTCGATCCGGCATGGAGACGACCGGCATGTTGTTCACTCTTCAGGGCAGCACCCTTGTCGAAGGCGCGATCCTGCATCTGCATGTCCGCCTGGTCGACGGCGCCGACGGCGCGGTCATCTGGGCAAATCAATATGAACGCGAGCTGCGGGATCAAACCATTCTCGATGTCGAGGATGAACTTGCCGCTCAAGTCATTGTAGAAATTTCAAATAGCCGCAAACTGAGCGGCGCAGCGCCGCTTCCGTAGCCGCATTGCCAGCGAACGTGTTTCCGATCGCCGGCGACCGTCCAATCGGCATGGTTGCTGGCACCAAAACGCGTCGCATTAAACTTGATTCATGCGACATGCTTTGGCTCTTCGTTTTGATCCATGTCGTTATCCCGGAACTACTGCACACTTCCGGGCGAAATGCATTATCCTCCCGACGGCAGCTCAACGGGGATGCCTGCGGCGCGCAGTCCGGCAAAAACCCTTTCCTGATCCTCCGGGCGCTGCAAGCGTAGGGAAATCTCCTGACGGATATTCGTCATCAATGCCGGCGCGTTGGCAAGGATCCAATCCTGTTCCAGCTTGGCCTCGGCCATCTTGCCGGCAGCCCCGAGAATGGACAGCAGGGCAAGGTGGCGTATGGGATTGCAGTCGAGATCGGATATTCGCGACCATTGTTCTGCCGCTTCGAAATCGCCCCGCATAAAGGCGCACATCGCCATGCCACCCGCATAATAGCCTCTCGGGCCGGCATTTTTGTCGATCGCGATCGATACCAACTCGCAGCCTGATTGCCATTTTCCGGACATCGCCAAACGCAAGCCGTACTCGCCTGCAACTTCTACATCGTCAGGATTTGCAGCATAGGCCGCCGTTCCAGCTGCCAGTGCTTTGTCGATATCTCCCCGGAAGAAATTCACCAGCATAACGGCGCGGAGCACGCGGGTATTGTCCGGCGCGAGCGATGCCGCCCTTTGTGCCGAAGCATTTGCCAATTCGAGAGGTTCGGCCGAAGGTGGGGTGCCGAGCCTGTAGCGAAATCGCACTTCGTCAAGATAGACGAGGGACAAGAGCGCCCAGGACGTAGCATTATCAGGGTTACGCTGAGTTGCTTGTCGCAGGCACTCGCGCACAACACTATGGTTTTGCGCAGTCATCGTCTGCAGATAGCTATCATAGGCTGGGGTACAGGCTTCAGCATCCTGGTCTGCTTTTAGCGCCGACCGGGCGATTATCGCCGGTTCGGCCTGAAAGATCGCGCCATGAGGCTGCGCTATCGCACCGGCGATTTGCCGGGCGACATTTGCTTGAATTCCAAGCTTGTTTTGCGCGCGAAAATCGGCATCGAAATTATCGGCCCAGATGACGACCCCGTCTGTTTGGCGCACCAGCCTGGCGACCGAACGCAACCTGCTGCCGTCCATCTGGATGTTGCCTTGAAGCGCGTAGTCGGCGGCAGCGGCACGATCGCCCGTTGACGGATGGGAGACGACGATGACCTCATCGAGCTGAGCAAGCTGGCCGATAATATCGTCCCGCAGGCCGCGGGCGATATCCGCCCTGGAATCAACGGAGCTGCTTTCGGCGAAAACCTCGACGGCAACGGTCGGCACGGGGGCTGCTGGCGGCGGCGTGCGCACCGGGACACCTCCGACAATAAAAAGTGCAGACACCAGCGCGAGGAGAAGAAGAACGAAGATGGCCGGCAGACCGATCCCGCGGCCGCGACCCGCCGGCAGCGTCGGTGCGAGCACCTCCGGAAGCGGATGAGCTTGCTGCGCAAGGTATGCGATTCGAGCATTTTCCGGCTCGTTCTGCGGCGGCGGCGGCGCATCGCGGAGATATTCGAAATGCGGCACATAGCCGCCTTTCGGCACAGTGACAATGACGTCGTCCGTCTGGCCGGCGACAAGATAATATCGTTCCAGGGCCTTTCGTATTCGGCCTGCCTCGATCCGCACGACCGGATCATTCTGCGGGTCGAATGACGCTTCCCGACCGAAAACCACATTTGCGATAGTAAAGGCCTTCAGGAAGCCCGATCGACCAGCGAGCGTCTCGCTGACGACAAACTCCAAAAAATTGCGCGCACGCTTCGGCGCGTGAAATTCTTCACTTGCAAGAATTCGCTCGACTTGTCGGCAGATTTCCTCAGCCGTCGGTCCAAGACTGCTGAATACATCGATCTTTGTTGCGTTTCTCATGATCGCCCCTACGATTAGATCACGCAATTATTTAAGCACTTTCTAAATCATCATATCGCAGGAGCTTCCACTTGCAAGCATCGTTTTCGAAATTATCGGGCGCAGGCTGGCCACGCGTTGATCGCCGGGATCCGGGCGGTGTCGGTTGGCTGCTCAACTGCATCTATGGCGATGGTCATGCGCATGAGTTCTGCAAGATTGCGAGCCCCCATCTTGGCCATCACGTTGGCGCGGTGGACCTCAACCGTGCGCGAGCTGATGCCGAGATGATAGGCGATCATTTTGTTCTGCAAGCCATCGAGCACGCCGGTCAGAACCTGATGTTCGCGGTCCGTGAGCTGACGAACGCGTGCTGCGACACTTTCGCAATCGGCAACCGCGCGACCCGGCCTCCTTTGCCCGATTGCCAGATTGATCGCTGCGATTAGTGCCCCCTCCCCGACAGGTTTTTCTAGGAAATCCGCCGCCCCCGCCTTCATCGCCCGGACGGCTGCGGCGACGTCGCCCTGGCCGGTAATGACGATCGCCGGAACCTCCATGTTGAACCGGCGCAGGTGCTGGAGCAGTTCGATACCGTCGACATCGGGCATGCGCAGATCCGTCACAAGGCAGCCTCTGCCCGAAAAAGGGAGAAGATCCAGAAATTGTTTTGCGCAGCTATGCGCCCGCACGGCAAAACCTGCCGACACCAGCAGGAACGTCAAAGATCGTCGCAACGCTTCCTCGTCATCGACGAGATGAATCGTAAGGTCGTTCGCCATCGGTTTCGGTCTCCACCAGCGGAAGCGAGAAGGAGAAGATTGAACCGCTCTCCGTTCTTCGACGCGCGCTTATGCGGCCTCCATGCGCTTCGATAATGCGCTTGGACAATGCCAAGCCCATCCCAAGGCCATGCGGTTTGCCGGTCACGAAGGGTCGAAACAACGACTCTTCCATCTCGGCCGCAATCCCGCAGCCATTGTCGGACACCTCAACAACGAGATGCGAGGAATTGTCTATTATTGTCCTGATCACGATCGAGGGGTGCTTGACACACTCCGTCGCCTCCAGGGCGTTGCGAACCAGGTTCGTGAGCACCTGCACGATCTGAACGCGGCTTCCAAGAACTGTGTCCTGAACCGCTTCGAGCCGAAGGTCGGTATGAAGATCCTTACGCCGCGACCCAATGAGCGCCAGCCTTGTCGCCCTATGGATCAGCTCGTGCATCGCCTCCAGTTTCGTCTCGGACGCACCACGTTCCGCGAATTCCCTGACGTTCTGGACGATACTTCCTGCCCAGAGCGCGTGCTCCGTAATTTCCGACAGCGCTTGGCGAAGCTCTTTATCGCTCTGGCGACGTTTGCTCATGACAAGGCGCCCGCACCCCTCGGAATAAGCTGCGATAGACGATAGCGGCTGGGAAAGTTCATGGACGAGAGTGGATGCCATCTCTCCCAATTCAGTCATTCGTGCAAGACGGGCAATCTGATGCTGCAGCTCCTGAACTTGCTCCAGGGTTTCGCGCTCGGTTCGAAAGTCCTCGAAAATCGCCGCCGTGAAGGCGCCTGTTTCGTCATGCTTGCGAATAATTGTAAGGGCGGCCGGAAATTGGATTCCGCTCTTGGTGGTCACCAGACCGGAGCGTACCGCCCCGTGGTCTGCCCAGCGTCCATTCAGTCTTACATTCGGTGTCGAACGCCAGACAAACCCGATCTTCTGGCCGATCATCTCGCGCTCTTCATAACCGAACATCGCGACCGCAGCCTTGTTGCAGGCTGAAATTGCATGAGAACCACCGATAAAAAACACCGCGTCCGGCATGTGTTCGTGGAGTTGCCGGATCCAGTCCATTCGCAGCCCGCTGTTTTTATCACGCAAGGCACCCATCGTTTTGCGTGGCTGCGCTTGCGATATGCCGGGTGGGACTTTTCCTGGCTCGACTACGACGGTGGAACCGACTTCGGCGACGACGCGCGGCGCCTCCATCTTGATCGGCATGATGGTCTCCTCCGCCCCTTGAGAATTTGGCCCCATGGACCGTCTTTTATCCCCCAGAATGGGCTCACGATACCATCATTGGGTGGGTAAGCCGTGTAGTATCGCGTAGTCTCTATTGTTCTTCTCTCGCGAACACTCGCGCAACTTCATAGCCGACGTCCTTGGTCGCCATTGATCCGGCTCAATGCTTCCGCGTCGTTGTTCCACTATCGTGAAAAATCCATAGGAGTGGCGCCCGCGGCACGCGGGAAGTCTTGGTGGGCCGGATTCACAGCCTCGTATCCGGCTGACGCAGTGGATCATCGGCTGGCGGACACTTAGGAGGGTCCGGTGATGTGGCGATTGCCCGTCGAAGCTCCGTTCGAACAGGATGTAGAGCTCGCCGTCATCGACGACGAAGGCGTCCACGCCCTGGTTTTTCCCTGCCAGCGTCGCCCCGATGGCTGGATCAACGCCGTAACCGGCGAAGCGCTCGACATTCATCCTACCCACTGGCGCCTATGGCAAATCCATCGATGCGATGTTTCGGGTCTCCAATGAACCCAGAGCCTCCGCCGGTGAAGGGGCTGCAACATAATGTGCCACGGATTGTCTGCGATCAATGACACGAGTGAGGGGGCCGAAATAATCTGGTTTTCGAAGAACGGGCGGCGCGGCCGCGGTCCGGAAGACCGGAAGGAGGACCAGATGCGTGGTTTCGGGGTTCACTCGGAGGTCGGGAAATTAAGAACCGTCATGGTGTGCGGACCGTCTCTGGCTCATCAGCGCCTGACGCCTGCCAACTGCCATGATCTGCTTTTCGACGATGTCCTGTGGGTGCATGAGGCTCAGAAAGATCACTTTGATTTCGTGCTGAAGATGCAGGAACGGGGCGTTGAAGTTCTTGAGCTCCACGACCTGCTTGGCCAGACGCTTACCAACAAGCAGGCGCGCGATTTCGTATTGGACCGCCGCATCACCCCGAATGTGCTCGGCTCGCAGATCGCCGAAGCGATGCGGCCATGGCTTGACGAAATGCCGCCAGCGCAGCTCGCCGCATTCATGATCGGCGGCATCGCCATCTCCGATCTGCCCGAGGTCAAGGCGAAGTCGCTGATGCTCAGCGCCCTGCCGGAGACGGATTTCGTCATCCCGCCGATCCCGAATACGCTGTTTCAGCGCGATCCGTCCTGCTGGATCTACGGCGGCGTGACCTGCAACCCGATGTTCTGGCCGGCACGACGCGCCGAAACGCTGATCCAGCGTGCGATCTACAAGTTTCATCCGATCTTCCTCGGCGGCGGATTCCAGATCTGGTGGGGCGATTCGGACCAGCCGTTCGCCAATGCCTCGATGGAGGGTGGCGACGTCATGCCGATCGGCAACGGCACCGTGCTGATCGGCATGGGCGAGCGTACGACCTACCAAGCCGTCGGCCAGGTGGCGCAGGCCCTGTTCCGCAACAAAGCGGCAAAGAGGGTGATCGGCTGCCTAATGCCGAAAAGCCGGGCGGCAATGCACCTCGACACGGTTTTCAGCTTTTGCGATCGCGATGTCGTCACGCTGTTTGCCGAGGTCGTCGATCAGGTCCGCTGCTACAGCATGCACCCGAAGGACGACGACGGCACATTCGAGATTCACCCTGAAAATCGGCCGATGCTCGATGTCGTCGCCGAGGCGCTCGACCTGCCGCGATTGCGCACCGTCGAAACCGGCGGCAACTCCTACCAGGCCGAGCGCGAACAATGGGACGACGGCAACAACGTCGTCGCGCTCGAGCCTGGTGTCGTCGTCGCCTACGACCGCAACACTTACACGAATACGCTTCTGCGCAAGGCGGGGATCGAGGTCATCACCATTCGCGGCTCCGAACTCGGCCGCGGCCGTGGTGGTGGGCACTGTATGACGTGTCCCATCTGGCGCGACCCCGCTTACTGACGTTTCACACCCACGAACCAGACCGACGGAGCAAGACAATGAGCTTTAATCTGCGCAATCGCTCGCTTCTGACCGTGCAGGACTATACGCCGCGCGAATTCCGGTACCTCCTAGATCTCGCCCGAGATCTCAAGCGTGCCAAATATGCGCGCACCGAACAACAGCACCTCAAGGGCAAGGAGATCTGCCTCATCTTCGAGAAGACCTCGACGCGCACAAGATGCGCCTTCGAGGTCGCGTGCTCGGATCAAGGCGCCAACGTGACCTATCTCGATCCGTCCGGCTCGCAAATCGGCCACAAAGAATCTTTCAAGGACACGGCGCGCGTCCTTGGCCGCATGTATGACGCAATTGAATATCGCGGCTCTGCCCAGCAGGGCGTCGAGACGCTTGCGCGCTATGCCGGCGTGCCGGTCTATAACGGCCTGACTGACGAATATCATCCGACGCAGATGATCGCCGACGTGATGACGATGCGCGAGCACAGCGACAAGCCGATCGCCGACATCAAATATGCCTATGTGGGCGACACACGTTCGAACATGGGCCACTCGCTTCTTATCATTGGGTGCTTGCTCGGCATGGATGTGCGCATTTGCGGACCCAAGTCGCTTTGGCCTTCCGATGAGTACATGATCATCGCCAAGGAGCTGCAGCAGAGGTCCGGGGCGCGCCTGCTGGTCACGGATGATCCCAACGAGGCAGTGCGGGGCGTCGACTTCGTTCACACCGACGTCTGGGTCTCCATGGGTGAACCGAAGGAGGTCTGGCGCGAACGCATCAAGCTGCTCACGCCCTATCAGGTCAACGAAGCCTTGATGAAGGCAACCGGAAATCGTCAAGCCAAATTCATGCATTGCCTGCCGGCCTTTCACGACACCGAGACCGTATTGGGCAAGCAGATCGCCGAAGATTACGGCATGAGCAACGGCCTTGAGGTCACCGACGACGTCTTCGAATCCGAGGCCAATGTCGCCTTCGAGCAGGCGGAAAATCGCCTGCATACGATCAAGGCCCTTCTTGTCGCTACATTGGGAGACTAGGGATGCGTATCGTTATAGCGTTAGGTGGCAATGCGCTTCTTCGGCGTGGGGAACCGATGACAGCCGACGCCCAGAGGCGGAATGCCCGCATCGCCGCTCAGGCGATTGCGCCGTTGGCGGCAGAGCACCAGATCGTCATAACACATGGCAACGGACCGCAGGTCGGGTTGCTTGCACTTCAGGGGGCGGCCTACAAGCCCGAGGAAGCCTATCCGCTCGATGTTCTCGGCGCCGAGACCGAAGGCATGATAGGTTACATGCTGGAGCAGGAGCTCGGCAATCTCCTGCCGTTCGAACAACCTCTGGCAACGCTTCTCACCATGGTGGAGGTCGATGCCGCCGATCCCGGTTTTGAGAATCCCACCAAATTCGTGGGTCCGGTCTACGAACAGGTCGAGGCGGACCGGATCCGTACCGAAAAGGGCTGGGTCTTCAAACAGGATGGCGAGAAGTGGCGGCGTGTGGTTGCCTCCCCGGCGCCGAAGCGCATCTTTGAGATTCGTCCGGTCCGCTGGCTTTTGGAGCAGAGTACGATCGTGATCTGCGCAGGCGGCGGCGGCATTCCGACGATGTACGAAAAGGGCGCCGAGCGAAAGCTGACCGGTGTCGAGGCGGTCATCGACAAGGACCTCTGCTCCGAACTCCTGGCCCGCGAGCTTTATGCCGATCTGCTGGTGATGGCAACCGACGCCGACGCAGTCTGCATCGACTGGGGCAAGCCGTCCCAGAAGGCGATCCATTTGGCTCGTCCTGATGACCTCAACCAGTTCTCCTTTCCTGCCGGCTCGATGGGCCCGAAGGTGGAAGCGGCCTGCCATTTCGCGCGTTCAAGCGGGAAGACGGCCGCTATCGGTTCGCTCGCCGATATTGCCGGGATGGTGCGCGCTGAGCGCGGGACAATTATTCATGACGGCTTTGCCCGCCTAACTTGGCACTGACCTTTCGATGCGGTTTATCCAGAGACGGCAGGGTGCGTGACAGCACCCGATGCCGTCCCTTTGTCTGTCGCTTCACTGGCATTGCGCCTCTGCCAGACATAGACGGGGATGCCGAGCATCAGGAGCACGAGGCCATAAAGTACCGGTTCGGCGCCGGATCCATACAGGGTGAAGATCGCAAAGACAAAGGCGATAAGTTCGATCGTGCTTACCTTTGGCATTCGCCCTCGCGTCGCGCCAGCAACCAGAGTTCCAGCAAGCGCACAAAAAGCGTAGGGTACGACGGCGGCCATCGTGCTCAGCCCGACCATCAATCGATAGACTGCGGCAAAACCATCTGAACCAAGCGCCTGGACGAGCACCAGGATTGTTGCGAACGCGGCTGAGATGATCATGCCCCATGCCGGAACGCCGCGCTTCGAGAGTCGGGCAAAAAGCGGTGGGAACAGTCCGTCGCGGGCGGCTGCCATCGGCACCTGCCCCATCAGCAAGGTCCAACCATTGAGCGCACCGATCGAGGAGACTAGGACCGCGATCGAGATCACCAATTCGCCGGGACGCCCCCACATGATGCCCGCGGCTTGAGAGAAGGGCGCGACCGAATGGATAAGCTGCTCGCGCGGCACGAGGCCCATCACAACGACTGTGCCAAGCACGTAAAGGGCCGCAGCGATCGAGATGCCGATTACGGTTGACCGCGGAATGGTTCGTTCGGCGTTCTCGACATCGCCTGCCGGTACCGTCGCCGATTCAAGCCCCAGATAGGCAAACATGGTCAGCGGCGCCAGCGTCGCAAACGACTGCAACAGAGGCTGGCCGCTCGGGTTGAAATCGGAAAAATTCGAAGTGTCGATGAAGAGCAGGCCGATGATGGCGACGGCTCCGAAGGGGATGAGCTTGGCATAGGTCGTCACCTGCGCGAACAGACCTGCCGCATGGACGCCGCGAAGATTGACGAGCACGATCGCCCAGATAACGCCGAGCGTCAGCACGGTCGCCGTGAAGCGGTTGCCGAGGGCCGGGAAGAGGTCGATCATCACGCCGGTAAAGGCGATCGCGATCACGGGAAGCGACGTCCAGATGGAAATCCAATATCCCCAGGCAATCAGAAAGCCGGCGAAATCGCCATAGGCGATCTTCGTATAGGCATAGGGTCCGCCGACGGCGGGCACCAGGCTTGCCAGCCGCGCGAAGGTCAGGCCGAGGCAGATTGCCCCCGCACCCATGAGAATCCAGACAATGATCGCGAGATTGCCATAGGGCGCGACCGCAGCCGGCGAAAGATAAAAGCCCGACCCCACCATATTTCCGACCACGATGGCGGTGCAGGCACCAAGTCCAAGACTCTTGCCGTTTGGCGACGTTGTCATGGTCCACTCCCTAGAGACGCCCTTTGTGAAGCCTAATTCAAATTGGACACCCGTTCCCAGACGCAATCTTCCTCCCAAAGAACGGACGCCGCAATCCGGTTCAATGCGTAGTCGGTGGGGGTCGTTCGAGCATCACGGTCAGGCCCGCGCGAGCAGGGGGATGCCGTTCTTTGAACAGCGTTGATCGTACGCAATGCCTGGCGCGGGTACATGCGCTATCCTGGGCAAGCAAACAACATTTCGATCTCGGGAGTTAGTGCGATGAAGATGGCCATGATCATTGGACTTGCCGTAGTGACTGCCGCCGCCGGAATTGCGCCGGTCGAGGCCCAGCAAACTAGGCGCGAATATCGCAGAATGAACTGGAGCGAGAATCTGCCTGAGGCGGTGCGAACCTATCACGACAGAAGATTCACGATCGTCAGCTATAGGACGGCCGATTTTTCCGAGACCGGCTCACACCCGACGCAGGGAAGCGAAGAGCATGTCAAAGCCATTCGAGATGCAATTCGCGCGAACAAATGGCTTACGGCCCAGCTCAAGACAAAGAAGCTCACCGCGAGCGATATCGAATGGGTTTCGCGAGCACGCAACGGCAATATGACATTCTATACAAAATGACCGCTATCTGAGCCGACCAGATCTATAAGCTGAGGCAGGCCGCGAGGCCGCCTCCACTGATAGGACAGTCGCCAGGCTGCCGTGGGCGACTGCGACTGGCAAGAGATGAAGGCAGACCCACCTGTTCACATCTCGTTTCACCTTCACGATCAGCATAAAACAGTTGCAATGAAGGCTGTCGAAGGCACGGCAATGATGTTAGGCGAGCGGGGATTTCTCAGGATCTCAATCGCAGCGACGGTGGTGGTCGCTACGCTGGGCGTGGTTTTCGGCATTCTTTCCGGATCGTTCTCCATCGCCTTCGACGGCGTTTATGCGCTGGCCGATGCGGCGATGACCGGGTTGGCGCTCTGGGTTTCCTCTCTGATCATACAATCAACGCAGAGCGACGCCCAATCGGGCAGAATCCGAAACCGTTTTACCATGGGCTTCTGGCACCTGGAGCCGATCGTGCTGATGCTCAACGGCTGCCTGCTGATGACAGTCGCCGTCTATGCGCTCATCAGCGCGATCATTAGCATCCTGAACGGCGGCCATGAATTGCAATTCGGCATGGCGATCGCTTATTCAGCGGCCACCCTGTTAGTCTGCGCCGTCATGGCTTTCCTCGGCATCAAGCTGAATGCCCGGGTCAAATCCGATTTCATCTCGCTCGACATCACGGCCTGGATCATGTCCGGCGGCATCGCGCTTGCCCTGCTAATTGCATTTCTGATGGGCATGGCCGTGCAGCCGACGCCGATCGCGTGGGTTGCCAGCTATGTGGACCCCGCCGTTCTGGCGCTGGTCTGCCTGGTCATGATCCCACTTCCGATCGGTACCGTCTGGAAGGCAATGACCGAAATCCTGCTGATAGCGCCCGTCGATCTCCAGGAGCATGTCGATCACGTCGCCACGGAAACCGTTCGTCGCCTCGGTTTTCTCTCTCATCGCGCCTATGTCGCCCGGATAGGCAGGGCGACGCAGATCGAGCTCTATTTCATCGTGCCCGAAGGACTACCTCCGAAGACCGTGGAGGAATGGGACGCACTCAGGGATGAGATAGGCGATGCAATCGGAGATGAGAGCGCCAATCGCTGGCTGACGATCGCCTTTACGGCCGATTCGGAATGGGCCGACTAATTCCGCGTCGGCCTTCACACAAAAATCGAAATGCTTTTGCCTCGCGTTGATTGCAATCAACGACGGAGCATTTTCCGTCCTGTACGATCCCGTCACCTGAGATGCGCGTCGCTGTAGAGCGATCGCGGCTTCTGACCCTCGGTTTCTGGAGGAACGCATGGAATTCCAGATGTCATTTCCGATAGCGGTTATCGACGAGGATTTTGATAGCAAAAGCGCTGCCGGCCGCGGCATGCGCGATCTCGCGGCTGCGATCGAGAAGGAGGGCTTCCGGATCGTTTCCGGCGTTTCCTACGAGGATGCGCGGCGCCTCGTGCATATCTTCAACACCGAATCCTGCTGGCTGGTGTCCGTCGACGGAAGCGAAGACAAGACCACGCGCTGGCAGGTTCTGGGAGAGGTCCTGGCCGCAAAGCGGCAGAGGAACGACCGCCTGCCAATTTTCCTGTTCGGCGACGAAACCACCGCCGAAGACGTTCCCGCCACGGTACTGCGCCACGCCAACGCTTTCTTCCGGCTGTTCGAGGATACGGCGGAATTCATGGCGCGCGCCATTGCGCAGGCCGCTCGCAACTATCTCGACCGGCTACCGCCGCCGATGTTCAAGGCGCTCATGGACTACACGCTTGAGGGCGCCTATTCCTGGCACACTCCCGGCCACGGCGGCGGTGTCGCTTTCCGCAAGAGCCCGGTCGGCCAGCTTTTCTATACGTTCTTCGGCGAAAACACGCTGCGGTCCGATATCTCCGTATCGGTCGCCAGCGTCGGTTCGCTGTTGGATCATGTCGGACCGATCGCCGAGGGCGAACGCAACGCGGCCCGCATCTTCGGCACCGACGAGACGCTGTTTGTCGTCGGCGGCACGTCGACGGCCAACAAGATCGTTTGGCACGGCATGGTCGGACGCGGCGATCTCGTGCTTTGTGACCGCAACTGCCACAAGTCCATCCTGCACTCGCTGATCATGACGGGCGCCACCCCGATCTATCTCATCCCCTCTCGCAATGGGCTCGGCATCATCGGTCCGATCTCGAAGGATCAGTTCACGCAAGAGGCGATCACCCGCAAGATTGCCGCAAGCCCCTTTGCGGGGCAGACCAGTGGCAAGGTCCGGCTGATGGTCATCACGAATTCGACCTACGACGGGCTTTGCTACAATGTCGATGCGATCAAGGCGTCGCTCGGCGACGCGGTCGAGGTGCTGCATTTCGACGAGGCCTGGTATGCCTACGCCAACTTTCACGAATTTTATGATGGCTTCCACGGCATCTCGTCGAACCAGCCGACCCGATCGCAAAACGCCATCACCTTTGCCACGCACTCGACGCACAAGCTGCTTGCCGCGCTTTCACAGGCATCGATGATTCACATCCAGCATGCCGAGACCAAGCGGCTCGACATCACACGCTTCAACGAAGCCTTCATGATGCACACTTCGACCTCGCCGCAATACGGCATCATCGCCTCCTGCGACGTCGCGGCTGCGATGATGGAACAACCCGCCGGGCGAGCGTTGGTGCAGGAGACGATAGATGAGGCGATCAGCTTCCGCCGGGCGATGAACAGCGTGAAAAAACAAATCGAGGGCAGCTGGTGGTTCGACGTCTGGGAGCCGACGGTTGCCGAGCAGACGCCGAGCGACACCCATGCCGACTGGGTGCTGAAGCCGGGCGATGCCTGGCATGGTTTCGCCGGCCTTGCCGAAAATCATGTCATGGTCGATCCCATCAAGGTCACCATCCTATCGCCGGGCCTCTCTGCAAGCGGAGCGATGGACGAGCACGGGATACCGGCGGCCGTTATCACGAAGTTCCTCTCTTCCCGGCGCATCGAAATCGAGAAGACCGGCCTCTATTCCTTCCTTGTTCTCTTCTCAATGGGCATTACCCGCGGCAAGTGGAGCACGCTCGTCACCGAGCTCATCAATTTCAAGGACCTCTATGACGCCAATGCGCCGCTGACGCGGGCGCTGCCGGCGCTCGCCGCAGCCCATCCGGAAGCCTATGCCGGCGTGGGATTGAGAGATCTCTGCGAAAAGATCCATGCGATCTACCGCAAGGACGACGTGCCGAAAGCCCAGCGCGAGATGTACACGGTGCTGCCCGAGATGGCGCTGCGTCCCGCCGATGCCTATGACCGGCTGGTCAAGGGCAAGATCGAGAGCATCGAGATCGACGATCTGATGAACCGCATCCTCGCCGTGATGATCGTTCCCTATCCGCCGGGCATCCCGCTGATCATGCCTGGCGAGAGGATCACGCAATCGACGAAGTCCATCCAGGACTACCTGCTTTACGCCCGAGACTTCGACCGCAAATTCCCCGGTTTCGAAACGGATATTCACGGCCTTCGCTTCGCGTCCGGTGACGGCGGACGCCGCTACCTTGTCGATTGCATTGCAGGGGAGGAGCAGGAATGATCCCGCGTGATGTGAAGTCTCCGACGGTCGCCATACCCTTCCACAAGTTGCTGAAGATCGTGGCGATCATCGATCGCGGCAATTCTCAGGCTCAGGAACTGGTCTCACAGATCGTCGACCAGGGCTTCGAGGTGGAACTGCGTGGCGATTATTCAGCCGATGTCTCAGAGGATGCCGATGTTGGCGCCTATATCGGCTCGGTGGAAGGCGGCCAGCTGTCGGCGGCTCGCAGCTTCCTTCGCGCGGTGAGGGATATCGGCTTCCGTACACCGATCTGGGCAATGGCCGATACGTTGACCATCAAGGATATGGACGTCGTCGAAATGGCCGGCGAGGTCGACGGCTTCGTTTACCTCGGCCAGCAGACGCCGACCTTCTACGCCAAGCAGATCGTCTCCAGCGCGGTCAATTACGGCAAGTCGCTGCTGCCGCCGTTCTTCGGCGGCATGATGGCGTATGACGGCGAGGCGAATATCGCCTTCGACTGCCCCGGGCATCAGGGCGGCCAGTTCTATCGGAAGTCGCCAGCCGGACAGCTGTTCTTCAAATATTTCGGCGAGAGCATTTTCCGTAACGACCTTTGCAACGCGGATGTCGATCTCGGTGACCTCCTGATCCATGAAGGTCCAGCCGTCGAAGCCCAGAAACAGGCAGCTCGCATCTTCGGTGCGGACCGCACCTATTTCATTCTCAACGGAACAAGTACCTCCAACAAGGTGGTTGCCAATGCGGTGCTGCGCAGCGGCGATCTCGTGCTCTTCGATCGCAACAACCATAAATCCCTGCATCAGGGCGCTCTTGTTCAAGCCGGCGCCATTCCGATCTATCTGCCAACGGCCCGCAATTCTTTCGGCATGATCGGCGCGGTGGACTGGGCGGCATGGGAGGAAAGCTGGCTGCGGCGAAAGATCGAGGAACATCCGCTCGTTTCCGACAAGAACCGTGCGAAGGCAGACCGGCCCTTCCGCCTCGCCTGCATCCAGCTCGCAACCTATGACGGAACGATTTATAATGTCAGCCAAGTCATGGAGAAGATCGGCCATCTCTGCGACTACGTGCTCTGGGACGAGGCCTGGATCGGCTATAATGCCTTCCACCCGCTCTTCGAGGGCCACAGCCCGATGCGTCTCAAGGACCTTGGGGCCGACATGCCGGGATTGTTTTCAACCCAGTCGGTGCACAAGCAGGGTGCCGGCTTTTCACAGGCGTCGCAGATCCATAAGCGCGACGAACATATCAGCGGCCAACGCCGGTTCGTCGAACACAAGCGCTTTAATGAATCGCTGCTGATGCATGTGTCGACCTCTCCATTCTATCCGCTCTTCGCCTCGCTTGACGTCAATGCCAAGGTCCATGAAGGCAAGGCGGGCGAAATGCTTTGGGATCGTTGTATCGAACTCGGGATCGAGGTTCGCAAGAAGCTGCGCGGCTTCGTGAAGCATTACGAAACAAAGGGTGCAAATCCCGAAGAGCAGTGGTTCTTTGATCCCTTCGTGCCGGACAAGATCTCGGTGTCCGGTTCAAAGCATTCGAGTGACCGCGCTGAGACACGCTGGGAAGATATCCCCACCGATGTGCTCAAGCGCGAGCAGCAGTGCTGGAGGTTCGGCCCGGAGGCAAAATGGCATGGCTACGCCGGCTATGCGCCCGGCTACACCATGGTCGATCCGAACAAGCTCACGCTGCTGACGCCGGGCATCGACCGGGAGACCGGCGAATATCGCGAGTTCGGAATTCCGGCGACCGTGGTCGCCAACTATCTGCGCGAGCAGCGGGTCGTGCCGGAGAAGTGCGATCTCAACAGCCTGCTTTTCCTGCTTACGCCGGCAGAGGATGAGAGCAAGCTGAATACGCTGGTGGCCAAGCTGGTGAAGTTCAAGAACCTCTGGGATCGCGACGCGCCTCTGCAGGAGGTTCTGCCGACGGTGTTTGCGGCCAATCGCGAGCGTTATGCGGGCTACACGGTTCGGCAGGTCTGCAGGGAGATGCATTCGTTCTATCGCGATGCCGGCGTCAAGGACCTGCAGCGCCTGTGTTTCCGTTCAGAAAGTTTTCCGGAACCGGCAATTGCGCCGAAACAGGCCTATGAAGCGCTGGTGGCCAACAATGTCGACTACGTGCCGCTCGTTGAAGCCGCTAGCCGGATCTCGGCGACGCTGGCATTGATCTATCCCCCCGGCATCGGAGTGATCGTGCCGGGAGAGCGGTGGGATGAAAGGGCGCGGCCGATGCGCGATTATTTCCTGGCTTTCGAAGAATCTTTCAATCGCTTCCCGGGCTTCAACTACGAAGTCCAGGGTGTGTTCCAGGAACGGATCGATGGGCGGATCAAGTTCTATACGTACGTCGTGCGCGAGCAAGGGGACGGGAGGATCTCATCATGACCGACAACACAATGCATCTTGCGGGCGAGGCCACGGCCAAGAAAAAGATGAACCTGGTGCAACTCACCTTCATCGTCGCGGTCAATATGATGGGTTCAGGCATCATCATGCTGCCTGCCAACATGGCGCAAGTGGGTGCGATCTCGCTTCTCTCCTGGCTTGTGACCGCCATCGGCTCGATGGCGATTGCCTACGGGTTCGCTCAGGCAGGGATCTTCAACCAGCGGCCGGGGGGCATGTCGGCCTATGCGGAGGATGCCTATGGCAAGGACGGCTTTTTCCTGGTGTTCTTTCTGTATTTTCTGTCGCTCGCCATCGGCAATGTCGCGATCGGCATCTCTGCGGTGGGCTACCTCGCGGGCTTCTTTCCCGTTTTGACCTCGACGCCGATCATGACATGTCTGGCGCTCATCGTTCTTCTCTGGCTGACGACTGCGGCAAATTTCGGCGGGCCCCGAATCACCGGGCGTATCGGCTCGATCACGGTTTGGGGTGTAATCATTCCAGTGGGTTTGCTCTCGATCATCGGGTGGCTGTGGTTCAGTTCAAGCACTTTCGCCGCCGCCTGGAATCCGAAGGGACTGACGCTCGGCCAAGGAATGGGATCGAGTATTTCCCTGACGCTCTGGGCCTTTCTCGGGATGGAGTCGGCGGCGCAGAATTCGGATGCCGTTGAGAACCCGAAGCGCGACGTGCCGCTTGCCTGCATGTTCGGCACACTTGGCGCTGCGGTCATCTATATCCTGTCGACGACGGTCATTCAGGGCATCGTACCGAATGCAGAACTTGCAGCTTCGACCGGACCCTTCGCGCTGGCCTATGCCACTATGTTCAATCCGACGATCGGCTCGATCATCATGGCGCTTGCAGTGCTTGCCTGCCTTGGTTCGCTCCTGGGCTGGCAGTTCACGATCGCGCAGACTGCGCGCACCGCCGCGGAGGGCCGAATGTTCCCTGTCATATTCTCCCACGTTAACGAGATGGGTGCGCCGGTAAAGGGGATGATCATTCTCGGTGTCGTGCAAACATGTCTTGCTCTCATGACAATTTCTCCGACACTCAGCGAGCAGTTTTCCGCTCTGGTCAATCTCGCGGTGGTAACCAACGTCCTGCCTTACATCATCGCACTCTCGGCGCTGTTCGTCATCATGAAGGCGGCGCGTGTGCCGCCTGCGAAATACCGGCTTAATGCCGTCATCTGCATGATCGGCATGCTTTACAGCGTCTTTGCAATTTATGCTTCCGGCAAGGATGCCGTGTTGGGCGGAATGCTCGTGACCGGCATCAGCTTCATCATCTACGGCCTGATCGCACCGCGCTTCGCCGTCGGCGTGAACCGTGTGCCGGCCGAGTAGCGGGGGAGGAGAAACCATGTCTATCAAAGGTCGCTGGATCGCAACGGGCACCGTCATTGCCATCGCGGCGCTTTCGTCAATAGGTTTAGCCCCAGCCGACGCACAGACGCTGGATCGTGTCCGCGCCAGCAGTTCGTTAAAACTGGGCTACGAGCCCGACGCCCGACCGTTTTCGTTCAAGACCGACAGTGGAGCGCCCGACGGGTATGCGGTCGCGCTTTGCAACAAGGTTGCAGACAACGTGAAAGCCGAACTGAACCTGTCGAGGCTCAATGTGGAGTGGGTATCCCTGAGCGCCGACGCGCGGGAGACTGCTGTTGCAGATGGCGTCGTGGATCTCGTCTGCGGTGCGGAGCCGGTCACACTCAGCCGCAGGCAAAAGGTCTCGTTCTCCATCCCGATCTTTCCGAGCGGCACCGGGGCCGTTGTCAGCGCCAGCGCGCCTTTGGCTCTACGGGAGGTGTTGGAGTATGGCGAACCGACGAACAGGCCTGTATGGCGAGGCTCGCCTGCGCGCACAATACTCGAGCACAAGACATTCTCGTCTGTAACGGGCACGACAAGCGAGCGGTGGCTGTCGGACAGGATCAAGACCTTCCAGCTCGCCGCGACGGCGGCATCCGTCGACAACTTCCAGCAGGGCATCGAGCGCGTTCTGGACCGTCGATCAGCTGTCCTTTTTGGAGACATGCCGCTTCTGATGGACGCTGCGGCGCGCAGCGATAATTCTGGCGATCTGGTTATTTTAAAACGTCATTTCACCTACGAGCCGCTTGGTCTTGAACTCGCGCGAACGGACGAGGACTTCCGGCTGACAGTTGATCGAGCGTTGAGCCAAGCCTATGCGGCCAAGGATTTCCGCACGTTGTTTACAACCTGGTTTGGTCCGCCGGATGAGTCGACAGTCAACTTCTTCCAGCAGACTGCTTTGCCCGAATAACACCACCCAAAGGGAGCAAACCGTTGAGCCTCCTTTTGCAAGAGATCCGCGACAGCCCTATGCTGTGGTTGCTGATCGCGGTGCCGGTGGTGTTCGTAGCTGCGGCGGTAATGCCCGAAGCCCACACTGCGCTGTTTGTCCTTTCGGTGCTTGCTATCGTGCCGCTGGCGGGGTTGCTCAGTCACGCAACCGAATCGGTAGCCGCCAAGACGGGTGATGCCGCAGGCGGTCTGCTGAATGCGACCCTCGGCAATCTGACCGAACTGGTCATCGCGCTGGCTGCTCTGCAGGCCGGCCAATATACGCTGGTCAAGGCGTCCATCGCCGGAGCGATCGTCACCAATACGCTGTTCATGCTCGGCGCTTCGTTTCTGCTCGGCGGACTCAAATACCACATTCAGGAATTCAACCGTGCCAGCGCGCGTATTCAAGCCGGCTTGCTGTTTCTGGCCACGGTCGCCCTGCTGATGCCTTCGGCACTTGGCGGATTGGACACAGCATCGGTCGCACCCGTCACTCAAACCCTCAGCCTCAGCCTGGCCGTCCTGTTGATCATCGGATACGGGCTAGGGCTGTTGTTCACGCTTGGAACACATCGGGAATTTTTCTCTTCGGCGGATCATGCCGAGGCCGGTGAAGCGCCCTGGCCGATCGGTCTTGCTCTCGGCACGCTTGGCGGGGTCACCGTCCTTGTCGCCTTGGTGAGCGAGATTTTCGTCGAGTCCGTGCAGGAAGCGGCCGAAGCCTTCGGAATGACCCCCGCCTTTGTCGGTTTTATCGTCGTTGCATTGGTCGGTGGCGCCGCCGAAATGGCCTCAGCGTTTTCCGGCGCGCGTAAGAACCGGCTCGATCTGAGCGTCGGCATCGCGCTCGGGAGCGCGTCCCAGATCGCCTTGTTCGTCGCACCCGTTCTGGTCTTGATGAGCTACGTTATCGGCCCGTCGCAAATGGATCTGCAATTCTGGCCGGGCGCCGTGACGATGATGTTCCTTGCGACGGTGACTGCGATGTTCGTCACCAACAGCGGACGATCGGCATGGTTTGTCGGCGTCCTGGTGCTAATGGTGTACATGATTTTCGCGATAACGCTGTATGTCCTGCCGCCGGCAGTGCGATGATGTCCCGCGTTCCCAGGCAATCAGCCGGCGGGCCGCACACCCGGCAGATGAGGCGGCTGTTCTTCATCGCACTGGCAAAGCAGCTTCGCGTCATCTGGCCGATCCTCTCCGGCATCGTATCGATCATGGTCGCGTCTGGGCTTGCCATTTGGCAGATCGAGAATTGGCGGATCGACGAAGCGCTTTATTTTACCTTCGTGACGGGACTTACCATCGGCTACGGCGATTTCACGCCCAAACATCTTTCGGCACGAATCCTGGCCTTGCTCATCGGTTTTGCAGGGATCGTTCTGACCGGCGTCATCGCAGCCATCACAGTAAAGGCTTTAAACGCAACGGACCGTGACGGCAGCAGCTAAAGCATGTCGCGCAAAAGTGTGCAGCGGTTTTGCGATAACGACATGCGTAAATACAAAGGACCTAAATCGCGGGGAGCGAACCTGAAAGATCGCGACGCGCTTTACATGTAGAGCCATTCCGGGTCGGATGCGGCTTCCCGTGGCTATTGTTCTCAAATCCATACATTTGTTCGTGATCTCGGGAACGATCCGTCACCTTCGCAGCTTCGTATCCATTGCAAGAGTGTTTGAATGCGGAGCTGACCCATGAGCAAAGAGCGCGGCCGCAGAAAATTGATGTTGCGACTTCCCGATATTCGGCATCTTCTCGCGAACAAGACCAGTGAAGCGCTCGCGGAAATGTTTGAATCCTACGATCTTGCAGCCGACGCGCTGGAGCGGTTCCGAAGCAAGAACCCGAGGGAAGACAAGCTGATCAGCGAGTATGAACAACTATGCCGCGAAATTGAGCAGGAAGTTGTCGTCTACTGCAAGAACCGGTGACCCCGCCCAACACTGACCGCGACCAATCCGAGGGGCATCTCGCCTGCCGCCACAGAAGACCGTCATTGCCTATTTTCTATGGGTTCCGGTAGGGCGTCGACGCTGGCGGCTCGGCTATTTTCCGCTCCGGCCTGAACCGACGGCCAGGCCCAGGCTCTCAGCAGCTCGTAGAAGACGCTGAGCACGACCGGCCCCAAAAATAAGCCCAGCAGCCCGTGGGAAAGAGTGCCGCCGATGACACCGATCAGGATGACCGGCATCGGGGTCGAGAGACCTCGCGCCATCAGCATGGGCTTCAATATATTGTCGATGAGCGTGATAGGCACGGTGATGGCAGTAAACGCAAAAGCAGCGGCGGGCGACCACGAAACCCACGACCAGATGATAACCGGAAGAAGCACGAGCCCAGGCCCCAGTTGCATCAGGCAAAACATGAAGATCACGAATGTCAGTGCCCCACGCGCCGGGACGCCAAAGAAAGCAAAGCACAATCCGCAGAGCAAGGTCTGCAGAAAGGCAACGCCAATGACCCCTCGCGATACATTGCGCACCGTGGCTCCGGCCAGCCGGGCAAAGCCGACACCCTTTTCGCCGGCGATGCGGTTTGCCAGCACTTGTATGGCGGCAGCCAGGCGTGCTGACCGCGTGAGGAATATTCCTGAAAGCATGATCGAAACGACAAAGCTCAACACGCCGCCGCCGATTGAGGCAAGCTTTGTGACGATAACGGCCGTCACCTCACGAATCGGCGCCTGAAACTTGATGATCGTCGCCGCCAGATCGCTTGCAATCTGATTCCAGGCGTCATGGATACGCTCGCCGACGACGGGCCACTCCCGAATGGCCGCCGGCGCCGAGGGGAGCGTGAAATCCCCCACCCGCAACTTGTTGATCAACGCCTGCGCTGTGTCGGCAAAATTGACCGCAACGAGAGCCAGGGGCGCAATGATCAGGACGAGGCAAAAGACGACGATGATACTGGCTGCGATGACGGGCCGGTTTCCAAGCAACCTGCAGAGCGCTTGGAATATCGGGAAAAGCGCCACCGCCAGAATTGCCGACCAAATAACGATCAGCGCGAAGGGAGCAATCAGGACGATCGTCCAATAGGCGAAAAGCCCGATGATGCCCAACCGGACAAGATCGCTTATTCTCGCCTCTACCGAAATCTGCCCTGACCCGGCTCCCTGCGCCGCCGTATCGCCTGTGTTCTCAGCCATGTTCGGCTAAAGCCGTGTTATGACGTCGCGTCGGGCACAACATGGCGGACGCTGAGGTCCTCCATGAAATCCGCCGGCCGCTTCTGACGTTTGCCGAGGTCGGGTGCTTCAAACTTCACCCGTTCATAGGGAATGGATTGCAGGATGTGCGAAATGCAGTTGACCCGGGCACGTTTCTTGTCATCCGAGGGCACCACCCACCACGGCGCATGATTACTGTCGGTCATCCGCAGCATCTCGTCATAAACGCGCGTGTAGTCCCACCAGCGCTGATAGGATTCGACATCCATAGGGCTGAGTTTCCACTGTCGCAGCGGGTCGTCGATCCGGCGTCTGAAACGGCGTTCCTGTTCCTCCTCGCTGACCGTCAGGAAGTATTTCAGCAGAACGACGCCGCTTTCGACGATCGCCGCCTCGAAGCGAGGCGCCAACTCAAGAAAGCGCTGCGCTTTCTTGTCGCTGCAGAATCCCATGACGCGATCGACGCCGGCGCGGTTGTACCAGCTGCGGTCGAATATGACGACCTCGCCGGCCGCCGGCATATGCGCGATATAGCGCTGCATGTAGATCTGGGACTTCTCACGATCGGTCGGCGCCGGCAATGCGACGATGCGAAAGACCCGCGGACTGACCCTTTCCGTTATACGCTTGATCATGCCGCCTTTGCCGGCGGCATCCCGACCCTCGAAGACGATGACGACCCTCGTGCCGGATTTCTTGATCCAGGCTTGCAAATGGGCCAGTTCCACCTGGAGCCGTGCGATTTCCTTGTCGTAATCCCATGATTTCTTTTTCTTCTTCTTATCCTTTCCGACGCGGCCTGCCTCTCCATCCGTCCGGCTGGGTTCGTAATTCTCGTCCATTTTCTCTCCCTCCCTTTCGCGAACATGCTATCTTTGTTTTCACACAATTCTGGACGCAAACCGCTGTGCAGTTTTGCCGGAATTGCTCTACCCTGCCGACGCGGCACTGCCGGACTCGCCGACAATTCCGATCAGCGCTCTCAGTGCTTCTTCCCTGCCATTGAAGAGATTGTCGGCGCCGATCGCCTCGATGACCCCGGCGCGCTCGAGGATGCCGCGGCTTTCTTCGCTGAGATCGGCCATGGCGAAGACGATATTCCGCTTTGCCAGGATCTCTGCCACGGCGTCGAGTGCGGCTGCGCCGGTGCTGTCGATATGGGTGACGGCGCCGGCATCGAGCACGAGACATCTGGTTTCAGCAGGAAGTGCCTTCGCGACCGAGGTCAGCCGCATGCGCACGTAATCGGCGTTGTAAAACAGAATGCTGCCTTGGATGGCGAAGACGGCGGCACCTTCCACAGGGCGCGCTTCCGGAAAACGGGCAAGATCGAAAAAGCCATGCCGTCCCTCGATGCGACCAAGAAGACCGTCGCGGGGAAACATCGTCTGCCGCAAGAGATAGACGAGCGTTGCCGCAACCGCGACGATGACGCCATTGAGAACACCGAAGCTGATTGCGCCCCACATGGCGATCAGCGCGAAAATGAATTCCATGCGGCTGATGCGCCAGATCTTTTTCAATTCGTGAATATCGATGAGGCTGATCGCCGCCGTCGCGAGGATTGCCGCGAGCGCGGGAATGGGGAGTATGCGCAGCGCACTGTGAAGGAACACAAGTGCGGCAACCAGCGTCGCGGCCGATACCAGTCCTGCGGCCTGGGAGACACCGCCAGTCGACAGATTTATCGCGGTTCGGGAATCCGAGACGCTGACCGGAAAAGAGCCGAACAGGGCGGGCGCGATATTGGCGGCGCCAAGTCCGACCAATTCCTGATTGGCATCGACCTCCTCGCCGGTTCGCGAGCCGAAACTTCTTGCCGCGACGATGCCGGCGCCGAAACTGACCAGAAAGATCGCGGCCGAGCCGAGCACGATCTTATCGAGAGGCATCTGATGCAATGGAGGCAGGGACAGACTCGGCAGTCCGCTTGGGATATCGCCGACGACTGCTATGCCTCGGCCTTGGAAATCGAAGATCGCCGAAAGGACGACCGAGAGGACAACCACCAGAACGGGACCCGGAACTCTGAATCGGAAGGCTCGGACGATCCATAACAAGGCGAACATCACGAGTCCGAGGACGAGCGAAGGCCAGTGGATCAGACTGCTCTTGGCGAGCATTTCGACAAGCGGCGGGATCAGTCCATCCGATTGGATCTTTACCCCCGTGAAGCGACCGATTTGCCCAACAAGGATCGAGAGCGACACGCCGGCGAAGAAGCCGACCAGGATGGGACGGGAGAGGAAGCTCGCGAGAACGCCGAGCCTCAGCAATTTCGCCGCGATACAGAAGACGCCGACGCCAAGCGCAAGGGCCGAGGCAATGGCAACCCTGTCGACGCTTGCCGTCGCGGGTTCGGCGGCGATGATGGCGCCCATGGCGGCCGCCAGCACGGTCATGGTCGCAGCGTCTGGGCCGACGACCAAGAGCCGGGAAGGACCAAAGATCGCGTAGGCGATCGGTGCGACGATGCTGGCATAGATGCCGGTCTCCGGTGGCAGGCCGGCGATGGCGGGATAAGCGATGGCGCTCGGCAAACCGACTGCGGCGATCGACAGGCCGGCCGGAATGTCACTGCGAAGCCAGGCTCTGTTGAAGCCGGCTAGGCCCCGCAACATGGGAAGACTTCCTATCACCCCTGGCTCCCTATCTGATGCCGTTGGCCCTGGTGTCCGCTCGATCTTTGTTTTTGCGGTGCAAACCTAGGCAAGGTGTTTGCGGACATGTCTTTAGTGTTCGAGGAACACGAAGTTCATCCAGCAACTTCCGCCGACAGCTTTCCGTCTTGCCGGATGCCCCAGCCGCGGTCGTCGTGGTAAAGCGTTGCCCAAATGAACAGGAAGGGCCAGATCGCATGCAGCGTGAAGAGGCTGACCCATCCCGCAACATGGATGGCATCCTGATGAGGACGGTTCCGCGCCTTGGCCATCAGGTGGAGAATGTCGTGAATGGCAATCACGGCATAGAAAAGCGTGATCACGACGAAGACCAAGACGCCCAAGGCAAAATAGTCGAGAAACACGGATCCCCCTCTGGCTTGGTCTGTCCGAGCCATTTTGATCGCAAGCGACGATCGGATAATAGGCCCGTTGCGGCGCAAAGACCCGTAGCATCGCGTAATCTCTATCGGGGCCTTCGCGGCCGATCCGGCTGGGGAGATTGCCTGTCCAGCAAGGAACGACGCGAGATCGGCCGCCGAATCCCAATCGTCGCCTCGTATGGCGACCGGGATGCGGCTGTCAGAAGCCGGCGACCGTAGGTTCGCGTATTTTACGTCTCCTGACGGTGCGGCTGTTATATAGTTTTCGCACTGCTTAGCGCAGTTCGTCGGCGGGGGCGGAGATGGCGTCGGGAGAAAGTGGTTCGACATATTTGTCCGCCCTTGAAGCGGCAGAAGCTCATTTTCCCGACCAGGCAAGGCTGGTGCAGCGACTTTTTTACGTCAACGACACGTTTCGAAGCATGTGTGAGGATCTGGCGGCGGCGGCGCAGGCATTGGCGCATGTCGAACAGCTGTCCGACTCTGTGAGGGAGGCGCGACGGCTGGAATATGCAGGCTTGGTCGATGCGTTGCTGAAAGAAATGAGGGAAGCGATAGCACAATCGAAAATTGTGATGCTCAGGCGGACTCCCGTGAGTCCGAAACTACGGTGAACGCTTCTGTCATTCAATAATTAGAGGGAGGTCCTTGTGCGATGAATAGAGTTTCACGCAAGCTGCTGGTTGGGTTGTCGACCTTGGCGATCATCACGCTGCAGCTGGCACTCCCAGTGCGAGCGCAGGCTCCTGCCCCGGCTGCTGCGCCCAACCAGGCGGAGGCAGAACCGTCCACGGCTACACTCCTTTCAGACGATGAACTTGAAGTGCTCGTGGCGCGGATCGCGCTTTATCCGGACGAACTGGTCGCGGCGATTTCGGCCGCATCGCTCTTCCCCTTGCAGATCATCGAAGCCCAGCGCTTTCTGGATGCGAAAAACAAGAACGCCGACAAGCCCAAGAGCGACTGGGACGGCAGCGTCGTCTCGTTGCTGAACTACCCCGATATCGTCAAGATGATGAGTGAGGATCTCGATTGGACCCAGTCGCTTGCCGATGCGCTCGCCAACCAGCAGAAGGATGTGCTGATTGCCATTCAGCAACTTCGCGATGAAGCAGTGGCAAAAAACATTATCAAGACGGATGACAAGGTGACGGTCGTTACGGAAAACGACAATGTCATCATCCGTCCCACCGATCCGGAAAAAATCTATATCCCGCAATATGCGCCGGAGATGCTTTACGACCCAGGCTATGCATCCGAGCCGATCTCCTACTATCCGGAGCCGTACGACAATTATTACTATCCCGGAGCCGCTTTTTTTGCCGGCGCGGTCACCGGGCTCGCCTGGGCGGCCGTCGTTAATTGGGACGACTGGGGGGTGTGGGGCGGTCGCTGGGGCGGTGGTGACATCGATATCGACTGCAACAATTGCCTGAACGGTCGAGACTTCAATGGCAAGATGAAGTGGAACGATGTCGATTGGTCGAAGGTCGATCGCAGCAAAATGAGCATTGGCAAAGACCAGCTTGCCAAGCTTGACCGTTCGACGATCAAGTCCGGCCTGCAAGCCGACAACCGTAACCAGCTGCGGAACCAAGCCAAGGATTTCCAGGCTGGTGAGAGGCCAGGCAATCGTGGAACGGCGGCGCGCGCCGACGATATTCGAAAAGGCACGGTGCAAGGGCTGAAGTCCAAACCGCAGGGAAACAAGCCGACGGCCGCCACTCGTCAGAATGCAACCCGGCCCGAAGCCCGTCCTCAATCGGCTAATCGCGCAGCCAAGCCAGCACAGAAATCGGTCAAGAAGCCCAACAAACCGCAGATGGCCGCCAGACCCGATAATCGCAACCGGCAGCCGAATGCGCTTGGGAATGTCCAATCCGGCCGCCGGGAGGCGGTCTCTTCGAAGCGGGGGGCGCAGAGCATGGGCAGCCAACCTCGCTCTGCACCGCGTGCGGCGCCACAGCGCTCCCGTCCTCCTGTATCGCGTGGTGGTGGCGGCGGCCGTGGTGGTGGCGGCGGTGGCCGTGGCGGCGGCGGCCGGCGATAGATATCTTCCTTCCAAGACTGCCGGAGGTATATGATGAGAACTCAATCAACCTTGATCCCGCTTATGATTTCTACCGTGCTCTGCGTGGTCTCCGCGACCCCATCAGCATCGCAGATGCGGACCGATCTCACGGAGTTTGCGACGGCAGGTCCGACGCCGTCGTTTGGCACGCCGGGGGCGGTTCTCGATCGCCTCAAGGCAGTTCTGGCTTCCAACGATGTCGACGGGTTTGCAGGCCTTCTCGGCCTGAAAGCGGACAAGCTGCGGTCCAGCAACGAGGCGATGATCACATATGGGTTGATCCGCGAAGGCGCCGCGCGGCAGATGATTCTGGAGGATCTCGGGGGACGGAAGTTCATTGCGATCGGCGACCGTCTCTGGCCCCTGCCGTTTCCGCTCACCGAGGGCAAGGACGGGAAATGGTCCTTCGACACGCAGCGCGGCCTGGCGGAGATCGTCAATCGGCGCGTCGGCGAAAACGAGCTCGCGACGATCGATACCATGCACGAATATGTGGTCGCGCAATATCAATATGCATCCGACGATCGCGACGGTGACGGTATTTACGAGTTCGCCAAAAAATTGATCAGCAGTCCCGGCAAGCTGGACGGCCTTTACTGGGATCCAAGCGTCTATCCGGAGGAAAGCCCGGCAAGCGCGCTGGTCGAGACAGCTGCCTTCGGTGCCGCCAAACGCGGGGAAGGTTATTTCGGATATCGCTATCGCATCCTGACAGCCCAGAGTGACAATGTGCTCGGCGGCAAACAAAGCTACCTCGTCAATGGTTACTTGACCGGCGGCTTTGCGCTCATCGCCTGGCCGGTCTCATATCGGGTGACCGGCGTGCAGACTTTTATCGTCAACGGGATGAACGTCATCTATCAACGCGATCTCGGGCCGCAAACGGAACAGCGCGCCGCGGCGATCATGGAATTCAATCCAGACGCCGATTGGACCGTTGTCAGCGAATAGGGTTTTACGCTACCTGCGCGTCTCCAGAGGGGGGCCATCATCAGTCGCCGCATTCCGCACCCAAGGGAGGCTTACTTGAGGCAGCGGCCATAGCGCGGTTGGAATAGCTATCGTTGCCCGTGACTTCTCGCCCAAGCCATTGCGGCAGGACCGGCAGATCATCTTCACTCGCCATTTCGATCTCGGCAAGCGTCAATCCCTCATAGGCTCCAGCAAAGACGTCCACATCCCAGTTTCTGCCCTCGTACAGGACCCGATAGCGCGTCTTCTCAATGACGTGGCCGGTCGCATGGTGAAGCAGGTCCCGCGCCTCCTCGACCGGAATCTCATATTCATATTCGTCTTTGGCGAGTCCTGTCGTGCGGAATTTGATCGTCAGGCAAGCAGAACGACCGTCGATCAAGCGAACACGAACCGAGTTCTCATCGCGAGATAAATAGGCTTGCTGCAGGACATGCGAAATGCCGGCACAATCGCGCCAGCTATTGTTACGCACGAGGAACTTGCGCTCGATCTCGATCGCTTTCAAGTTGATCACCCCCTACTTTACTGCCGGTCAGTCGACCGGCGGCTCCCAAGTGAGGAAGAAGCCGACGTCTCCGGGCATGCCATCCGGGAAGTTGATGATCATGGCCTTCAGCCCATAACCCTGCGGCTTGGCCACCTGCTCGAAGAGCTCCAGGAGTTCCTTTGCCTTTCCCTGCAGCGTCTTCTGCCATCCCGGCAGGTTGTTGTTGATGGCACGGCCGCTGTCGGTGCAAAACGTCGAGGGAAAACTGTAGATCAATGCCTCGTATTTGCCGTCTGCCGCCGCTTTCATCACAAGGCGCTTGATGACGGCGCGTTCCGTTTCGCCGATCTGCTTGCGGAAAAAATCCTCGACGAATTCCGCGTGTTTTTTTGCTTCACGCGCCATGATCCTTTCGTTGCGCTCCATCTCGACAAGCTGAAGCTCCAGAGCACGTTTGCGCAGCTCCTCTGCGCTTGTCATGGAATGGGGTGTAGAGCTCTCAGGTGATGTCATCGCAGCCTCCTCCAGAATAGACGGCGATGATAGGGCGAGCTTGGAGACTAAGGCAGTAAGATACATGACGGCGTCGGTAGAATACGGTATCCTACGCTGGCATTTCGTAAGCCGTGACTGCGTCCATCTTCGGGCTAATCATCGGATTGGCTTAGAGTTGGTTAGGGTATTCGGCCGGGCGGCATTGCTGTTATGCCGCGGTGAGACTATCGTTTGAGACAGCGTGCTGCAGGTTGTTCGCAATCGGCGTCTGGGGGAACCGATGACGAGTGCAGGCATAAATAGGGTCGCCGCCTCGCAGGAGGAGGTACAGCAGCAACTTGAGCGCATTCTGTCCAGCCGCGAATTCCGCCTTCCCGAACGGACGAGGAAGTTCCTCGAATTTGTGGTCACGGAAACGTTGGCGGGCCGCCGTGACTATCTGAAGGCCTTTACCATCGCACAGGCGGTTTTTGGCCGGGACGCGAACTTCGATGCCCAGCAGGATCCCTGCGTTCGCATCGAAGCCGGCCGGCTGAGACGGGAACTCGAACACTATTACCTCACAGCCGGCGGCGCCGACCGGATCATCATCACCATCCCGAAGGGCGGCTACGCGCCGGTCTTCGATGTCATCGGCGGCGCCGAACCCGCCGATATCTTGCCGCCCGAACAGGCGAACGCGTCAGGCGCGGATAACGGACAGATACATGCAGCAACGGATGCCATCGGCCGGAACCCCGCGGACCGGCGCCTTTCGCCTCGATATTGGCTGCTTGCAGCAGGCACGGTGATTATCCTAGCCTCGACAGCGGCTATCCTTCGGCAGGTCGGGTCGCCGGGTGTAGAGCGCGAAACGGGACTGGGCGCCAATAACCGCCCCACCATCATCGTCGAGCGTTTTGACAATGTCTCTGGCGGGAACCTTGCCTCCGATATCTCTCGCGGCATGACCGACGACATCATCGAGAAGCTGGTGCGCTTCAATGATATCGTTGTCGTCACTGCCATGCCGCGGAGTAAATCCGGCGAAGCTTCGTTGGAGCCTCTCTATGCCCTGCAGGGAAGCGTGCGGCTCGAAGGCAGCATGCTGCGCTCGACGGCAAGGCTCGTGCGGCGGGCGGATGCGGCTGTCATCTGGGCAAACAATTACGATGCCGACATGACGGTGCAAGGCATCCCGAAAACGCAAGCAAGCCTTGCCGGGGATATCGCGACTGCGGTCGCGCGCCCTTTCGGCGTCATGTTTCAAACTGATACCGCGACCATCGCCGGACGCACAGACGCCTTTTCATGCATTCTCTCCTACTACAGCTACCGCAGCGAAATGACTGTGCAGGCGCATGAGGTGGCAAAATCCTGCCTGCAACGGGCCGTGGAGCAAATGCCGGCCGAATCCAATGTCGTGGCCCTTCTTTCGCTGATCCATCTCGACGAGTTCCGCTTTTCATACCAACTTCATACAAAAGCGACGGCCGCGACGCTCGGCCTGGCAAAGCAACTTGCCGAGCACGCGGTGCAGCTCGACCCGAAGAATGCACGCGCACTTCAGGCGCTGATGCTCGCCAATTTTTTCGACAATGATCCGGTTGCGGCCCTCAGCGCCGGCGCCAGCGCCTATGCCAGCAATCCGAACGATACCGAAGTGGCCGGTGAATACGGCCTGCGGCTGTCAATGTCGGGGGAATGGGAAAGAGGCTGCACGCTGATTTCAGAAGCGGTCGGCAAAAATGCCGGGCCACGCGGATATTATGAGGTCGGGATGGCGCTCTGCGCCTTCATGCGAGGCGATACACGGGCTGCGGAACTCTGGTCACGCATGTCGGATCTCAACTATAATCCGATGCATCGCCTGGTATTGCTCTCCATTCTCGGCGCGCTCGGAAAAAAGCAGGAGGCGGAGGAACAGCTTGATTGGATCCGACGCGAGTCACCCGCCTTGATCCCGAACATCAGGCAGGAGGTCACCAGCCGGCTGGCGCGGACCGAGGATCAGCGGCGGTTTCTTGCGGGAATAGAGGCTGCCGGTTTGTCGGTGCAATAGCCGAGAGATTGAGGTCGTGGGAGCGGGGTGCCGGCGTCGCCCGACGGCCTCTATTCCTGGAGTTTTTTCGTTGAATGCGCCAGACACGTCGCGTGATCCAACTACACCGCTTTCGCATGCACCTGCGATTATTCGGAATCGGTCTTCCCGTTAGCCAAGCGAGTTGAAGTCAGATTCGGCTGAACCAGTCTCTTGCTGGCAAAAGCCCTGCCGGAATGCGATTTCAGGTATGTTTCGTATTCAAGCGCCTTGTGCTTGTCAGGAAAGACGCAATACCAGAGCAAATTCCATGGTGCAAATTTGGCAGTGTGGGTGGATTTTCCGGCGTTGTGAGCCGCGAAACGCTGTTTCAGATCTGCGGTAGAGCCAGTGTATTCCTGATCGGGAAAATCGACGCTGCGGAGAATATAAACGTACCACATCAGCGTTTCAGCCCGTCGTCGCCTTCGGGCTATGCCGGGCACTGCTTCGGCCTAACGGTCTCCCGCGGCTGTGCCACGCGAAGGCTGTAAGGGCGAAGCGTGGTGGAGCTAAGCGGGATCGAACCGCTGACCTCTTGCATGCCATGCAAGCGCTCTCCCAGCTGAGCTATAGCCCCATCAAGGTGGTCCGGCTGAGCGCCGGTCCTGGGATGCTTCGCAGGGCGTGCCCTGCGGAGTGGCGGCTTATTACTTCCGGTTTTCGGAGATAGCAAGCCTAAAAAATTCGGCCCGGAGAATTTTTTCCTCACCGGGCCGAAATGCAGCCGTCAAACTTCGTCTTCGTCGCCGGTCACGCCGATGATGTCGCTCATGTCGTCATCGTCATCGTCTTCGTCGGGTGTGAGGAAGGTATCGTCGTCGTCATCGCCTTCGATTTCGACATCGTCGTCGCCGATATCGGGGATGTCGTCGCCGGAGGCGGCGTCATCGGCATCCTCAAGCGAAACCAGTTCGACTTCGGTGTTTTCGGTATCGACTTCCGCAACCTCGTCCTCTTCGGCAACATCGGCGATCGCCGAGGTTTCCTCGAAGAAGGACAGGGGGTAGGACTTGCCGGTATAAGGAGAAACGATCGGATCCCGGTTCAGATCATAAAACTTCTTGCCGGTTTCCGGATCGGTACGCTTGGTTCCAAGTTCCGCTTTCGCCACTATAAGCCTCGTGAGAATGGCCGAATGCAAGATTCGGCAAATGCCGTTCAAGCCGGCGTTCCATCGGAATTTATAAGCCGGTCCCCTTAATCGCTGCGGCTTCCCATGTCAAAGCCAAACTTTATGATCGGAGCGCAAGCTATTTCCGCCAGCGGCGGATGACCGCCCGGCGCGTTTATGGTAACGAGCGGCGGCAGCCGCAGAGCTGAACGAAGATCGTCACTGGAAGGTGCGGTCTTGCGCAGGAAATCCTGCGCCTTTACAAAGGATTACGCCGTGCATGGCGCGGCGCCGCCGCCTTTCAGCCAGGTGCCCCAGGATCGACACATGAGCAGCAAGACTTTCACCATCGCCATCGATGGCCCGGCTGCGGCCGGCAAGGGGACGCTTTCGCGCCGCATCGCCGAGCAATACGGCTTCCATCATCTCGACACCGGCCTGACCTACCGCGCCACGGCCAAGGCGCTGCTCGACGCCGGCCTGCCGTTTGACGACGAGGCGGTGGCCGAAAAGATCGCGCGGGAGGTTGAACTCGCCGGATTGGATCGCGATATACTTTCCAAGCATGAGATCGGCGAAGCGGCCTCGAAAATAGCCGTGATGCCGGCGGTGCGTCGGGCCCTGGTCGAGGCACAGCGACGATTTGCGACCAAGGCGCCGGGAACCGTGCTCGACGGGCGCGATATCGGCACGGTCGTCTGCCCGGATGCACCGGTCAAACTCTATGTGACGGCAACGCCGGAGGTGCGCGCTAGACGCCGTTACGACGAGATTCTCGGCAAGGGGGCGACGGCGGATTTCGATGTGATTTTCGAGGACGTGAAGCGGCGCGACGAACGCGACATGGGACGGGCCGACAGCCCTTTGAAACCAGCTGATGATGCGCACTTGCTTGATACGTCGGAAATGAGTATAGAGGCCGCGTTTCAAGCCGCTCAATCGATCATCGATGCGGTCTTGAGCCGAAATGCCTAAATTCAAGCGATTTTGCATGCTCAGACGCATGGATCGCTTCTAATACAGCAGCCTGAAATTCCGTCCAAGCGCCGGATTGCCTTCGTGAAAGAGGGCGGACTGGGTTCAGGCCCGTTCAACGCAAACCAACCGGCGCATACGTGTCCGCTCCGCTATTCAGGACACGCAGGAGATTTTATGTCAGTAGCTACTCCCTCTCGCGAGGATTTCGCGGCCCTTCTCGAAGAGTCCTTTGCCAAGAACGATCTGGCCGAAGGCTATGTCACCAAGGGCATCGTCACGGGCATCGAAAAGGATGTCGCCGTTGTCGACGTCGGCCTGAAGGTCGAAGGCCGCATCGCGCTCAAGGAATTCGGCGCGCGCGCCAAGGATGGCCAGCTCAAGGTTGGCGATGAAGTCGAAGTTTACGTTGAGCGCATTGAAAACGCGCTCGGCGAAGCCGTTCTGTCGCGCGAGAAGGCTCGCCGCGAAGAGAGCTGGGTCAAGCTCGAAGCCAAGTTCGAAGCCGGCGAGCGCGTCGAAGGCGTGATCTTCAACCAGGTCAAGGGCGGCTTCACGGTCGACCTCGACGGTGCGATCGCCTTCCTGCCGCGTTCGCAGGTCGATATCCGCCCGATCCGCGACGTCACGCCGCTGATGCACAACCCGCAGCCCTTCGAAATCCTCAAGATGGACAAGCGCCGCGGCAACATCGTGGTATCGCGCCGTACGGTTCTGGAAGAATCCCGTGCCGAGCAGCGTTCTGAAATCGTTCAGAACCTCGAAGAAGGCCAGGTTGTCGACGGCGTCGTCAAGAACATCACCGATTACGGTGCGTTCGTCGACCTCGGCGGCATCGACGGCCTGCTGCACGTCACCGACATGGCATGGCGCCGTGTGAACCATCCATCGGAAATCCTGAACATCGGCCAGCAGGTCAAGGTTCAGATCATCCGCATCAACCAGGAAACCCACCGCATCTCGCTCGGCATGAAGCAGCTCGAGAGCGATCCTTGGGATGGCATCCAGGCCAAGTATCCGGAAGGCAAGAAGATTTCCGGTACCGTCACGAATATCACCGACTACGGTGCATTCGTCGAGCTGGAGCCGGGCATTGAAGGCCTGATCCACATTTCGGAAATGTCCTGGACCAAGAAGAACGTACACCCCGGCAAGATCCTGTCCACCAGCCAGGAAGTCGAAGTCGTCGTTCTCGAAGTCGATCCGTCCAAGCGCCGTATCTCGCTCGGCCTCAAGCAGACGCTGGAAAACCCGTGGGCAGCATTCGCCCGCAGCCATCCGGCCGGCACTGAAGTCGAAGGCGAAGTCAAGAACAAGACCGAATTCGGCCTGTTCATCGGCCTCGACGGCGATGTCGACGGCATGGTGCACCTCTCCGACCTCGACTGGAACCGTCCGGGCGAACAGGTCATCGAGGAGTTCAACAAGGGTGACGTCGTCAAGGCCGTCGTTCTCGACGTCGATGTCGAGAAGGAACGTATCTCGCTCGGCATCAAGCAGCTCGGCAAGGATGCGGTCGGCGACGCCGCTGCATCGGGCGACCTGCGCAAGAATGCGGTCGTTTCCTGCGAAGTCATCGCGGTCAACGACGGCGGCGTCGAAGTGAAGCTCGTCAACCACGAGGACATCACTTCCTTCATCCGCCGCGCCGACCTCGCCCGCGACCGCGACGAACAGCGCCCCGAGCGCTTCTCGGTCGGCCAGGTCTTCGACGCCCGCGTCACCAACTTCTCCAAGAAGGACCGCAAGATCATGCTGTCCATCAAGGCTCTGGAGATTGCGGAAGAGAAGGAAGCCGTTGCCCAGTTCGGTTCGTCCGACAGCGGCGCTTCGCTCGGCGACATCCTGGGCGCAGCGCTCAAGAACCGCGGCGGCGAATAAGCCTCGCATCAGCCTTTGAATTGAAGAACCCGCCGGAGCGATCCGGCGGGTTCTTCATTTTCAGGTTATTTATTCCCAGCCGACCATGCGCTGATAGAGCGCATAAACCGGGTCGGCGGCCGCGCCTGACTGATATGGCGTCGGCTCGGTATCGATCATTCTCGGCGTCCGGCGCTGAGGCGCCGCATTGGCTGCTTCGCCATCGGCCGCGGCATCCCCGCCGCCGGATTGCGCCTGCTGCTTATCCTCTTGCTGCTGATCTGGCGGTGCCCCATCGTGGTGGTGCTGATTCTGGTGGCTGGTTTCATCCGCCTTCCCGTTCGGCGGGACATCCTTGGCGAACTGATAGGGCAGCTGCGTATAGGCAAGTCCCTCCGGCATCCTTGCTGCAAGCGGGACATAGGCAGCCTCGGCCGTCTCGGGAATCGCCGTCATTGGCAGTGGCGCATCGGTCTCTTTCGGTTGGCGGGCAGCCGCAGCCACGATCTCCGTTTCCATCGGCGATGGGTGCAGCGCTGCGGAGGGGCGCGCGTCGGCTGCTGCGAGGTCAGCCGGCTGCCTGGTCAAGGTTTCGGCCGCATCGCTGATGACGGCATCGTCGAGGATCGTATCGATCTCCACGGCCGCTTCGACGGGACCATCCTCCAGCACCGCTTCGACATCCTGCTCGCGGATGATGGTGACAATCATCTCGGAGACCTCTTCGGTCATCGAAGCGGCAATTCCTGTCCAGTTCCTTGGAATGACAGGATCGCCCTTTTCCGACACAGTGCGAGGCTGGAGGGCGGGCGCCTCCGGCGTTTCCCGCGCCTCCTCGGCCGCTGTGGCTTCGGCCGGCAAGGCTGGCGCGGTGTCGATCTCCTGCCGTTCAGATTCTTCCGCGGCGACCTCGCTTGCCGCTGCCGACGCGGACTGAGCCCGGTTTTCAGGCCGCGGCGTTTCCGGATCGGCTACCTCAACGGCCTCGGCGATCACCGCTTCCTCGGCGGTGGCCAGCGCCGCCGCCTCGATGAGCGCGCCGGGCGGCGCCGACAGCTCGTCTGCCGGCTTGCGCATGGCGGCAGGCTCATGATCCTCATGCAGCTGGATCTCCGGCCGGGCTTCAGCGCGCATCGGCGAAGCGTCATTCTGGCCGTACGAGCGCACGACAGCGCGAGCGGCGAGATCGCGGTCCTTGTAGCGGACGATTTCCAGATAGGCGACGATCCGCGCCGCTTCCGGGCCTGCAGGGTTCTTCAGGGCTGCGGCAATCATCCGAAGTGGCAGGCTGTGGCCTTGCTCCGTCAATTGGCGCTCGACCTCGTCGATTCTGACGCCCGGCAGCCGCAGGATGGCATCGGCTAGCCGGGAGGCGAAGGCAAGATTGGTTTCGTCCTCGCCGCGATCTAGCGAGATGGCGCGGCCGGCGGCATCAATGGCATCGAAGAGGGCCTCGATCATGCGCTCGCGTGCGGCAAGCAGCAGGATACTGAGCTTGCCGGCAACGGCGGAATTCAGGTCGGCGGCTTCGACGGCGTTGACCGGCGCGGGAGCAATCACAGAACGGCCGAGGCCGCCGGCGACGATCGCCGCAGTCTGGCCTTGAGACGAAAAGCTTGCATTGGACGCTGCACGAACGGGAGTCAACATGGCATGCTCCTTTCGTAAAGTGACGATGAAAGCAGGCTCTATAAAGGACCGCGCTCATCCGGCCCCTTGCATCCCCGCAGATCCTCCTGTCCGCATGACGCAATACCGGCGTCATCGAAATGCATAAATATTAATGGGAATTTTAGGAAAGAGGCGTTAACGAATTGCTAACGGCCGCGGACCAGCCGCTTCCACGATCCTTGTTTCACGCAAGTCGCGGGCAATTTACTCAGCTATGGGCGAAGATATCGGCCTCTTCCCAGCCGAGCAGGTCGAGCTTGGCGCGGGTCGGCAGGAATGCGAAGCAGGCCGTCGCATGGTCGAAGCGGCCGTCGCGGATCAGGCGCGCGGTCAGCTTGTCGCGCAAAGCATGCAGGTAAAGCACGTCGGAAGCGGCATATTCGAGCTGGGCCGGAGACAGCGTTTCGGCCGCCCAATCTGAAGACTGCTGCGCCTTGGAGATATCGACGTCCAGCATCTCCTTGAGATTGTCCTTGAGGCCGTGGCGATCCGTATAGGTGCGGATCAGGCGCGAAGCGATCTTGGTGCAGAAGACCGGGTTCGTCGTGACGCCGAAAGTGTGGAAGAGCACGGCAATATCGAAGCGGCCGTAATGAAAGATCTTCTGATGGGTCGGATCTTCGAGCAGGGCGACGAGATTGGGAGCCGCTTTCTGGCCGGCGGCGATGCGGATGACGTCGGCGGTGCCATCACCAGGTGAAAGCTGGACGACACAGAGCCTGTCCCGGCGTGGCACCAGGCCGAGCGTTTCGGTGTCGATGGCAATCGCGCCGGTGTAGCGCGCGGCATCGGCCGCGGAAATGTCGCCTTCGTGATAACGTATGGTGGCGGCCATGAGACTATCTTTCGTTCGAATGCGTCCCCGACAGCGCCGCGCGTCTTTCAGACGCGCAAAGCACGCTGCGGTACTTATGAATTGCAGTATAATTTTATCCTTAAATCGGTTCCGATTTAAGGAATTATGCACTAGCCCTATAGCGCAAAGCCGCAAAATGCGAAACCGCTTCCTCTGCAGGCGCTTCAGAATGTCGGCGGCGTGTTGATCCAGAGAAGCACAGTTTCGCCGTCGTGGCGGTTACGCCAGGAATGGTAGCGGCGGCTTTCGAAATAAAGTGAATCGCCCGGACCGAGATCGAAGAACTGATCGCTGTCGAGCACCAGCTCGAGCCGGCCGGACAGGACATGCATAAATTCCTCGCCTTCATGGCGATAGGCGCCTTCACTCGCAGCGCCCGGCGCCAGCACGAAACGATGGCAATCCATCATTCTCGGGCCTTCGGCAAGCAACTGCACCGCAACTCCAGGCGTCGTTTCCGGCCAGCTGCGCCATTCCCCGGCACGCACCAGCACCGGCACCTCGGCGCTTTCTTCGCCGGAGAGACGTGAGACAGTGGTGCCGTAATACTCGGCGAGGTCATGCAGCGTCTTGAAACCGACGCCCTGCGAGGTGCGCTCCAGCGTCGAAAGTGTCGAGGAGGTGACGCCGATATCGCCGGCCACCTGATCCAGCGTCTTGCCGGCGGCGTGGCGCAGGCTGCGCAGCTTGCGGCCGAGGCCGGTATCCTGACTTGCCTCGGCGCCATCGGCGGAAGGTTCCTCACCTTCCAGCGCCTCGCGGATGGCGGCGGGATTGAGACCGCGTTCGGCCCGATACCAGGAGATGCGCTTCAGCCGCGCCACATCCTCGGCGCTGTATTGGCGATGACCGGTCTGCGAACGGCCGGGAACGACCAGGCCCTGGCTTTCCCAGAGACGCAGCGTCGAGGCCGAAACGCCCGCCAGCCGTGCGGCTTCCGCCACCTTGTAGCGTACCGGCCCGTTATCGTTCATCCGCCAATATCCCCGATTCCAATCGCTGCCGAGCATTTATCAAAATGCGTGATGTTTGAAGCAAAAAATCCCACTTGTTTTCTTGCAGGAAAAATGTAGGAGTTTTATAGGCAAATTGCAGAACTTATACAAGATAATTTCAAACCCTTCAGACAGGAGCGCATCGATGACCGCGACGAGCCTTACGGACCGGAAGAACGCCGCCATTTCACGGGGCGTCGGCATGACGACCCAGATCTATGCCGATCGCGCCGAGAATGCCGAGATCTGGGACAAGGAAGGCCGTCGCTACATCGATTTCGCGGCCGGCATCGCCGTTCTCAACACCGGCCACCGCCATCCCCGGGTCATCGCAGCGGTCAAGGATCAGCTCGATCGCTTCACCCATACCTGCCATCAGGTCGTGCCCTACGAAAGCTATGTGCATCTCGCCGAACGGCTGAACGCGCTGGTGCCTGGTGATTTCGAGAAGAAGACGATCTTCGTAACGACGGGCGCAGAAGCGGTCGAAAATGCCGTCAAGATCGCCCGTGCGGCAACCGGCCGTTCGGCCGTCATCGCCTTTGGTGGCGGCTTTCACGGCCGCACCTTCATGGGCATGGCGCTGACCGGCAAGGTGGTGCCCTACAAGGTCGGCTTCGGCGCCATGCCGGGCGACGTCTTCCACGTCCCCTTCCCGGTCGAACTGCACGGCGTCACCGCCGACCAGTCGCTCGCGGCACTGAAGAAGCTCTTCGCCGCCGATGTCGATCCGCAGCGTGTCGCCGCCATCATCCTCGAGCCGGTGCAGGGCGAAGGCGGCTTCTATTCCGCACCCCCAGCTTTCATGAAGGCGCTGCGCGAGCTTTGCGACCAGCACGGCATGCTGCTGATCGCCGACGAGGTGCAGACCGGTTTTGCCCGCACCGGCCGGATGTTCGCGATGGATCATCACGAGGTGGCGGCCGACCTGACGACAATGGCAAAGAGCCTTGCCGGCGGCTTTCCGCTCGCCGCCGTCACCGGCCGCGCCGAAATCATGGATGCGCCGGGACCGGGCGGGCTCGGCGGCACCTATGGCGGTAATCCGCTCGGCATCGCGGCCGCCCACGCAGTGCTCGACGTCATTGCCGACGAGGATCTCTGCGGCCGTGCCGACCAGCTCGGCGGCCGGCTGAAGCAGCGGTTGGAATCGCTGCGCGAGACAGTGCCCGAGATCGTCGATATCCGCGGGCCGGGCTTCATGAACGCCGTCGAATTCAACGACCGAAAGACGGGATTGCCGAGCGCCGATTTCGCCAACCGGGTGCGGCTGGCAGCACTCGGCAAGGGCTTGATCCTGCTCACTTGCGGCGTCCACGGCAACGTCATCCGCTTTCTCGCGCCGATCACCATCCAGGACGAAGTGTTCGGCGAGGCGCTCGACATTCTCGAGGCCTCGATGCTGGAAGCGACTTCGGCCAAGTGACGCGATGGGTCCCGAATTACAAGGGTTGCCGGCAACAGGCAGCCGCTCCCAAGGAGATATGACATGGCTTTCACCACCGCCCTGACAAGGCACGTTCCCTTCTCTTCGCCGTTCCTGCGCGCTGCCGGCTATGTCAACGGCGTCTGGACATCGGGCGATGCCACAAAGACCTTTGACGTGCTCAATCCGGCAACCGGCGAACTGCTTGCTTCGCTGCCCGACATGGGGGCAGCCGAGACGCGGGCGGCGATCGATGCGGCCTATGCCGCCCAGCCGGCCTGGGCTGCCCGCCCGGCCAAGGAGCGCAGCACCCTCCTGCGCAAATGGTTCGACCTGATGGTCTCCAATGCTGACGAACTCGCCGCGATCCTGACCGCCGAAATGGGCAAACCGTTCGCGGAAGCGCGCGGCGAGATTCTCTATGCCGCATCCTATATCGAATGGTATGCCGAGGAAGCCAAGCGCATCTATGGCGAGACGATCCCGGCGCCGTCTCAAGATAAGCGCATGATCGTCATCAAGCAGCCGGTCGGCGTCGTCGGCACGATCACGCCGTGGAATTTCCCGGCGGCGATGATCGCCCGCAAGGTGGCTCCGGCGCTTGCCGTCGGCTGCACTGTCGTGTCGAAGCCCGCCGAACAGACGCCGCTGACGGCGATTGCCCTTGCCGCGCTCGCCGAACAGGCCGGCATTCCGGCCGGCGTCTTCAACCTCATCGTCGGCGTCGACGGCCCGGCGATCGGCCGCGAGCTTTGCGGCAATGACAAGGTGCGCAAGATCAGCTTCACCGGCTCGACGGAAGTCGGCCGCATCCTGATGCGGCAGTGCGCCGATCAGATCAAGAAAGTGAGCCTGGAGCTCGGCGGCAACGCGCCGTTCATCGTCTTCGACGATGCCGATCTCGACGCCGCCGTCGAGGGCGCGATCGCCTCCAAATACCGCAATGCCGGCCAGACCTGTGTCTGCGCCAACCGCCTCTACATCCAGTCGGGCGTCTATGACGCCTTCGCGGCCAAGCTTGCCGCCAAGGTCGCCGCAATGTCGGTCGGCGACGGCTTCACGCCGGGTGTCGAGATCGGGCCGCTGATCGACGAGCAGGGCCTTGCCAAGGTGGAAGACCATGTCGGCGACGCGCTTGCCAAGGGCGCCAAGCTGCTGACCGGCGGCAAGCGCATCGACGGCGCCGGCACCTTCTTTGCGCCGACGGTGCTGGCCGGCGTTGCGCGCGGCATGAAGGTGGCGCGCGAGGAAACCTTCGGGCCAGTGGCGCCGCTCTTCCGCTTCGAGACGGCCGAAGATGTCATCGCTCAAGCCAATGATACGGAATTCGGCCTTGCCGCCTATTTCTATGCCGGCGACCTGAAGAAGGTCTGGCGGGTGGCGGAAGCGCTGGAATATGGGATGATCGGCATCAATACCGGTATCATGTCATCCGAGACCGCGCCTTTCGGCGGCATCAAGCAATCCGGCCTCGGCCGCGAGGGTTCACGCCACGGCGCCGACGACTATCTGGAAATGAAATATCTCTGCATCGGCGGCGTCTGATCGGCCAGCCGGGAAAATCGCGCACGCGGCCTCTCGCCGCGTGCCGTCAATAATGCGGCGGGCGGGTAATACCAGGCGCTTCCAGCGACTGCTCCTCGAGCGACAGGAAACGTTCGGTCAGCCGGTCGAGCTTGGAGCGCATCTGCTCGACGATCTTCCATTGCTCGGTCAGCTGATCGGAAAGCTCCTCGATCGTCTTGGCCTGATGGGCCAGCATTTCCTCCAGCCGGGTGATGCGGTTCGTCTCGTCGGACATCGATCCTCCTTTGCCGAAACCGGCAATACAGTGCTCCTCCCAAAGCGGAAATAGGCCGCTTCGTCAATGCTTTCCATGGCTGGTGCGACCGTGCGCAAAAACCGAACCATCTGGTTACTAAAAGACCTTGCCGCGCCTGATGTTGTGGGGTAGGCCCTTATCCATCAGGGAGGAATACTGATGGATGTAGGAAACGGCTTTCTTCATCCGGACCGGCTCTTTCCGGCCGACCCGGCAATACGGACCATTGCGCGCGACCTCTACGAGACGGTGCGCAATCTTCCGATCGTCAGCCCGCACGGGCATACCGAACCGTCCTGGTTCGCCGACGACAAGCCCTTCGAAGATGCGGCCTCGCTGCTGGTCATTCCCGATCACTATCTCTTCCGGATGCTGCACAGCGTCGGCGTTCCCTTGGACGAGCTCGGCGTTCCCAGGCTCGACGGCAAGCCGGTGGCTGCGGGGCGGACGATTTGGCGAACCTTTGCCAAGCATTATCATCTCTTCCGCGGAACGCCGTCGAGCCTCTGGGTCGACCACGCCATGTCGGCCGTGCTCGGCTGCACCGAGCCGCTGACATCAGACAATGCCGATGCGCTCTACGACCATATCAATACTCAGCTCGCCCTTCCCGAATTCCGCCCGCGGGCGCTGCATCAGCGATTCGGCATCGAAACGATCGCGACGACGGAGGGCGCGCTTGACCCGCTGACACATCATCAGAAGATGACCGCCGACGGCTGGATCGGCAAGGTGCGCACCACTTACCGGCCGGACAGCGTCACCGATCCGGATGCGGTCGGCTTCCGCGATAATCTCGTCAAGTTCGGCGAGATCACCGGCGCTGACGTGACGCGCTGGGAGGGCCTGATCGAGGCGCACCGGCGCCGGCGCGCCTATTTCCGCCAGTTCGGCGCCACCGCGACCGATCACGGCGTACCCACAGCCTTCACCGCCGATCTGCTGCTTGCGGAAAAGCAGGCGCTGCTCGACAAGGCGCTGAGGGGGCCGCTGTCGGCTGCGGAGGCGGAACTCTTCCGCGGCCAGATGATGACCGAGATGGCCGGGCTTTCGGCCGAGGACGGCATGGTCATGCAGATCCATGCGGGGTCGCGGCGCAACACCGACAGCGGGCTGTTTGCGACGCGCGGCCCGAATATGGGCGCCGATATTCCGACCCGCACCGACTGGGTCGGCGGCCTCAATGCGCTGCTTTCCAGATACGGCCATGCGCCGGGGCTGCGGGTGCTGCTCTTCACCCTCGACGAGACGACCTATGCGCGCGAAATGGCGCCGATGGTCGGCCATTGGCCCTGCCTGATGATCGGCCCGCCCTGGTGGTTCCACGACAGCCCGCTCGGCATCCGCCGCTATCTCGACCAGGTGGTGGAAACGGCAGGCTTCGCCAATATGGCCGGTTTCAACGACGATACGCGGGCGCTGCTTTCGATCCCGGCGCGGCATGATGTCTGGCGCCGCGAAGTCTGCCGTTTCCTCGCCGGGCTCGCCGCCGAGCACCGGATTTCCAAGAGCGACGCCGCGATCGTGGCGGGCGAACTTTCCTATGGCAATGCGAAGAAGGCCTACAAGCTGTGAGCGAACGACTGCAGACCCTTTCCGGCCTCGCCCCGACGGCGAAGCTTCCCGCCTATGACCGCAGCCGGCTGAAAAGCGGTATCCTGCATCTGGGTCCCGGCGCCTTTTTTCGCGCGCATTTCGCGCCGTTTACCGATGGCGCGCTGGCCGCCGCAGCCGGCGACTGGGGTATCGAGGTGGCAAGCCTGCGCACGCCCGATGTCGCCGACAATCTGAGCGCCCAGAACGGGCTCTATACGACGTTGATCCGCGATACATCAGGCACGACGGCCGAGGTGATCGGCTCGATCCTGAAGGCGCATGTGGCGCCGCGCGATCCGGCCGACCTGCTGGCGCGGCTCGAAGATCCCGCGATCCGCATCGTCAGCATGACGGTGACCGAAAAGGCCTATGGTTTCGATCCCGCAACCGGCGGTCTCGACCTCAAACATCCCGATATCGTCGCCGACCTCGCCAACCGGCATGCACCGCGCGGCGTCATCGGCTACCTGGTGGAGGGCCTTGCGCGCCGCCGGCAGAAGGGGATCGCCCCGTTTACGCCGCTCAGCTGCGACAACCTGCCGAGCAACGGCGCCGTGCTGAAGCGCCTGGTGCTCGAATTCACCTCCCGCATCGATGCCGATCTGCATCGCTGGATCGAAGCGAACGTGCCCTTCCCGTCGACGATGGTCGACCGTATCACGCCGGCCAGCACCGACGCGACCTATGCCGATGCCGAGCGGCTGACGGGCCGCACGGATATGGCGGCGATCGAGACGGAACCTTTTACGCAATGGGTCATCGAAGACCATTTCGCCGATGGCCGTCCGGCCTGGGAAAAGGTGCGCGGCGCGCTGATGGTCGAAGACGTTTCAGCTTATGAGAAGATGAAGCTCCGGATGCTGAACGGCGCCCATTCGCTGCTTGCCTATCTCGGTTATATCGGCGGCTATGAATTCATCCGGGACGTGATGGACGATGCCGCCCTGGCAGCCCTGGCCTATCGCCATATGCATGCAGCGGCGAGAACGCTCGATCCGGTGCCGGGCATCGATCTCGACGACTATGCCAATGAATTGATAGCACGCTTTGCAAACAAGGCGATCGCGCACCGCACCTATCAGATCGCCATGGACGGCACGCAGAAGCTGCCACAGCGGCTGCTGGAACCGGCATGCGAAGCGCTGGCGCATGGTGATCGGGCGGAGACCTATGCGATCGCCGTGGCGGCCTGGATGCGCTATGCGATCGGCGAACACGGCAATGGCGAGCGCTTCGAGCTGCGCGACCCCCGGGCCGCGGAAATCGCCGCACTCATTGCCGATGTCCCGCGCACCGGCCCGGCGATTTCGGCGGTTCTCTTCACCCTGCCCGGATTGTTCCCGGCGGCTTTGACCGGACACCGCGCCTGGGCGCAGGATGTCTCGGACAAGCTGGAGATCCTGATCCAGGACGACCGGCTGCCGTTGTTTTGAGGTTTTCTCTTCCTCGGACGCCTTGCTCTGACTGGGGAGAGATAGCGAGGCGCGTGCTACACGCCTCTTCTCCCGCGGAGGCGCAAACCCACACTGCGTGGTCACGCCTTCACCCGCGCCATATCAGGATCGTAAAGCGGCGTCAGCGACACCTTGCAGGGGATCCGTTCCCTGGCGATATCGAGTTCATAGGTGCCGGAGAGGATGAAATCTTCCGTAACGCCGTCGGTATTGCGGACGTAACCATAGCCGATCGGCTTGCCAAGCGTGTAGCCGAAGCCGCCACTCGACAGCCAGCCGACGCGTTTGCCGTCGCGATAGATGGTTTCGCGGCCGAGCAGTACGGTATCGGGATCGTCGGGAACGAAGCAGGCGAGGCGCTTCTTCACCCCGCCCGACAACTGCCGCTCGATCGCCTCGCGGCCGCGGAAGGGAATGTTCTTCCTGATCTTTACCGCCCAGCCGAGGCCGGCTTCAACAGGCGTGTGATCCGGGCCGATATCCGAGCCCCAGGCGCGATAGCCCTTTTCCAGGCGGCAGCTCTCGATGGCGCGGTAGCCGGCATTGACCAGGCCAAGCTCGCCGCCTGATGCCATCAATACGTCATAGACCGTGGTCGCATATTCAATGGGAATATGCAGTTCGTAGCCGAGCTCGCCGACATAGGTGATGCGCAAGGCCCGCACCGGGCAGCCTGATATGCCGATGGTCCTGACCTGGCCGAAGGGGAAGGCGGCATTCGAGACGTCGCTGCCGGTCACCTGTTCCAGCACGGCGCGTGCATTCGGCCCCATCAGCGACAGCACGCAATAGGCCGAGGTGACATCGACCAGTTCGGCATGCATCTCCGCCGGAATATTGCGGGCGATCCAATTGAAGTCATGGGTGGCGAAACCGGTGCCGGTGACGATATAATATTCGTCCTCGGCGATGCGGGCGACGGTCAGGTCGCATTCGATGCCGCCCTTGTCGTTCAGCATCTGCGTATAGATGAGCGATCCTACAGGCCTTGCGACGTCGTTGGAGGCGATCCAGGAGAGGGCTGCCTCGGCATCGCTGCCCTTCAGCACGAATTTGGCGAAGGAGGTCTGGTCGAAGATGACGGCCGCCTCGCGCACGGCCTTGTGCTCGCGGCCGACGGCCTCGAACCAGTTCTGTCTGCCGTAGCTGTAGATATCCCTCGGCTCCTCGTTGGCGAACAGATCGGCAAACCAGTTCGGCCGTTCCCAGCCGAGTTTTTCGCCGAAACAGGCGCCCTGCGCCTTCAGCCGGTCATAGAGCGGCGATTTGCGGCAGGGGCGGCCGCTCGAATGTTCCTCAAATGGCCAGGCCATGGTGTAATGCTTGCCATAGGCTTCGAGCGTGCGGGTGCGCACCCAGTCGGTATCGAAATGCGGACGGCCGAAACGGCGGATATCAACCGGCCAGAGATCATAGGGCGGCTCGCCCTTCGTCACCCATTCGGCAAGCGCCATGCCGGCGCCGCCGGCAGAGGCGATGCCGAAGGCGTTGAAGCCGGCGCCGACGAAGAAATTCTTCAGCTCCGGTGCCTCGCCGAGAATGAAGTTGCCGTCAGGCGTAAAACTTTCCGGGCCGTTCAGCAGCTGCTTGACGCCGACATTCTCCAGCGCTGGAACGCGGCCGAGCGCCTGTTCCATGATCTGCTCGAAATGGTCGAAATTGCTGTCGAGCAGCGTGTAGTGGAAACCCTCGGGGATGCCTTTCTCGGCCCAGGCAATGGGGTTCGGTTCGTAGCCGCCCATGACGATGCCGCCGACCTCCTCCTTGTAATAGGTCAGGCGATCGGGATCGCGCAGGGTCGGCAGGTTGGAGGGCACGCCGAAGGATTCGGTGATGATATATTGATGCTCGACCGAGACCAGCGGCACGTTGACGCCGAAGCGGGCAGCGAAGGCGCGCGTCCACTGGCCGGCGCAGACGACGACCCGCTCGCATTCGATGCGCCCCTCAGCGGTAATGACTGCGCGTATCCTCCCCTTGTCGATTTCAAGGTCGAGAACTTCGGTATCCTCAAAGATCGAAACGCCGCACATGCGGGCGCCCTTCGCCAGCGCCTGGGTGATGTCGGAGGGATTGGCCTGGCCGTCTGTGGGAAGGAAGGCGGCGCCGACGAGATCGTCTATTGTCATTAGGGGCCAGAGATCGAAGGCCTCCTGCGGCGTCAGCAACTGCATTTCGAGGCCGAAGGACTGGGCCGCCGTTGCCTGACGCTTGACCTCCGTCCAGCGCTCCTCGTTGCAGGCAAGACGCAGGCCGCCATTCATCTTCCAGCCGGTGCCGAGGCCGGTTTCCTCCTCCAGCCGCTTATAGAGATCGACGGAATAACCGAGCAGCTGGGTGATGTTGGCGCTGCTGCGCAGCTGGCCGACGAGGCCGGCGGCATGGAAGGTGGTGCCCGAGGTGAGCTTCTTACGCTCCAGAAGGACGGTATCGGTCCAGCCGAGCTTGCCGAGATGATAGGCTGTCGAGCAGCCGATGATACCGCCGCCGATGACCACGGCTTTTGCCGTCTTCGGTAATTGTTTCGTCATTTATCGATCCTGTTCAAAGCCTTGATAGGCGCGTTCGAAGCGCCCGAGATTTTCGGCGGTATAGGCGGCGTAGTCGAATGCGATGGTGGAATGGATTTCCGAAATCATACTCCACAGCGTCTCGCGCAGCAGCGAGGCGCATTTCATCGCGCCATAGCGCCGGCTGAGATCCGATGTCAGCGGCCGGTCGAAATAGGCCTCCAGCATCATTCGCTCGGCGGCTTCCGAAAACTCGTTGTTGGAAGCCAATCCGCCGAGATCGAACAGCGGTGTGTTGAAGCCGGCATAGTCCCAGTCGATCAGCCAGAGCCGCTTGCCGTCGTCGAGAAAATTGGCGGCCAGCAGGTCGTTGTGGCCGAAGGCGATGTCGAACGGCCCTGCCGCTTGTTCCAGCGTCTCGGCCCTGCCAGTCAGGGCCGGCAGCAATGGAAGATAGGGGGTGCCCGACTCCTTCAGGCTGGCGGCGTAATCGCGGATGACGTGGAAGACCCAGAAGATCATCGCCTGGCCGCGGAATTGCCGGGCGATGTCGTGATGGCAGGCGCGGATGAGCGGAACGATCCGGGCGAGCATATCAGGTGTCCTGACGTCCTCCGGCGACAGCGCCCGCGCCTCGATATAGTCAAGCACCAGCACGCCAGGCGAATGGTGGATGACGGCAGGCGATATGCCGGCGGCATGCGCCGCGCGGCTTGCGGCAAGCTCGTTCTGGCGGCTGATGTGATGGATGGGAATATCGGTGCCGAGCCTCACCACGCAGCGCGCGACGGCATCGCTGACCAGATAGTTCCGGTTGGTGATGCCACCTGAGATCGGCGAGATTTCGATCGGGCCCTGCCAAATGCCGAGCGCATGAATCCTATCTTCAGGCGTCATGCATCACCCCCCATCACCTTCTCGAAATGATGGGGCAGAGCAGGATCGGCTGTCAAGCAGGGCGGTTAGATGGTCTTTCCAGCGGCGTCGAAGACGTGACACCGGGCCGGATCGAAGAAGGTCTTCACATTGGCGCCACGCTCGACCTTCTGCTGGCCGTCGAGAGCGATCGTCAGGAGCTGGCCGTCCGGCGTCGTGGTGTAGAGCATAGTGGCACCGCCGAGATTTTCGACCAGATCGACGTTGACGGTCGACAGCGTGATGGCGCCCTCCGTGAGGGAGAGATGCTCGGGGCGGATGCCGAAGGTGACGTCCTCACCGGCCTCGCCTTTCAATCGGCGTGGCAGGCGGACGGAATTGCCGCAGACATGAATGCTGGTTTCCGTCTCGCCGACCTTTTCGATGCGGGCCTTCAGAAAATTCATCTTCGGGCTGCCGATGAAGCCAGCGACGAAGCGGTTGGCCGGGTTATTGTAGAGATCGAGCGGCGCGCCGACCTGCTCGATGCGGCCGGAGTTGAGCACCACGATCTTGTCGGCCATCGTCATGGCTTCGACCTGGTCATGGGTGACGTAAATCATGGTGTTGCCGAGCTGCCGGTGCAGGCGGGAGATCTCGACGCGCATCTGCACGCGCAGCTCGGCATCGAGGTTCGACAGCGGTTCGTCGAACAGGAAGATGCGCGGCTCGCGCACGATGGCCCGGCCGATGGCGACGCGCTGGCGCTGGCCGCCGGAGAGCGCCTTCGGCTTGCGCTCAAGGAGCCTCTCGATCTGCAGGATCTCGGCGGCCCGTTTGACCTTCGGCTGGATCTCGGCCTTCTTGTAACCCGCCGTCTCCAGGCCGAAGGCAAGGTTCTTGTAAACCGACATATGCGGATAGAGGGCGTAGGACTGGAAGACCATGGCGATGCCGCGCTTGGCGGGCGCCACCTCGTTCATGCGCTCGTTGTCGAGCAGCAGCCCGCCGCCCGAGATTTCCTCGAGACCGGCGATCATGCGCAGAAGGGTCGATTTTCCGCAGCCGGATGGACCGACGAAAACGACGAATTCGCCGGGATCGATCGTCAGGTCGATGCCATGGATCACATCCATCGCGCCGTAGCGCTTCTCGACCTTCTGAAGAACGACACTGGTTGCCATCTTCTCAAAACCCCTCTCGTTTCATTTATCGGTTACTTCGTTCTTGCGCGCCAATCGGCGTATTTCGGACTGTCGGGGCCGACCGGCAGCGGCACTTCGGCGCCGCTGTCGGAAGACTGGTAGATGGCGGTGACGAGTTCCAGCGCCCGGCGCGCATCCACCGTCGTCACCGGCAGCGGCCCCTGGCCGCTGAGGAAGGCGTGGAACTGGCCCATCTGGGTGGTGAAACGCGGCGCGACCGGCTGCCAGTCGGCAATCACCCGGTCAATCTGCCCCCGAACGTCGTCATTGGCGGCGATGATCTTCCAGGGGTCCTTGCCCGGCGTATAGGGCTCATGGCTGCTTTCGAAGGTCACATTCTCGAAGTGCAGCCTCAGCCGGCTCAACTGTTCCTGCGAACCCAGCGTGCAGGACAGCGAGACGAAGGCGCCGCTTTCCATCAGCAGGCTGGCGGAGGCGCAATCCTCGACCTCGATGTCGTTGACGCGGGTGGCGACACGGCCGAAGACCCTTGCTGCCGGGCCCATCAGATGCATCATCATGTCGTGCAGATGCAGCGCATGGGTTACGAGCACGCCGCCGAGTTCCGTCGCCCATTTGCCGCGCCAGGGCACGGCATAATATTCGGGTTTGCGCAGCCAGAAGGTTTCGACCGAGGCCGTATAGGCTTTGCCGGCAATGCCGGCGTCGATGATCCGCTTGGCCTTCTGGATGCCGTCGCCGTAGCGATACTGGAAGATCGGCATCAGCACGCCTTTGGCAGTCTTTTCCGCCGCCATGATGGTATCGACGGCGGCGAGCGATCCGGTCAGCGGCTTTTCGCAAACGACATGTTTGCCGGCGGCAAGGGCAGCCACCACCTGCTCCAGATGCACCCCGGGCGGGGTGCAGATATCGATGATGTCGATTGTGTCGTCGGCAAGCAGCTCGGCAAAGGAGGTGGTGCGCCGTTCGATGCCGAACTCGTCGCCGACTGCCGCCAGGCGCTCTCCGTTCAGGTCGCAGATCGCCACGACCTTGAATTTGTCGGCATGCGGCAGATAACCTTCGACAATGTGGGAGCGGCCAATGCCGCAGCCGACGATTGCGACCGTTCTGATGCTCATGTCGCTCTTTCCCGTTGCCGCCATCAACGCTTCATGCCCGTCGTGGCGATGCCCTCGATCAGCAGGCGCTGAAAGAACAGGAAGAAGAAGAACACCGGCACGAGCGTCAGCGTCGACATGGCGAACAAGCCGCCCCAATCCGATGCGCTGGTGGAATCGACGAAGGTGCGCAGGCCGAGCTGGATCGTATAGGTGTTCATGTCGTTCAGGTAGATCAGCGGGCCGAAGAAATCGTCCCAGGTCCAGATGAAGGAGAAGATGGCAGCCGTCGCCAAGACCGGCAGCGACAGCGGCAGCATGATCTTCCAGTAAATGCGCCAGGCGCTGCAGCCGTCCATCATGGCAGCTTCGTCGAGTTCGCGCGGGATGCCGCGGAAGAACTGCACCATCAGGAAGATGAAGAAGGCATCGCTTGCCAGGAACTTCGGCACGACGAGCGGCAGGATGGTGTTGACCCAGCCGAGGTTGAGGAAGAGCACATATTGCGGGATCAGCGTCACGTGATAGGGGATCATCAGCGTGCCGAGCATGATCGCGAACCAGAAATTGCGGCCGGCAAAACGCAGCCGGGCAAAGGCGAAAGCCGTCAGCGAACAGGCGATGACATTGCCGGTCACCACCAGCACCGAGATGACGAGCGAATTCCAGAAGAACCGGCCGAAGCTGACATCGAGGCCGACCCAGCCGCGCGCGTAGGAGGAGAAATCGATCGACGACGGAATAAGCGAGGTCGACGAGAAGATCTCGGTTTCCGGCCTGACCGATGCCGAAACCATCCACAACAGCGGATAGACCATCAGAAGCGATGCGGCGATCAGCAGGGCGTGGATGACAAGCGACGCCGGCAGGCTCCGTTTGGTGATATCAGATGGCGGCCTGGCCGCAGTGACGGAAGCGGTCATCTCAGTCATCGTAATGCACCCAATAACGCGAGGTCAGGAAAGAGAAAGCGGTGAAGACGGCGATGATCAGCACCAGGATCCAGGCGAGCGCCGAGGCATAGCCCATGCGGAAATTGCCGAAGGCTTCCTGATAGAGGTAGAGCGTGTAGAACAGCGTCGAGTTGATCGGACCGCCCGTGCCGCCGGAGATGATGAAGGCGGGTGTGAAAGCCTTGAAGGCATCAATGGTCTGGACGACGGCGTTGAAGAAGATCACCGGCGTCAAAAGCGGCAGGGTGATCTTGTAGAATTGGCGGAATTTCGAGGCGCCATCGAGGCTTGCGGCCTCATACATATCCTGGGGAATCTGGCGCAAGCCGGCGAGGAAAATAATCATCGGCGAGCCGAACTGCCAGACCGACAGAGCCACCAGCGTATAGATCGAATAGTTCGGATGCGAGATCCAGCTCGGACCTTCGATGCCGAACTGCGAGAGTGCGGCATTGACGAGACCATCGCTGGCGAAAAGCTGGCGCCAGAGCACGGCGATCGCCACGCTGCCGCCCAGCAAGGAAGGGAGGTAGAAGATGGCGCGATAGAAGGTCAGTCCGCGCAGGCCGCGGTTCAGCGCCATGGCGACCAGCAAAGCGAAGGTCAGTTTGAACGGCACCGAGAAGACAACATACGTCAGGGTGACGTGCATCGCGGCCGAGAATTTCGGATCCGCCGTGGCGATGCGCACGTAATTCGCCATTCCCACCCACCGCGGCGACTGCAGCATGTCGAAGTCGGTGAAGGAGAGGTAAAGCGAAATCAGGGCCGGCCCGAGCGTCAGCCCGAAAAAGCCGATAAGCCATGGCAGGAGGAAGAGATAGCCGGAAGCATTGGCATTCCAGAGACGCCGGAAGCGTCCTTCGGCCACGGCCCCCTGATATCTTTCGACATTTATGGCCCCTGCGGGCGTGCGCATCGCATTGCTCATACGGGATCAGCCTCGTGCGAGAATCTGCGTGATTTCGGTGACCAACTGTTTGCCGCCATCGGCGGGAGACAGCTGTCCGAAACCGACCTGTTCGGCGATGTTTCGCAGCATCAGCTCGCCTTCACCGGCGCCGGCCGGCGGCGGCGGCGGCAATTTGCCGGCGAGATCGCCGAGACCGCTGACATAGGCCAATGCAACCTTGCCATTCTCATCGAGCTTCTGCGCGACAACCTCGCGCATGGCGGCCGATTCCGGAATGCCGCGTTCGACATCCAAGAGCAGCACTGCCTCGGGATTCTTGACGAAGAAGTTGATGTAGTCCACGGCCAGGTCGATCGCTTTCGACTGGGCCGAAACAGAGAAGAACATCGAAGGCTTGCGATAGTGGCCGCCCTTCGAATCCGACTTGATGCGCATATAGTTGGTAAGCGCCAGCGTGTCCTTGTTCATGGCCTGATAGGCGACGAACTGATTGGAATGGGCAAAACCGGCCGCAGATTTGCCGAGCGACACTGTATTGGTTTCGATATCGTTCTTGTCGAGAGCCTGGATATCGGCGGGAACGCAGGCGCCGGCCTCACGGAACTTGGCCCACATATCGTACCATTCCGATGCGTCGTCGACGCCGAAGCCGATCTTGCCGTCGGCGGTATAGAGCGCCTTGCCGCGCTGACGCAGCCAGTTTTCGAACAGAGGTTCGCCGCCGCTGCCGTCGGCGAGACCGAACATGCCTTTGCGCTTGCCGGCCTTGGTGATCTCGGCGCCCATGCGTGCAAACTCATCCCAGGTGGTCGCCTGCGTCGGCAGATCGACCCCGGCCTCCTTGAAGGCGGTGGTGTTCAGAACCGTCGCGGCCGAATTCGCGCCGAGGCTGACGCCATAGAGATGGCCGTCGACACTGCCGCCATCGATCTGCGCCTTGTCGAAATCGTCGAGGTTGAGCTTAGCCGGCATGTAGGATTCAAGCGGCGCAAGAGCGCCGCGACGCGCGTACTGAACGATATAGCGGTAGTCCATCTGGATGACGTCAGGCGCATTGCGGCCGGCAACCTGGGTCGCAAGGCGCGGCCAGTAATCGCCCCAGCCGAGGAATTCGCCGGTGATCGAGGTACCGGCATTCTTCGACTGATAGAGCTGCGAAACCTTGTTAGTGCGGTCGGCGCGCGGCTGCGAGCCCCACCACAGGAGGCGCAAGCGCTTTTCCTGTGCAAAAGCGCTGGTTCCGAGCGCCGAGAGCGAAAGAAGCGTTGCGCCTCCCGCCAAGAAATTACGTCTGCTTATACGTAGGCTCATTTTTTCCTCCTCCAAAGGGGAAGCGCCTCCACACGCTTCCGATGTAGTTACTCTTGCATAAATAACTAATTGGTTACAAGCTACGAGCAAAGCGGCAAGCCTGTCAAGCGGGGTGTCGGTTCTTGCTCGCCGCCCTTCTAAAATTCGGTTTTTACAATTTCGCACCGAAGGCTTATGAGCGCAACATGCGAGACGGAGGGGAAACGATGAACGACAACGGCCAAAACGGGGAGAAGAAAAAATCCCGGCGCCCATCTCAGGAACGCACGGCGCAACGCGATCCGGAGCGGACGCGCGCCGCGATCCTGGAAGCGGCCACCCGGGAATTTGCCGAAAACGGCATGGGCGGAGCCCGCGTCGACGCCATCGCCGAGCGCGCCGGCACCAACAAGCGCATGCTCTACCATTATTTCGGCGACAAGGAGCAGCTCTATCTCCGCGTGCTCGAAGAGGCCTATGTCGGCATCCGCACCGCCGAGCGCGCGCTCCATATCGGTGACCGCAGCCCGGAGGAAGGCATCGGGGAACTGGCGCTCTTCACCTGGCGTTATTTTCTCCAGCACCCGGAATTCCTCAGCCTGCTCGGCACGGAAAACCTGCATCGGGCCCGTTGGCTGCGCCAATCCGTCCGGCTCAAGGAACTGCATTCGCATCTGATCGGCGAGCTTTCGGACGTCCTCGAGCGGGGAAAGAAGCAAGGCGTCTTCGTCGAGAGCGCCGATCCGCTGCACGTCTATCTGACGATCGCCTCGCTCGGCTATTTCTACCTGTCCAACCAGTACACGCTTTCGACGATCTTCGGCCGCGACCTGATCGAGCCAAACCATCTCAATGCCTGGGAAAGACATATCGTCCACGTGACGCTCGCCTCGATCAAGCACTGAATTCTGAAATCAGGATTTGACTATTGACAGCCTCGCCGCTCTTCTGCCATCAAGTAACTGTTTAGTTACCGGCTTGGGAGGGCCCGGCTTGATGCCCGCTCGCGCCGCAAAAGATTCCAGGGAGGAAAACATGGCACGCTTGGGGATCATCTTACACGGCGTTACCGGCCGCATGGGGTACAATCAGCACCTGGTGCGTTCGATCCTCGCCTTCCGCGACCAGGGCGGCATCACGCTGAAATCGGGCGAGAAGCTAGAAATCGACCCGATCATCGTCGGCCGCAACGGCGCCAAGATGGAAGAGCTGGCGAAGAAGCATAACATCAAGCGCTGGTCGACCGATCTCGATGCCGCTCTCGCCAACCCCGACGACACGATCTTCTTCGACGCCGGCACCACGCTGATGCGCGCCGAACTTCTGTCCCGGGCGCTCGATGCCGGCAAGCATGTCTATTGCGAAAAGCCGATTTCCGACGACCTGCAGGTGGCGATCGATCTTGCCCGCAAGGCGCGCGGCTCCGGGCTCAAACACGGCGTGGTGCAGGACAAGCTCTTCCTTCCCGGCTTGCGCAAGCTGGCGCTGCTCAGGGATTCCGGCTTCTTCGGCAAGATCCTCTCGGTGCGCGGCGAATTCGGCTATTGGGTTTTCGAAGGCGATTGGGGCGTGCCGGCCCAGCGTCCCTCCTGGAACTACCGCAAGGGCGACGGCGGCGGCATCATCCTCGACATGCTCTGCCACTGGCGCTACGTGCTCGACAATCTGTTCGGCGAGGTGAAGGCCGTCTCCTGCCTCGGGGCCACGCATATTCCGCAGCGCATCGACGAGCAGGGCAAACCTTATGACTGCGACACCGACGACGCGGCCTATGCGACCTTCGAGCTCGACGGCGGCGCGATCGCCCAGATCAACTCCTCCTGGGCCGTGCGTGTGCGCCGCGACGACCTCGTCACCTTCCAGGTCGACGGCACCCATGGTTCGGCCGTCGCCGGCCTGACGAAATGCTGGAGCCAGCACCGGGTCAACACGCCGAAGCCGGTGTGGAATCCTGACCAGCCGCAGACGATCGACTTCTACAAGACCTGGGACGAGGTTCCAGATACGCAGGCTTTCGACAACGGTTTCAAGGTGCAATGGGAAATGTTCATCCGCCATGTCGTCGAAGACGCGCCGTGGCCCTATGGGCTGGAAGCCGGCGCCAAGGGCGTGCAGCTGGCCGAACTCGGCCTGAAATCCTGGGCCGAACGCCGCTGGCTCGATGTTCCCGCATTGGAGTTCTGAACCGTGACGACGATCAATCTCCCGCTGGACGGCAAGATCGTCCCCTACACGCTGACCGGAACGCCGATCGAACTGAAAAAACGCGACGCCAAGGCTTTTCCGCGCATCGCCTTTGCCGCCGCCCATGTCGTCGCCGATCCGCTCGCCGACAACGATCCCTGGCTGACGCCGGCGATCGACTGGGAGCGGACGCTCGCCTTCCGCCACCGGCTCTGGGATCTCGGCCTCGGCGTTGCCGAAGCGATGGATACGGCGCAGCGCGGCATGGGCCTCGGCTGGCCGGAAGCGCGCGACCTCATCCGGCGGGCGCTTGGCGAAGCGGCCGGCCGCAAGGATGCGCTGATCGCCTGCGGCGCCGGCACCGACCATGTGACGCCGGGACCCGACGTGACCGTCGATACCATTCTCAGAGCCTATGAGGAGCAGATCGAAACGGTGGAGGCGGCTGGCGGCCGCATCATCCTGATGGCGAGCCGGGCGCTTGCCGTCACGGCCAAGGGACCGGACGATTATGTCAGGGTCTATGACCGCATCCTTCGCCAGGTCAAGGAACCCGTTATCATCCATTGGCTGGGAGAAATGTTCGATCCGGCGCTCGAGGGATACTGGGGCAATGGCGACCACCTGAAGGCGATGAAAACCTGCCTTGACGTGATCGAAGCCAACGCCGCCAAGGTCGACGGCATCAAGATCTCGCTGCTTTCCAAAGAAAAGGAAGTGGCGATGCGCCGGCAGTTGCCTGAGGCCGTGCGCATGTATACCGGCGACGACTTCAACTATGCCGAATTGATCGCCGGCGACGAAGAGGGCCATTCCGATGCGCTGCTCGGCATTTTCGATGCGATCGCGCCGGCAGCGTCTGCTGCGCTCGACGCGCTCGGCCGCAGGAGCAACCACGAATTCTTCGACCTGCTCGAGCCGACCGTGCCGCTGTCACGCCACATCTTCAAGGCGCCGACGCGTTTCTACAAGACCGGCGTCGTCTTCCTCGCCTATCTCAACGGCCTGCAGGATCATTTCGTCATGGTCGGCGGCCAGCAGAGCACCCGCTCCCTGACGCATCTGGCAGAGCTCTTCCGCTTGGCCGACAAGGCGCGGGTGCTGGCCGATCCAGAACTGGCAACGGCGCGCATGCGCCAAGTGCTTGCCGTCAACGGCGTTCACTGATCTCGGTCACGGCGATGGGAGGAAAATGACATGCAGGTCGAAGGACTTTCGATCAATCTGGCGACGGTCCGCGAGCAATGCGGTTTTGCCGAAGCCGTCGACATCTGCCTGAAGCACGGCATCACCTCGATCGCGCCCTGGCGCGACCAGGTCGCCAAGGCCGGACTCGACGAAGCGGTGCGAATCGTCAAATCGAATGGCATCAAGCTGACCGGGCTTTGCCGCGGCGGCTTCTTTCCGGCGGCAAACGACGCCGACTGGCAGAAGAATCTCGACGACAACAAGCGGGCGATCGACGAGGCAGCAGCATTCTCAGCCGACTGCCTGGTGCTCGTCGTCGGTGGGTTGCCGGGCGCTTCAAGGGACATTGTCGCGGCCCGCCAGATGGTGTTCGACGGCATTGCCGCGGTGCTGCCGCATGCCCAGGCATCAGGCGTGAAGCTTGCCATCGAGCCGCTGCATCCGATGTATGCGGCCGACCGGTCTTGCGTGAACACGCTCGGCCAGGCGCTCGACATGTGCGAGCCGCTCGGCGAGGATGTCGGCGTCGCGATCGACGTCTACCATGTCTGGTGGGATCCCGATCTTGCCAACCAGATCGCCCGCGCCGGACGTATGAAACGGATCTTTGCCCACCACATCTGCGACTGGCAGGTGCCGACCAAGGACATGCTGCTCGACCGCGGCATGATGGGCGATGGCGTCATCGATCTCAAGGGCATAAGACGGATGATCGAGGCGGCCGGTTTCTTCGGGGCGCAGGAAGTGGAGATCTTTTCGGCAGAGACCTGGTGGAAACGCCCGGCCGACGAGGTGATCGCCACCTGCGTCGAGCGGTTCAAAAGTTGCTGCCAGATCTGATTTTTCAATATTCGTTTCATCACGCATGCAGGAGGATCATTCGATGGAGAAACGCCGTTTTGCCCTGATCGGCACAGGAAACCGCGGCACCACCATGTGGGGCAAGGATCTGCTGGCCGGCTGGCGCGAACATGTCGACCTCACAGCCATCGTCGAGACAAATTCATTGCGCGGCGAGCGCGCCCGCAACATGATCGGCAGCAATGCGCCGCTCTATGAAAACATCAATTCCATGCTCGCCGAGCAGAAACCGGATCTGGTCATCGTCTGCACGCCCGACCATACGCATGACGATATCGTCGTGCGGGCGCTGGAGGCCGGTATCGACGTCATTACCGAAAAGCCGATGACTACCTCGGTCGAGAAAATTCGCCGAATTCTCGATGCCGAAAAGCGCACCGGCCGCCGCGTCGACGTCTCCTTCAACTATCGCTACGCGCCAACGGCCGCAAAGATCAAGGAGCTGTTGAACAGCGGCGAGATCGGTCGAGTGACCTCCGTCGATTTTCACTGGTATCTCAACACCAAGCATGGCGCCGACTACTTCCGACGCTGGCATGCCTATACGGAAAATTCCGGCAGCCTGTTCGTCCACAAGGCGACGCATCATTTCGATCTGTTGAACTGGTATCTCGACAGCGATCCCGACGCCGTCACCTCCTTCGCCGACCTGCAGAACTACGGCGGCAAGGGCCCGTTCCGCGGACCGCGCTGCAAGCTCTGTCCGCACGCGCATGAATGCGACTACTATCTCGATATCGAAAAGGATTCCTTTCTCGATCAGCTCTATGAAGATCCGTCGAAGATTGACGGCTATTTTCGCGACGGCTGCGTCTTCCGCGAGGACATCGATATTCCCGATACGATGGTGGTCAGCCTGCGTTACCGCAACAATGTCCATGTCTCCTATTCGCTGAACACCTTCCAGCCGATCGAAGGCCATCACCTTGCCTTCAACGGTACCAAGGGACGCATCGAAATTCGCCAGTATGAGACCCAGCCGTGGGAAGAGCCGAAGCAGGACACGATCCTGCTCATCCGCAATTTCCCGAACGGCAAGGAGGCGGTCGAGCGCATCATCGTTCCGCATTTCACCGGCGGCCATTACGGCGGCGACGACCGGATGCGCAACATGATCTTCAAGCCCGACATGGAAGACCGTCTCGGCCAGCGCGCCGGCACGCGGGCCGGCGCCATGTCCGTGCTCTGCGGCATTGCCGCGCTGACGAGCTCACGCACCGGCAAGGTGGTCAATATCTCCGATCTGATGCCTGAGCTTGCCGATGACGGGTCGCCGAATTCGTTGAAAACAGCGCGCTGATAGCTAAGGCGCGTCGCGATCTTTCTGATTCGCTCCTAGCGCTTTAGGTCTTTGTTTTTACTCGCCTGAGCCGCTCGATGCGCCTCAGGCGATGTTTTCGAGATTTGCCTGGTGGATCTGGTAGAGCAGCGGCCGGCCGGTCACGAAGCGCTCGACCTCGTCCACCGCCATCTCGCCGAGGCGCGCCCGTTCCAGCCCGATGGCGCCGGCAATATGCGGCGTCAGGAAGACGTTCGGCAGATCGTAAAATATAGAATCCGGCTCCGGGATTTCCGGATCGGTGACATCGATGACCGCATCGATGCGGCCGGTCTTCAGCTCCGAAAGCAGCGCCGCCTCATCGATGAGAATGCCGCGCGCCGTATTGATGAGCGTCGCGCCGTCCTTCATCAGCGACAGTCCTCGCGCGTCGATCATATGCCGGGTCGACGGCAGCGACGGCGCATGCAGGGAAACGATATCGGCGCGGCGCATCAATTCGTCGAGCTCGACCTTCTCGCCGCCGAGGCCGGCTGCCTCGGCGGCGTCGAGCATGGGGTCGAACAGCAGCAGCCTGTAACCGAAGGGTTTCAACAGCTCGATTACCCGCCGGCCGATGCGCGATGCGCCGACAATTCCGAGAGTGCGGCCGTAGTTGCCGATCGCTTCGCGCTGCATCGGATAGGTTCGATCGCGGTTGCGGTCGGCGACGTAGAGATCGCGGAAACGGAAGGCGCGTTTGCCGGCGAAGAGGATCGCCGCCAGTGTGAATTCGGCGACCGGCATAGCATTGGCCTCGGCCGCGTGGCTGACCGCTATGCCGGCTTCGAAGACGGCGTCGTCGATGATGCCCTTCACCGTGCCCGCCGCATGGACGATCAGGCGAAGCCGCGGCGCGGCGGCGGGAATATCGGGTCCGACATAGGGCGCGCCCCAGCCGGTGATCAGGATTTCGGCTTCGCTCAGCAGGCGTCTTGCCCGCGCATCGTCGAAATGCTGCAGCGGCTCGGGATCCAGCAGGCGACCGATACCGCCGAGCCGGCGCAGGATCTCGTCGGGCAGGACGTATTCGGTACGAGAAGGCTGCATGGCAAGGACAATGGCCGGTCGGCTCATGGCATCTGTCCCGGGGCTTCGATGGCGCTGACGGTCACGCCCTTTTCCCGCACTAGGGCCTCCAGCGCTGCGATGTCGGGCGCTTTCGGGGGCTTCGTCCAGGCCGAGGAGACGGCAGCGGGATCGTTGAACGCCAGTACCGCCGTCACCAAGATGGTTTCGCCGGCCGGGATCTGGCCGCGCAGCTGCGGCACCACGGTTTTCGCAACGATCAGATTGGTGTTAGGCTGCGCCTTCTGGGCCAGGCCGGTGCGCCTGACCGAAGAACCGAGATCGAGAATGCCGGTGAAATCGGCGTCGCCGATCGCATAGGCAGCCCCATCCGAAGCCGACAGCCTATCGAGTTCGAAATCCCGGCGGCCGATGGCAAAGCCGCCTTCAGCGATGCGTAGCGGCCGGCCTGAGCTGATCCGGTGGAGGCGGATATGCCAAGGGGCTGCCGGGACGAGCCAGGTTTCGACGCCGACATCTTCAAACGGCGACCATTTCGCATACAGCACGTCGCCTACGAGCTTGGCTTCCTCATTGGTTTCGCGCACGCGATAGTGCAGGCCGTCATCGCTGAAGGCCAGCATCGAATCGAAGGCGGCCAGCGCAAAGCCGCGTTCGTCGGATTCGACGCTGAAGCCGTAGCGGGAGGAATAAGCGAATTTCGCGTATTTTTCCGTGCCGAAACGCATCTGCAGATTTTCCTGCCCGGAGGAAAGGGCCACGACATCGCCGCCCGTCCGCATCATCACCATGCCGGGATGACGCTGGGGGACGACGTCAGGTGCCTGCTCCGGCGCCTTTTCCTCAGCGGTCCAGAACGGATGATCCTGCCGGATCGCCAGCGGCAGAAAGGCTTTCAACGCCCAATAGGGCGAGCCGGCGGAATTGTAACTCTCCGACATCAGCAGGTTCGGATAGCCGAAACCGATCGACAGCACGCCGTCGCGATCGGCAATCGGCTTATCCTTCCACCAGCGCAGATGCTGCAGGCAGAGGTGTTTGACCTCGCCCCAAGGCAGCGCCTCGACATCGGCGAAAGCGAGCGCCGACCAGAAGCCGGCGCAGGCGAAACGATAGGTCAGGCTGCGGCCGAAGGGGATCGTGGCGCCGTCGGCGGCGAACCAGTGGCGGAAATCCCGGGCGAAGAGGATCGCGCGCTCGCGATAGCGCTTGGCATAATCGTCGTCGACCAGCTTCGAATAGATCAGGCCATAGAAATGCATGGCGAAGGGAATATAGTGGTCGATGCGGCGGACGTTTCCGTCACGATACCAGCCGTCGCCGATATAGAAGCCTTCGAGTTCCTCCAGATAGTGCCGGGTCAGGCTGCGGTCGAAATCGGCGCCGAGGCGATCGAGGGCGATATCGACGAAAATCCGGAAGAATTTCCAGTTGTTATCAGCATAGTCGAACTGCCTGGCATGTTTGAGATAGGCGATGACATTGCCGCGAGCGCGCGCATCGAGTGGCTCCCAGATTTTTTCCGGCACCAGCGCCAGGGCAAAGCCGACAGCAGCAAGCTCGACCATGCGCTGATCGCGGCCATTGACCGTTCCCCAATATTCCGGATGGGCGGGATCGGTGCCGTTTGCGAGGCCCTCGGCGAACCGATGCCAGTGGGCGAAGTCGCCCTTGCCGGCGCCAAGCGGCGCCAAACCCCAGAGCGGGCGGGCAAAGCCTTCAAGATCGGCCGCCGCCCGGTCGAAATGGGCGGCCGCACCGCTCAGCCTGACGCGGGCATTGCCTTTTGAGAAGCAGGCAAGCAGCGGATCGAAGAGATCAAGCAGGGCCCGGCTCATATCGGCGCGGGTTTCGAGCGGATTGCCTGCGAGCGGGTTGGCGCTGGCGGGATCATAGGTCATCGGCGTCACTCACGGGTTTCAGCGTTCACAACGGTCCCTCCCGAAACGGGAATGACAGCCTGGCAGATGTGGCGCGCCGGCGCCGTCCTGTTGCGGAAACGAGACAGCATCAGCGAGATGGCCTCGCGCCCGAGGGCGGCACGGTCGACGCGCATGGTGGAAAGCTGCGGATTTGTCATCAGCGCGCAGGGCAGATCATCGAAGCCGACGATGGCGAAATCCTCCGGCACACGCAGACCGGCTTCGGTGACGGCCTCCAGCACGCCGACGGCGATGAAATCATTCATGCAGAAGGCGGCGGTAAAACCGGCATTTTCAGCAAGGATCGCAGCCGTGCGATCATGGGCCTCGCCGCTGGCGCTGCCCTGCAGTGCGAGGTCCACGAAACGGCCTTCGGCACCGGGAACGGCGGCGATCGCCGCCTCGAAGCCGCGGATGCGCTCCCGGATCGTATGGCGGTGCGAGCCGCTCAAATGCAGGATGCGGCAGTGGCCGGCCTTCATCAATCGGCTCGTCGCCTGATAGGCGCCGAAGAAATTAGCCGGCGAAACGCCATCGAATTGCATTCGAGGATCGGTGCCATTGACGAGAACGGCGGGCGTCAAGGTGTCCCGCAGCCAGCCGCGCAGGCTCTCGTTCGGATCGATGCCGACGAGAAAGAGGCCTTCGGCGCCTGCTGCCTGCATATAGTCGCGCACGGCATCCGGCGTCGTGCGATCCTCGCGGACCATGCGGATTTCGAAGGGCATGCCTGCGTCGGCGGCGCCGGCGCGCAACCCGTCGACAATCGCTTCATAAAAGACGCTGAGGCCGCCGGTGACGCCATCGCTGGCGATCAGCGCCAGCCCGCCAGCAACGGCTTCAGTCGCTGATTTGACCGGATAGCCATGCTCAGCGGCCACCTTCAAGATCTGGCGGCGCACGGTTTCGCTGATGCCGGGTTCGTTGGCGAGTACCCGCGACACCGTCGAGACGGAGACCCCGGCCAATGTGGCGATATCGGCCTGGCGCGGCCGTCTGACTTTCTGTTCGTTCCCGATCTTTTCGTCATTCATGGGGCAAAGTTTATGCAAGTTATGCAAATTTGCAAGATAATCATTATTTCTTGCAATAATTATTTTTTTGCGTAGTCTTTGTGACGAATTGCTCGCAAACGCCATTGGAGGATGGCGGCGGGCATATTGGGGCAAGGAGGATATCATGCAGGTCAACCGCCGTTCATTTCTGATGGGATCAGCCGGAGCAGCCGCCGGCCTCGCCTTTGGCGCGGGAAGCGCCATTCCGGCTTTTGCCGAGGACACCTCGCTGCGTGCAATGTGGTGGGGTTCGAACGATCGCGCCAAGCGCACGCTCGATGTCGCCAAGCTCTATCAATCGAAGACACCCGGCGTCACGATCGTCGGCGAATCGCTATCCGGCGACGGCTACTGGACGAAGCTCGCAACACAGATGGCCGGCCGCTCGATCGCCGACATCTTCCAGCTCGAGCCGGGAACGATCTCCGATTATTCCAAGCGTGGCGCCTGCCTGCCGCTCGATGAATTCGTCCCCTCGACGCTGAAGGTCCAGTCCTTCGGCGCCGATATGCTGAAACTGACCACCATCGACGGTAAACTCTATGGTGTCGGCCTCGGCCTCAACTCGTTCTCGATGTTTTTCGACACGGTCGAATTCGAAAAGGCCGGCATCCCGCTGCCGACACCCGACCTTACCTGGGATGAGTATGCCAAGCTCGCCGTCGAACTCACAAAATCTTCCGGCAAGAGCGGAGGCCCCTATGCAGCCCGCTACGCCTATGTGTTCGATGCCTGGCTGCGCCAGCGCGGCAAAAGCCTTTTTGCAAAAGAAACCGTCGGGCTCGGCTTCACGGCCGACGATGCCACGCAATGGTTCGACTATTGGGAGAAGCTGCGCAAGGCGGGCGGAACCGTTGCCGCCGACGTCCAGACGCTCGATCAGAACACCATCGACACCAACAGCCTCGGTGTCGGGAAATCGGTGATCGGCATGGCCTATTCCAACCAGATGGTCGGCTACCAGCTCATCATCAAGAATAAGCTCGGCATCACCATGCTGCCGCGGGAAAAGAAGGGCGGGCCGTCGGGCCACTACTACCGTCCTGCGCTGATCTGGAGTCTCGGCGCCACGACGAAGAACGGCGAAGCGGCGGCGAAATTCATCGACTTCTTCGTCAACGATATCGAGGCCGGCAAGATCCTCGGCGTCGAGCGCGGCGTGCCGATGTCGCCGACAGTGCGTGAAGCCATTCTGCCGCAGCTCAATCCGACGGAGCAGGAAACGGTCAAATACGTCAATCTTCTGAAAGATCAGGTCGGCGAGTATCCGCCGCCGGTGCCGATGGGCGCGACCCAGTTCGACCAGCGCGTGCTGCGCCCGATCTGCGACGAACTCGCTTTCGAACGGATTTCTCCGGCCGATGCGGCGACCCGGCTCGTCGAAGAGGGTAAGGCGACGCTCAAAGGATGATCGATCGCCTAAAGCGTGTCGCGCAAGTGTGCAGCGGTTTTCCTAGGCAAAGCGCGAAGCGCTTTTGCCGCAAACGACATGCATAAAACAAAGAGCTAAGCCGCGTCGCGATCGTATCGCGCGCCATGCTTTAACCTGCGAGGAGAGGCCCGCGAACCCCGGCGGACCTCTCCTTGTTTTGTGGGATCAGTTGCTGACGCTATCGACCACGCGCCAGTCCGGCCGGCCGAGATCGTACGGCCAGGCGTGCACATCCCGATCGTTGAAATAGACGACTTCCTGCAAGTTTGGAAAGGCGCTCTGTTTCAGCGTCGCGGTTTCGATCCAGGGCCGGACATAGGCGTCGCCGCCTTGATAGCCGAGCTCCGCCACCCAGATCGGCTTGCCATAGCCGGCGACGAGATCGTAACCCTGCTTCAGCGCTTCGGAGAACGTCCGATGCTTGTCGTATGCAAGCTCGTCGTAGCGTTCCAGGCCGAAGACCGAGAGCCCGACAAGATCGACATAATCGTCACCGGGATAGTAGTCCTGCAAGCCCGGCTCGCCCTTCGGCGACCACATGATCTCAGTGCCTGGCGCCTCCTGGCGGACGATATCCATCATTCGCTTATAGGCGGCGATATAGTCCCGCGGGTTCCACCCGGACCACGAAAACCGCCCCGACTTGTCCTCCATCTCCTGGCCCCAGCGAACGATCACCGGGCTTTTCAGCTGGGATATCATCTGCGCGATCGCCCGCATGTTGACATCGTAATCGCCGCGCAGGACCTTCCGGCGAAGCTCGGCGGAGGTCAGCCGCCAGTCGACGTCCCAGGACCACGGCTCCACGGTGATCAGCAGATTGCGGCCTCTGGCCTGCGCGTAGGCATCGGCGACGCGCAGCGTCTCCAGATCGACGTCTTCCCAGGGCAGGAACAGCGCTTCGGTTGAGACATTCGATTGTGCGCCAAAATCGCCATGCGGATCGTAGGCCCCGAACTTGATGCCGTCGGCATGAAGTTCGGGGCGTTTATCGATGATCGTCTTGACGCTTGCAGCCGGGTTCGGGGCTATGCCCGCATATTGCACCTCGCTTCGGCCGGGCATATCCGCGGCACACAGCAGGAGCAGCGCGATCGCTGCGGTGGAGAGGTTCTTTTTCATCAGCTTCTTCATGGCTCACCCTCCTTTTCGGGCTACTTCCTGGCTCAGCAGGACCTGCTTCAGGTCACGCGCCTTGTCGCTGGCCGAATCGATGGGAACGAGCTTGCGAAACTCGTCATCCCCGCGCACCGACGCATGACGGAAGACGTACCAATTGCCGTCCGGCTGGCGCCGCTGATAGATTGTGTTGCCGATCTTGCGGTGGCCGAAACAAGTGCTGGCGCGGGCCGCACCCTCGGCGTTCGTCCAGGTGGCGCGCATGCAGAGCTGGCCGAGGTCGTCGACCACCCACTTACCTTCGGCAAAGGATTGCTTGCCCTTATCGTTCACCCAGGCGACGAAACGCCGGCCGTCATCCAGGAAACGGCCGCCGCCGGTGTTCCAGACCCAGGTCTTGTCGCCATAGATGCGGTAGAGCTCATAGGCGCTGAGCGGCGTCGGCGTCGGCGCCATCTTGCCAGCTGCCTCGGCGCACTGGGCCACCGCTGGCAGACACAAGCTGAGAGCAAGGGCCGCTCCATAAAGTTTCGATCCGATACGCATTACTTCCTCCTGTTCGACACTTACCGGTTCCGCCGGCTCAGACACCCTGTTGGTCCCGTCCCATGTTGCCGAACCCATTCCATTTGAGACGGAATTTCGTGATCTTGGTCTTGCCGCCGCCGAGGCCGGCGCCGGCCACGGCAAATTGCGTTTCGGTGAAGCTGACGAATGGCTGGCCATGGGAAAGGGCTTCGAGGCTGCGGAGGCCATGGCCGCCCAGTTGCATTCCGCCGGTAACCCAGATGGCAAGCCCCATGGCTGTCGCGAGCCGCAGCCCATGCGATTGCGGCAGCAGCGGCAGATCGTTCTCGATTGCGTGGCGAACGACGATCAGCACCGTCAGCAACAGATAGATCGACAGGTTCATCGCGGCGAAGATGTAAAAGCCCTGTGCGGCAGCGGCCTCGCTGGCAAAAGCCATGGCGACGGCGCACAGCCCGGCGAGCGCGATATATGGCGCGACGACGCGCAGCGGCAGAGAATGCTGCTGCTGCTGTCCCTTCGGCGTGATGCGGAAATCGACGAAGGAGCCGGAGATGCGATCGCGCATGGCGGCCAGGCTGCCGGCGAGCGACCACGGCCAGCGCAGGAAGATGAAGGCGAGCCCCTCCCAGCCGAACAGCTTCGCATCATACGGCCTGAAAGTGCCCGTCGCCCGCCAGAACACGGAAAATAGCGTCAGCACGACCGATATCGGCGTGAAATGCACCAGAAAATCAGGATAGGTGACGTTGACGAAGACATGGCCCGTCAGCAAGGCGGCAACCGGCAGCAGGAACATGACGGCCATGAAGACGGAAAAGAGCGGATACCACAGCTGCGAGAACACGAACTGAAATTTCAGCCGCCACGGCAGATGCGCGATGTAACCGCCGGAATGCTGCAGCAAAATGGTGACGAGGCTGCGCGACCACTGGAATTCCTGGACGACGAGATCGGCAAAATTCGCCGGTCCGTCGCCATGGGCGATCGCATCGACGGCATGCACGCCACGCCAGCCGCCGGCATTCATCATCAGTGTCGTCGAGTGGTCTTCGGCGAGTTCCGGGCCGAGGCCGCCGATTTCACGAAGCGCTGAGGTGCGAACGGCATAATGCGAGCCGATGCAAAGCGGCGCCCAGCCATTGTTGTAACCCGTCTGCAGCGAACCGTGCAGGCTGGCTTCAGCATAGAGCCTGCCGCGCGCGGCCCAGCTCGTCGCGGCGTTGGCATCGCAGATGCTGGGCGCGGAGACATAGCCGATGCCGGGGTCGGCGAAGGGACGGAGGACCTCACGGAGATAGGTCGGAGTCGGCACATGATCGGCATCGAACTGGGCGACGAAATCGTAACGCGCATAGCCGAAATGGTCGTAGAAATAGGCGAGATTGCCTTCCTTGCAGCGCGTCCGGCGCGGCCAGGTGGCGCGATGATATTCCGCCACGCCCTTTCGGGTGGAGATCAGCACGCCGTGTTCCGCGCACCAGCGCCGGGTTTCCTGTGAAGGATCTTCGTCGGCCAGCCACACATCGAAATCTACGCCGATCTGGTCGAGCATGGCCCGCAGTGTTGCGCGGACCACGGCAAAGGGCTCGGACGGCGCCTTGGTGACCACCATCGCCACCCGCCCTTCCGGCAGCCGCGCGTGGGGGCTGACCGTTCTCGCATCGAGGAAGATCAGGATGAAATAGGCCGGCACAAGCGTGATCCAGCCCAGCACGAGGGTAATGAGCACGAAGGCCGACCAGGAAATGATGTGAGCCGACTGGCACCACCAGATCCAGAAATAGCCGAGTGCCGCCAGCCAGCAGAGGATGCCGAAACCGTAAACGACGCGGTTCCAGCCGGCGAAGACGGCATCGAATGCATCCGCGGAGGCGGCTTTCGCCGTCCTGGTGCGATGGCCGATTTCCGAACCGATGCTCATGCCTTCACCTCCAGCCCGAACGTGGGACCGGCGGTGCGGATGATCGTATCGATATCCGAGAGAGAGGGCGCGAAGCCGAGTTCCGCCTTGGCTTTTGCCGTGTCGGCAAAGAGGATCGGCGGATCGCCGGCCCGGCGGGGACGATACCGGACGGGAACTTCACGGCCGGTCGCGCGATAGATGGCTTCGAGGATCTGGCGCACCGAGGTGCCGCGGCCGGAGCCGAGATTGACGCTGAGCGAATCGCCATCGGCCATCAGGTGATTGACGGCGGCAAGATGCGCCTGGGCGAGATCGCTGACATGAATATAGTCACGCACGCAGGTTCCGTCTTCGGTGGGATAATCGGTGCCGAAGACATCGAGGCGCTCCAGCCTGCCGGCGGCAGCGAGAAGGGCGCGGGGGATAAGATGGGTTTCCGGATGGTGGCGCTCAGCAAGCTCGCCGTCCGGATCGGCACCGGCCGCATTGAAATAGCGCAGCGCGGCGAAGCGGATGCCATAGGCGGCGGCAAAATCTTCGAGCGCCATCTCGAAGATCAGCTTGGTGCGGCCGTATGGATTGACCGGGTGCTGTGGAGTTTCCTCCAGTATCGGCAACGAGGCCGGGACACCGTAGGTGGCGCAGCTGCTCGAAAAGACGATCCGGTCGATATCCTGGTCGAGGCAGGCCTCAAGCAGCGTCAGGCTGCCGACGACGTTGTTGCGGTAATATTTCCTGGGCATTTCGACGGATTCGCCGACATAGGCGTTGGCGCCGCAATGGATGACGCAATCGGGCGAAAACTCTGCAAGGGTCCGGCGCAGCGTGGCGGCATCGGCGAGGTCCGCCCGGATGAGCGGTCCCCAGCGGACACTGTCGGCATGCCCCGTCGAGAGATTGTCGTAGGTGACGGGGACCATACCGGCACGCGACAGCGTTTTGCAGATATGACTGCCTATGAAACCGGCGCCGCCGGTAACCAAAATGTAGCGGGGCATCTCATACGACCTCCGCCTTCTCGGCGCCGGCAAGCAAGCCGTCGAAATAATCGACGGTGCGCGCCAGGCCGGTTTCAAGCCCGATGCAGGGTTGCCAGCCCAGATCGGCCATGGCCCGGGAAATATCCGGCCGCCGCTGGCGCGGGTCATCGGTGACCGCCGGCAGATGAACGATCTGTGAGCGCGAATTGGTGAGGTCGCGAACGATCTCCGCCAGGCGCCGAACGGTGATCTCGGCCGGATTGCCGAGGTTGATCGGGCCGTGGCAGGCGTTGCCGGCGGCCGAGAAACGCAGGAAGCCCTCGACGAGATCGTCGACATAGCAGAAAGAGCGGGTCTGCTCACCGTCGCCATAGATCGTCAGATCTGCATTGCGCAAAGCCTGTACGATGAAATTGGAGACGACGCGGCCGTCATCCAGGCGCATGCGCGGCCCATAGGTGTTGAAGATGCGGCCGACCTTGATGTCGACGCCGTAGGTCCTGTGATAATCGAAAAACAGGGTCTCGGCGCTGCGTTTACCTTCGTCGTAACAGGCCCGCGGTCCGATCGGGTTGACGTTGCCGCAATAGGATTCCTGCTGCGGGCTCTGGTTCGGGTCGCCATAGACTTCCGACGTCGACGACTGAACGACGACCGCACCGGTCTTGCGGGCGCAATCCAGGGTGTTGACGGCGCCAAGCACGTTGGTGAGCAATGTGCCGACAGGATCCCGCTGATAGTCGGGCGGAGAGGCGGGCGAGGCGAAGTTAAAGATGAGGGACGCTTCGATATCGAAGGGTTGGCGAACATCGTGCTCGACGAGCTGAAAACGGGCGTTCGATGCGAGGTGATCGACGTTCACGCGGCGCCCGGTGGAAAAATTATCGAGGCAGATGACTCGGTGGCCGCGCTGTAGAAGCCTTTCGCAGAGATGCGAGCCGAGGAAACCGGCGCCGCCATTCACAAGAGCGGTGCCCAAATCCTTGCGCACCGGCATGTCTGTCACTTCGGAATAGCCTTCGCTGGGAACGAAACTACGCATTACAACTCCTTCCCATGTTTTAGTCTTTTGTTTTAGTTAAGCACTTCATGCCGTCCTTATCCTGTTGGATATTCATTGTACCGACTCTGTACCGACTATCTCAACATGAATAACTTTTGAGTTATTCTTAGAACAACTGAATTACTATTAAAATGATAAGACGATTGCGGATAAGGTCAACTTCAAAAATTCCAAGTATTCGAAATAATTACGCAACTATTCTTTGATGTAACAAATGATTAATCATTTTCTGTCTATTTTACCCTCAGAGCGAGTGTCCAGACCGCGCTCAAGCTTCACTCAATGCAGCTCACCTAGAAGTAACGGGAAGATCGGCCGGGCTGAACCGCACGACCGGCCTTGCATCCGGAAGCGCCATATGCGAGGGGTTTTGGCCATGTTGAAAAAACAAGTTGCAGCGCAGCCGAAAGGCTGGCGTCTATTTCATCTTGCGATGTTTGCCGGGGGAACGACGCTTCTTGCGATCGGGACAGCGGCCTGTACCGTCGTTAACGACGACATAGCCGCCGTAGCGAAAAAGAACGTCGTCGTGGTCGAGGCCCCGCGCGCTGCAAAAACCTATGCCTATCCGGCAAATCGGCCCGAACGCCCGGCTACGCCAACGGTTCGCGTCGCCTATCACGGCTCAGCGCCTTATATCTGCTCTCCCAGCGGCTTCGGACAGAAGTCGCGCTGCTTCGCACGTCCGTCGATCTGACGCAACAATCAGTGCGACGGCCTTGTTCGCGCGTCTGAATGGACGCGTGGCGCGCGAGAGTATTTGCGCCTTTCTTCGGTTCACCAAGATGCTCAGCCTTTTTGTTTTCACGCCATTCCCGGCAATAGCGCGCTTTGCCTGGCAAAATCGCTAGCCAATTTGCCGGACTTGCTCTGGATCAGTTGCGCCACCGGCCGGACATGTCGTCCTCGCCGGCGGGATGCTCGTTGAAGAAACGGGATGCAGCTTCCGTCCGGTTTCGGACGTTCATCTTCTTGTAGATGTTGCGGACGTGAACCTTCACGGTGTTTTCGGAAAGATGCAGCTTGTCGGCGATGATCTTGTTTTGCGTGCCCTTGCATATGAGGTCCAGGATCTGAACCTCGCGCGTGGTCAACGAGGAGATGCTGTCGCGTCTCAGCTTCAGCGCATTGGTGCGCGCCGCATCGACCGATTTTGTCTGATAGAGCGAAGGCTCCAGCGGGGTGTTCTTGTTGGTGAGGCGATTGAGAAGGGCTGACGGAAAATGTTCGCCACCCTTCATCAGCAGATCAACCGCGGCCATAAAGACATCGAGCCGCAGGTTGAGCGGCAGGACGCCATCGATGATCCTTGCCTCCACCAGGCGGCTGACATAGGGTTCGAGCATGTCGATCGCTTCGACGACGAGTCCGACGGAAGTTTCCGGGTGATTTTCGCGAGCAGCCTGCAGCGCTTCATGAAGCTCGGGCGCAGGTATGTGATAGAATAAAACAAGCTTTATATCGTTGGCATCTTTGTCCAGCATCGGCTTTGTGCTCGTTATGCTTGACACCTCACAGTTCGGAAATTTCTTCGCCAGCGCTTCTACCATGCATTCAGAAAACAGGTCCGCCTTGGCGACCACTAGTATAGTATTTCTCGATGACTCCAACTTCCGTCCCTGGTCAGAATTCTCCGTCTCTGAGCCTGTCATGAACATATACGCCTCCCCTAGCGTTACACTTTACTCAAACGTGGAGCGATGGCGGGTATTCAATAGTATGAAATGCCGGCCCCGGATGTCACCGCCTTATTTTTTAGACATTTCTTAATTATGTTAATACGGATTGAGAAGGAAGGAAATGGCCCAAAGTGATTAGTTTTAGCGGGCGAAAAACAACAATATACTAAGCTTTGGTTGTATTTTTACTATGATGCGTACTTCGAGGTTAAATTTGCTCCCAATATAGATCAGAGCTCGATGTAATAGTTCAGTACAGATTGTTATATTTTCGTCCTCAAGCGGATATGGGCCGAACAACCGTCGAATGGCGCCACTCAACCCCGCGGCGAGCGCTGCAAGTCTTACTCTCGTCGCTCGGCAATACCCCACCTGAGACGTCCCATTGCTCCACCGACAGGGGCTAGACGAAGGTGGTCAATCTGCCTTAGCCCGAATTGATATCTATCGGCTCCGCATTTTTTCCAGCAATCTGTGATCGTCGCCAAAGTGGCGGCATGGACGATCCAGGTATCGGCGTGTGTTTTTGGTACGTGGCATCCATTTAGGGCAAATCAACGACAATAAAGCCTGAACACTCCTCATCCTCGTCAGGATGCGGAGCTGGATATGTGCGGCCTTGTACTGAGTACGTACGGTCCCAATACCAACGGTTTGACGAACAAATCGCGATGAAGCTGCAGATGACTGGTATCGAATACATCTGCCGATGTTAACCGCATCGGAGCGAGCGCGAGCAAGATCCCATTTGAGATGAGAGGGATTTCGAAAAGCTGCTCCGGTTTTTTTCTGGAGAGATTTTGATGTCTGACGCCTATAAACACGACCCGAAACCATCGGGCGACGTAACCGAAATCACGAAGGTCGGGGCGCTGGCCGACGGCTTTGCCAACAGCGCTATTAATTCAACTGAAGTCGACGACGGCTCGACAGGTTATGTCGGTGGCGTCGCCAATGGCGACAATCGTGACAATACCGACAACAGCGTCGACGTCGACGTCAAAGCCGAACTCTCCGCCAACAATGGCGACAACCGCGATAACGAATACGACTGGAGCTACAAGTCCGACGACGACACCAGCACCAAGACCACGACGATCACCGAGACCAAAACCGACTACGACTGGAGCTATGACAGCAAGTCGTACAGCGACAACGACACCGACACCAAGACGATTACGGACACCGATACGAAGACCGTGACCGACACCGATATCAAGACCATTACCGATACCGACACCAAGACAGTTTCCGACAGCAACAACACCGCTGACAGCTTCAACAAGACGGACACCGACTTCGCCGTCATCGAGGACGTCAAAGATTTCGACAACCTCGGCGTTGCCGGCCACGACCTCACCTTCAACCTCGGCGACGACTTCTCCTTCACGCTCGACGTCGACAGCATTCTGAATGACTCACTGTCCGGCGCGGGCAACGACAGCGGCTTCAGCGCCGTTCAGGCAAACCATCTGGCCGACCAGGACAGCGCCTGGAACATCAAGATGGAGAACGAAGGCGCCCAGAACCACTTGAACGCCAATGCAGGCACCGCCGATAGCGCGGAAGGCATGGAAATGGACGGCCGGGGCTGGGATCTCAAGGCCGGCGACGACGCCACCGGCTCGAGCGCGGCCGATGCTTCGGCGATCCTTGCCAATTCAGGCTTCCACCTCGAGCTCGTTCAGGGCGCGAACCTGCTCAGCAACACGGTCGACTCCAGCGTCATCGGCGGCAATTCTCATGTCTCCGACGTCGGCGAGGATACCGGCACCTGATACTAACCTCCAGCGACCAAGACGAACTGCACCGGCCGGCGCCGGTGCAGTTCGACTGTTTGAAAACGGTTTGACGACCATGGCTCCCGGCGGGGCCGCTTTAAAAGGCCGATCGTCATTTCGAATGGGAGGGCCGAACCATGCATATCGAGAAGATTTCGGAAATCATTGCGCACTTCATCGGTCTCTTCGAGATGACCACCGAAGAGATGAGGGCGCGCACCAAATTTGCCGAAGGCACAGGAGCCGGCGACGATGGACCGGTTCTGCCGGATCAGGACGCGTTTACCGCGGCCTTCACTTCCAATCTGCAGCTCAAGGACTACGATCCCGAGATCATCTACAAAGGCGGCAGTTACGAGATCGAATTTGGTCCTTCGCGTCATTTGGGCCGCGTCTTCGAAGAGAGCATCGAGAAGCTGGCGGCGATTGCCGCAAGGGACATCCCGTTACCGCATTTCGGCTCGCCCACGGATATCGTGCTGTCGAATGAGCCGGAATTGAATGTCTTTGCCGGGCCTGGTTCGGCGATCAGTCATGTCCTCCAGGTCAACGTGCTTTACGACGACGACTATCTCGACATGACGGACGGCAATCATGCTGCCCGGGACACGAGTTTCGTCACCGAGCGGCTGGCGGAGTTCGGCACCAAGGCCGAAGTCTTCACGCCTTTTTCGGATCTCCACCGAACCGACAGCTATGACGGCGCCCTGAAGATCGCCCAGGATCTGGAAAGCTACATCCATGATGCCCGCGATACCAAGGATGCCGCAAATGTCCAAGACGAGGATAGCGAGAGCAGCGGTGCAACGCCGCCAAGCACCGACGCCACGCATGATTTCATCCGCCTCGATCCCGAGGTCAACGGTCCGGTTTACGTCAACGGCAAGATCGAGGCCGAGATCCCTGTCCTCGATGACTTCCTGCCCGACCGCGGTCTCGCCAAGCTCCCGGAAGAACCCGACGATAGCAATTCATCCGTTGAGCAGACCGACCCAAGCGGCAACAGCCTTGAGGTGACCGCCGGGGCGAACTTCGTCATCAACGTCGCCTCGGTGATCAATACCGCCGTCATCACCTCGGTCACCGCGGTGATGGGCGACTACCACCAGGTTGATGCGGTTTCCCAATCCTTTGTCTATAGCGATAATGACGATATCGCCTCGGCGCTGCGCGCATCCGCGCACTCGGCCGAGGAGGCGGGGACAGTCGCCAAGAATATCGCGGTCTTCCAACAAAGCACCTTCGAGGCATCGAGCCATGCCGAAACCGATGCTGCCGATCCGACGTTCCCGACCAGCTGGCGCGTCAGTGTCATCGACGGCGATGTCTCCTTCGTACAATGGGTCGAGCAGTATCACTTCGTCAGCGACAACGACACGATGACGGTCACCACCTCGGGATCCGAAACCACGGTTCTGACAGGCGGCAACACCTCCATCAACCTCTCCTCCTTTTTCGGGATGGGCATGCAATATGATCTGGTGATCATCGGCGGCAATGTGCTCGACATCAACAGCATCACGCAGATCTCGCTGCTCTACGACAATGACTGGGTGCGGGCGGAAGACGGCGCCGATCCCGGCGCCGACATCGAGACCGGCGACAATCTGATCTGGAATTTCGCCTCTATTCACAATGTCGGCGCAGGCAGCCCCTTCGAGGCAATGCCGGATTATATGATCGAGACCCAGAAAGCCATCGAAGATCGCGATCCCAACATGCCGGAAGGGCTGTCCTTCGATGTGAATTTCCAAGGCTATGCCGGCCTCAACGTGCTCTACATTACCGGTAATCTCTACGACATGACTGTTATAAAGCAGGTCAGCATCCTCGGCGATTCCGATGATGTGACCCAGGCGGCATCGACGCTTCTGAAGAACAATCCCGATGCAACGGTCACGATCGACACCGGCAGCAATGCGGTCGTCAATATCGCCGAGATCATCGATTATGACAGTTTCGGCCAGACGACCTATCTGGTAGGCCAGCTCTACTCGGACGCTATCCTCATTCAGGGCGGGCTTGTAGAGCATGACACGACCCAGCCGCACCAGGCAGACGACAGGCTCGCCAACGAAGTCATCGCCTTTCTCAACGACGATGATCCTGCGGCCGGCGATTCTGCCGATGGCGTAATCAATGCAGGGCATGACCTTTCTTGGTCGTCGGCGCATCCCGCCGACGTCATGCAAGCCGTGGTCGCGTGACCCTGAGGATTGTGAGAGAATCACGATGAACCAGATTTCGAAACAAGTCTTTGCAGCGGGCAGCGCCCTCGATTTGAGGTCAGGCAATATTCCCTCCGCTGCGCCCTCGGAAGCGGCGAGGAACGATCTGTGCATCTCTGCGATCGACGAAGCCGTCGAGAACCTTCGTCGGCTCACCGGTGCCGCCGCTTCGTCTGCGTCTTCCGATCGCAGCAAGGCGCCGGCCGATGTTCCAGCAAGCGACGCTGCCCATATGGCGCGCGCAGCCACGGTGCAGGCACCCCTCCCGCAAAAGACGGTGACGTTGGAATCCTCATTAAAAGCCTGGAATGCAGAACCGGCGGCTCCCGCTGCAGTGATGAGGGGCCCGGCACCAACAAAACCAGTGGAAGAAAAACCGGTTGAAGCAACACTGGCGGAGGCATCCGACCCATCGCCGATCGAGGCGCGGGCGACGCCTGAACTGCCGAAAGAGAAAACCGAGCTCAAATCGAGCCCGACGATGCCTTTCGCTAAGACCATCGAAGGCGACAGCGGTCCGGTCAGCGAGACCGACAGGCGTCTCCGCACCGGCGGAGGCGGAAATGGCAAGCATTCCGATCCCGGGGGCGGCGGGGGCGGGGGCGGGGGAAGTGGCGGCGGTTTTCACAAGCGCAGCGAGCCTGTGAATTTCGCCGCCAGCCTCGCGCGCGGCATGGGGGCCGTACGGCGCAACATGGTGGTCGTCATGATGTTCACGATCGCCATCAACGTGCTTCTGCTGGCGATCCCGCTCTATCTCTTTCAGATATCCGACCGGGTGCTGACCAGCCGCTCGATCGACACGCTCGTCATGCTCTCGATCGCCGTGCTCGGCGCCGTGCTGCTTCAGGCCTTCATGGATACGGTTAGGCGCTTCATCCTGATGCGAACCGCGGTGGAACTCGAAGTGCAGCTCGGCGCGCCGATCCTCAGCGCTGCGGCGCGGGCCTCGCTGCATGGCAGCGGCAAAGACTATCAGACGCTCCAGGACCTGCAGCTGCTGCGCGGTTTCCTCACATCCGGCACGCTGATTGCGTTTCTCGACGCGCCGCTGATGCCGTTCTTCGTCGTCGTCGTTTATTTCGTGCATCCGCATCTCGGCATCATCATCATGACCTGCTGCGCGGTGCTATTCTTCATCGCCTATCTGAACCAGAAATTCACCGCCCGGCAATTTGCCGAATCCAACAGCTATCTCAGCCGGGCGAATTTCCACCTGGATTCCATGTCGCGCAATTCGCAGATCATCAACGCAATGGCGATGATCCCCGAGGCCGTGAAGATGTGGGGCCGGGAAACGGCGGGCTCGCTGAAATCGCAGGTCGAGGCGCAGGACCGCAACATCATCTTCTCCGGCATATCGAAGGCCTGCCGCATGATCACCCAGATCACTCTGCTCGGCTGGGGCGCGCATCTGTCGCTCTCCGGTGAGCTGACCGGCGGCATGGTGATTGCCTCTTCGATCATCTCGGGACGCGCACTGGCGCCGATCGAAGGCGCCATCGAAGGCTGGCACCAGTTCAACCGGTCGGCGGCCGCCTATTCCAGGATCAAGAGCCTGCTTTTGAACTCGCCGTTGAACTTCCCGCGCCTGCGCCTTCCCAATCCGGAAGGCCGGCTCGATGTCGAACGCATTCTGTTCGTGCCGCCGCCGCAGAAGAAGGTCATTCTCAACGGCATCTCCTTCTCCCTCAGGAAGGGCGAATCGCTGGCGGTCATCGGCAATTCCGGGTCCGGCAAGACGACGCTCGGCAAGATGCTCGTCGGCTCGATCGTGCCCACGTCGGGAAATGTGCGCCTTGACCTGATGGATCTGCGAAACTGGGATCAGCGCCAGTTCGGCGAAAGCATCGGCTATCTGCCGCAGGACGTGCAGCTCTTTCCCGGCACGATCAAGGCGAATATCTGCCGCATGCGCGACGACATCGAAGATCACCAGATCTACGAGGCCGCGGTGCTGGCCGACGTCCACGAGCTCATCGCGGGTTTCCCGCAGGGTTACGAGACCATCGTGGCGGCCGACGGCGCTCCGCTTTCGGGCGGCCAGAAGCAGCGCATCGCGCTTGCCCGCGCCTTCTTCGGCAATCCCAAATTCGTCGTCCTCGACGAGCCGAATTCGAACCTCGATACACAGGGTGAGGCAGCCCTTGCCAAGGCGCTGATCCATGCCAAGAAGCAGGGCATCACCACCGTGACGATCACCCAGCGCCCGGCCCTGCTCCAGTGCGTCGACAAGATCCTGGTGCTGAAGGACGGCACTGTCGCCATGTTCGGGGAGCGGATCGAGGTGCTGCAGGCGCTATCGAAGAACAACAGCAATAACGGTCAACAAGCACCGCGCATCGAAGGGTGAAGGCTATGGCACCGAAACAACAGGAGACCGCCGGTCCGGTGCAGCTCGAATGGTATAGCGACGTGCCGCGCTCGATCCGGATGCACAGCATCGTCGGCCTGACGGTTCTCTTCACCTCGTTCGGAGGGTTCGGCTTTTGGGCCGCAACGGCGCCGCTCGCCTCGGCTGTCATCGCCCAGGGAAGTTTCGTTGCGACGGGCAACAACAAGATCGTCCAGCATCTGGAAGGCGGCATCATCAAGGAGATGCGCGTCAGCGAGGGTGATACCGTGAGGGAAGGCGATATTTTGCTGACCCTCGATCCAACCGCCTCTCGCTCGAATGAGCGGATGCTGCAGCTTCGGCGCCTGCGCCTGGAAGCCGTCGTCACAAGGCTGCGCGCCGAAGCGCAGGGTCTGCGTGAATTCCAGCTTCCCGCTATTGTGACGAAAGAGGCGGGCGATCCGGACATCAACGCGATCATCCAGAGCCAGAACATCGTCTTTCACAGCAAGCAGATCAAGCTCGAAGAGCAGCTCAATCTGATCGAAAAAAACATCCAATCGCTGGAATATCGCTTCGCCGGTTATACCGGCCAAAAGGAATCCTTCGAAAGGCAGCTATCGCTGCTGACCGAGGAACGCGACTCCAAGGCCCGGCTGGTCAAGGTCGGCTATATGCGCAAGACGGATCTCTTGGCGATCGAGCGGGCGATCGCCGATGCCATGGGCGACATTGCGCGCCTGAACGGCGAGATCAACGAGAGCGAGGCAGAAATCGCCAAATTCCGCCAGGAAGCCGTCATCGCCGTCAACTCCAACAAGCAGGCGGCGCTCGATGCGCTTGAGACCGCCGAATCCGATCTCGACAGCGTGCGCGAACAGATGCGCGAGGCTGCAGGCGTGCTCGAGCGCACCACCATCCGTTCACCGGTGTCGGGAACCGTCGTACGCTCCTATTTTCATACCGCCGGCGGCGTCATCACCACGGGCAAGCCGATCATGGAGATCCTGCCGGCGCATGTGCCGCTGATCCTGGAAGCGCAGGTGCTGCGAACCTCCATCGATCAGCTGCGCGAGGGAGAAATGGCATCGGTCAGGCTGACGGCGCTCAACCGGCGGACGACGCCGGTTCTAGAGGGCAAGGTCTTTTATGTCTCGGCCGATTCGATCGAGGAGAATGCGGGCCTCTCGGTCAAGGACGTCTATATCGTTCGCGTCGCAATACCCGACTCCGAGATTGCGCGGGTGCATAATTTCCATCCGGTTCCAGGCATGCCGGCCGAAGTGCTGATCCAGACGTCGGAACGCACCTTCTTCGAATATATCAGCAAACCAATTACCGACAGCATGTCCCGGGCTTTCAAGGAACGCTGAGCGATCCAGCAAACGACGGGGGTCCGCGAGGATCAGGGATTTGTCCGTGTTCTGATATGATGTCGGTAATGTATCATCCCTTCGGGATGGATCGTCCCCTCCGGGGAAGAAAGGGCGAGCATGGCGGCGATGTCGGATGTCCTGCTACGGGTCGGGCGCCTGAACTATGTCTGGACGAATACCGAAAGCCTGCTGATCTACATCATTGCCCATCTCCTCCGGGTCGAAAAAGATGCGGCAATCGTCGTGTTCCTGACCCTCAACACGACACGTGCACGGATGGATCTCATCGAACGGCTTGCAAAGCTCGCTTCGACCCCGCCTTCCGACCGGAAAGCGATCCTTTCAGCCATGGCGCGGCTGAAGAAGGAATCCAAGACCCGCAACAAATACAATCATTGCATTTATTCCTTCGACGACAAGGGAGACATCTCAAGCACACAATTGATGCGGCTGGTCGAGGACGACAAGGAGATCCGCTACGGCAAGATCGAGCAGATGGATGCGCGCGAGATCGACCATTTGGAGAAGTCGATAGCCGAGATCGTCGCCATCAGCCGGACGCTCTGGGCCTTTATCCATGCGAGCCCGCGGATCTCCGGCGAGCTCTGATCTAGTCCTTATGTATGGTGAGTGGCCGAACTTTGGACACCTTGGCGACCTATATTGAGGCATCGTGTTCCATACAAATTGCTTAAGTCTATGTAATTGAATTATTTAATAAAAATATATCCGGATTCTGGGTTATTTGCCGGCTCAGAACTAATCATAATTAAGCCCTGAAAATCATCCGGACGGTTTATTTGAAGATCGGTTTTTCCCCTTAGAATGAAAGCTCCCGAGTAACGTATGGAGTATTGGGGGGCGGCCATGCGCATAGATATCATCGACACCATTGCCGGGTTCGAGGCGGTGCGCGACAACTGGGACCAGGTCTTCATGGACGATCCCGATGCGCAGCATTTCCTCTCCTGGATCTGGCTGAAGAATTATCTGTCGCGCCGGCGCCGCTGGTTCATACTCGCCCTTCGCGAACGCGATCCGGATGCACCCTACGTTGCTTTTTTTCCCTTGCGCCTCATCACGCATCTCAACGAAAAAACCGGCCTCTTCTACGACGAGATCATAATGGCCGGGAATTTTGCGGCCGATTATACCGGCTTCATCGTCAGGCCGGATTACGAACATCATGCCATTGCCGGCTTTGCCTCGTTTATCAAACATCAGAACTGGACCGACCTGAAGCTCGATTATTTTAGCGGCCCTGCCGGACGGCGCGAGAAGATGATCGAGGCGCTGCGGGGGCCGGAGGTGATGTTTCGCGACAGCTCGCCCAGAAACAATGAAAACATCGACAATACGATCTGCCCGATCGTTCCCCTGCCGGCAAGCTTCGACGATTATCTCGAACAGCGCATGAGCACTCAGACGCGCCAGAAGCTCCGGCGATTCCTGCGCACGGTCGAAGGCGGCGATATCTTCCGCATCACGACGGCGACCCCCGAGACCATCCATCGCGACCTGGACATCCTCTTCGATCTCTGGCGGACCAAGTGGAGCACCCGCAAAGGCGCGGAGCGGACCGAGCGGCTGATCATCACCACCCGCGAAATGCTGATGGACTGCTTCGACAACGGCAATCTCGAGGTGCCGGTCTTCTGGCATGGCGACCAGCCGCTTGGCGCGCTGGCGAATATCGTCGACTGGCGGAAGAAGGCGATCCTCTTCTATGTCACCGGCCGCGACGAAAACTGGAAGACGCCATCTCCCGGTCTCATCCTGCATGGCCACTGCATCCGGCGGGCGATCGAGCAGGGCTTCAAGACCTATGACTTCCTGCGCGGGAACGAGCCCTATAAATATATGTTCGGGGTCGAGGAACGACGAATCAGCTGCACGCTCTTCCGCACCCGCAATGGCCAGAATCTGCATGGAGCGCTCAACCCGCGCAGTATTCGTTTCGTCTATGAACAGGCGCTCGACATGTACCGCGACGGCGCCCGCGGGAAAGCGGAGATTGCCTTCAACCAGGTCCTGCAATCGGCTCCAGGCCATACCGGCGCGGGATTTGGCCTCGCCAATCTGCTGTTCGACCGGGGCAGGCTGACGGAGGCTCTGGCCGCCTATAAGGCGCTCGCCGAGCAAGCGCCCGATCCGACGCCGATCCAGATGCGGCTTGGCGATACGCAGCTTGCTTTGCATCAATACGACCAGGCCGCCGAGACGTTCCGCCTGGTCGGCGATGTCGGGCCGCATCTGATCCAGGCGCATTACAAGCGTGGCATTGCTCTTGCAGCCGGCAAACGGCTGGCCGAAGCGGAGGCCGTTTTCGCCGCGATCCGGGACGTGCATTCGGACGATCCGGCCGCACTCGACTATGTTGCCAAGGCAAATGTCGCCCTCGAACGGATCCAGGCGAGGGCCGAACCTACGCCTCATAAGACCGATGTCGTGTCCGAGACCATCGCCCGCTGGAACCGAGGCTGGCAGCTCAGCGAGCGACGCCGGCCACGTCTGCACTGACGAGATACCTGCCGGGACAATGCCTTCTGGCGGTTCCTGGACGCGCAGCCGCCATGGTCTTTGATTTCGGGCTGTGATCGTTGTTAAAAGAGACGCAAGCCTAATTTGCAACGCCTCAGTGGAACCTCATGCAGACCAATGCAGATGGCGCCGAAAGGGAACGGCTTCTGGCCATTCTCGATTTCTGGCACAAGATCGAGTTCTTTATTCCCTACGATCTCTCCAGCCGTATCGTCGCAGGTGAAGGGCGAAGTGTCTTCTGGCTGCATGCAAGGACGCTCGACGATGACAGTGCCGCGCTCAGCCGTCCAGCAATCCCCGAGGAGAAGCAGATCACGGGTTTTACCCTGTTTCTCGGCGTTTTCGGCAAATCCGAAATTACCGCTGTCCGCAGGCACTTCGATATGACTGCGGCCGATATCGCCGAATATGAGGATGCCGAACGCGGCGATCTCGACGGCGATACCTGCTTTGCCAGCCTGCAGCTGACACCCCTGGGGCAGCCGATTTTCGAAACATTTTCCGTGTCCACGCTTCCATGGGCTTTGGGGCGCGCGCGAAAATCCGGCCTCTCCTCGCTCAGCCACGAGGCATTTGCCGACGGCAAGCGGCAACTGACGGAATTGCTTCAGAATTTTCGGACGCAGCGACAGCTGAGATCCTCATCCTTCGACGACGATGCCGATCAGCCGCTCGATGCCGGCGAAATCCTGACGCTGCATGAATTGCTCTGCGATTGGGCGAGCTTCGCCACGCATCAGGAGAAGCCCATTGCCGCGGTTGAAATACGCTACAAAGACAGGGCGGAAAGGCCCGAAATCCTCTCGCTGCCGCCGCAGCAGGAGAGCCATGCGCCCGATGCCGGCGATGAGGAGGATGAGAGTGCAAGCGCCGAGGAAGAGATCGGTATCCTGAACAGCTTCTTCATCGAGGATATCGAGCGGGCGATAATGTGCGTCAAACACGGTGATATTCCCGAGCCGCTCAGGCGATATCTCACCCCCCTTGCCCCGGAGAAGCGGATCGATCTCTATTCGGAGGATGGGCGCAAGGCGATCATTCGGGCCTTGCATCCCGGAAAACTCAACCGTGGACGCTGGCTCAGCGAATCTCATCACGCGATGAGCCTCATGCAGCAGTTCGCGATCAACTCCGCCATTGGCGACCTTTCGGAGACGGGACTTTTCTCGGTCAACGGCCCACCGGGGACGGGAAAGACGACCCTGCTTCGCGACATGTTCGCGGATAATATCGTTCGGCGCGCCCGCGTTCTCTCTTCCTTGAAGGTGGCGCGCGATGCCTTTGACGGATCGCCGCGCCGCGTCACCTTCACAGACCGGAGCACCGCCTCGATATCGGCGCTGATTCCGGGCCTCGCCGGTTTCGAAATGGTGGTCGCCTCTTCCAACAATGCCGCCGTGGAGAATATTTCGCGCGACCTTCCCAAGCGAAGCTCGATCGCCAGGACGTCTTCCCTCCAATATCTGCAGACGGTCGCGCACAAGATCGCCTGCCAAAAGGACAATGGCGCCGCCGTCAAGCTTTCCGACGGCGACCGCCCATGGGGTTTGATCGCCTGCGCGCTCGGCAACTCCAGGAACCGGCGAGCCTTCAAAGAACGGTTCGCCTTCATGGAGATCCCCGAAAGGCCGAACCCCGGCTGGTCCGGCGCGGCCAAGCCGCAGACGATCTGGCAATGGCGAGAGAGCTATGAGGGGCCGAGCTTCGCCGAAGCATCGTCGGCCTTTCGTGCCGCCGACGAGCGGGTTCGCGACAAGATCGGTCAATATGCGCGCTATGCCGATCTCCACGACGATATCGCGCGGGTCTCGCAGGATGCATTCTGCCGCGACGCGCTTGAACGGGTCGCGGCCGCCGCCGCCGACCTTCGGCGCGCGCAGAAGCGCTGCGACCTGACCGCGGCGGAAATGCTCCAGATCAAGGAAGAGTTGTCGCATCTGAAGGAGGAGGAACAGCTGCTCGACCGCAGCGCGCCTGCCTGGTGGGAGCGAGTGATGCCGAGCAGTCCCGCCCGCCAGCACCGGCAGAATGTCGGCGCCAATGCACGCCGGCAGCTGGAATTGCGCAAGGCGCTGGCGGACTGTGAACAGTATCTTGCGAAAATCCATGAACCTCAGCGGGAACAGTCTTTGCGAGAACATGAGCGGGCCGAACAGGCACTGCGGTCACGACAGAAAATCTGGGAGAGGAAAAGAGAGGAATTCGACCGTCTGGGGGAAGTTTTCGGTCATCCCACTGTGCCCGGGCGTCTCACAGACCTCGAAACCGAGCGGTTTCAGATCGATGGTCTCTGGCATCAGCACGAGCTGGCAGGCCTGCGCTCGGCATTGCTGGAAGCGGCGTTGACGCTGCACGAAGCCTGGCTGGCGGAGGTTGGCAGAAAAGGCGGGGGTTTTGGCGGAAACATCGTTGCCATCAGCAAACTGCTGTCCAACAACAGTCCCGTCGATGACGAGCACATAGCATTGATCTGGCAGAGCCTTTTCATGATCGTTCCCATCGTCTCGACGACATTCGCCTCCTTCGCCCGACAATTTCGCGGGCTGGGCGCCGGTTCGATCGGCTGGGTCTTCATCGACGAAGCCGGTCAGGCGGTGCCGCAAGCGGCGGTCGGGGCCTTGTTGCGGGGGCGCCGCGTCATGGCGATCGGCGATCCGCAGCAGATCGAACCGGTCTTTATCCTTCCCAGCGCGCTGATCACTGCCGCTTCTGCTCTCTCTGCCCACACGGCGGCAGGACAATATTCGCCGAACCGGGCGTCGGTGCAGATGCTCGCCGATGCCGCCAACCGCTATGGAACGACCGTCCCCGGCGAGGAAGCGGACGGGCTTTGGATCGGCTCCCCACTGAGGGTGCATCGGCGCTGCATCGATCCGATGTTCGGCCTGGCCAACCGGATCGCCTATCAGGACAAGATGGTATTCGGGTTGGAGAATCGCCGGCCGGCCGGCGACGCGCCGCCATTTTATGGTGACAGCGCCTGGATCGACGTCAGGGGCAGGGTAGCGGGCAAACAGACGGTTGCCGAACAGACGGACTTCATCGTCGATGTCCTCACTGCAACCTATCGCCGCGATGGCGCATTGCCGGACCTCTACATCATCTCGCCCTTCAAGGAGATCAAAAACAATCTGAGGCAGGCTCTGACCCATGCAGGATGGGTCGATCCGCTCGGAAATATGCGGTCCCCTCCTTTGAGGTTGTCGCGATGGCTGCGGGAGCGGATAGGCACGGTCCATACCTTCCAGGGCAAGGAGGAAGACATCGTTTTTATGGTGCTCGGCGCCGATGCCGATCACAGCGGAGCCGCAGCTTGGGCCGCATCGAAGCCGAACCTCCTGAACGTGGCGCTGACACGCGCCAAACGCCGCTTCTATATCGTCGGCGACCACACTCTCTGGCAAACCTTGCCGTACTTCAGGGAGACCGCGAATGCTTTGGAGACTGTGCAAGCAGCGGAATTCCTGGCCCGGAATGAGCTGAACTGACGGATCCCGCTGTTGCGCGCTGAGTAAGCGCTGTTTGCCTGACGAGCGTATTGCTGTTTCGAACAGTATGGCTGTGACAGAGATGCCAGCAATGCGCCGACACCGGAAGTCGAACTAGCGCCTACGAAAATGGGTCTCGGCGAACCTGGTCAAAACAATCGACGTGAAAATCCAAAGTACGAAATACAGGGGCAGCAGGAGCAGGTAGTATCGGCTCTCAAAAATCGCCCAAAAGAAAGTCGCCTTGGCGAGCAGCAGGAAGCCTAGCCCCGTGAGGCCGTATGTCAGTATGCCGACGATACCGGGCTTTACATAGTCTTCCCACAATTAGCGGCTCCATGAATGGCGACAATCCAAGCGCAAAAATCAACTTACACCAAGGCCCGTCGCTTTCCAACGCGGAGGCCCGCTTCGGGCCGACAGGGGACTTCAGCCGTGTGTACGCTCCGGGTAATTCCACGGCATTAGCTCGTCGATCCGGCTCTGCTTGTGGCCGTTGACAAGGCGGGTGAGCGTGGCACTCAGGTAGGCAAGCGGTTCAACGGCATTGAGCTTGCAGGTCTCGATGAGGGAGGCGATGGTCGCCCAATTCTCTGCTCCCGCGTCATGCCCGGCAAAAAGAGCGTTCTTCCGATTGAGCGCAATCGGCCTGATGCTTCGTTCTACGGAATTGTTGTCAATCTCAATGCGACCATCGGTCGGGAAGCTGCAGAGGCCTTCCCAATATTTGGCGATATAGGTGAGAGCCTCGCCAAGCGGCGATTTGCCAGCGACGCGGGCACGATGCTGAGTGAGCCAAGTTCGCATGGTCGGAATCAACGGAGCTGATCGTTCCTGCCGCCCGGATGTCGAAACCGACGCGGTCGGGTGCGGTCAGCCGATTATATCCGGCATATCCATCGACCTGGAGGGCGCCCGTGAACCCTTGCAATATCCGCTCGGCATGCTGCCCGCCACGGCCGGGAGCAGAGGTAAAAGCGACACCGGGTGGGGCACCTCCGCCCCATGGTCGGTCATCGCGGGCCAGCGCCCAGAAGTATCCGGTTTTAGTTTTGCGGGAGCCGGGATCGAGTACCGGCGCACGGGTCTCGTCCATGACCAGCTTGGTCGAGCGCTTCAGATCGGCAATCAAGGCGTTGAACACCGGACGCAGTTCGAAAGCTGCCCGACCGACCCAGTCAGCAAGTGCGGAGCGGTCAATATCGATACCCTGTCGGCTCATAATCTGGGCCTGCCGATAGGGGGCAAATGATCGGCGTATTTGGACACCAGCACATGAGCGATGGTCGCCTCTGTCGGCAACGCGGCCTGGATCAATCGTGCAGGCGCTGGAGCCTGAGCAACGCCATCGGTGCAAGCGCGGCAGGCATATTTGGGACGACGAGTTATCGATGATCTCTTCGATACGAGGAAGATGGGCGGGTAGAGAGCCACGATTGATCGTCGGTTCTGAAGCGGGCGGATCGACGATCACCGCTGCAAACTCCAACGGGTCTTCGGGGGCGGGCAGAACCAATTTGCCCTGCCGTGCCATCGTCCGCCAGGTGGACAGGTGGTTCGGCTTCAGTCCATACCGCTCTGCGACCTCATTCACCATCGCGCCGGGCCGAAGGCTCTCCGAAACGATCTGCGCCTTGACGTCGTCCGGCCAATGCCGATTGACCTCACGTCCAGACTTCCTGGTCGTGAGAACCTCCAATGTACTCTCCATGGAGAAACTCCCGTTGCTCTTCCAGGAAAGGCGATCACAGATTGGCACGGCCGGGACAATGTGGGAGCGGGACACCGATTACCTTCGCGACATCCGCATCAACGCCAAAACCCGCCGAGAGGCGGGTTTTGGGGTGTTGTGCTAAGGGAATTTGGTTGCGGGGGCAGGATTTGAACCTGCGGCCTTCAGGTT
>NZ_JACIAO010000014.1:0-209821 GCF_014194045.1 Rhizobium sp. BK456
CTTCTACGCCAAGGCTTCGGTTCAGTACCTCGATCCGGAAGATGCAGACGACTCCACTTCGGGCTACTTCCGCCTGCAGCGTTCGTTCTAATCTGCCTGTTGATGCTCCCGGTCTTCGGGCCGGGAGCACTTCAAATCAGTTTCTGATCCGAGTGACCTCCGATCAGCTACGGGGACGAGTCCGGTCTTCCCTGCCGGGCCGTCCTTGCAGCGTTTTTACGCACAGTCCTCCGGCAGTCTTTCAGCACAGCCTTTCAGGTGAACCGAAGCGGTATGCTGCATATTGCACGGCGGCTTCTCGCCAGCATTGCCTCTCGAGGCACCCACATTTTCAATTTTCAAGTGAGCTGGATTGATCGATAGCATCATCGGCTCCAACCGGCGCGCCGACCTCATCAACGAACGGATCGATCTTGATGTGAGGGCGACCAACGAGCCTGACGATGCGCAAGCTCGACCGGGCGCGGCGCATCCTGGTCGCAAGTCCCTCGCTGGTCGAGCGTACCGGCGGTTTGAATTGCGTGGAAAAGCTCGCCGACCTTCCGACGTTGGCAATGACGTCATGGGTGTCCTTTCATGGTTGGGAATTGATCGCTCCGAATGACGCCAAACGAGTGATTCGGCATCAGCCGCGGCTCACCTGCCGCAGCATGACCGCCATCCTCGACGCGGCCCGGGCGGGTCTCGGCTTCGGGCTTTTGCTCGAAAGCGCCTGCGAGGCCGATCTCCAGGCCGGCAAGCTGGTGCGGGTGCTGCCGGATTGGCAGTCGGAGGAGAGCCCTTTTTATATTGTCTTCACGACCGCCAAGGGCATGCCGCCGGCAGCGCGAGTGTTGATGGATTTCCTCGTCGAAAAATCCCGACAGCATTAGTGAAGCGGCATTGACGAACAAGGGGCTTCGCCTCGAAACCGGAATGCGCTTATTTCAGCCTTGCCAGCAGCTTTTCGCCGGTCAGTTCCTTGACGGCATCCTTGCCGATCCAGCGGGCGGTTTTGTCAGGGCTTTCCGCCAGCGCCTTGGCATGGGCGAGGGCGGGTGAATGGCAGGCGAGATTGCGCTTGCCGATACTGCGGAGTGCCCAATTGACCGCCTTGCGCACGAAGTTTCGAGGGTCGGTGGCATGAGCCTTGATCAGCGGCAGCCAGGCAAGGATGGTGGTGTCGGGTTCGTTCTTGCGATGGACGGCGGCGCCTGCAATCATGGCGAAGGCAGTGCGCCTGACGAATTCACGCTCGTCGTCGGCGAATTCTGAGATGAGTGCGTCCAGTCCGGCCTCGACGAAGAGATCGGCGGCGCAATCGACGATCTCCCAGGAATTGAAATCATTGGCCCAATTCCGGGCTTCTTCCGCCGTCAGCCGTTTCGGCTCGGCAGTGCAGAGGGCGAGCAGGCGGGCTTCACGGATATCGCTTCGCCAGAGTTCGATCGCTCTGGCGTGATTCTTCTTCGCCAGTCTGACGACCGCCCTGATATCGGGATTGGAGATGCCGAGGGCGTGTGTGGTCACGATGCCGAAGCGCGCCATGCCGGCGACGTTCTCCTCCGAACGCAGCGTTTCGAGATGCGCGATCAGTTCTGCCGCATCGGAGGAGGCGTCAATCATTTTTCGAGACGTGCAAGCAATGAGGATGTATCCCAGCGATTGCCGCCCATCGCCTGGACGTCGCCGTAGAACTGGTCGACGACGGCGGTAACCGGCAGCTTGGCGCCGTTGCGGCGGGCTTCGGTGAGCACGATACCGAGATCCTTGCGCATCCAGTCGACCGCGAAGCCGAAATCATATTTGCCGGCGTTCATGGTCTTGTGGCGGTTTTCCATCTGCCAGGAGCCGGCCGCCCCCTTGGAGATCACCTCGACGACCTTTTCGATATCAAGGCCGGCGCGCTTGCCGAAATGCAGCCCTTCGGCAAGCCCCTGGACGAGGCCGGCGATGCAGATCTGGTTGACCATCTTGGTTAACTGGCCAGAGCCTGCCGGTCCCATCAGACCGACCATGCGGGCATAGGCGTCGATGACGGGCCTGGCACGATCGAAGACGGCCTCGTCGCCGCCGCACATCACGGTCAGGACGCCGTTTTCAGCGCCGGCCTGGCCGCCGGAAACGGGAGCATCGATGAAATCGACGCCTTTTTCCTTTGCTGCGGCATAAAGTTCGCGCGCAACCTCGGCGCTGGCGGTGGTGTTGTCGATCAGCACCGACCCCGGCCTCATGCCGTGCAGGACGCCGCTTTCGCCCGATGTCACCGACCGGAGATCTTCGTCATTGCCGACGCAGACGAAGACGAAATCGGCGTCCGCGGCAGCCTCGGCCGGCGTGGGGGCGGATTTGCCGGAGAATTTTTCTGCCCAGGCGACGGCTTTTTCGGCCGTACGATTATAGACGGTGACATCGTGGCCGCCCTTCGTCTTCAGATGACCGGCCATGGGAAAACCCATTACGCCGAGACCGATGAATGCGACTTTAGCCATATGTCCTGTCCTTATCCGGAGTGCGAGACCCTGAGGATTAACCGAAACGGCCGGGCCAGAAAAGCCGTGAAGACGGAGTTCCTTGCGATAGACGGATATGAGGCTGGTCGCCGTTCGCCTCAGCCCTAAATGGAGATCAGGCAAATGTTTCCGGGGGTGACATGCGCGAAACTCCGACGATCGAGCCGCGGCGCAAAGGCCGCAGTGGAATGCAGTCGATGCTTATTCCATCGCAGCAGATGGTCGCAGAGCAGATTCGATCGGCACAGCAAGGTGTTTTCACCGAGCTTGGCGTCCTTCGCCGCCGCCTCGCTGCCGAATACGGGGCGGACGCCTGTTGTCCCGTTACCGTGGAGCGACATCTGCGCGCGATTGCCGATCTGTCTTTCCTCGCCCTACAAAAGGGAGAACCGGTTTCAATGGTCACGCCCTATTGGCGCATGGTCGATCCCATGAGCCTCTTGGCAACGCGTCTTGCGGGTGGGGCGGGCTTTATCCGGGAGCGGCTGGCCGCCGAACGTCAAGAAGGATAGCGGCGGAAGGCTGCTATCAGCAGGCGTTTGCCGGCAAGCGACGGAACTGGGAAAATTATTCCCCCAAGCGGACAACAATGGCAAGTTGATATTGTCGATATAATTTATAGTCTATGCCAGTATTCCGACGAGCGATGGCTCAAGGCATCCGGCCGCGCCATCGATCGACAGGTATTTCAGATGTTCACGCGCAGATGAGCCCGGCATTCCCCTCCCGCCGCACCGCCATCCTCCCAGGCCGGCGCACGTTCTGCACGCTTGCCAAGGGCCAGCTAAACCGCGCGGGCCGACTTTCGAATTTCACAGCAAAGGACCGTTTCCATGACCGCCACATCCGATCCCATCAACTTCCTCTGGTTCATCCCGACGTCGGGCGACGGCACCTATCTCGGTTCCGCCGATCTTAATCGCGCGCCCGAAATCGGCTATCTCACGCAGATCGCCCAGGCTGTCGATCGTCTCGGCTATTCCGGCGTGCTGCTGCCGACCGGGGTTGCCTGCGAGGAGTCCTTCGTGACGGCGGCGGCGCTCGCGGCTAAGACCGACAAACTGCAGTTCCTGGTGGCGATCCGCCCGGGCACGGCCTCACCGGCTTATTACGCGCGTCTGGCGACGACGCTCGACCGCATTTCCAACGGCCGCCTGCTGCTTAATATCGTTGTTGGTGGCAGTCCGGCAGAGCTTGCCGGTGATGGCATCCATCTCGAGCATGACGAGCGTTATGCCCATGCCGAGGAGTTTTTCACCGTCTTTGAGGAACTGCTTGACAAGGGCACGGCAAGTTTCGACGGCAAATATATCAAGGCGACCAATGCGCGCCTCGGCTTTCCCTCGGTGCAGAACCCGCGTCCGCCGCTCTATTTCGGCGGCTCGTCGGATGCCGGCATCGATTTCTCGGTCGGCCGCGTCGGCAAGTATCTAACCTGGGGCGAGCCGCCGGCGCAAGTGGCCGAAAAGGTCGCCAAGGTGCGCAAGGCCGCCGCCGAGCGCGGCCGCGAGGTGAGCTTCGGCATCCGCCTGCACTTCATCGTGCGCGAAACCGACGAGGAGGCATGGGAGGCGGCGGAACGGCTGATCCGTCATCTCGACGACGATACGATCCGCGAGGCGCAGGAGCGCTTCGTTCATGAGTCGGACTCGGTCGGCCAGAAGCGGATGGCTGCCCTTCACGGCGGCCGCCGCGACAAACTTGAGGTCTCGCCGAATCTTTGGGCCGGCGTCGGCCTGGTTCGCGCTGGTGCGGGCACGGCGCTTGTGGGCTCGCCGAAGACGGTGGCCGCACGCCTTGCCGAATATCAGGACATCGGCATCGATACGGTCATCGGCTCCGGTTATCCGCACCTGGAAGAAGCCTATCGCGTCGCCGAGCTGCTCTTCCCCGAACTCGGCATTACCCGCGACCAGCAGCGCCTGGCCTTCAACAACGAGTTCGGCCGCAAGCAGGTTTTCGCAGGCGGCAGCCATGGCGGCAATCTGAAGGTCGTTTCCGGTTCCTGAGGTCGAACGAAGCGGGTAAGTCCGACATCGCCGGAAGCCGCTCGCGGCTTTTGGCGTCCTGTTGCCAACTGACGTGCAGGTGTATGTGGCTATGCCCACTTCGGCTCCTCGTGCCAGCCTAGCGGAAATCGTCCCGGCGCGCGTGAGCTAGCGGAGACGCGTCGATGTATAGTCAATGAGCTATGTTTAAATCGCTGACGGTTTTTTCTCCAGCGGCGAGTTCGTTGCGGGCTCTGGTCAGCAAGCTCACCTATTCAGTGTTTTTCGTTTTAGCCCTTGACTAACGCATACCTGCGTAGCTATACGTTAATCCATAGCTGAATAGGTATTGATCTAAAATGTCCGATGTTCAAGACACGCTGTTCAAAACGCTCGCTGATCCGACCCGGCGGGCTCTGTTCGAGCGGTTGTGCCGGGAAGGGGAGAAGACGGTCGGGGCTCTGACGGCCCGGGCCGGGGTCTCGCAGCCGGTCGTCTCAAAACATCTCGGCATATTGAAGCAGGCCGGATTGGTACGCGACCGCCACGAGGGCCGCCAGACGCATTATAGCGCGCAGCTCGGTGCGCTTGCTCCGCTGGTCGACTGGACCAGCGAGATGGCCGGGTTCTGGCAAAACCGCTTCAACGATCTCGAAGATTTGCTGAAAAGGATGGATCAATGACCGACATATCGACAGAAACGCGCTCCGTCGTCATCGAACGGGAAATCCCTTTTCCTTCGGAAAAGATCTGGCGGGCGCTCACGCAGCCGCACCTGATCCAGGAGTGGCTGATGAAAAGCGACTTCAAGCCGGCCGTTGATCATCGCTTCAGCTTCAACGCTGATTGGGGTTCGGTCGACTGCAAGGTTCTGGAGGTCGAGCCGAACAAGACCCTGTCCTATAGCTGGGATGCCTACGGTCTTGAAAGCACCGTCACCTGGACTCTCACTCCGACCGGTACGGGCACGCATCTGCGCATGGAGCAGTCGGGTTTCCGGCCGGATCAGCGGCAGGCTTACGGCGGCGCCAGGAGCGGGTGGACGCAGTTCCTTGCAAATCTGGAGCAGGTGCTGGCGCGAATGGAGTGAGGCCGCCCGTCGCTTCGGCTGATGCAAACGGGGGGAGGTCCCATTGAACCGGAACAGCTGGTTGCGTCAGCGCCACCGGTGGCTGTCCGTTGCCTTTACCGTGGCGGTTATTGTCAATATTATCGCCATGGTACAGGAGAAATCGACCGTCTGGGGCGGCGTCTTGGCATCGCTGCCGCTTGGCCTGCTATTGCTGACCGGTCCTTACCTCTTCCCGCTGCCTTATGCTGCCAGATGGCGTGGGAGATAGGAGTGACGCAATGGCCGGCAAGACGTCCAAGACCCAGGTGACACTCACCGAGAAGACCGCCGCCAAGCCGGCCGCTGCAGAGCCGACCCTTCTTTCGGGCGGCAATCCGCAGATCGCCAAGGGTTACGGCGAAGCTCCGGTGCAGGCCTATATCGCCGCGATGCCGGGCTGGAAAAGCGATGTCGGGCGCCGCCTCGATGCACTGATCACGCGTACCGTGCCCAACGTGCATAAGGCAGTCAAATGGAACTCGCCGTTCTACGGCATCGAAGGGCAGGGCTGGTTCCTCGGCATTCATTGCTTCACGAAATACGTCAAGGTGGCATTCTTCCGGGGTGCGTCGCTGCAGCCTCTGCCGCCCGGCTATTCCAAGCAGAAGGAAGTCCGCTACCTCGATATCCGCGAGGACGACGAAATCGATGACGCCCAGCTTGCCGCCTGGGTGGAGCAGGCCAGCCAACTGCCCGGCGAACGGATGTAACAACGAATACCCCTCGCATGAGGGCGGGAGGAACTATGAAGAAAGCGACAGCAGCCATGAAGACGAGGGATTCCGGGGACGCAAATGGGGGAGCCTCGCCGTCTCAACTGATCGACGCGAGGATCAAGGAACTCGGCGATTGGCGCGGCGAAATGCTCGCCCGAATCCGTGCGCTCATCAAGCAGGCCGAGCCCGAGGTGGTCGAGGAATGGAAGTGGCGAGGGGTTCCGGTGTGGGAGCGTTCCGGCATCATCTGCACCGGCGAGACCTATAAGAACGCGGTGAAGCTGACCTTCGCCAAGGGCGCCTCTTTGCAGGACCCCTCGGGTCTCTTCAATTCCAGCCTCGACGGCAACACGAGGCGGGCCATCGATTTCCATGAGGGCGACGAGATCGACGAGGAGGCGTTGAAGACGCTCTTTCGCGCCGCCGCAGCCTTGAATATGTCAGCAAAGGCCGCCGCCTCCGGGAAGAAATCGTCGTGATTAGCAGAAAAGCGAAAATGCTCTAAAACGCGTCGCATCAAACTTGATTCATGCGACGCGCTTTAGCTCTTTGTTTTGATGCATGTCGCTATCCCGGAACCGCTGCACACTTCCGGGCGACATGCATCAGTGGATCGGGTTCGCCTCGCGCTCTAGGAAGAGTTCCAGATTGTCGAGGCCGATTTCCGTGCCCTGGAGGCGTGCGCCGTTGTCGGCGTAGCCGTCGAGAAAGACCACCTGTTCAGTAAAGATCATCCTGGTGCCCTCGGGGTCGGCTTCGAAGGCGACGGTGGCGAGCGAGGCGGAGATACGCCTTTCACCGAGCTTCATCTCATAGGCATAGATGATGCGGACATCGGGCACGATATCGATGTAATGGGCGTCAAAAGCATGCAAAAGTCCGTCGGTATCGGCGACATGATTCCGCTCGGTGCCACCGGGACGGAAGTCGAGTCCGTATTCCAGCGGCGCCCATTCGCCGTGGCAGGCGAACCATTGGCGCTTGGCCTCCGGTATCGACCAGGCGCGGAATACGCGGGCGACCGGCGCCTTCAGGCGCCGCTCGATGACGAGGGTGGTGTGTTCGGCGGATCGTGTTGTCATTCGGAAAAGGTCTCCGGCTCTTCGGCGAGATATTGATCCAGCCTGTCGAAGGTAGCGTTCCAGCGGCTCTTTCGCTGTTCCACCCAGCGCTCGACGGCGGCAAGCGCGCCCTGCTGCAGGCGGTAGGTTCGCACCCGGCCGGATTTTTCGGAGAGTACGAGGCCGCTTTCCTCCAGCACCTGCAGATGTTTCATTACCGTCGGCAGGGCAACCGCAAGCGGCGCGGCCAGCTCGGTGACGGAAGCCGGGCCGCGGCCGAGGCGGTCGATCATGCCGCGGCGGCTGCGATCGGAAAGCGCGTGGAACATGCGGTCGAGACCCGCCTGGCCGTCAATCATCCCGCGGCATCCCGGAAGCGGATGGGCAGCCTGTCATGGTAGGGATAGAACTTGAAATAGGGGCGGGCCTCTTCCAGCGCCCTTGCAAAGGATGGGCGGGCGAGCAGCCGGTCGTAGTAGGCGCGAAGCTTCGGCTGCTCCTCTAAAAACGGGACCAGCGTCTCGGCGTAGAAGAGGGCGGGTGCTGCGCCGCAATCGGCCATGGTGAAGGCCTCGCCCGAGATCCATGAGCTCTCCGAGAGCTGTTTTTCGATCATCGCATAGGCGGTGGCAAGCGTTGCCTTGCAGCCGGCCACCTCTGTCTCGTCCTCCTTGCCCTCGGGGCGCCGGCGATTGCTGACGATGGTCTGCATCGGCGCCTGGACATAATTGTCGAAGAAGCGATCCCAGAGGCGGACCTGCAGTGCCCGGTCGATTTCCAGCGGCAGCAGGGAAACGGGGCCGGGATAATAGTGATCGAGATATTCGATGATGATCGACGTCTCGGGAACCGTGCTGTCGCGCGCTTCGTCCCGCAGCAGCGGCATCTTGCCGATCGGCCAGAAGCGGAAAAGATCAGCGCGCGAGGTCTCGTCGGAGAGATCGACGAGGCGGTTTTCGAAGGGTGTGCCGTTTTCGTAAAGCGCGATCAGCACTTTGTGGCAGAAGGAGGCGAGCGGATGCCCATAGAACACGAGCGACATGCGGCGACCTTTCCTGTTAGGCGGAAACTTTACCGACCGACTAAGTATCAGGTCGGAAAGGAATGCGCAACAGATAGTTCGTCGATCGTGAAACTATTGTATCAACCGATATATCTCGCGATCACCAGATGGCCGGGCGTTGGCTGGCCGTCTTCCATGCGCACGTTGATATCCGATATCTCGACGAGTTCGAAACCGGTAGCCGCCAGGCGTTCTTTCACATAGGCGTCGGCATGGGCGAAGCGCTGGTGTGGGCCGACCATGTAGGCGCGGCCTGCAAGGGTCTCCTCCGGCAGGGTTTCCGAGGAGAAGATGAACAGGCCGCCGGAGGTCAGGTTCTCGGCTGCGCCGAAGAACAGCGGTTCGAGCGCGCCGAGATAGGGCAGCACGTCGGTGGCCGTGATGATGTCGAAGGCTTCCTCATCATTGTCGTCGAGGAAGTCCTCGACCTCGGCGACGAAGAGCGTCTCGTAGAGATCCTTCTCATGGGCGATCTCGACCATCTTCTCCGAAATGTCGAGGCCAGTCATATCCGCGCAGAGGTCGCGCAGCGCGCCGCCGGTGAGGCCCGTGCCGCAGCCGAGATCGAGCAGCCGCTTGAACGGCCCGAGCTTCAGCGCCTGCAGCCGCTGGCGCACCAGCATCGGCACGTGATAGCCGAGCTGCTCGACGAGCACGTCTTCGAAAACCTCGGCATGCTGGTCGAACAAGGTCTCGATATAGGCGTCCGGCGCCCTGACCGGCGTCTCGCCCCGACCCATCGCGGCGATGCGCACCGCTGCACCGCCGTGGTCGTCGGGATCGATCGCCAGGACCTCCTCATAGGCTGCAACGGCCGCGTCGACATCGCCGGCCTTTTCCAGCGCCAGAGCGCGGTTATAGGCCTCGCCAAGGGCTTCTTCGTCGATCTTCTTTGCCATAACAGTCCGCCGTCCTTTTGTTTCACGCATGCGTCTAAGGCGGCTTTCGATGTTTTGCAATGGCGTGGCTGTGGGCGCAGAATGGCCAAAAACAAGACGAAGGGAGGAAAAGCCATGAAATCGGAGCAAGAACGGACGTCATCGGTGTTGGAAGGAGAGGCTGCGCGGGCGTTGCTGCTGCCTGGTACGCCGGGCGAGATTACCAATACGCTCAGCCATTATTACCGCGGCGAACTCGGACGGATGACGAGCTGGCGCGACCGCATCGACCGGACATCCAATTGGGCGATCACCGTGGTGGCGGCGCTGCTTTCGGTGTCGCTGTCGACGCCGACCTCGCATCACGGCGTTCTGCTGTTCGGGATGATGCTGGTGACGCTGCTTCTGATTATCGAGGCGCGGCGCTACCGCTTCTTCGACATCTACCGCGCCCGCATCCGCCAGATCGAGCGCAGCTATTTTGCGCAGATTCTGGCGCCAGACGCGGGGGCCGGCAGAGAATGGGCCGCGGTGGTCGCCAGCAGCCTGCGCAAACCGCGTTTCCTGCTCAGCTATCGGGACGCGATGCACCGCCGGCTCAAACGCAATTACGTCTGGATGTATTCCATCCTGTTTCTTGCTTGGTGCCTGAAGATCTCGACGCCGAAACTGCAGACGGAGGGCATGCCGGCGCTGCAGGCGCAGTCCTGGACCTATGTCATCGACAATGCCGTGCTGGGGCCCATTCCAGGCCTTGCGGTCATTGTCATCGTTGCCGTCTTCTACCTCGGCATCCTCTGTTTTGCGCTCAGCCCAGTCCGCGACCAAGGCGAATTCGGCCATGGCGAGGCGCATGTCTGATGCTGCGCAAGCCGGATCAGTGCAGGATGAACTCTCCCTTCAGCGCCCGCCACTCGGTTGCCGAGATCAGCTTGCGGTGGATGTAGCGCACCGAGTGCAGCGGTCCGTCGAGCTTTTCTTCCCAGAATTTCAGGAATCCGCGCATTTCGGGGAAATCGGGGGCGAGATCATATTCCTGCCAGACATAAGTCTGCAGAATTGCCGGATGATCCGGCAGGTGGTAGAGGATCTGGGCGGTCGTCAGACCATAGCCCTGCAGTTGTTTTTCCATGTCCTTGTGCATCGTGTTCACTTCTTCTCGTCCCCACCCGCGCGCTTATTAGCGCTACATGATATGGAAACATGCGAGTGGTTAACGGAAGCTTTACAGATACTTCATAAAAGGACAATTTATTTTTGATATCAATGGCTTGGCAGCATCTCTCCGAGAGTGCTGCCAAGCCGGACCGCAGGGGTCAGCGCTTGAGATGCCGGGTCAGGCGGCGTTCGATCCAGGCCCAGAGATGGCGCAGCGCTTCGACGATGGCGAGGTAGAAGATCGCCGCCCAGAGATAGGTCTGGTAATCGAAGGTGCGGGAGAAGGCGTAGCGGGTTTCGCCCATCAGGTCGAGCACGGTGATGATGGCGACAACAGCCGAACCCTTGATTAAAAGGATGATCTCGTTGCCGTAGGGGCGAAGGGCGACGATGAGAGCCTGCGGCAGGACGATCTTGCGGAAGGCGATGAACCTGTGGATGCCAAGGGCCGCGGCCGCTTCGTGCTGTCCGTGCGGCACGCTTTCGACAGCGCCGCGAAGGATTTCCGCTTGGTAGGCCGCGGTATTGATGGTCATGGCAAAAAGGCCGCAATACCAGGCTTCGCGGAAGAACCACCAGATGCCGACGGCCTCAAGCTGCGGGCGGAATACGCCGAGGCCGTAATAGACCAGGAACAGCTGGGCAAGCAGCGGCGTGCCGCGGAAGAAATAGATGTAGCCATAGGCGAGCGCATTCAGCACCCGGTTCTTCGACATGCGCGCCGCCGCAAGCGGCAGCGACAGAACTGCGCCGCAGATGACGGAAATGAAAACGAGGCTCAGCGTGACCCAGAGGCCGTGGAGGTAACGCGGTCCGTAGCGAGCGAATTTTTCCGGATCCCAGCCGTTTATCACGGAGATCATCAGCAAAGCGCCGAATACCGCCCAGAAGGCGACGAGAATATAACCGGCGATGCGCGCCGGCGTGACCGGCTTCATCACTTCGCGCGGTGCGGGCTGCGGCGGGATCAGCGTTTCGGCGTAGCTCATCGGCGGATCTCCGAACGCTTGGCCCAGCGCTCGACATAGACGAGCAGAAAGGAGGAGAGGATGGCCAGCACCAGATAAAGGCAGCAGGCCAGGCCATAGAAGAAGAAGGGTTCCTTGGTCACGCGCACCGCGACGCTCGTCTGGCGCAGGATATCGGCAAGGCTGATGATCGAGACGTAGGAGGTGTCCTTCAGGAGCACCATCCAGAGGTTCGTCAGGCCTGGCAACGCGATGCGCACCAGCTGCGGCAAGATGATGAGACGTAGCGTTCGGCCGTGATGCAGGCCAAGCGAGTCGCCGGCTTCATATTGTCCCTTGGGAATGGCGCGAAAGGCCGAGAGCAGAACTTCCGAACAGTAGGCTGAAAAAACGACCGAAAGCGCGATGACGCCGGCGAGGAAGGCGTTGATCTCGACCGGCGGTCCGTCATAGCCGACGAAGGTCAGCAGAGACTGGATGAGCATCTGCATGCCGTAATAGATGATGAAGAGCGTCAGGAGCTCCGGCAGGCCGCGGAAGATGGTCGTGTAGATGCCTGCCGCCAGCCGCAGCGCTTTTTCTTCCGACTGCTGGCCGAGCGCCACCAGGAAGCCGATGGCGAGGCCGATCGGCAGGGTGACGATCGCCACCGAAACGGTAACCTGCAGGCCAAGTGCGATCTCGTCGCCCCAGCCGGTGTCGCTACAGGCAAGGATCGTCGACTGACCGAGCCAGGTGAAGATGCCGACGGGTCCGCACAGCGGATCCAAAATGTGCACAAGTGCGCTCCAGAAGGAGCCGAGCGCGGAAAATAATCCGCCCATGCGTGAATTCCCCTCACGGCTTTTGCCGTTTTGATCTTGCCATCTTTGTCAAACAAAAATGGCGGAAGAGCAAGCCTTCCGCCATTACCTTGACTGGCCAGATAGCGAATTTCTTATTCGCCGTAAACGTCGAAGTCGAAGTACTTGTCCTGGATCTTCTTGTATTCACCGCTGGCGCGGATCGCAGCAATTGCCGTGTTCAGCTTTTCCTTGAGCGGATCGCCCTTACGGATGGCAATGCCTGCGCCGTTGCCGTTGATTTCCTTGTCGACCGGCAGGGTCGTCAGGATCTTGCAGCAGGCGCCGGCGTCGGATTTGACCCATTCGGAGAGAACGACGACGTCGTCGATGACGGCGTCGACACGGCCGCTGGAGACGTCGAGTTTGTATTCGTCAGCCGTCGGATAGAGCTTCAGCTCAGTATCGGCGAGGTGCTTCTCGGCGTAGTTGGCATGCGTCGTCGAGGTCTGTGCGCCGATCACCTTGCCTTTGAGGCCGGCAACGTCGGTGATCTTCGAATCCTTCGGCACGGCGATGGCCGGCGGGGTGTTGTAGTACTTGTTGGAGAAGTCGACGAGCTTCAGGCGCTCCGGCGTGATCGACATGGAGGAAACGATCATGTCGAACTTCTTGGCGTTAAGCGCCGGGATGATGCCGTCCCAGTCGGTGCTGACGAAGGAGCATTCGGCCTTCATCTCGGCACAAAGCGCCTTGGTGATGTCGATGTCGAAGCCCTGGATCGTGCCGCTGGCGTCGACGAACTCGAAGGGCGGATAGGTCGAATCGGTGCCGATCACATACTTCTCGCCATCGGCCATGGCCGAGCCGGCGAAAAGGGACATCGCCGCGATCGAGGCTGCCGCGAAAATACGGGTGGAGATATGCATGAGGATCCTCTCTGTTGGTAGCCGCCGCTCTTTTTCTCGTGGGCTGACGGCTGCAGTTCAACGGTCCGAGACCGCCTTGCGGCGATAATCAGACTTTTTTTCATGGAATTGCAACACAAATCCCATCGCAATTGGGCGGTGCAAATTGCAGTCGAGATGAACGTCGGCAGACTGCAACATTCACGCGAGGTTAATCTGCAGCTTCCTAGAACCGGAACAAATCGGCGGCTCGGCGATTGCCATTTCGCCGTTTCGCCTCATTGCGACGCTAGGGGCGGAAGCTGGGCCTGTCGGCCTTCAGGAAGCTCAAACAGGATCGAGGAAACCCGATGGGCATGAAATCAAGATTGTTCGCAAGCGCGGCTTTTCCGCTGCTTTCCCTCTCGCTGGCGTTCCAGCCTGCATCGGCAATGGCTGCCGTGCGCGACGTCGCGACGCAGGCTCAGGCCGTGCGGCAAGTCGAACAGGGCGGTTTCGAGGTGGCCCAGGATGCGCCACAGGATGCGCCTTCCGATGAGGAGCTGCTGAAGAAGAAGCGCAAGCAGAAGGAAGAAGCTCCGGCCGAAAAGGCACCGGCCGCCGAGCAGCCGAAGGAGGCGCCCGCCGAAAAGCCGAAGGCCGAGCGCAAGGAGGCGCCGGCGCCTGAACCCAAGGCTCCTGAACCCAAGGCAGAGCCGGAAGCGCCGAAGGAAAAACCTGCGCCGCAGGCCGAAAGCAAACCCGAGCGGAAAGCCAAGCAGGAAGCCCAGCCCGAGGTCAAGCCGGAGGCCGCGCCTCAGCCGGAGCAGCCTGTAGAGCAGGAGAAGCCGAGGAAGCCGAAGAAGCAGGCCGAGCCAGAGGCTCAGCCGCAGCCCGAACAGCAGCCGGCGGCAAAGGAAGCGCAGCCGGACACGGAGCAGGCGCAGCCGGAAGCCAAGCCGGAAGGCGGCAAGCGCGCCAAAGGGCAGGACAAGGCCCAAGGCAAGGATAAAGGCAAGGGCAAGGCCGAGACTGGTGCTCCCGAAGCCGTGACGCCAGCCGAGGAGCAGGCAAAGCCCGAAGTCAAGCCGGAGGCAAAACCCGCCGCCGAAGCACCGGCGGAGAAGAAGCCGGTAAAGGGCGAAGCCGCAGCACCCGCGGAGAAGCCGGCTGAAGGCAAGGCAACTGAAGATAAGGCAACTGAAGGCAAGGCGACCGAAGATAAAGCGACGGCACCAGAAGCTGTACCCGTCGAAAAGCCGAAGGACGGCGCCGCGGCAAAGCCTGCCGGCGAACAGCCCGCCGGCGCGCAGCCGGCCGCGCCGGCGACCGACACTGCTCAGCCGCTGCCGGATGCCAGCGGCGGCCAGCAGGTCGAGCAGGCCATTCCGGCGCCGGAAAAGGTTTCGCCCGAAGAGCTGGAGCGCCGCAAGAAGATTGCCGCGGATCCGGCCAAGAGCAACGAGACCGTCGTGCTGCCGGTCGAGAACGGTGCGGCCGTGCTCGACAGCGACAAGGATGCCGACCGCAGCAAGGGCCGCGAAGGCCGCCGCGACCGCGACAAGATGCGCGCCGAGACCCAGGAGGTGAAGGTGCCGACCTCGGATGCCGATGCGCAGGCCGCCAGCGGCGCCAAGGCGGCGCCGACGATCAAGCTTGAAGCGGTGACCAGCGAGAAGGGCAGAAAGCTCGATGCGCGGCCGCAATTCGTCCGTCCCGACGGTGCGCGCGTCGACGATAGCACCGACGACAATCGTGTGATCATCCAGTACGACAATCGGGTGATCGTGCGTGGCGACGACGACAGGCGGTTCCTGCGCGACGGCGAACGGCCGAGCTACGAGGAACTGTCGGGTGATCGCTACCGCGAGACAATCACGCGGCCGGAGGGTTATCGTATCGTGACAATCCGCAACCGCTATGGCGACATCATTCAGCGGTCGCGCGTCGACGCCCGCGGGCGCGAGCATGTGCTCTATTATTCGCAGGACCTCTACGACGATCCGGACCGCGACTATTTCGAGGATCCGGGCGCCGACCTGCCGCCGATGCGGCTGCGCGTACCGCTCAACGATTACATCATCGATACTCGCAGTGACCCGGACCGGGATTATTACGAGTTCCTGAGCGAGCCGCCCGTCGAGCCGGTGGAGCGTGTCTACTCGCTTGACGAGGTAAAGTATTCGGCCCGTATCCGCGACAAGGTGCGCCGCATCGACCTCGACACGATCACCTTCGCGACCGGCAGCGCCGATATCCCGATGACCCAGGCGCGCACCCTGCGCAAGGTTGCCGACGCGATCAGCCAGGTGCTGAAAAAGGATCCGAGCGAAACCTTCCTGATTGAGGGTCACACGGATGCCGTCGGAACCGATCAGAGCAACCTGGTCCTTTCCGACCAGCGGGCGGAATCGGTCGCGAACGTGCTCTCCGACGTCTACGGCATCCCGCCGGAGAACTTGGCGACCCAGGGCTATGGCGAGCAATATCTGAAGGTCAACACGTCAGGCCCCGAACAGGAAAACCGCCGCGTCACCATCCGCCGGGTGACGGCGCTGGTTCGGCCGGTGGCTGCCAACCAGTAAATATCGTTGCCCCTCTCCATTATGGGGAGGGGCATTTTATGGCCTTTTCCTTCTTCTCGGCGGGGCGAAGGACGGGATCCACGGGTTGGATGAGGGCGGCCGTCGATGATCTGCTGCCCCCATCCCGCCGGTCCTACTCGCCGGCTTTCCTGGCCGCCTTTTCGATGATGTCGGCGACCTTCTCTGCTTGGGACGCGAAGACGGCGTGGCTTGCCTTGATCTCGGTCACCTCGCTGCCGGCCCGTTTTGCCATCTCGCGTTCCAGGTCGGGGTTGATGGCGCGATCCTCCGTGGCGACGATCGACCAGCTCGGTTTTGTCCGCCATGCCGGCTCGGCGCTTTTGGCGGAGAACGCCTGCTTCGAGGCGAAGACCTGTGACCTTGCCAGGAAGTCGGCTTCGGCTTTCGGCAGGTCGGCAGCGAAATCCGCGGCGAAGGCTGCGGGGTCGAGATAGAGATACTTACCGTCCTTGGTTTCCTTAATATCCATGCTGCCGGCGGGCTTGGAGCTCGCAAGGCTCAGCAGGCTTTCGCCCTTGTCGGGCTGGAAGGCCGCGACATAGACGAGGCCTGCGACATTGGGGTCGTTGCCGGCTTCGGTAATCACCATGCCGCCATAGCTGTGGCCGACGAGCAGGCTCGGTCCGTCCTGGAGGTCGAGAACCCGCTTCGTCGCTGCCACATCGTCGTCGAGCGAGGTGATGGGCTCCTGGACGATGCTGACGTTGAAGCCGCGTTTCTGGAGAATCTCCGTCGCCTTGCGCCATCCCGACCCGTCGGCGAGCGCGCCGTGCACGATCACGATGTTTTTAACGGCGGCAGCCTCTGCTGCGAAAGCGATGACGGTGGTGGCGAAGGCAAGGGCTGCCGTGAAGAGAAGACGTCTGTTCATGGGTATCACTCCTTTGGTCGTTGTCGAGGATCGGAACTGATCAGTCTGCAGGTCAGCCGAAAGTGAAGGCGTAGGCCTGCACTCCGGGATCGAGGAAGCGGATCTGGAAGTTGCGGGCGCCGACCGTGCCGGACTGGCGCACCAGCTGGTAAAGCTTGGTCGCCGTCACCGTGCCGTTGCCGTCGGCACCGATGTCCGAGCCGTGGTCCGGCCCCGGCGCCTTGCCATCGACCGTCACCTGGAAGCGGATCGGTTTGCCGTCGGCGCCAGGCCCCAGGACAAGATGCAGGTCGCGGGCGCTGAAGCGATACGTGATGCCGCCGCCGGCCTCATCAAGCCTCGCCTCATCCTTGCCGACAGTCCAGGTTCCGGACAGGCCCCAGCCGTTGAGGCCGGGTTCGGCGATCGAATAATTCTGCGGCGCGTCGGCCTGCAGTCCCTCGGGCGAGGCAAAATTCGCTGCCTGTTCGTAGCCGAGATAGGTTTCGCCGGAGCGGATATTGCCAAGGTCCGGACCGGCTTCCACGCCCTTGGCATCCGGTGCGACCGCCGTACTTGACGTCATCTGGCCGCCGGCTTCGCGCAGCAGGTCCTGAATGGCTTTTTCGGTCCTGCCATAATTGCCTTCGCCGAAATGGTGGTAGCGGATTTGGCCCTCGGCATCGATGAGATAGCCGGCCGGCCAGTAGCTGTTTTCGAAGGCGCGCCAGATTCTGTAGTCATTGTCGATCGCGACCGGATAGCCGATCTCGAAGTCACTGAGCGCCTTCTTGACGTTGTCGAGCTTCTTCTCGAAGGCAAATTCCGGGGCGTGGACGCCGATCACCACGAGGCCCTGATCGGCGTATTTTTCCGCCCAGGCTTTGACATAGGGGATCGTGCGAATGCAGTTGATGCAGGAATAGGTCCAGAAGTCGACGAGCACCACTTTGCCCCGCAGCTGCTCGGTGGTCAGCGGCTTGGAGTTCAGCCATTCGACGGCGCCGTCGAGCGAGGGCGCATAACCTTCGACGGGCAGATCGCTGCGGAAGGGCTTTTTCGCGTCTGCGATCATCACGTCGTTGCTGGCGACCTCGGCGGAGGCGCCGGCTGCGGGCTTGGCATGCAGCCTGTCGAGCACGGCCTGCTCCAGCGAGGCGGTGCTCGCATAGGAAAGCCGCGATAGCAGACTGGTGTCGAGGCCGAGGGCGATGACGGCAACGCCAGCGAGTACCGCAGCACCGAGACCTTGGCGAATCCGGTCGCCGAAGCCGAGCGAGCGTTTCATGGCGGCGAATATCCTGCCGCCGACAAGCAGGGCGACAGCAAGCGAGGTTGCGGCACCGGCGGCATAGGCGGTCAGCAGGAAGGTGGTCTGCAGGTTGGCGCCCTGCAGGGCGGCGCCTGTGAGAACAAGGCCGAGGATCGGCCCGGCGCAGGGCGCCCAGAGCAGGCCGGTGGCGACGCCCAGGATGAGGGCGCTCTTGACCGTCGGCGCGGCGCGTCCACCGCCGTTGGCGTTCAGGAGATTGTTGCCGAGATCGACGATCGGCCGGGCAAGGGTGCTGGCGAAGCGCGGCGACAGCAGGCTGGCTCCGAAGAGCGCCAGCAGGACGATAGCGGCGAGGCGGCCATATTCATTGGCGCGGATGGCCCAGCTGCCGCCGACCGCGGCCAGCGTGGCGACCAGCGCGAAGGTGGCGGCCATGCCCGCCAGCATCGGCAGCGTGCTCTTGACGAAGGGCTGCCCGGCACGGGCGAAGACGAAGGGGAGGATCGGCAGGATACACGGGCTGAGGATCGTCAGCGCGCCTCCGAGATAGGCAATGATCAGAAGTGTCATCATCGTTTCCTTTGAAACCGATTGATCGGGCTCTGGACGGCGATGGGCCTGAACCAGCAACGACGGGGATATGGCCGGGTCGACGTATCCCGGATGTGTCCGACTTCGCGGGAAAATGTACCGAAGTGTTGCTGATGGGAGATCGCGATACAGAGCGACACAAACCGGGGTCGCAGCAACCGCCAGCGGTGAAAACGGCGCGATTGTATCGGAATGTATCCTGGTGGCCGGAAGTTACATCAGCATTCAATAATGATTGCTCATGACATATCGCTGATACAAGTGGAACGTCTTTTGAAGACGTGATTCATTCGACAGGAGAAACCGATGTCAGAGCAAATCAACCATCACCGCCGCCGCTTCTTCGGCATGACGGCCATCGCCCTTGCGGCCGTCGAATTCAGCGTGGCCGGCACGGCCGTTGCCCAGTCGGCGCTGCCTGCCGTGAAGGCCGGAACCAATACGTCTTTCGAAGCGCTGAAGCGGGTGAATGCCGGGGTGCTCGATATTGGTTATGCCGAGGCGGGCAGGGCGGATGGCCCGGTTGTGCTGCTGCTGCATGGTTGGCCCTATGACATCTACAGTTTCGTCGATGTCGCGCCGCTGCTGGCCTCGGCGGGCTACAGGGTGATTGTGCCTTATCTGCGCGGTTACGGCACTACCCGGTTTCTGGACCAGGCAACGGCGCGCAATGGCCAGCCGTCGGCGCTGGCTGCCGATATGATTGCGCTCATGGATGCGCTCGATATCGAAAAGGCGGTCGTTGCCGGTTATGACTGGGGCGGGCGGACGGCAAACATTATGGCGGCATTGTGGCCGGAACGCTGCAAGGCGATGGTCTCGGTGAGCGGCTATCTCATCGGCAGCCAGGAGGCCAATTTGAAGCCGCTGCCGCCGAAGGCTGAGCTGGCCTGGTGGTATCAGTTCTATTTTGCAACCGAACGTGGGCGGCTGGGTTACGAGAGCAATACTCATGATTTCGCTAAGCTCATCTGGCAGACGGCGTCGCCGAAATGGAATTTCGACGATGCGACTTTCGACAGGTCGGCGGCCGCCTTCGACAATCCCGACCATGTCGCGATCGTCATTCACAATTATCGCTGGCGCCTGGGGCTTGTCGAAGGCGAGGCGAAATACGATGCCTATGAGAAGACGCTCGCCGCATTGCCGATGATCTCCGTGCCGACGATCACCTTGGAGGGGGATGCAAACGGTGCGCCGCATCCGGAGCCCTCGGCCTATGCCGGAAAATTCTCCGGCCGATACGAGCATCGGACGATTAGCGGCGGCATCGGCCACAACCTGCCGCAGGAAGCGCCGCAGGCCTTTGCGCAGGCGGTCATCGACGTGGACCGCTTCTGATCGATGAGGCCGGCCGCAGAGCCTCGTTGCTTGGGCCGGCGGAATATGCGTAGGTCGCGTCAGCCGCCTCGATATCGAGGAGGAGGGCGCGGCCGCTTCTATCGGTAAGGGAACAGGAACATATGGATCATGTCGATCACATCCTGGTCGTCGACGACGATCGCGAAATCCGCGAGCTGGTTTCGGGCTATCTGCAGAAGAATGGCCTGAGGACCAGCACTGCTGCGGACGGGCGCCAGATGCGCAACTTTCTCGAAGCCAACGCCGTCGACCTGATCGTGCTCGACGTGATGATGCCGGGCGACGACGGGCTGGTGCTGTGCCGCGAACTGCGCGCCGGCCGGCACAAGGCGATCCCGATCCTGATGCTGACGGCCCGCACCGACGAGATGGACCGGATCCTCGGATTGGAAATGGGCGCCGACGACTATCTCGCCAAGCCCTTTGCCGCGCGCGAGCTGCTCGCCCGCATCAAGGCGGTGCTGCGGCGCACGCGCATGCTGCCGCCCAACCTGCAGATCAGCGAGGCCGGGCAGTTGCTGAGCTTCGGCGACTGGCGGCTCGACACGGTCGCCCGGCATCTTCTCGACAAGGAGGGGACTGCGATCGCACTCAGCGGCGCCGAGTACCGGCTGCTTCGCGTCTTCATCGATCATCCGCAGCGGGTTCTCAATCGCGACCAGCTTCTGAGCCTGACGCAGGGCCGCGATGCCGATCTCTTCGATCGTTCGATCGATCTCCTGGTCAGCCGCCTGCGGCAGCGGCTGGGCGACGATGCGCGAGAACCGACCTACATCAAGACGGTGCGCAGCGAAGGCTATGTATTTTCCGTTCCGGTCGAAATCACGGAGCTGCGCCAATGAGGGCGATCCCATGGTTCTCGGGTTTGATCTGGCCGAGGACGTTGCGGTCGCGAATCTTCTTGATCCTTTTGATCGGTCTCGCCTTTGCCTACGGGCTGTCCTTCAGCGTGCTCTATATGGAGCGCACCATGTCGGCCAAGGCGGTGATGCTCGGCACGCTGGAGAATGATGTCGCAACGTCTATCGCCGTTCTCGACCGGCTTCCGCCGGGCGAGCGCGGCGATCTCCTCGATCGGCTGAGCCGCGGCAATTACCGCTTCGTGCTCGGGCCCGGACTTCCCGGCGTGCCCGACACGTCAAGCAAAGGGGCCGAGATATCGGGCAAGATCGAGGAGGCGATCGGGCATCGCTTTCCGATCAGCATCGAACGGATTCCGGGTGCGGTGAACCGATTGCAGGCGCATCTGACGCTGAGCGACGGAAGCCCGCTGACGATCGACGTCACGCCGAAGGGCGTCATGCCGATCGCAGCATGGCTGCCCTATGTCTTCGTTATCCAGATGCTGCTGCTCATCCTCTGCACCTGGTTCGCGGTTCGCCAGGCGATCCGGCCGCTGGGTGCGCTTGCGGCCGCGGCCGATGCCCTCGACCCCAACAAGGACGGTCCTGCTTTGAGCGAGGCCGGTCCGAGCGAGGTCGCGCATGCGGTGAGGGCATTCAATGCGATGCGGGAGCGGATCGCCCATTACCTCGAAGAGCGCGTGCAGATACTGGCGGCCATCTCGCACGATCTGCAGACGCCGATCACCCGCATGCGGCTGCGCGCCGATATGGCGGAGGATTCACCCGAAAAGGAAAAGCTGGTGCATGATCTCGGCGAGATTCAGCGCCTCGTCCAGGACGGTATAGCCTATGCGCGCAGCGCCCACGGCAGCGGCGAGAAGAATGCCCGCATCGATCTCGCCTCGTTCATCGACAGCATATCCTATGACTATCAGGACACCGGAAAGGCGGTGACCGTCGTCGGGCTGGTTCAGGGCGCCGCCTTGACCAAGCCGCATGCCCTTCGCCGCATCCTGTCGAATTTCATCGACAATGCGTTGAAGTTTGCGGGTGCTGCCGAAATCAGCGTCGAGCACAATGCGGAAAACAATGTCGTCATCACCGTGATGGATCGGGGGCCTGGAATTCCTGAAGACATGCTCGAAGCCGCCATGCAGCCGTTCTTCCGGCTGGAGCAATCCCGCAACCGGGAGACGGGCGGCACGGGTCTTGGTCTTGCGATCGCCCAACAACTGACGGCCAAGATCGGCGGATCGCTCCGGCTCTACAATCGCGCCGGCGGCGGGCTGGCGGCGGAAGTCACCCTTCGGTGATGCTGGCCTGCCGGAAAAATTTCCGACGGTTTGTATGGGATAATGTCCTGGATGCCGGATGCTACGTTTTGTGACATTTCGGCCGATTTCGGAAACATGCCGGATATAACAGTGGGTCAAACCTCACTCCGTTCAACCCGATCGCCTGAGGCGATCCGATCGCGAGTAGCGACCGAGACAAGGAGTGTTTCCATGACCAAGATCGACAAGGTTCTTTATACCGGCAAGACCCGCACCACCGGTGGGCGCGACGGCGCTTCGCAGAGCGATGACGGAGAGCTAAATATCAAGCTCTCGCCGCCCGGCAGCGCGCGGCCGGGCACCAATCCCGAACAGCTTTTCGCCGCCGGCTGGTCGGCCTGCTTCATCGGCGCAATCGGCATAGCCGCAGGCAAGCTGAAGGTCGGGCTTCCGGCGGAGACCGCGGTGAATGCCGAGGTCGATCTCGGATCGACCGACGGCGGGTATTTCCTGCAGGCCCGCCTCAATGTCAGCTTGCCTGGCATCGAAGCGGATGTCGCGAAGGCGCTGGTGGATGAGGCGCACCGGACCTGCCCCTATTCGAAGGCCACGCGCGGCAATATCCATGTCGAATTGATCGTTGTCTGACGGATAGCGACCGATCGGCCTCGCCGATGGAGGTTTTGATGCGATTGATGATCATCTGCATTCTGGGCGCGACGGTCTTCGCCGCGCCCTGCATCTACGACGTAAGCTCGCGGGAGCCTTCGCCGCTCGCCGGCCTTGTGACGGCGGCGTCCACGGTTTCCTCTTCAGGCCATCAGGGAGAAAGACAGTGAAACTCTATCAGAACGAAATTTCCTCGGCGACCTCAAGAGTTCGGATCGCGCTCGCCCTGAAGGGGCTGACGGCCGAGGTGCTGCCGATCTCCATTCTCGGCGAAGAGGCCGAGAGCCGGCAGGCCGGATATCGCAGCGTCAATCCGCAAGGGCTGGTGCCGGCCTTGCTGACGGATGATGGCGTTCTCATCACCCAGTCGCTGGCGATCGTCGAATATCTCGACGAGGTCCAGCCGCAACCGGCCCTGCTGCCCGACACAGCGGAGGGCCGGGCGCTGGCGCGGTCGATCGCCCTGGCGATCGCCGCCGAGATCCATGCGCTGCTGCCGCCGCGGATCGGGCTACATCTCAAAACGACCTTCCAGGCCGATGCCGATGCCATCGCCGGCTGGAGCCGCCATTGGGTTGGCGAGGGAATGGCGGCTGTGGAGACGATGATTGCCGGCCGGAGGCCGGGCGCCTTCGCCGTCGGCGACCGGCCTGGCGTTGCCGATATCTTTCTCTTCCCGCAGGCGATCAGCGCCCGACGCATGGGCTTCGATCTCGCCCGGTGGCCCAATATTGCCGAGATTGTCGGCAGACTCGAGACAATCCCGGCTTTCCAGGAGAACGCGCCGGCGCCGAGACGATGACGCGATGAAGAAGCGGCCGCAAACGATGGCGGCCGCTTCTGTTCTCAGCGGTTGACCCTTGCCTGCAGATGCGCGGGATAACGATCGCCTTTCACCTTGATGGTGGCGAGCGCGCTTTCAATATTGCCGAGATCCTCAACAGTCAGTTCGACCTCGGCGGCTGCGATGTTCTCGTCAAGCCGATGCAGTTTGGTGGTGCCGGGGATCGGTACGATCCAGGGTTTCTGCGCCAGCAGCCAGGCGAGCGCCACCTGGGCCGGGGTGACCTTCTTGTGCGCAGCGATCTCTGCGAGGAGATCGACGAGCACCTTGTTGGCCTTTCGCGCGTCTGCCGAAAACCGCGGAACGATGTTGCGAAAGTCCTTGCTGTCGAAGGTTGTGGTTTCGCTGATCGCGCCGGTGAGGAAGCCCTTGCCGAGCGGACTAAACGGCACGAAGCCGATTCCGAGTTCCTCCAGCACCGGCAGGATCTCTTGCTCGGGCTCGCGCCACCAGAGCGAATATTCGCTCTGCAGCGCCGTCACAGGCTGGACGGCATGGGCGCGGCGGATCGTCTGGGCGCCGGCTTCGGAGAGTCCGAAATGCCGGACCTTGCCTTCCGCGATCAACGCCTTGACCGTGCCGGCGACGTCCTCGATCGGAACATCCGGATCGACGCGATGCTGGTAGAACAGATCGATGACATCGGTCTTCAACCGCTTCAGCGCCTGGTGGGCCACCGCGCGGATCTGTTCCGGGCGGCTGTTCATGCCGCTCTGGCCACCATTGGCATCGAAGTTGAAACCGAATTTTGTGGCGATCACCACCTCGTTGCGAAAGGGGGCGAGCGCCTCTCCCAGAAGCTCTTCGTTCTTGTAGGGGCCATAGGCCTCGGCCGTGTCGAAGAAGGTCACGCCGCGTTCGAATGCCCGCTGGATTAGTGCTGTCGCTTCCTGAATACCTGTCGCCGGGCCATAACCGTAACTCAGCCCCATGCAGCCGAGACCGATGGCCGAGACATGAAGTCCGCTCTTTCCAAGCTCACGTTTCTGCATAGAAGTTTCCTTTTCTAACCTTGGTATTGCGTGTCGGTGACATGCTCCAGCCAGTCGACGACCTTGCCATCGAGCTGTTCCTGGATGGCGATATGGGTCATCGCCGTCGTCGGCGATGCGCCGTGCCAATGGCGTTCACCCGGGGCGAACCAGACGACGTCGCCGGCGCGGATCTTCTCGACGGGGCCGCCCTCGCGCTGCACGCGACCGCAACCCGACGTGACGATCAGCGTCTGGCCGAGCGGATGAGTGTGCCAGGCGGTGCGGGCTCCGGGCTCGAAGGTGACGCTGGCGCCGGCCGCACGTGCGGGGCTGGTCACGGCAAACAGCGGGTCGACACGCACGCTGCCGGTAAACCAATCGGCTGGTCCCTTTGCCGAAGGTTGCGAACCACTTCGCTTGATATCCATTCTTGTCTTCCTTTCGATGTCGGGCTTTCGATGTCGGGGTGGACATGTCCACTCGAGTGAAAAGGTATTTAGGGTGTGCGCCTGATCGCGATTAGATGGTATAAACGGCAAGAACCCATGAGAAAGTTTCATAAATGCCGCGCCCCGCCGTCAACGACCTCATCGCCTTCCTCGCCGTTGCACGCGCACAGAGCTTCACAAAGGCGGCGGGTAAGCTGGGTGTGTCGCAATCGGCACTCAGCCACACCATCCGCGGGCTCGAGGAGCGACTTGGACTGCGATTGCTGACACGCACGACCCGCAGCGTCGCGCCGACAGAGGCCGGCGAACGCCTGCTCGTCTCCATCGGACCGCGCCTCGACGAGATCGAGAGCGAGCTGGCCGCCTTAAGCGCGTTTCGGGAGAAGCCGGCAGGCACCATTCGCATCAATGCGGGCGAGCATGCGGCCAATGCCGTCCTTTGGCCCGCCTTGGCAAAGCTCCTGCCTGAATATCCCGATATCAATGTCGAAATCATCGTCGACTACGGTCTGACCGACATCGTCGCGGAGCGCTACGATGCGGGGGTGCGGCTTGGAGAACAGGTGGCGAAGGACATGATTGCGGTGCGCATCGGCCCCGACATGCGCATGGCCGTAGTCGGCGCTCCCGCCTATTTCGACACCAGGCCGAAGCCGCTGACGCCGCAGGACCTTACGGATCACAATTGCATCAATCTGCGCCTGCCGACCTATGGCAGCGTTTATGCATGGGAGTTCGAAAAGGACGGGCGCGAGCTCAGAGTTCGGGTCGAAGGGCAATTGGTTTTCAACAATATAGCGCTGCGGCTGAACGCAGTACTGGCAGGTCTGGGGCTGGCATACATGCCGGAGAACTTGGTCGAGGCGCATCTGGCCGATGGACGACTGGTGCGCGTCCTCGAGGATTGGTGCCTGCCGTTTTCCGGCTACCATCTCTACTATCCGAGCCGCCGGCATACGTCGCCGGCATTTGCCCTCGTCGTCGATGCACTTCGCTATCGAGCATAAGCGCTCGCCGTTTCGCACCGCCCGGACAGGCATCTATCCGAACCACTGGTGATCGGCTCTTGCCGGAAGGGAAATCATGCCTGCCAGTGATTTGACATTCCTTCGTTCGCCGCTAATTCACACTTGAAATTGAAGGAAACAGTGAATGAATACTGCGGCACCTGCCACGAAAGCCCGGACCGGCGTGTCCGGTTTGGATACAGTTCTGGCCGGGGGGCTTTCGCCGGGGCACGTTTTCCTCCTGGAGGGAAATCCGGGAGCTGGCAAAACGACGATTGCGCTGCAGTTCCTGATCGAAGGTGCACGGCTCGGCGAGCAGGGGCTCTACATCACCCTTTCGGAAACCGAGAGCGAACTTCGGGCCGGTGCCGCATCTCACGGCATGGTGATCGATGGCAATATCGAGGTCTTCGAGGTCGTGCCTCCGGAAAGCCTGCTGGATGCCGACCAGCAGCAGAGCCTGCTTTATTCGTCGGATCTTGAACTCGGAGAGACGACAAAGGAAATTTTTGCCGCTTTCGAGCGGATCAAGCCACGTCGCGTGGTTCTCGATAGTCTGTCGGAGATAAGGTTGCTCGCGCAAAGTTCACTGCGCTACCGCCGCCAGATCCTGGCGCTCAAACATTATTTTGCCCGACAAGGCGCGACAGTGCTTCTGCTCGATGATCTGACGTCCGAGGTGCTCGACAAGACAGTGCACAGCGTCGTGCACGGCGTCATCCATCTCGAAGAGATGGCACCGAGCTACGGCTCCGAACGCCGACGTCTGAGGGTCATAAAATATCGCGGACAGGCCTTCCGCGGCGGCTATCACGATTTCATCATCCAGACTGGTGGCGTTATCGTCTTTCCCCGGCTCGTCGCCGCCGAACACAGGTCGAATTACGCCCGTGATCAGATTTCCTGCAATATTCCAGAACTGGACCTTCTTTTAGGAGGTGGCCTTGAGCGAGGTTCCAGTACGCTCATCCTTGGTCCTGCCGGCACCGGCAAAAGCACGTTTTCGTTTCAATTCCTGATGGCTGCGGTTGCGCGCGGCGAGAAAGTGGCGGCCTTCATTTTTGACGAGGAGCTGGGCCTGCTCTTCACGCGGCTGAAGGCGCTCGGAATGGATCTCGAAGCCATGCGAAACGCGGGCTATATTCACATCGAACAGCTCGATGCCGCCGAACTGTCGCCGGGCGAATTCGCCCACCGCGTGCGCAATTGCGTCGACAAGTCGGATGCGAAAACCGTCATCATCGATAGTATCAACGGTTATCAGGCTTCGATGCCGGATGAGAATTCGTTAATTCTTCATATGCATGAGTTGCTGCAATATTTGAACAGGCAAGGCGCCAACACCTTCCTCACCGTTGCCCAGCACGGCTTGGTCGGTGATATGAAGGCGCCCGTCGACGTCACCTATCTCGCCGACACCGTCATTCTGCTGCGCTACTTCGAGGCTGCGGGAAAGGTGCGGCGTGCGGTCTCGGTGATCAAGAAGAGGACCGGCTTTCACGAGGATACCATCCGGGAATATCGTATCGACGGTTCCGGCCTGAGGTTAGGTGATCCTCTCGTGGGGTTCCAGGGCGTGCTTCGCGGCGTTCCCGAATTTGTCACGACCTCAACGCCGCTCCTCGCGACCGATGGCGGGGATAGCGGCAATTCCTAATTCCGGCAAACCGAAAGCATTGATCTACACGCCTGCCGGTCGCGATGCCTGGGTGGCGAGATCGTTGGTCGATGAGGCCGGATTGGCATCGATTGCTGCCACTGACCTGCCTATGTTCGCGTCATTGCTCAGCGATGACATTGCGCTTGGCGTGCTGACGGAAGAGGCCGTTCGCTCAAGCGATCTCAAGCCGATTGCCGCCTGGGTTTCGGCCCAACCGAGCTGGTCGGACCTGCCGTTCATCGTCCTCACTCAACGCGGTGGAGGACCTGAGCGAAATCCCGCCGCTGCTAGGCTTTCCGAGGTTCTTGGCAACGTCACATTCCTGGAAAGGCCGTTCCATGCGACCTCCTTCATCAGCGTTGCCCGGACCGCATTGAAGGGGCGCCTGCGCCAATATGAAGCGCGAGCCCGGCTCGAGGCTCTGGGCGAGGGAGAACGACGGTTGCAGACGGCGCTTGCCGCCGGTCGTCTCGGGGCGTGGGAGCTGGAGCTGTCCTCGATGGCCCTGTCTGCTTCGGCGACCTGCAAAGCGGTCTTCGGCCGAGGGCCGGATGACGATGTCACGCGCGACGATCTGATCGCAAGCATCCACCCCGACGACCGGGATAGTGTGCTGGCACGCCTGCGCCAGACGATCGATACTGGACGCGACTATTCGATCGAGCATAGGACGATCTGGCCGGATGGATCGCTGCATTGGACCGAGGTCCACGCGCAGCTCTATTCCGACAGATATGGTTCCGCCAGGAAACTCGTCGGCGTCTGCTCCGATACCACCGTCCGCAAGACCATCGAGGAAAATCTGAGACGGCTCAATGAGAACCTCGAAGAGCGTGTGAGGGAACGGACCAAAGAGGTCAACGCCGCTCACCAGACCCTGCTCGAGGAAGTCGCCCAGCGTGAAAGAGCCGAGGAGCAGCTTCGCCAATCGCAGAAGATGGAGGCGATCGGCCAACTGACCGGCGGCGTCGCACACGATTTCAACAATCTGCTGATGGTCGTTCTCGGAAATCTGGAGTTGCTCGGCAAGCATGTTGCCGGAGATGGCAAGGCGACGCGCCTAGTCGACGGGGCGATTCAGGGCGCGCGGCGCGGGGCGGCGCTGACGCAGCGGCTGCTGGCTTTTGCCAGACAGCAGGATCTGCAGGTCAAGCCCGTCGATCTGGCCGAGCTGGTCTCCGGCATGAACGACCTGTTGCGGCGTTCGGTCGGACCCTCGATCAGCATCGAAACCAACCTGCCGGCGACGCTGCCGCCGGCGCTGGTCGATGCGAACCAGCTGGAATTGGCGCTACTCAATCTTGCGGTCAATGCCCGCGATGCGATGCCGGATGGCGGGACGCTGTCCATATCGCTGCGTGATGCGCAGGTGGCCGGCGATGACGGCATTCTCGACAAGGGCGCCTATCTGGTGTTGGCGGTGGCCGACAGCGGCACCGGCATGGACGCGGAGACGCTGAAGAAGGCAATAGATCCGTTTTTCTCGACCAAGGAACTCGGAAAAGGCACGGGCCTCGGCTTATCGATGATCCACGGACTTTCCGTTCAGCTGAATGGCGCACTTCGGCTGACAAGCGAACTTGGAGTCGGAACGACCGCTGAATTGTGGCTTCCGGCGACCGAACGGCGCCCCGAGCGGGCGATCGAAGCCGAACTGCCCGTTCCCCAAGCTGCATCCAGACTTAAGATCCTGCTCGTCGATGACGATGCTTTGATCGCCATGAGTTCGGTCGACATGCTTGAAGATCTTGGCCACGAGGTCGTCGAAGCAAACTCCGGCGCGCAGGCGCTGGAACTGATCAGCAGCGGTCAGCATTTCGACCTTGTCATAACCGACTATTCGATGCCTGGTATGACCGGCGCACAGCTTGCCCGGGCCGCACGGGACATTCATCCGGCGTTGCCGATCGTGCTGGCGACAGGTTACGCCGATCTTCCTGCCGGCACCGATATAGATCTTCCGAGATTGGCAAAGCCCTATGATCAGTCTCAACTCGCCAAGGAAATCGCCAAGGCGATGGCAAGCGAAACGGCTCCGCTTCTTAGATCCGGCGGCGACGCAGGTGGTTCAAAGCTTCGCCTGTCCAAGGCCAACGGTGCCGGCGATGAAATCGGCGATGGCGCCTGTGTCGTCTAGATCGAAGACCGGCAGGGCTGTATCGGTAACGGCGTGATCGGCGGCGATGGCGCAGATATGGGGATCGCTCGACGCCAGCGGCTGGCGATTGGCGGCTTCCAGCCGGCGGGCCTCGATCTTCGGGATCGGCTCGCGCTTGTAGCCTTCGATCAGCACGAGATCGCAGGGCGCAAGACGCGCAAGAATCTCCTCGAATTCCGGTTCGGGCGCGCCGCGCAGCTCATGCATGATGGCGTAGCGGGTGCCGGAGACGATGGTGACCTCATGGGCGCCGGCCTCGCGGTGGCGGTAGCTGTCGGCGCCGACCTTGTCGATATCGAAATCATGATGGGCATGCTTGATCGTCGAGATCCGGTAGCCACGGCGGGTGAATTCCGTCACCAGCCGGACGGCGAGCCCCGTCTTGCCCGAGTTCTTCCAGCCGGCGATGCCGAAGATTTTGGGTGCGGTCATGCGCGAAGGGCCTCCAGCCAGCGTTCGGCTTCGACGAGATCATCCGGCGTGTTGATGTTGAAGAAAGGATCGAGCAGGCTGGCGCGGGTCGGATGCAGCGGAAATGATACTTCCGTAACGTCATGCCGTGACAGGAAGTCACGCACGCGGCGCTTCTCATCGGTGACGATCCAGGCTTCGAGGTCGGCGGCGAGTATCGCCGGCCAGAGCCCAAAGACGGGATGGCTGCGGCCCTCGGAGGCGGCGATGGCGATCTGCGACGGGCGCTCGAGCGCTGCCGCCAGCCGGGCGACGAGATCGGCCGGGAAGAACGGGCAATCCACCGAGACTGTGACGACATGGGTGATCCCGGGAAGCCCGGCAGCATAGACCATCGCCGCATGGATGCCGGCCAATGGCCCGGCCTTGCCGGGAAAATGGTCGGGGACCGCAGGCACATCCTCGGCGGTGGCATCGGCATTGACGGCAACAGAGAGGACTTGCTGCGAGAGGCGGGTCAGGACATGTCGGAGCAGGCTTTCGGCCCCGAGCATTGCGCCCGCCTTGTCGCTGCCCATTCGCTGCGAGCGGCCGCCGGCCAGCACGACGCCTGCTATATCGGATCTGCCGAGCGAGAATTCAGTCATCATCCTACCTCAAACCGGTGAGCGCGGCGCAGATTCCTGCGCGATCGGCGGCACGCGGCGCTTGGCTTCACGATAGAACGTATAGAGGCCAGAAGCGATGACGATCGCAGCACCCACAAGCATCCAGCTGTCAGGCACTTCGGCAAAGAAGAAGAAGCCGAGCAGCGAGGAAAAGATGAGGCTCGTATAGCGAAACGGCGCGACGAAGGAAATTTCGCCGGTGCGCATGGCGAGGATGACCGACTGGTAGCCAACGAGCACAAGCACCGAGGCAAGCAGAAGATGACCGAGCGACGTGGCGCTGACCGGTTGCCAGCCGCCGAGCACCGGGATGAGCAAAGCGCCGAAAAAGGAGATGGAGATGGCGGTGATGACGGTGATCATCAGCGAGGGAATCTCCGGATCGATCGAGCGGGTGGCGAGATCGCGGCCGGCCGTCGTCAGCACCGCGCCGACGCAGAGCAGGGCGGCAGCGGTGAATCCTTCCGGACCTGGGCGAATGATGATCATCACGCCGACCAGGCCGACAAGGATCGCCGACCAGCGCCGCCAGCCGACGGGCTCATTGAAGAAAAGCGCAGCGCCGAAGGTGACGACCAGCGGCAGCGACTGCAGGATCGCCGAGGCATTGGCGATCGGCATCATGCCGAGCGCGGTGATATAAGTGACGGCGGAGAACATCTCGCAGACGATGCGGAGGATGATGATCGGCTTCAGCACGACGCGCCAGGAGCGCAGAGCGCCCATTTTCCAGGCGATCAGATAGACGAGCAAGCTGGTGAAGAGGCCGCGCAGGCACATGATTTCGCCGGCGTTCATGGAGGCGATCACCGATTTGGAGAGAGCGTCGCTCGCGGAAAACCCGGCCATCGCCATGCTCATATAGATGGCGCCCTCAGTATTGCGTGACCGCGGCATGAAGAGATTCCCTTACCTGTGCGTCCCTTCTTAATCGGGAAGAACAATCAAGGGAATCGGATGAATGTCACACGCTGGATAAATCGATGGTGCAGCGCACAATGGCGCTGACGCTGCGGCAGCTGCGTATGTGGAAAGTCCGGCAAGGCGGCGTTTTGCAACGCGAATTTCGATATTCCGATGCGGCGTCGAGGCTTTTGTCCGCTGCTGCGAGGGGCTGATCGTTGGCCGAAAGCATCGGCTGTCGGCGGTTTTCGTTTGTCCGCGCGGGAAACGGGTGGCTGCATCGCCCGATGTTTGAGATTCCGGATGCCTCGACAATTGAGGAGAAACGGACATGAGACTTCTGAACGACAAGGTCGCGATCATCACCGGCGCAAGCTCCGGCATTGGCCGCGCCGCGGCAAAACTCTTTGCACGGGAGGGCGCCAAGCTCGTGGTCACCGGAAGGCGACAAGAGGCGCTCGACGCCGTCGTCGCCGAAATCGAGGCGGAGGGTGGGCAGGCCGTCGCAATATCGGGCGACATCAGGGACGAGGGGCTGCAGGCCAGGCTTAGTGAAACGGCTGTCTCCCGCTTCGGCGGACTCGACATCGGTTTCAACAATGCCGGCATTCTCGGCGAGATGGGGCCGGTGGCGGAACTGTCGCCGGAGGGCTGGCGCGAGACGATCGAGACCAATCTCACCGCGGCCTTCGTCGGCGCCAAATACCAGTCGGCAGCGATGGGAAAAGGCGGCGGATCGCTGATCTTCACCTCCACCTTCGTCGGCCACACCGCCGGCATGCCGGGCATGGCCGCCTATGCGGCGAGCAAGGCGGGGTTGATCGGCTTCGTTCAGGTGCTCGCCGCCGAACTCGGCCGGCGGAACATCCGCGTCAACGCCCTGCTGCCCGGCGGCACTGACACGCCGGCCAGCATCACCAATGCGCCGGATGCCACGGCAGAAGTGCTCGCCTTCGTCGAAGGGCTGCATGCGCTGAAGCGCATGGCGCAGCCGGAAGAGATCGCCAATGCGGCGCTCTTCCTTGCGTCTGATCTGTCGAGCTTCGTGACGGGGACGGCGATGCTCGCCGATGGTGGGGTTTCGATCAGCCGGACGTAGGATGGGCGAGGGCGGGATCGGCAGCCTATGGCCGCGGACCTGTTGAAATCCATCCGCCACCGATGGCCATGCGCCGCGGGGCTATTGTCGCAACCAGAGACGAATCGTCCTTTAAGCGGCATCGAAACGCGCGGCCGAGCGTGCAATTCATTTGGCGCCGCCAATTCGCGAGAAAGCGGCCAGAACAGTGCGCTCGGACTGCATCAGATACGCCTCAAGTGCCGCGGAGGCTTCGGCCGTCATCCCTGCCTCAAGCTTTTCAAGGATTGCCGCATTAAGATCGACGTAGGGAGCGTGCAACAGCTCGGGATCGGAGAGCAGGCCGAAGCTGAGGCGCAGCTCTGCGGCGATCTGCGCATAGAAGGTGTTCAGACGGTGACTGTCGGCGAGATCTACGATCGCCGCGTGAAAGACCATGTTCTCACTGCCGACCATACCCCAATCCTTGGCCTCGCGCGCGAGCTTGGCACGCGTGACTGCCGCGCGCATTCGTGCCACCGCCGGATGGTTGGGATACGCCTTGGCGAGCGCCTGGCATTCGATCACACGGCGCACGCGATAGATGTCGATGATCGAGGCCATACTGGGTGTGGCGACAAAAACGCCGCGATTGGGCTCGTGCCGCAAGAGCCCTTCTTTTGTCAGAAGCCGGAATGCCTCACGCAAAGAGTTGCGCGACACATCCAGACCGGCACTTAGCGCTGTCTCGGAAAGGCGCTGGCCCGGCTTCAATTCGCCAGCAATCAGTTTGTCGCGGATTTCCTCCGCCAGGCGCGGCGCGAGCGCCGATGTGATATTTTGTTCGACCATCAAATCCCCTAATGCACAGACACGAGTGAAACCTCCGCGCCCTTGCGCACCGGTATAGCGGTTTGCATCTCCGGGAGCCATAAGAGGAGTGGCTTGACCACGCGGACCGGGGCAACGCCAGACGCCGTACATGGCCCCTCGGGCAGACAGAAAGTGAAAGCCCCCGCAACCCGTTCCTTATCGTTGATGCACGAAAGGAGGCAAGAGCCACTTCGGATGTGGCCGGAACTTGCAACAACACCTGGTCCAAGTGCGTTTGTTGCGGCCGAATTGCAGTTATTTGGTAGAACGATACAGCAAAATCGTTGAACAATCTTGACAGAATTGTAAAACGTGTCACCGTGATGCTGTCAACAAACCTAGGCAGCCCGCCGAGATCTCGGCGTCGGCCTGCACATAAGGAGGGGTTCATGGAACAGTCAGCAATTTCAATGACAACCGTTGCGCCGGCGCGGATGTCGGCCAAGTCGCGCCGCGCTGCGCTCGTGGCGGCCATCTTCCTGATGGCCACGTCTGCCATCGGTCCGGGCTTCATCACCCAGACGGCGACGTTCACAACAAAACTCGGTGCGGCCTTCGCCTTCGCGATCCTCGCCTCTATCCTGATCGATTTCGTCGTTCAGCTGAATATCTGGCGGATCGTCACGCTGACGAAGATGCGGGCTTCCGACCTCGCCAACGCCGCCCTCCCGGGCTCCGGCTATCTGCTCGCAATTCTCGTCATCGTCGGCGGATTATTCTTCAACATCGGCAACATCGGCGGCACAGGCCTCGGCATCAATGCGATGATCGGCCTTGATCCGAAGCTTGGCGGGGCGATCAGCGCGCTGCTTTCGATCGGCATCTTCCTGTCGAAGCGTGCCGGCATGGCGATCGATCGCTTCATTGTCCTGGCCGGTATCCTGATGATCGCCTTGACGGTCTATGTTGCCTTCGCATCGGCGCCGCCGGTTGGCGACGCGCTGTTCCAGACCTTTCTGCCGTCCACCATCGATTTCGCTACCATCACCACCATCGTCGGCGGCACGGTCGGGGGCTATATCACCTATTCCGGCGCCCACCGACTGCTCGACAAGGGCACGGTCGGCATCGAGAATCTCGGTGCGGTCAACCGTGCAGCGCTGATGGGCATCGCTGTCACCGGCCTCATGCGCTACGTGCTTTTCCTGGCCGTCCTCGGCGTGGTTGCGGGCGGAGCCGTCATCGATGTTTCCGGCGCGGGTGCGAATCCGGCTGCCCAGGCTTTCCAGGCCGCCACTGGCAACATTGGCCTGCGCATCTTCGGCGTCATCTTCTGGGCTGCTGCGATCACCTCAGTCATCGGTGCCGCTTACACGTCGGTCTCGTTCGTCACGATTTTCAAGAGAGACATCACCGAACGGGCCCGCAGCATCGCGACTGTCATCTTCATTGCCGTGTCGCTGTTCTTCTACGTGATCATCACCACGCCGCCGGCACAGATGCTGGTCTTCGTCGGGGGGCTGAACGGCCTGATTCTGCCGATCGGCCTGTCGATCTTCATCTATGCGGCCTGGGCCCGGTCCGACCTGATGGGAGGCTATCGCTATCCGCGTTGGCTGCTGGTGCTCGGCGTACTGGTCTGCGCACTGACCTGGTACATGGGCTACAAGTCGATCGGCCCGATCTTCGCGCTGCTTGCCGCGTAACGCGGGACGAGGAGGGCGCGGGCGCCTTTGCGCCCGGGCCCCGCTCTGACTTTTTGAATCAATCACGCTTTCGGTTCCGGACAGCCCGGCCTACATCGTTCGTGATTCACAGGGAGATCTGACATGACTGCCATCGATCTGAACAGCGATCTCGGCGAAAGCTACGGCGCCTGGGGCATGGGCGACGACGCGGCTATGCTGGCCATCGTCTCCAGCGCCAATATCGCCTGCGGCTTCCATGCCGGCGATCCGCTCGGCATTCTGAAGACTGTCAAAGCCGCCGCTGAAAGGGGCGTTTCGGTCGGAGCCCATGTTTCCTATCCCGACCGAGTCGGCTTCGGACGGCGCGACATGGGCGTCACCAGCCCGGAACTGACCGCCGACGTCATTTATCAGATCGGCGCGCTGAAAGGCGTCGCCGCTGCTGCGGGCGTCGTAGTCGGCTACGTTAAGCCGCACGGCGCGCTCTACAACCGCATTGCCCACGATCCAATACAGGGCCAGGCGGTGATCGACGGCATCAAGGCGATCGATCCGGACCTGGTTCTAATGGGCCTGGCCGGAGCACCCATCCTCAAACTCGCGCACAAATCCGGCCTCAAGACCGTGGCCGAGGCCTTCGCCGACCGCGCCTATACGGCCGGCGGGGAACTCGTTTCGCGTCGTGAACCGGGCGCGGTTCTGCACGACACAACCGTGATCGCCCGTCGCATGCTGCAACTTGCTCACGAGGGTACGATCGAAGCGATCGACGGCTCGACCATCAAGGTCGATGCTCAGTCGATCTGCGTCCATGGCGACAGCCCCGGTGCGGTCGCGATCGCCCAGGCGATTCGTCAGGCCTTTGAGACCGACGGGATCACCGTTCGCTCGTTCCTGGCGGCGTGAGCAAACATTTGGAGGAAACCATGATTGCGATTGAGAACCTTGGTCACATCGATGCCGAAGCGGCGCGCCTCGCGCGCCGGCGCTATCGGGCCGGTAATGCCGAGCCGACGTCGGGTGTGGCGCCGGGATTTACCCAGGCAAACATGATCGTCCTGCCGCGCGACTGGGCCTTCGATTTCCTGCTCTTTGCGCAGCGCAATCCGAAGGCCTGCCCATTGCTCGACGTTTCCGATCCCGGCTCGCACATGACGCTTCTGGCTCCGGGGGCCGATCTTCGCACGGATCTGCCGCTCTATCGCATCTGGCGCGACGGCAAGCTCGCCGAGGAAATCGCGGATGCGACGACGGCCTGGGCGGAACGCCCCGACCTCGTCAGCTTCCTCATCGGATGCAGCTTCACCTTCGAAACGTCGATGGCCGAGGCGGGCATCGAGATCCGGCATATCACCGACAAGTCGAACGTTCCGATGTATCTGACCAACCGCGCCTGCCGCCCGGCAGGCCGGCTGCGCGGCAACCTGGTCGTATCGATGAGGCCGATCAAGGCGAGCCGCGTCGCCGATGCCGCGACCATCTCCGGTCGCTTCCCGGCGGTGCACGGCGCACCTGTCCATATCGGCGCGCCGGAAGAAATCGGCATCCGAGACCTGTCGAAGCCGGAATTCGGCGAGCCGGTGCGTATCGAGCCTGGTGAAATCCCGGTGTTCTGGGCCTGCGGCGTGACCCCGCAGGCCGCCGTGATGGCATCCGGCGTGCCCTTTGCCATCACCCATGCGCCGGGGCATATGTTCATCACCGACATTCCCGACACCGCCTATCACGCCTGAGGATCCGATGCGCTTCCTGCCCGTCAACCTGACGACCCTTCTGGTCGAACTCGACGATCTCGACCAGACGCTGGCGCTGTTTGCTTCGCTCGAAACCGATCCGGTGGAGGGCATCGAAGAGATAGTGCCGGCCGCACGCACGCTGATGATCGGCTTTCGCGCAGAGAGGCTCACCGCGGAACGGCTTGCCGGCGAGATCGCCACCCGCGACCTTTCGGCCCGCATCGCGCCGTCCGACCAGCTCGTCGAAATCCCGGTTCACTATGACGGCGAAGACCTTGCCGATGTGGCGCAACTGACCGGTCTGTCAGTCGAAGAGGTCATCCGTCGTCACACCGAGAGCACCTTCACCGTCGCCTTCTGCGGCTTTGCCCCCGGTTTCGGTTATCTTGTCGGTGGTGATCCCGCGCTGCATGTGCCGCGGCGCCAAAGCCCGCGGACTCGGATTCCGGCGGGATCGGTCGCTCTTGCTGGCGCCTTTTCCGGCGTCTATCCGCAGGCAAGTCCCGGCGGCTGGCAGATCATCGGCACGACGTTGGAAAAAATGTGGGACCTGTCGCGCGATCCGCCGGCCTTGTTCCAGCCCGGCTACCGGGTGCGCTTCTTCGATCTCGAAAAGCGGACGGTTGCGATTTCCACTCTGGCGACGAAGGTCGCAGATGCGGGCCCGGCCGAGGTCTCCGGCGGGGCTGTCACACTAAAGGTCCTGGCCGCACCCATGCCGGCACTGTTTCAGGATCTCGGCCGCTTCGGGAAGACCGGCCAGGGCGTGTCCTCCTCAGGCGCGCTCGATCGACGGGCACTCAAGGCGGCCAACCGTGTGGTCGGCAATGCTGCCGGCACCCCGTGCCTCGAAATCACCCTCGGCGGATTTTCTTTCGAGGCGTCGGGCCGGACGGTGATGGCACTGACCGGCGCGCCCTGTCCGATATCGATCCGCGATGCCTCAGGGCGCACCATTGCCGCCGAAACCTATCGGCCCATCTCGCTGGAGCCCGGCGATGTGGTGACGCTCGGCCATGCGCCGCGCGGCATGCGAAGCTATTTGTCGATCCGCGGCGGTCTCACTGTCGAGCCGGTGCTCGGCAGCGCCTCGACCGATACGCTTGCCTTCATCGGCCCGGACCCGGTCACGGCAGGGACGATCTTGACACTGCAAACGGCGACGCAGTCTCTCGGCAGCGTATCGCTTTCCGAAGCGCCGGCCTTCGCGTTTCCGGCTTCCGGCGAGATCGTGACGCTCGACGTGATCATGGGACCGCGCAGCGACTGGTTTACCGAGGCCGCCATCACCAGTTTCTCGGGTCAACTCTGGCAGGTGACCCCGCAGTCCAACCGTGTCGGTATCCGTCTTTCCGGCGACATCGCCATCGAGCGTAAGGACAAGACGGAGCTGCCGAGCGAGGGAACCGCAACCGGCGCGATCCAGGTGCCGCATAGCGGCCAGCCGGTGCTTTTCCTTGCGGACCATCCGTTGACCGGCGGTTACCCGGTCATCGGCACGGTCGCCGAATATCATCTCGATCTCGCCGGGCAGATCCCGGTCAATGCCCAGATACGCTTCCGGCCCGTGACGAGGTTTGCCGATGTTCGGCCGCACGTGCCCGACACCAAAGCCCGGCCGCCAAGAAATAAGTGAGGAGACATCCATGCAGAAAGTCCTGATCGCCAACCGAGGCGAGATTGCGGTGCGCATCATCCGGGCTTGTCGCGACCACGGCCTGCAATCGGTCGCCGTCTATGCCGATCCGGACATGGATGCGCTCTTCGTCAAGCTGGCGGACGAAGCCTACGGGCTCTCCGGCAGCCGTCCGGCGGAAACCTATCTCGATATCGACAAGCTGATCGACATTGCCAAACGTTCGGGCGCCGACGCCGTTCATCCCGGCTACGGGTTCCTGTCCGAGCGTGCGGAGTTCGCCCGAGCCGTCATCGATGCAGGCCTCATCTGGATCGGACCGGATCCGCATGTCATCGAAGCCCTTGGCGACAAGGTCGAGGCCCGGCGCATTGCGCTGAGTGTCGGTGCGCCTCTCGTCGCTGGCAGTGACGGTCCGGTCGAGACCGCTGCGGAAGTCACCGCCTTTGCTGAAAAACACGGTCTGCCCGTTGCCATCAAGGCGGCGCATGGGGGCGGCGGACGCGGCCTGAAGGTCGCCTGGAAGATGGAGGAGGTGGCGGAACTCTACGAATCCGCCGTGCGTGAGGCCAAGGCCGCCTTCGGCCGCGGCGAGTGTTTCCTCGAACGCTTCCTCGATCGTCCGCGCCACATCGAGGCGCAGGTGCTGGCTGACAAACATGGCAATGTGCTGGTTCTCGGCACCCGTGACTGCTCGCTACAGCGGCGCAACCAGAAGCTCGTCGAGGAGGCGCCGGCACCGTTTCTTTCCGACGCTCAGCGCCAGTCGATCCACGACGCCGCGAAGAAGATCTGTGCGGCGGCCGGCTACTCGGGGGCGGGAACGGTCGAGTTCCTGCTCGGTGTCGACGGTACGATCTCCTTCCTCGAAGTGAACACGCGCCTTCAGGTCGAGCATCCGGTAACCGAGGAGACGACCGGCATCGATCTCGTGATCGAGCAGTTCCGCATCGCCGATGGCCTGCCGTTGCGCGTCACCGAAACGCCTGCCCCGCGTGGCCACTCGATCGAGTTCCGTATCAACGCCGAAGATCCCGGCCGTGGCTTCTTGCCGACACCCGGCGCGATCACGGCTTTCGACGCGCCCTCCGGTCCCGGCATCCGTCTCGACACCGGTGTCGGCGTGGGCTCGACCGTTCCCGGCACCTTCGATTCGCTGATGGCGAAGCTGATCGTCACGGGCAGTACCCGTGAGGAGGCGTTGAGCCGCGCCCGCCGTGCCCTCAAGGAGTTCAGGATCGAGGGCGTCGCAACGGTCCTTCCCTTCCACCGCGCCGCGATCGAGACAGAAGAATTCATCGGCGAGACAGGATTCAAGGTGCACACGCGCTGGATCGAGACCGGCTTCGCCGATCGGCTTTCGGCCGTCGCCCGGCCCGAGCCGGTTGCCGATGGCCACCTGATCCGCACCCACGTCGAGATCGATGGCAAGCGACATGAACTCGGCATTCCCGCGGCGCTCCTTGCCGGTCTCGGCGGACTTGCAGGCGCGGGTAGTGGAGGTGCGACAGCGGCAAGGACCGACGACGCGGCGACCATAACCGCACCGATTTCCGGCACGCTGCAGGCGTTCAAGGTCGAAGATGGCGCGGAGGTTGTTGCCGGTGATCTCATCGCCGTCATGGAGGCGATGAAGATGGAAACCCAGGTCACGGCATCGCGGGCAGGCAAGATTCGGATCAAGGTAGAAGTTGGCGGATATCTTCAGGCGGGAGCGGAAATCGCCCGCTTCGAGGAGCCGGTGTCCTCCGCTCCACCTACGACATGATCAACCCGCCGTCGACATTGATGGTCTGGCCGGTGATATAAGCCGCGTCGTCGCTGGCCAGGAAGGCGACCAGGCCGGCGACATCTTCTCCTGCTCCAGCCCTTTTCATCGGGATGCCCTCGACCCATTCCTTCATCAATTCGCCAGGGGCGTAATTGCCGAGCAGTTTTCCCCAAGCCTGGTCGTTATAGGCCCACATGTCGGTTTCGATGATGCCGGGGCAGAAGGCGTTGACGGTGATGTTTTCGGTCGCGACTTCCTTGGCCAGGCTCTGGGTGATGCCGACGACACCCATTTTCGAGGCGGCATAATGCGGCGTAAAAATGAAGCCGTCGCGGGCCTGGCCGGAGGCGGTGTTGATGATGCGGCCGCCGCGGTTGTGCTTGCGCATGCGCGATATCGCCTCTTGAGCGCAGAGGAAGACGCCCTTGGTGTTGACGGCCATGACCTTGTCCCACTCGTTCTCGGTCAAGTCCTCGACGCGGGCGATGGTGATGACGCCGGCATTCTGGATCGAGACGTCGACAGAGCCGAATTCCGTCTCGGCCGCATCGTAGAGGGCGATGACGCTTGTTTTGTCGGTAACGTCGCCGATGAAGGAGATTGCCTTGCCGCCTTCGGCCCGGATCTGCTCGGCAACGCCGTGGACCAGATCCTCGTTGGCCGAAACGACAAGGTTGGCGCCTTCGCGGGCAAAACGCCTGGCGATGGCCGCGCCGATGCCGCGGCTGCCTCCGGTAATGACGACAGTCTTTTGCTCAAAGCGTTTCATGCTCTTTCCTTCCGGGTATCGTCGATAAACAGCAAATCTGGATGCCTGCCTTACGGTCATTGTTGAAGCTCAAGCGGCTGCGACAGCCGTTCGATCAGCGCGAAGGGCGGGCAGGCGGCGATATCGCGCGCCGTCTGGCCCGTTGCTCCCTTCAGCGCCTCGGTCTCAGCCAGGGAGGAAGCGAGACCGGTTCACTTTCTGTTGCCGGCAATGCGTCTTCTTATCCATCACCAGCAGCAGAAACCGCCGTCGACGAGAAGATCGACGCCGGTGACGAAACTTGCCGCAGTCGACAGAAGGAACACCGCCGGACCGACCATCTCGTCGACCGCTGCCATGCGCTGCATCGGCGTCTGCTCTTCGAAGAGCTTGGTCTGATGAACCATCTCCGGACGGGTGTTCATGGGCGTCGCCGTGTATCCGGGGGAAATGGTGTTGACGCGAATGCCGCGGTCGACCCATTCCATCGCCATAGACTTCGACATATGGATCACGCCCGCCTTAGAGGCGTTGTAATGCGCCTGGTTCAGCCCCCGGTTGACGATCACACCCGACATGGAAGCAATGTTGACGATGGAGCCGCGTCCATTCTTCAGCATGGCGCGAGCCTCGGCCTGGCAGGAAAGGAAGATGCCTTTCAGGTTGATATCCATCAACGTCTGATATTGATCCTCCTCCATCTCCTCCGCCGGGTTCGCGTTGGCGATGCCTGCCGCGTTGACGGCAAGCGTCAAGGTGCCGAGATCGGCTTCGGTACGTGCGACTGCATCTCCAAGGGAAGATTTGTTCGTAACATCAGCCGCGATCTGGATCGAGCGGCGGCCGGCGACGCTGATATGTTCAGCCGTCCTGGCCAATCCGTCGTCGGTCCGACGGTCGAGCAGGGCCACGTCGGCGCCGCATTGCGCAAGGCCGATGGCAATGCGCTGCCCGATGCCGCTTCCGGCCCCGGTGACGATGGCAACCTGGCCGCTGAGATCGAAAAGCTTCGGGGCGTTCAGAGTGATGTCGGACACCGCTCTTCCTTTCTCTATATGTTTAGATGGTAGCTAGCTCCATGACCGAGACGTCATTTGCCTGGCCACGATCGAGGATCCCCGCCTGCTTGCCTTGGGCAAGCACGAGAATGCGGTTGGAGACTCCGAGAACTTCCTCGAGGTCCGAGCTTACGACGATGACCGCCACGCCCTGTTTGGCAAGATTGACGATGATGTCGTAGATGCCTGCGCGAGCGCCGACATCGATGCCTCTCGTCGGTTCGTCGAGCACGACGACTTTGGGATCACGCATGAGCCACTTCGCGATCACGACCTTCTGCTGGTTGCCGCCCGAAAGGTCGGAGGCGTACTGCTCCGCACGGCCCTTGACGCCGAACTTGGCAACTGCCTTTTGCGCAAACGAGCGCTTGACGCTCGGCGTAATCCAACCGCCGCCCAGTTTGTCGAGATTGGCGTAGATAATGTTCTCGCTGATCCGGTGCCCGACCACCAGGCCCTGTTCCTTGCGGTCTTCCGGAACCATCACGATGCCCTTGGCGATCGCGTCCGCCGGATCGCGCAGCCTGAGTTCCTCGCCTTCCAGCTTGATCGAACCGGCACTGATCGGATCTGCGCCCGAAATCGCACGCACCAGTTCGGTGCGGCCGGCGCCGACCAAGCCGGCTATTCCGAGAATTTCACCGGCCCGCACCTCGAAGGTAACGTCTCGGAACGAGTTGTCGGGCGAGCTCAGCCCGGACACCTGCAGGACTGGACGGTCTGTCGGAACGGGCAGGGTGGGGAACAAGCGGTCAAGCGGGCGTCCGACCATGCTCTCGACAATCGTTCGCACCGGGGTCGCGCTGTCCGAGAATTCCTGCACCCGCTCCCCGTCGCGAAGAACGACGATCCGGTTGGTTATCTGCTTGATCTCTTCCATGCGGTGGGAAATGTAGACGATGCCTACGCCTTCCGAGCGAAGCTTGCGAACCTGTTCGAAGAGGGCTTCCGTCTCCGCGCCGCCAAGCGCGGCTGTCGGCTCATCGAGGATCAAGAGCTTTGCGTCGAGAGCCAGCGCCTTGGCGATCTCGATGAGCTGCTGATTTGCTGTGGAAAGGCCGGCGACCGTTCGCGTTGCCGGGATGTGAAGGTTCAAGCGAGCGAGCTGGTCCTGGGCTCGGCGAACCATCTGGGCACGGTCGACGACGCCGTTCTTCATTGGCCAGCGTCCGATGAAGACGTTTTCGGCGATCGACAGCTGCGGCAGAAGCTGCAGTTCCTGATGGATCAGCACAACGCCCTTGTCGATCGCTTCCCTGGGGGTGGCCGGGGCATAAGGCTGCCCCAGCCATGTCATTGATCCTTCGGACGGTGTGCGTGACCCGGCGATGATCCCCGACAGGGTCGACTTGCCCGCTCCGTTTTCGCCGAGAAGTGCAACCACTTCGCCAGGATAAACGTCCAAGCTGACATCCTTCAGCACCTGGAGCGGCCCGTACCACTTGGATATGCCCCTCAGGGAAAGAACCGGATCTGTCATTGGCACACCTCCTCAAGACCTCGACTTCATTACGGGTGGTTGGCGATGAAGCCTGCCACGTTTTCCTTGGTTGTCAGCGTGGCATCGAGGAGCTGGACCGGGGGCACTTTTTCTCCGGCGACAAGCTTGGCGGCATTTTCAACCGCGTCACGGCCCATCTTCTGCGTCTGCTGTGTCGCAGTGACGTTGAAGACGCCCTTGCTGAGGGCTTCGAGAGCTGCAGTGTCGCCATCGAAGCCGCCAACGACGATCTTCTGCGACGGATTGGCGACCTTGATCGCCTGCGCGGCGCCAAGTGCGAGACCGTCGGCCTGGGCGAACACGATCGAAACGTCGGGGTTTGCCTGCAGCATGTTCTGCATGATCTGGAAGCCTTCGTCCTGGCTCCAGATGTTGGAGAACTGCTCAGCGACAACCTTCACGTCAGGATAGGCCTTGAGGGATTCAGCGCAGCCCTTAGAGCGATCGACTTCCGGCGTCGTGCCCTTCTGGCCGTGGATGATGACCATCTTCCCCTTGCCGCCGGCTTCCTTCAGAATGTAGTCGCATACTGCCTTGGCAGAGGCGACGGAATCCGTTGCGAGGAAGGTGTCGCCCGGTGCACCCTCGGCGTTGCGGTCGACGTTGACAACCGGGATGCCGGCGCTCTTGGCCAGCTTGACCGGAACGGTCGCAGCGGCCGCACCGGCCGGAATGTAGATCAGCGCGTCGATTTTCTGGGTCAGAAGATCCTGGATCTGGTTGACCTGCGTCGGTCCGTCGCCTTTTGCGTCGACCGTGATGACTTCGATGCCGCGCTTCTTGGCTTCGGCCTCGACCGATTGCTTGATCTGGTTGAAGAAGTTTGCCTGAAGATTGGCAACGGCCAGGCCGAGCTTCTTCAGTTCCGCAGCGTGTACGGGACCGAGCATGAGGCCCAGCAGGGCGGCAGACGCGAGCATGGTGCGCGCTATTTTCATTGTATTTCCTCCGTTGTTTGATGGGACCCTCGGGTATGTCCTCCCCCTTGGGTTATTGATCCGCCCCAAACGTCCGGGGCGGAATTCCAGGTCCGCCAATGCGGCGGACCACGCTCGTCAGGCGCGACGCCTGCGAATGGTTTCCGCGCCGACCGCGAGCACGATGACGATGCCGATGATAACCTGCTGAAGGAACGGCGAGACGTTGAGAAGATTGAGCCCGTTGCGAAGCACACCGATGATAAGAACGCCGATCAGCGTTCCCCCGATGCCGCCGGCGCCGCCGGAGAGCGAAGTCCCGCCGATGACAACAGCGGCGATGGTGTCCAGCTCATAGCCGAGACCGCTGGATGGCTGGACGGAATCCAGCCGGGCGGCGAGCACGATGCCAGCAAGCCCCGCAAGGACGGCACTGACGACATAGACTGATATCGTCACGAGCGGGACGTTGATCCCGGCCAGGCGTGCGACTTCCGGATTTCCGCCCACCGCATAAAGCATGCGCCCTTCGGAGCGGAAGTGCAGGAACAGCCATGCCGCAAGAACAACCGCAAGCATCAGAAATACCGTGGCCGTCATGACGCCGAAATGGCGGTCGATTGCCAGCATCATGAACCAGTCGGGGAATCCGACGATCTGCTGGCCATCGGTGATCATGTTTGCAACGCCGCGAGCCGCGGACATCATCGCAAGCGTGGCAATGAAGGCCGGTACCCTGAATTGCGTCACCAGAAGTCCGACGATCAGGCCGGAGACTGCCGATGCGACCAGAGCAAAAGCGATCGCGACCGGCAGCGGCAGACCGGCGACATTGGCGGTCCAGCCCATGACCATCATCGCCAGGGCAAGCGCCGAGCCGACGGAGAGATCGATGCCGCCGATCAGGATGACGAAGGTCATTCCGACCGCCATGATGCCGAGAACGGTGATCTGGTCGAGGATGTTGAGGCCGTTTCGAACCGAAAGAAACGTGTCGGTGCTCAGGCTCAGAAAGACGCACAGCGCGAGCAGTCCGACGAGCGGACCGGTTGCTCCCTTGAGCTTGCTCAGCCAGGCTCCGGACGAAAGCCTGTGTTCATTGATATCGAGCGCCACCATTGCTCCTCCCTATATGCCTAGGCTTGTATCCGATATTCGTGCAAGCAAGAATAATTATTCACGCTTGTTGGAAAATTCATTAACAAGTTGCTTTCCGGCTGTCAACAAGATTTCCTCGGGCGTTCGCTGTCGTTGCTTTGTATAAGGGGCTTGACTAATCAGCTTCTTGTGCAAAAATATTGATATGTGAATATTTATGCACACATGAGGAACCCATGGATACGATAGAACTTGAGCGCATCGCCCGCGAGATCCGATTGCGCGATCTCCAGGCGGTCTTTGAAGCGGGCGCCGGCCATATTGGCGGGGAGATGTCGGTGATCGACATTTTGACGGCGCTCTATTTTCGTGTCCTGAATGTCTGGCCCGATCAGCCGAAACACCCCGACCGCGACAGGTTCGTCCTTTCAAAGGGACATACGGCATGCGCTCTCTATGTGACGCTCGCAAAACGCGGCTTCATTCCGGAGGAGGAGGTCTCCACCTTTCTGCGGCCGCATTCGAGGCTGAACGGGCATCCGAATTGCAACAAGGTTCCCGGCGTCGAAACCAATACCGGGCCGCTGGGCCACGGTCTTCCGGTGGCAGTCGGAATGGCGAAAGCCGCCAAGCTCTCAGGCGCGAAATATCATACCTATGTCGCCACCGGCGACGGCGAGATGCAAGAGGGCTCCAACTGGGAAGCGATCATGGCGGCCGCCCAGTTCAAACTCGACAACTTGACGCTGGTCATCGATCACAACAGGTTCCAGCAGGGGGCCGCGCTCGCCGAAACCAATGATCTCGCTCCGCTTCGCCCGAAGCTCGAGGCCTTCGATTGGGAGGTCACCGAGATCAACGGAAACGCCATGAGCGAAGTCGTTCCGGCTCTCGAACACCGGGGAGCAAAACCGCATTGCATCGTCGCCCATACCAACAAGGGCCATGGAATCTCGTTCATGCAGGACCGGGTCGACTGGCACCACAAGGTGCCGAGCAAGGAACAGTACGAAATCGCATTGGCAGAACTGTCGGAGGCACTGTAATGAACGCGTCAGTAAACCCACCCAAGCTCTATGATTGCCGCGACGCATTTGCCTCTACGCTTGAGCGGCTGGCAGCCGAAAACGACACGATCGTTGCCGTCTGCAACGACTCCGTCGGCTCTTCGAAGCTCGGCGGCTTCAAGGCGAAGTTTGGAGAGCGCCTCGTCAATGTTGGTATTGCCGAGCAGAACATGGTTGGCGTTGCAGCAGGCCTGGCCAACGGCGGACGTCTTCCATTCGTATGTGCCGCTGCTCCGTTTCTCACAGGGCGGTCGCTGGAGCAGATCAAGGCCGATATTTCCTACTCGAATGCCAACGTCAAGCTGGTGGGCATTTCTTCCGGAATGGCATATGGCGAACTCGGTCCGACACATCACTCGATCGAAGACTTCGCCTGGACGCGGGTCCTGCCCAACCTTCCGGTCATTGCGCCCTGTGACCGCATCGAAACCGCCGCTGCCGTTGCGTGGGCCGCGACCTATAACGGGCCCTGTTTCCTGCGTCTGTCTCGCGTTGGCGTGCCCGATCTGCTTCCGGAGGGTCACAGGTTCGAACTCGGCAAGGCAAATCTCCTTCGCCAAGGTTTCGATGTCACGCTTGTCGCCAACGGCACTTTGACTCATCGCATTGTGAAGGCGGCCGAAATCCTCGCGGATCGCGGCATCAATGCCAGGGTTCTGAACCTTGCGACGGTTCGTCCAATCGACGAGGAGGCTATCATCGCCGCGGCTAGGGAAACCGGAGCGATCGTCACGGCCGAGGAGCATTCTATCTTCGGCGGGCTCGGTTCTGCGGTCGCCGAAGTGGTGGTCGACAATGCTCCAGTGCCGATGAAGCGTCTCGGCGTTCCCGGCATTTACGCCCCGACCGGTTCGGCAGAGTTCCTGCTCGACGAGTTCGGGATGGCGCCAGCCGCCATCGCCGATGCCGCGCAGTCGCTGATCAGGCGCAAATAATTGGGATCACGTGACCGGCGGGGACGTTTTTGTCGTCCCGGCCGTGACCTGATCCGGGGAGGATAGAATGCGGACAATTCTGGCAATCGACCAGGGCACGACCAATTCAAAGGCCGTTCTCGTTTCCGAAAAGGGAGAAATCGTCGGCAGAGGTTCGACTCCCGTCGGCATCTCCTATCCGAAGCCGGGCTGGGTCGAACAGGACCCGCGCCGGCTCTACGCCTCGGTCTGCGAAGCAGTCGACGCCTGCCTGAAGGCCGCCGGCCCGGATGTGGTGATCGAGGCCGTGGCCATTTCCAACCAGCGTGAATCCGTCACTGCCTGGGACGCCGAAATGGGAGATGCGCTTGGACCGTTGGTCAGCTGGCAGTGCCGCCGAACGGCGCCCGATTGCGAACGACTCATTGCCGAGGGCCACCTCGACCGGGTGCAGGCGCTGACAGGCCTGCCCCTGGATCCGATGTTTCCGGGTTCCAAGTTTCGGTGGCTGCTCGACCGTGTTCCGGCCGGGCGATCGGTGCGACTGGGAACGGTGGACAGCTGGCTCGTCCACTGCCTGACCGGCGGGCGCCGGCATGTCTGCGACGCTTCGAATGCCGCCAGGAGCCAATTGTTCGATCTGCGGGAGCAGAGATGGAGCGAGGAGCTTGGCGAGATCTTCGGCGTCGATATCGCGCTCCTTCCCGAGGTGCTCGACAGTTCTGCCGATTTCGGTAGAACGCAGGGATTGCCGGGGGTGGCGGATGGCACGCCGATCATGGCCGCGATCGGCGACAGCCACGCTGCCCTGTTCGGGCACGGCGCTTTCAAGCCGGGCGACGGCAAGGTGACCTTCGGAACCGGCTCTTCCATTATGACGACGCTTGCGCAATATATTCCTCCACGCAACGGCGTCACAACCACCGTCGCGTGGCGTATCGGGGGAAAGCCGACCTTCGCTTTCGAAGGCAATATTCTGGTCTGCGCCGCCAGTCTTCCCTGGATGGCTGATATTCTTGGCCTTGCCGATGTGGCGGCGCTTGTCGAACTTGCGGAAAGTGCTGCGCCGGGCGGACCCGGCTTCGTGCCGGCATTCGTGGGACTGGGGGCGCCTTACTGGAATTCCGACGCCCGTGCCCTGTTCTCCCAGATCAACTTCAATACAACGCGGGCGCAAATGGCGCGGTCGGTCACCGATTCCATCGCCTTGCAGGTGCATGACGTGATCGCGGCCATGCGGGCGCAGAGCGGCGGTGCGCTCGGTGCGCTCTATGTGGATGGCGGACCGAGCCAGAACCGCTTCCTGATGCAATGTGTCTCCAACCTCATCGACCATCCCGTGATCCAATGCGAAGCACCCGAGGCATCGGCTTTGGGTGCTGCTTACCTGGCGGGACTGTCACTCGGCTTGTGGACCGATCTCCAGGTGGTCGCGAGGCTGCCGCGAAACACCCAAACCATAGAGCCGCAACCCATGGATCGAGCGGGGCTTCTCGATGCCTGGAATGATGCGCTCGCCCGCTCGACGTCCCGCGAAACACAGGCTAAAGGTGAATAAAAATTCACTCTGGGATTAGCAATGACTCGGCTCAACGAACTCCGCCTCATTTCAAGGGTCGCCCAGATGTACCACATCGAGGGGCGGCGGCAGGCCGAGATCGCACAGCACCTTCGCCTGTCGCAGGCGACGGTGTCGCGCATGCTCAAGCGTGCCGAGGCTGAAGATATCGTGCGAACCAGCGTCATCCCTCCCGTCGGCACCTACAGCGAACTCGAGAGCGTGCTTCGCGAAAAATACGATCTGCCGGAGGCGATCGTCGTCGAGTGCACGGAAGACCGGGACGGCGCCATTATGGCCCGTATCGGCGAGGCAGCGGCGCATCTCCTCGAGGTGACGCTAGCGCCGGGGGAGATCATCGGCGTTTCCAGCTGGAGCCAGACCATTTTCAAGATGGTCGAGAACATTCATCCGCAGAAGAGCGCGCAGGTGAAATATGTCGTCCAGACGCTTGGAGGCATGGGTGACCCTTCCGTGCAGACGCATGCCACACAGCTGACCACGCGGCTTGCGCGCCTGACCGGCGCCGAGCCGAAACTGCTACCGGTGCAGGGCGTGACGTCATCCCGAGAGGCAAAACTTCTGATGCAGGCCGATCCTTACGTCCGCGAGACGATGGACCTGTTCGGCAGCATAACGCTGGCGATCGTCGGCATCGGAGCCGTCGAACCGTCCGAACTTCTCGCACGGTCCGGCAACATCTTTTCATCTCGGGAACTCTCCGATCTCGCGGAAGCGGGCGCCGTCGGCGACATCTCGCTGCGCTTCTTCGATAAAAACGGCAAGCCGGTCAAGACGCCCCTGGACGACCGGGTCATAGGACTTCCGCTTGAGGATCTCGAGCGGGTGGAGCGGGTTATCGCTCTTGCTGGTGGATCGAAAAAGACCGACGCAATCGCCGGTGCGTTGCGCGTGGGGGTCATCGACATGCTTGTTACGGACAAGTTTACGGCGCAGCGATTGATCGACTGATTGATTGATGAGGTCGGAAGGATCCTGCCGCTCCGTCGTTTCTGGGCTTTTCAGGATGGTTGTGCCTGGGCGGGAGCGCCCGCCTCGTCCTTCGAGGCTTCGCCCTATGGGCTAACCCACTCTCCGTCATTCCTGTGCTCGTCACAGGAATCCAGTGCGCCCAAGTCTTTGGGCGCGGGAAACCCTTCGCTTGGGCTCAGGGCGTTCGACGCTGCGATCGATTCACTGGATCGATCGCTCCCGCTTCGCGGGACCGCGTCTCACCCGCCGGTGACACTCATATGCCGCGCCACGGCCGGGCGATTGTGGGTGCGGTCGATGATGAAATCATGGCCCTTCGGTTTGCGGGTGATGGCTTCGTCGATGGCAGCTTGGAGGAGGGCGTCGTCTTCGGTGGCGCGGAGTGCTGCGCGCAGATCGGCGGCGTCGTTCTGGCCGAGGCACATATAGAGCGTGCCGGTGCAGGTGAGACGGACGCGGTTACAGCTCTCGCAGAAATTATGGGTCATCGGCGTGATGAAGCCGAGGCGCCCCCCGGTCTCCGTGACCCTGACGTAACGGGCCGGGCCGCCGGTCTGGTAGTCGATGTCGGTAAGCGTGAACTGCTTTTCCAGATCGGCGCGAAGCTCGGAGAGCGGCAGGTACTGGTCGGTGCGGTCCTCGTCGATCTCGCCCATCGGCATGGTTTCGATGACGGTGAGGTCCATGCCGCGGCCATGGGCGAAGCGCAGGAGTTCGGGCATCTCGGAGTCGTTGAAATCCTTGAGCGCCACGGCGTTGAGCTTGATCTTCAGCCCGGCCTTTTGAGCGGCATCGATGCCTTCCATGACCTTGGCGAAATCGCCCCAGCGGGTGATCTTGCGGAATTTGTCGGGGTCGAGCGTATCGAGCGAGACGTTGATGCGGCGCACGCCGCACTCATAAAGCTCCTCGGCATGGCGGGAGAGCTGCGAGCCGTTGGTGGTCAGCGTCAGCTCGTCGAGGCCGGAACCGATCTTTTCGCCGAGCTGGCGCACAAGATACATGATGTTCTTGCGCACCAGCGGCTCGCCGCCGGTCAGCCGGATTTTCCTCACGCCTTTGGTGATAAAGGCGGAACAGAGCCGGTCGAGCTCTTCCAGCGTCAACAGATCCTTCTTCGGCAGGAAGGTCATATTCTCCGCCATGCAATAGGTGCAGCGGAAATCGCAGCGGTCGGTGACGGAGACGCGGAGATAGGTGACTGCCCGGCCGAAAGGGTCGATCATCGGATTTGCATCCGCCGTGAGCGGCGATGCGTTGCCTATCGTTCCGACTCTCGTATTCACCAATTCCTCCGCGAGCGAACCTGAAGCGCGCCAGACCTGCCTATTTTCAAGCGATATCTTCCTATGTGTGCATATGTGATTGCGCCGTCAAGGGAAACGGATTTCGCACACGCTAATTTGCGCTTGCCTCGAAAAAGGCGAACGCCTACTGCTCCAGAGGAAAGAGGGTGATAGAGATGAGCGATATCTGGCCGAGCGAACTTCGCGTTTCGAAAGACCGGCAGCGGCTGGCGATAACCTTCGACGATGGCCAGAGCTTCGACCTGTCGGCCGAACTCTTGCGCGTGCTGTCGCCGTCGGCCGAGGTGCAGGGCCACGGGCCGGGGCAGCGGGTGACGGTGCCGGGCAAGCGCAACGTCGCGATCATCTCGATGACGCCGACCGGCAATTATGCCGTCAGGATCGGCTTCGACGACATGCACGATACCGGCATCTACACCTGGACCTATCTGCGCGAACTCGGCGAAAGGGGCGCCGAGCTGTTTTCGGCCTATGAGGATGAACTCAGGGAAAAGGGCATGAACCGCGACACGGCTGAAAAGCCGCGCTGAACTTCACATAACCAGCCATCGGGGGGCCATATGGCGAAAACGAACGGAAAGAACTGGCTGCGCGCCAAGGGGAGTGCGGCCGGCAGCAAGGTGACCTTCCTCGAACTGTTCTTCGACCTGGTCTTCGTCTTTTCGATCTCGCAGCTTTCGCATGCGCTTGCCGCCCATTATACGCCGCTCGGTGCTGCCGAAGCGGCGCTGATGACCTTTGCCGTCTGGTGGGTTTGGATTTTCACCGCCTGGGTGACCAACTGGCTCGATCCCGACAAGATGCCGGTGCGCGGCATGCTGGTGGCGCTGATGATGCTCGGGCTGCTGCTGTCGGCCTCCATTCCCGAGGCCTTCGGCGACAAAGGGCTGCTGTTTGCCGGCGCCTATGTGGCGATGCAGGTCGGACGCTCGTTGTTTACCACCTATGCAATGACGCGCGTCGACCGCGCCAATACGCTGAATTTCGTCCGCATCACCACCTGGCTCGTGGTGGCCGCCGTCTTCTGGATCGCCGGCGGGTTGCTGGAGCATGAAGCCCGGCTGATCGCCTGGGTGATCGCGCTGGCGATCGAATATATCGGGCCGGCCGCGGGCTTTGCCGTGCCCGGGCTCGGCCGCTCGAAGCCGAGCGACTGGGACGTTTCCGGCGCCCATATGGCCGAGCGCTGCGCGCTGTTCGTCATCATCTGCCTCGGCGAGGCGATCCTGGTTTCCGGCCGCACCTTTTCGGAGCTGCCGGTTTCGGGGCTGACCGGCATCGTCTTCGTCACCGGTTTCATCGGCACCGTCGCCATGTGGTGGCTTTATTTTCGCTTCGGCCATGGGCGCGCCGCCCATCGCATCGAGCATGAGGCGACGCCGGGGGCGTTGGCGCGGCTTGCTTTCACCTATGGGCATATCCCGATCCTGGCCGGCATCATCGTCCATGCGGTGGCCGTCGAGTTCATGTTCTCGCATCCGCATGAGACGGGCGATCTCGGCATCGCTGCGGCGGTGCTCGGCGGCTCCGGCCTGTTCCTCATCGGCAATCTCTGGTTCAAGGGCGCGACGAGCGGGCAGCTGCCGCTGTCGCATCTTGCCGGTCTGGTGCTGCTGATCCTGCTTGCCTTCGCGGCACCCTTCCTCGAAATCTATCTGCTGGGCATTCTGGCGACGCTGGTGCTGATCGTCGTCGCCGCCTGGGAATACCGCTCGCTGAGCGGTGCATCGCCGGCGCCGACGCTGCATTGATCATCAGTCGTCGTCGCTGAGATCCTTGAGCAGCGTGGCGATGATGCGCTCCATCGAGGTGGCCGTCGCCATGCATTGTTCGATCGGCTCGTCGGAGAGCGTGCGTTCGATAAGATCGGTCTGGATCGCCATCGCCGCCTCGGTCAGCCGGCGGCCCTCCGCAGTGAGATAAAGGCGCAGCACGCGTTTGTCGCGCGCGTCGCCGCGACGCTCGATCAGCTCCCGTTTTTCCATCTGCGGCAAGAGCATGCTCATATTGGAGCGGCCAACCAACAGCTTGCGCGCCAGCTCCTGCTGCGAAATGCCTTCGAAACGGTAGAGATTGACGAGAATATCGAGGTGCGGCGGCTTGATATCGAGATCGGCCAGCGAGCGCGTCAGCGACTGCTGCATCAGCTGGCAGGCGCGCGCCACCGCGATCCAGCTGCGAAAACGCGGATGATCCCAGGGAAGGGATTGATTTTTGTTCATCGTTGTACTTTATTGTTCAGTGTTGAACAGTCTTTTGGATTCTCACTATGGCAAATTTTGCGCTTGAGGTCACCCGCCTAGGGTTTTCGGCTCTGCAGGCGATTTCGCCCGATCTGGCGGGCAGGGCGGCGTTCCGGCTGTTCTGCCGCACCCCGTCGCCGCGGCCGAAGGGAGCAAGGGCGAAGGCGGCGCATGCCGCGGGCGCGGCCCGGCTGGCAGGCGCCGAACGCTTCACTCTCAAGATCGCAGCCGGGGCGAAAGCGCATGCCTATCGGCTGAATGGCGGGGCGCTGGGAAAACGCCAGCGTTTGCTGGTGACACATGGCTGGGGCTCGAGCGCCGAATATATGGCTGAGCTGGTTTCGATGCTTGTGGCAACCGGCGCGGAGGTGGTGGCGCTCGATTTTCCCGGTCACGGGCGCGCCGGCGGGCGTTTCCTGCATATGGGCCTTGCGGTCGGAGCGATCGCCGCGGCCGAGCAGCGGTTCGGCGCCTTCGATGCGGTTATCGGCCATTCCTTCGGCGGTGCGGCGCTGACGGTGTCAGCGGCGGGCTTGCTGCCCGGGGTGGCGCCTGTTGCCTGCGAGCGGCTGGTGCTGATCGGCGCGCCAAGCGAGATGGCCTGGCTGTTTGTCGATTTCGGCCGGATGATCGGCCTTCACCCGGCCGCGCAAGCGGTGCTGGAGGATGAAGTCCATCGCGTCACCGGCCGGAGACTTGAGGAGTTCGAGGCGCGCGATACGCTGGGCGCAATCGGCCGGCCGGTGCTCGTCATCCATGCCGAGGACGACAAGGAGGTGCCGCCGACCCATGCCAGGCGCTATCAGGCTGCCGGGAAGGACGTCCGGCTGCTTTGGGCGAACGGCTTCGGCCATCGGCGCATCGTCGGCGCGGCGCCCGTCCTCGGCGCGATCGCGGCATTTCTCGACTGCGATGGGGGCGAAGAGGGTGTTTCCGACGAAAGCATCAAAAAAGATGCGGAGATCATTCCGTTTTTTGAGCTTCCGGCGCGGCGCGCGGCATTGTAGCGTCCGTCGCAACGATCAAGCCGCGGCGGGACGCCTCATGAAAATCATCAGCAGCATCGAAGAGCTCAATAGGATCTATGGCGCAGGCCTGTCGCAGGCCTCAGTCGACAAGGTGACCAAGCGGCTGACACCGCTCTATCGGGAGATGATCGAGACCTCGCCCTTCGCAGCACTTGCGACCGTCGGGCCGGAAGGGCTCGACTGTTCGCCGCGCGGCGATCTCGGCGGCGTGGTGCGCGTTGCAGATGACGAGACGCTGCATCTGCCGGACTGGCGCGGCAACAACCGCGTCGATTCGCTTTCCAATATCGTGCGTGATCCCAGGCTCGCGCTGATGTTCCTGATCCCTGGCTCGAACACGACGATGCGCATCAACGGCTGCGGCGTCGTCTCGGATGACGAGGCGTTGCTTGCAAGCTTCGAGATGGACGGCAAACATCCGCGCACCGTCATCGTCATCTCGATCGACGAGGTCTATTTCCAGTGCGCGCGCGCCGTGATGCGGGCCGAACTGTGGAATGCCGAACATTTCGCCGATCCTGCAAGGCTGCCCACGCCCGGCCAGATGCTGAAGGCCGCGGTCGGCGATTTCGACCAGGAAACCTACGACCGGGAATGGCCCGGCCGCGCGGCGAAGACGATGTGGTAAAACCGCCGCGGAGTGGAACGGCCGTCAGGTCTTGTAGATCAGCCAGCTCTTGGTGAAATCCTTCTGCATGCCGTCCTGATAGAGGATCGTGCAGTTGCGGCCGGCATTCTTGGCGCCGTAAAGGGCGATGTCGGTCTTGCTGTAGAGTTCGCCGGCATCCTCGGCGCTGGAGGCCATGCAGATGCCGATCGAAACGGTGATCGGGCCATAATTGACCCGCGTGCGGGAATTCTTGAACGGGGTCGTTTCCAGCGTGCGGCGGATGCGCTCGGCGATTGCCGTGATTTCCTCGGGCGTATTGCCGTCGATGATGAGGGCGAATTCCTCGCCGCCGGCACGGGCGACGAAGACATCGCGCCGGACGTTGCTGCGGATGACGGAGGCGACGGTGGCAAGGATCTTGTCGCCGACGGGATGGCCGTAGGTGTCGTTGATCTTCTTGAAGTTGTCGATGTCGGCGAGCAGCAGGGCCGTCACGGGCCGCATGCCGGGATTGTTGAAAACGGCGGCGAGGCGCTCGTCGAAGGCGCGGCGGTTGGAAAGGCGCGTCAGCGAATCGGTGTTGGCGATGCGTTTGTATTCGTCCAGTTCCTTGCGGACCTGGTCCATCTCCTGCGAGCGTTGGACGACGTCCTCGACGGTGCGTTCGCCGTGCGCCATGGTGTCGCCGGTCGCCTGGCTCAAAAGTTCGATGGCGTTTTCGATCAGCTCGACGCTGGCATTGCTCTTGGAGGTGATGCGCTTATGGGTCTCGCCGAGCAGCCTGGTATAGCTTTCGAGCGAACTCTGCTCCTGTTTCAGGATCCGCAGCAGGCCGTCGAGTTCGCCTGATATGCGGGTATGGGCGTCATCGACGACGCGGACCGGGCTGCTGGTGAAATATTGCGCGCCAAGCGCGTCAAGTTCGGCCTGCGTCGCCTGGCTGCCGAGCGCGGAAAGCTCGCGGGTGAGCGCCGGATTGGAACCGATATAGGCCTCGTAGAAGAGTTCGTAATTGCGCGGTATCGGCGCAACGCCCATCGAGCGCATGGCATAGGTGATCTGGCCCGCAACATCGGGAACCTGCACCTTGGGCGCGACAGCCGTATTCATCCGGCGAACTCCTCATATATTCAAAGGCAATATTCTATTTGGTAGCTTAAATTTCTTGGGAAAAGATTAAAGCGATATATACCAAATACTACATACGACAATTGCCCCATGGGTCAATACTTCTTGCAGGCCTATGATTCTGCACGGAAAAACGTATCTTTGGCGAGACAGTGCATACTCATTGTGTGAGAACGGTGTCTGAAAAACTTACAGTTCTTCTCTGCCGGAGATCGTCTTCGACTTGTCGATATCAGCCCAGGTTCAATTCCTGGAAGAAATCATTGCCCTTATCGTCGATGACGATGAAGGCGGGAAAGTCTTCGACCTCGATCTTCCACACCGCTTCCATGCCGAGTTCGGGATATTCGAAGACTTCGACCTTACGGATGCAGTCCTGGGCGAGGCGGGCGGCAGGGCCGCCGATCGAGCCGAGGTAGAAGCCGCCGTGTTTCTTGCAGGCCTCGCGCACCGCCCGTGACCGGTTGCCCTTGGCGAGCATCACCATCGAGCCGCCGAAGGACTGGAACTGGTCGACGTAACTGTCCATGCGGCCGGCCGTCGTCGGGCCGAAGGAGCCGGAGGCGTAGCCGGCGGGCGTCTTGGCCGGACCGGCGTAGTAGACCGGGTGGTTTTTCAGGTAATCGGGCATGCCTTCGCCCTTTTCCAGCCGCTCGCGGATCTTGGCATGCGCCAGGTCGCGGGCGACGATGATCGTGCCGGTCAAGGACAGGCGCGTCTTGACCGGATGTTGCGACAGTTCGGCAAGCACCTCGGCCATCGGCCGGTTGAGATCGATACGCACAGTCGATTCCGACAGCTTCGCCTCATCGATCTCGGGCATGTATTTCGACGGATCGGTTTCGAGCTGCTCGATGAAGATGCCGTCGCGGGTGATTTTGCCCTTGGCCTGGCGGTCAGCGGAACAGGAGACGCCGAGGCCGATCGGCAGCGAAGCGCCATGGCGGGGCAGGCGGATGACACGCACATCATGACAGAAATACTTGCCGCCGAACTGGGCGCCGACGCCCATCTGCTGCGTCAGTCTGTGGATTTCCTTCTCCATCTCGAGATCGCGGAAGGCGTGGCCGCTTTCCGAACCTTCGGTCGGCAGCTCGTCGAGATAGCGGGTCGAGGCGAGCTTGACGGTCTTCAGGTTCATCTCGGCCGAGGTGCCGCCGATGACGATCGCCAGATGATAGGGCGGACAGGCTGCCGTCCCTAACGTCAGGATCTTCTCCTTAAGGAAGTCGATCATCCGGTCATGCGTCAAAAGCGAGGGCGTGCCCTGGTAGAGAAAGGTCTTGTTGGCCGAGCCGCCGCCCTTGGCGACGAAGAGGAATTCATAGGCGTCGGTCCCTTCCTCGTAGATGTCGATCTGGGCCGGCAGGTTATTGCGGGTGTTCTTCTCCTCGAACATTTTCACCGGCGCGAGCTGCGAATAACGCAGGTTCTTCTTCTCATAGGCATCCATGACGCCGCGGGCGAGGGCGGCGCCATCGCCGCCTTCGGTCCAGACCCTGCGACCCTTCTTGCCCATGATGATCGCCGTGCCGGTATCCTGGCACATCGGCAACACGCCGCCGGCAGCAATATTGGCATTCTTCAGGAGGTCGTAGGCGACGAAGCGGTCATTGTCGGTCGCCTCGGGGTCGTCGAGAATCGAGGCGAGCTGCTTCAGATGGCCGGGGCGCAGCAGGTGGTTGATGTCGGCAAAGGCCGTTTCGGCAAGCAGGCGGATGCCTTCCGGCTCGACGGTCAGGATGTCTTGGCCCTTGAAGCTATCGACCGACACATGATCGCTACTGATCTTGCGATAGGGCGTGGTGTCCTTGCCGAGCGGGAAGAGATCGTCAGCCATCGAAGTGACCTTTCTGGTGGGCGCGTCGCTAAATTGGAACCGATCTAAATCCCCTGTCGGGCAAAAGCAATCTGCATGCGGCGGAGTTTGGCCTTGCGGCCATGTCGTGCTGCATTTTGCCGTCGGGATGTCACACGCGGCAGGCGAGTAAAAGAAAGGCGAGATCGACATTTGTCGCGAAACGGCCGACTTCAGGTTGCCTCCAGATCAAGTCCGGTTCATATTCCCGCAGCGTTAACCTGCCGGGGCTTCCAATGCCAAATGCAAAGCCAACTGCTGTCGACGACCTACTCGTTTTTTTCGAACATGACTGGATCAGGGGCGATCTGCTGCGCCTCGCCAGCGATCCCGAAGGAGCGGAGATGTATGCGCGCTTCGTCAATGGCGTGCGTATCGACGCCAAACATGGGCCTGACCATGAAACGATCATCGAAGGCAAGTACGGAACCTTCAAGGTGAAACCTGACGGTTACTTCACGTACGAGCTGGACTACACTCTCGACCTGGTGAAGAATTTAGGGAAATACGATCAGCTCATCGAGACGCTGAGCTACAAGATGTCCGATGGCTCGGGGGGCACGGACCTCGGCGTGCTGACGCTGGCGATCGACGGCGTCAACGAAGGCGAAAAATACCACGAGGTCCTGGATTTTGACGACATGGGCGTCACGTCGAGGGCGGATAATTTCTTCCTTCCCGACTATCGGGGCTTTGCGCTCTCCGTGAACGACAGTCAGGAGCTGACGCTTCTGAACGGCATCGTCTACGATACCATCCCGGGCGTCGACGCCATCACCGAGGACGGCTTCAGCGATACCGTGCTATCCCCGGGCGCGCTGCCGGTGACCTTGAAAATGGTCGATGGCGGCGAGTTTACCTTTCAGGGCGTCTCGATCGCCGAACTGTCCGCATTGCCCTTTCACCTGACGCTCACTGCCCTGAACGACGGCCAGATTGTCTATCAGCAGGAGCTTGAGGTCACTGGCCCCAGTCTCGACGTGAATATCGAAGACATTGAAGATATCCGTTTCGATTTCATGGGCAATTCGGTCGTGATGGACAATTTTTCGCTGTTGGTGTGAGGTTTGCCAGGGCTGTGGGTTGCCGCGGCAGGCGGATGCGGGTTTGTCCGCGTTGGTCAAAAAATTCAGCGAGAATGGCTACCCCAACCTCCCTCATTCCTGTGACGAGCACAGGAATGAGGGAGGGGCGGTGGGCGGTACTCCCCAAGGTCCTACTTCGGGCCGATCATCGTTTCCGGGCGGACAATCGCATCGTAATCCTCCGCCGAGACCAGTCCGCTGGCGAGGGCTTCTTCCTTCAGCGTCGTGCCATTCTTATGCGCGGTCTTGGCGATCTTGGCGGCGGCGTCGTAGCCGATCTTCGGGGCGAGCGCGGTTACCAGCATCAGCGAGCGGTCGAGGCCGGCCTTGATGTTGTCCTCGCGCGCCTCGATGCCGACGACGCAATTGTCGGTGAAGGAGACGGCGGCGTCGGCCAGCAGCTGCACCGATTGCAGGAAATTATAGGCCATCATCGGATTGTAGACGTTGAGCTCGAAATGGCCCTGGCTGTCGGCGAAGGTCAGCGCGGCATGATTGCCGAAGATGTGGATGCAGACCTGCGTCAGCGCCTCGCACTGGGTCGGGTTGACCTTGCCGGGCATGATCGAGGAGCCGGGTTCGTTTTCCGGCAGCGCCAGTTCGCCGAGGCCGGCGCGCGGGCCGGAGCCGAGCAGGCGGATGTCGTTGGCGATCTTGAAGAGGGCGGCGGCCGCCGCATTGATGGCGCCATGGGAAAAAACCATGCTGTCATGCGAGGCAAGCGCCTCGAACTTGTTCGGCGCGGTGACGAAGGGCAGGGCCGTTATGGCCGCGATTTCTTCGGCCACCTTCTCGGCGAAACCGATTGGCGCATTGAGGCCGGTGCCGACGGCGGTGCCGCCCTGGGCGAGTTCGCAAAGGCCGGGCAGGGTCATTTCGATGCGTTTGATGGCGGAGCCGACCTGGGCGGCATAACCGGAAAATTCCTGGCCGAGCGTCAGCGGTGTGGCATCCTGGGTGTGGGTGCGGCCGATCTTGATGATGTGGCTGAATTCGGTGACCTTCATGTCGAGGGCGGCATGCAGGTGCTTCAGACTTGGCAGCAGGTGATGAGCGATCCGTTCGGCGCAGGCGATGTGCATCGCCGTCGGGTAGGTGTCGTTCGACGACTGGCTCATATTGACGTGATCGTTCGGATGCACCGGCTTCTTGGAACCCATGACGCCGCCAAGCATTTCTATGGCACGATTGGAGATCACCTCATTGGCATTCATGTTGGACTGCGTGCCCGAACCGGTCTGCCAGACGACAAGCGGAAAATGCTCGTCGAGCTTGCCCTCGATCACTTCCTGGGCGGCGTCGACGATTGCCTTGCCAAGTGCAGGGTCGAGCTGGCCGAGCGACATGTTGGCGCGGGCTGCGGCCTGCTTGACGATGCCGAGCGCACGCACGATCGACAGCGGCTGCTTTTCCCAGCCGATCTTGAAATTGCCGAGCGAACGCTCGGCCTGGGCGCCCCAATATCGGTCGGCGGCGACGTCGATCGGGCCAAAAGTATCGGTTTCGGTGCGGGTTGCGGTCATCGGCCTTGCCTTCCCTTTACATGCTGTTTTCGGTCATCTGAGAAAGATGAGGTCTTATAGGTGGGAACGTCCGACAAGAAAACCGGACCCCATGCGAAATATTGAAATCCAAAGTCATGTTTGGATGGGTTGTGGTGCGTGCTTTTTCGGCCACTTTGAAAATTTTATGCGTCCGGGCGATTTCGTCCCACTGGCCCGGATGCGAAAATTCGGTAAAAAATTAACTAATAATTTCATAATTTTGTGTGAACTTCGGCGCGGCGCCGCGCAGGATCTCCGTCACACAGAATTGAGTCCGCCGGCGCTGGCGGCGCAGGCCGGTTTCTGATCAATGAGCCGGACGCTGAGTTTCGCGGGATTTGAGCTGAGAACAGCATGACACCGGGACTGGAAGATATATGACGTTCGTTTTGAAAAGCGCGGCATCCGCATTGGCAATTTCCTGCGGCGTGGCGGTTATGAGTGCCGCAACCGCGCATGCTTATACTTTGATGGACATGCTGCGCGGCGACAGGCAGCGGACCCAAAGCACCATCTTCATGGATCAGGCGCCCGGCCGTCCGGTGCCGCGCGGCGCCGACGGCGGCTCGCTCGGCGGGCTCGATCCGGAAGCGCCGCTTCCGAAGGTGAGCGGCCCGCGTTACTACACCTATAAGACAGAGACGCTGCAGTTCGTCGACACCAGCAGGTTTGCCGATCCCGTCGTCACCGGCGCGGTCGCCGATGTTTCGGCAAGCGGCGATGCCAGCGCCGAACCCGCAGTCCAGCGCCGCTTCCTGGCGCAGGCCAAGGTGCGCGCCAATGCGGACGTTGCGAAGGTGCTCGAAGCCTATTACGGCGACAGCCGCAATCCGCTTGTCTGGGTCGATGGCAACCAGATCAACGACCGCGCGAAGTCGGCGATGGCGACACTTGCCGATGCGGCTTCCGTCGGGCTCGATCCTGCCGATTATACGGTCCAGACACCGGCGATTGACCCGGCCAATCCCGATCCCGCCTTCCGCGACCGGGCGCTGACGCAGTTTGAGCTCGAACTCTCGGCCAAGGTACTGGCTTTCGTGCAGGACACCGTGCGTGGGCGCATCGATCCGAACAAGATCTCCGGCTATCATGACTTTCAGCGCAAGGCGGTCAATCTGACGTCGGTGCTGAAGCTTGCCCGCATGAGCCCCGATGTCGGCGCCTACATCGCCAGCCGTTCGCCCGATGGTGCTCAGTTCGAGGCGCTGAAGGCGGAGCTTGCCAAGCTTCGCGCCGCCGACGGCGGCAACGAGGAGCGAATCGTCGTTTCGCTCGACAAGCTGCTGAAGCCTGGCGACAGCTCGCCCGAGATTGCCAATATCGTCAAGGCGATCGGCAAGCATGGGTCCGAAACGCTGAAGACCGATCACGCGGCAACGCTTGCCGCTTACGCAGGCAGCACCGACTATTCGCCCGATATCGTCTCGCTGGTCGAGGCCTTCCAGCAAGAGCGCGGACTGAAGGCCGATGGCGTCATCGGCCAGGCGACCGTGCGGGCCATGACCGGTGGCGATACCAATGCCTCGAAGATCGACAAGCTCGTCGTCGCCATGGAGCAGGCGCGCTGGCTGCCGGAGGATCTTGGTTCCCGCTACGTGATGATCAACCAGCCGGCCTTCATGGTCTATTACCACAATGACGGCAAGGAACAGCTGTCGATGCGCGTCGTTGTCGGCGGCAAGAACAATCAAACCTATTTCTTCGACGACGAGATCGAGACGGTGGAGTTCAACCCGTTCTGGGGCGTGCCGCAGTCGATCATCATCAACGAGATGTTGCCGAAGCTGCGTTCGGATCCGAACTATCTCGACCAGCTCGGCTATGAAGTCGAGGTGAACGGCCATGCCGTCGCCTCGTCGAGCGTCGATTGGTACGGCTCGACCAATAATGTCTCGGTGCGCCAGCCGCCGAGCAGCGACAATGCGCTCGGCGAACTGAAGATCCTGTTCCCGAACAGCCACGCGATCTACATGCACGACACGCCGTCGAAAAGCTTCTTCAAGCGCGATATGCGGGCTTTGAGCCACGGCTGCGTGCGCCTTGCCAATCCGCGTGCTATGGCAGCTGCCGTGCTCGGCACGACGGTCGACGACGTCGCCAAGCAGATCGCCACCGGGCAGAACCATGCCGTGAAGGTGCCGCAGAAGATCCCGGTCTACGTTTCCTATTTCACCGCCTGGCCGAACAAGGACGGCGTGGTGGAATATTTCGACGATGTCTATGGCCGCGACGGCTATGTCGACAAGGCCTTCGACGCGACGACAAAGGCGCGTGGCGCGCAGATTTGACGCAGGGTCTAGCGGGTTATGGAATGGGCGGTCTTCGGGCCGCCCGTTTTGTTTTGGGAGTGAGGAGTAGGGGAGTGTTGCGCTTGGCAGACTGGCGCCCAAAACTCGCCCCTCATTCCTGTGCTCGTCACAGGAATCCAGCAGCCGCTTGTCTACGCGGCGGGGAATTGCAGCCCCGTCGACAAATGGTGCCATTGCAGAAGCAATGTCGTCTTCAAGTGATGGATGCTGGTCTCAATTTAAGGGTCTTTTCGGCTTGCGGACGCAAGCCGGCTGGATTCCTGTGACAAGCACAGGAATGAGGGAGGGAGAGGACAAATGAGCGGACTCCTCAGACCGCGACCTTCACCGCATACTCCCGCAGCAGCCGCTCCACCAGTTCCGGCGTCAGCTCATCGTAGTGGGTGATGATCATATCGGGATCCAGGTTGGAAACCGGCACGTCCGAATATCCAAAAGGCACGGCGATCGACGGTACGGCAGCGTTCTTCGCCACGGCGATGTCGTTGATGCTGTCGCCGATCATCACGGTGCGGGTGATGTCGCCGCCGGCGCGGTCGATGGTGCCGGTGAGGTGGCGGGCGTCGGGCTTGCGCACGGGGAAGCTGTCGCCGCCGGTGATGGCATCGAAATAGCTGACGAGGTCGAGTTTTTCGAGCAGGCCGAGCGCCAGGCTTTCCATCTTGTTGGTGCAGACGGCGAGGCGGTAACCGGCAAATTTAAGCCGGTCCATCGCGGCGACGAGGCCGGGATAGGGTTCGGTGCGGCCGGGCATGTTGCCGGCGTAATGGGCGACGAAGCGCTCGACCAGCGCCGGCAGGGCGTCGCTTTCGAGCGGATGGCCGCGCAGCCGGCAGGCGCGTTCGATCATTACGCGCGCGCCGTGGCCGACGAGATGGGTGAGGTCGTCATAGCTGACCGGGTCGAGGCCAAGGGCTGAGATCGTATGATTGAGGCTCTCGACAAGATCCGTATGGGTATCGAGAAGGGTACCGTCGAGATCGAAGACGATGAGTGCCGGGCGGGCGTGGGAAATGGTCAAGGCTTGTCTCTTTGCGCAATGGGTCGTTCTGGAGAAAAGTCGTCCCGAGGCACGACAGGTTTCCCCTGGGAACGACAGGTCGGCTCCGGAACGATGGATCATCCCAGAGGTAGGCGATCGCGCGGCGGAAAGCAACGTTAGGATGCCGGCCGGGAAGGCCGCAGGCATTTGTTTCGGCTTTTCATTTTCCGTGATGATTTTGACTTTCGTTTGCCAGGCGAGCCGTGTAAACAGCACATCCAACGCAATAATTCGGAGTTGGCGGCGCATGGATGCCCGCGAAATGAAGATAAAGGCCGCCGCAGCCGCACTCGCCCATGTCGAAGACGGAATGCGCCTCGGCATCGGCACGGGCAGCACAGCGGAAGAATTCGTTCGCCTGTTGGCGGAGAAAGTCGCAAGCGGCTTCAAGGTCGAAGGCGTTCCGACGTCAGAAAGGACGGCGCGGCTGTGCGTCGAGCTCGGCGTGCCGCTGAAGTCGCTCGATGAACTGCCGGCACTCGACCTGACAATCGACGGCGCCGACGAGGTCGATCCGGCGCTCAGATTGATCAAGGGCGGCGGCGGCGCGTTGCTGCGCGAAAAGATCGTCGCGGCCGCTTCCGAGCGGATGATCGTCATTGCCGACGAGAGCAAGCTTGTGGAAACGCTCGGCGCCTACGCGCTGCCGATTGAGGTCAATCCGTTCGGGCTCGTCTCGACACGGATCGCGATCGAGAAGGTCGCGGCCCGGCTCGGCCTTTCCGGCGAACTCAGTCTGCGCCAATCCGGTGACGGAGAGTTTACCACGGATGGCGGCCATCACATTATCGATGCATCTTTTGGCCGCATTCCTGATGCAGAGGCGCTTTCGAGCGAGCTGAATTCCATACCCGGCGTCGTCGAACACGGGCTCTTTATCAATATGGCGGCACTTGCAATCATTGCCGGTCCTGCGGGTGCGCGCACGCTGCAGGCAAACAGATAACAGGAGCGTACACACATGATGAACATTGCAGGTCTTGGCCGTTTTGCCGCTGCGACCATCGTTCTTTCCGGTCTTGCCTTCGGCTCTGCCGTCAAGGCGCAGGAGGTCTCCGAGGAGCAGCTGAAGGCCTCTCGCGCGGCGATCGACGCCATCGGCGCCACCGCCCAGTTCGACAACATTTTGCCCGGTCTTGCCGAGCGCCTGAAGGCCGGCCTGATCCAGGATTCGCCGAACTACCAGGACATCATTTCGTCGACGGTCGACGCGCAGGCGCTGGCGCTGGCGCCGCGCCGCGGCGATCTGGAGAAGGAGGCGGCGCTCACCTATGCCAAGACCTTCACCGCCGACGAACTGAAGGCGATCGCCGACTTCTATAATTCCGACGTCGGCAAGAAGCTGCTGCGCGACGGCCCGGTTGCCTCGCGCGAGACGGCGAAGGCTGCCGACATCTGGGCGCAGGGCATTTCTCGCGATCTGGAAAAGCAGAGCAATGCCGAACTCTCCAAGGTCATCAAGGCGCCGCCGCCGGCAACCGACAGCCCGGTGGCTCCGGCACCCGCTCCGGCCCCGGCTGCCCAGAAGTAGGGGCTGCCTCCGCAGATTTGCAAAAGCCCGGCATCGTCCGGGCTTTTTTGCTATGATGGATGCGGCAATACTGATGAGGCTTTGGCGAGGCAACATGTCTGCTCATTACGAGGGCTTGCAGGTGCGAGTATCAGGTAGGGTCCAAGGGGTCGGATTCCGCATGTGGGCGCGCGATGAGGCGTTGCGGCTCGGGCTCACAGGCTGGGTGCGCAATGAAGCGGACGGATCGGTCACCGCTTTGATCGCAGGATCCGATACCGCCATCTCGACAATGATCGATCGTTTCGGCCGCGGGCCTGCGGGAGCATCGGTTTCCGGCGTCGAGTCGGAAGCGACCCAGCTTGCGGAAATGCCGACGGATTTCCGCATCACCGCTTGAAAGCGGCAAACCGCCAGGAGATGGCGCTCTGTGAGCGCCGGACCCTCAGCCCCAATCCTTCGAGCTCTTGGCCAATTGCCATACGCCCGTTTCATCCGGCTCAACGCGCTTGTTGCCGCGGTAGAAGATCGGCAGTCCTGTTTTCTTGTCCATCGCAAAGCGGCTCGGCGCGTATTTTTCGTTCTCGTGGCCTTGGATGGCAAGGCCGAGCGCTTCCTTGAATTTGCCAGCCTTGCAGAGGTTGGCGAAGAGAGTTTGATCCATCTTTTGCTCCGGCTTCTTTTTTACAGCGTGGATTTGCCTGCCAGCCTCAGGCGGTCGGGTCAACCGTTTGCCGGGAAAATTCGGGCGAGAGGAACGGGATGATGCAGGAGCGGGCTTTTGTTTTCAGGGCGATCACCCCTATATCAGGAACATCCTTCCAGCGATTCCCTTCCGGAGCTCCTCATGTCTTCCTACGACTACGACCTCTTCGTCATTGGCGGCGGTTCCGGAGGCGTGCGCGGCGCGCGTGTCGCTGCCTCGCTCGGCAAAAAGGTGGCGATCGCGGAGGAATACCGCTACGGCGGCACCTGCGTCATCCGCGGCTGCGTGCCGAAGAAGCTGTTCGTCTATGCTTCGCAGTTCCATGAGCATTTCGAGGATGCGGCCGGCTTCGGCTGGACGGTCGGCGAAAGCAGCTTCGACTGGAAGAAGTTGGTGGCGGCCAAGGATGCGGAAATTGCCCGGCTGGAAGGCCTCTACAAGAAGGGCCTTGCCGGCGCCAATGCCGAGATCCTGGAAACGCGCGCCGAACTCGTCGACGCCCATACGGTGCGGCTTGTGAAAACTGGCCAGGCGGTGACGGCAAAGACGATCGTGATTGCCACCGGCGGGCGGCCGAACCCGCATGCAGCCCTTCCCGGCCACGAGCTCTGCATCTCCTCCAACGAGGCCTTTCATCTCGAAGAGCTACCGAAATCGATCGTCATCGCTGGCGGCGGTTATATTGCCGTCGAGTTCGCCAATATCTTTCATGGCCTCGGCGTCGAGACGACGCTGATTTATCGCGGCGCCGAGATCCTGTCGCGCTTCGACGAGGATCTGAGGCGCGGGCTGCATGAGGCGATGGTCGCCAAGGGCATCTGCATCCTTTGCCACGACATGCTGCAGAAGGTTTCTAAGGGCGAGGGCGGGCTCGTTCTGGAGACGCTGAACAGCGGCACGCTGCAGGCCGACGTCGTCATGCTGGCGCTCGGGCGCGATCCGAACACCGAAGGCCTCGGCCTCGAGGCGGCCGGCGTTGCGATCGACGAGCGCGGCGCGATTATCGTCGACGACTATTCCCGCACCAATGTCGAGAACATCTACGCGCTCGGCGATGTCACCAACCGGGTACAGCTGACGCCGGTGGCGATCCACGAGGCGATGTGCTTCATCGAGACCGAGTACAAGAACAATCCGACCCGGCCGGACTACGAGCTGATCCCCACCGCCGTCTTCTCGCAGCCGGAGATCGGCACCGTCGGTCTTTCGGAAGAAGAGGCGGGCAAGCGTTACGGTGAGCTCGAGGTTTATCGGGCTCAGTTCCGGCCGTTGAAGGCGACGCTTTCCGGCCGCGCCGAGCGGATGATCATGAAGCTGATCGTCGATGCGGGAAGCCGCAAGGTAGTGGGCGCCCATATCCTTGGCCATGATGCCGGCGAGATGGCGCAGCTGCTCGGGGTCACGCTGAAGGCCGGCTGCACCAAGGACGACTTCGACCAGACCATGGCGCTGCACCCGACTGCGGCCGAAGAGCTCGTCACCATGTATGCTCCTAGCTATCGGGTCCGTGACGGGCAGCGCGTCTGAGTCATCCGTGTGCGCTTAAAGCGCGTCGCATCAAACGTGATTCATGCGACGTGCTTTAGCTCTTTGTTTTGATGCATGTCGTTATCCCGGAACCGCTGTGCACTTCCGGGCGACATGCATTAGCTGGTAATGCGAGGCGCGCGAATGACCTTGAGGAATAGCGCCTTCATCGCATCGGCGATACCTTCCGTCGGCGTCACCTCGAAATAGAGGCCGGGCGAGGCGCATTCCTGCATCTTCGTCGGGATCTGGCTTTGGAAGGGGCTGATCCAGGTATTGTACCAGCTGTTCTTCGGCAGAGGTAGATAAGTGGTGTAGAGCACCGCAATCCTGATGCCCTTGTCCTTCAGCGGTTTGCAGAAGGAAGTGTCGATTGGCTCCTGGCAGCGGTTGCCGGTCAGTTTCTTGGTGCAGCCTTTCGGCTTTTCGCTGTCGCCGACGCCGTCCGAGACGAAGAACAGGATCTTCTGCGGTGTCGTGGCGGTGCTGCCGTCGCCGGGGGTGGTGATAATGTCTTTCATCTGCGTCAGCGCGTTGTCGAAGCTCGTCTGCTGGTCGTTATTGTAGCCCTGCTTCGGGATGGTCATCAGATCAACCGCGTCAGTGTAGGTGCCTACCTTGTCGAGGTCGTCCGTCGGGTCCGATATCGTGGTCAGATTGGCGTCTTCGGCCTTGGTGCCGAAGGTATAGACTCCCATGCGGAACTGGTTGGTGGAAACGCGCGTCGACTTCGCGGTCAGCGTCAGCTCCTTCGTCGCTTGGCGCACGACATCGATGCGCATGCTGACTCCGAGCTTCTTGGCAAGGTTGTAGTAGTTGTTTTTATTTTCCGTTTCGTGGCAGGCGAAAGCGCAGCTATCGCTGGTGTTCTTTTCCATCGTCGCGACGTCTTTCGCCGTGGCGCCGACGCCCATCGATGGCGTGTTGTCGAGCAGGATGTAGAAATCCATGAACGATGCGGTCAGATATTCGGCGGTTGCCGTGCCGGAGATGGTGATCGAATCTTTGCCGAGAACGCGCATGAAGGTGGTCGGCACAACCGCGGTGAAGGAAACCTGTGAATTCAGCTTGTTGGCGGTCTTGGTAACGTCGATGCCGAGATCGACATTAACATCCGACAGTTCTCCCGATACCTGCGACAGGAAGATGCTGCGGGCGTCGGTCTTGCCGAGAGAGATCGTGCCATTGCCGCTCATGGTCATGGCGGCGGCGACCGCGCCGGATTTTTCGGCGATCGAGCCGACGGCGGCGGCATCGGCGGCAGCAAAGAGCTGCGTGCGTAGGCTCATGGCGTGGGCGAAATCCACCGCCATGCCTGCCATGCCGAGGAGCGGCACCATCAGCAACGCCGTCATGATGCCGAAATTGCCCGAACGATCCGATATGAATCCCGGCGGAAGGATCGCCATGATGTGTCCCCGATGTTGAAACTCTTCCCGGTTCTACATTCAAAGTCTAAAATATGGGGAAACCGACGTGGTATATGCCGGTTTAACGATGGAAACGGGGATTTTTGCTACCTGTATGCGAGCGTTGGTCGATGGCGGTAGCGTGGCATGGAGCATCGGGGCGATTGGCCTTTGCAAGCCCGATCTAAAGGGCTATAAGCCGCCGCAATCAAGGACAGGTACATCCCAGGGACGGGTGTGAATGAGGTGAGTGACATGGCAGAGAATTGGACCCCGAGCAGCTGGCGGCAGAAACCGATCCTGCAGGTTCCCGAATATCCGGATGCAGCCGCTTTGGCGGCAACGGAGGCCACGCTCGCCAGCTATCCGCCGCTGGTTTTTGCCGGTGAGGCGCGCCGCCTGAAGAAGCATCTCGCCAATGTCGCAGACGGAAACGGCTTCCTGCTGCAGGGCGGTGACTGCGCCGAGAGCTTCGCCGAACACGGCGCCGACAATATCCGCGACTTCTTCCGCGCCTTCCTGCAGATGGCCGTCGTGCTGACCTTCGGCGCGCAGCTGCCCGTCGTCAAGGTCGGCCGCATCGCCGGCCAGTTCGCCAAGCCGCGTTCGTCGAACGTCGAGAAGCAGGGCGACGTGACGCTGCCGGCCTATCGCGGCGACATCATCAACGGCATCGAGTTCACCGAAGAGTCGCGCATTCCGAACCCGGAGCGTCAGGCCATGGCTTACCGCCAGTCGGCCGCAACGCTGAACCTTCTGCGCGCCTTTGCGATGGGCGGTTACGCCAACCTCGAAAACGTGCATCAGTGGATGCTCGGTTTCGTCAAGGACAGCCCACAGGGCGAGCGTTACCGCAAACTTGCCGACCGCATCAGCGAAACCATGGATTTCATGAAGGCGATCGGCATCACCTCGGAAAACCACCCGAGTCTGCGCGAGACTGATTTCTTCACCAGCCATGAGGCGCTGCTGCTCGGCTACGAGGAGGCGCTGACCCGCGTCGATTCCACCTCCGGCGACTGGTATGCCACATCAGGCCACATGATCTGGATCGGTGACCGCACGCGCCAGGCCGACCATGCACATATCGAATATTGCCGCGGCATCAAGAACCCGATCGGTCTGAAATGCGGCCCGTCGCTGCAGGCCGACGATCTGTTGCAGCTAATCGATATTCTCAATCCGGCGAACGAAGCCGGCCGCCTGACGCTGATCTGCCGCTTCGGCCATGAGAAGGTCGCTGAAAACCTGCCGCGGCTGATCCGCGCCGTCGAACGCGAGGGCCGCAAGGTGGTGTGGTCCTGCGACCCGATGCACGGCAACACGATCACGCTCAACAACTACAAGACCCGTCCTTTCGAACGGATTCTGTCGGAAGTCGAAAGCTTCTTCCAGATCCACCGCGCCGAAGGCACGCATCCCGGCGGCATCCATGTCGAAATGACCGGCAAGGACGTGACGGAATGCACCGGTGGCGCCCGCGCCGTCACCGCCGACGATCTGCAGGACCGCTACCACACCCATTGCGATCCGCGCCTCAACTCCGACCAGGCGCTCGAGCTCGCCTTCCTGCTTGCCGAGCGCATGAAGGGCGGACGCGACGAGAAGCGCATGGTCGCTCACGGCTGAGACCAGCCCGATACGGATGAAGAAAACCCGGCGTGATGCCGGGTTTTTTATTGCCTTCAAATGCTGGCTTGGACGCTATGGAGATTGGCATAGATGCCGTCTTGCGCCATGAGCTGGTCATGGGTCCCCTGTTCGACGATGCCCTCTGCCGTCAGAACCAGGATGCGGTCGGCATGGCGGACGGTCGACAGGCGATGAGCGATGACCAGGGTGGTCCGGCCATTCGCCAGGCTCAGCAGCGCCTGCTGCACCGCCCGTTCACTCTCATTGTCGAGCGCGCTGGTCGCTTCGTCGAAAATCAGGATCTCCGGATCCTTGAGGAAGGCGCGGGCAATGGTGAGGCGCTGGCGCTGCCCGCCCGAGAGTTTGACGCCGCGCTGGCCGATATCGGTGTCATAGCCTTGAGGCAGGGCCATGATGAAGTCGTGCGCATTGGCGGCGCGGGCCGCCGCCTCCAGCTCCGCATCGCCGGCATCGGGCCTGCCGTAGCGAAGGTTCTCCGCCACGGTGCCGGCAAAGAGATAGACATCCTGCTGCACCACCCCGACATGGCGCCGCAGCGAGGCCAGCGTCACATCGCGGATATCAGTGCCGTCAATGCGGATCGCTCCGGCCTCGACATCGTAGAAGCGCGGTATGAGCGCGCATAGCGTGCTCTTGCCGACCCCTGAAGGACCGACGAGGGCAACGAACTCGCCGGGCGCGATGGTGAGGGAAAGCCGCTCCAGCACGCGCGGGCCATCGGCCTCGTAACCGAAGGCGACGTTGGAGAAACTGATCTCTCCCCTCGGCGCCGGCATCGGCCGGGCGGCGGGCCGATCGGTGATATCAGGGTCGATCTCCAGGATTTCCATCGCCCGGATGAAACCGGTGTAGCCTTCCTGCCAGAGACGCACGAAATTGGCGAGCCGCTGGACCGGATCGACAAGCACGGCAACGCAGAGCAGAAAGGTCAGCATATCCGGGACGGTCAGGTCCGCTGTCAGGATACGCAGGCCTCCGACGACGATCACCAGTATGGTGACGAGCTGGGCGAAGGTTTCCGTGCCGACCGAAAACCATGCCTCGCTGCGGTAGCCGTCGGCGCGGCTTTGCAGGAAGCGCCGGTTCTGCTCGGCGAAGCGTTCCCTTTCCAGCGCCTCGTTGGCGAAGGACTGGACGACGCGGATGCCGGCGAGCGCATCCTCGACCCGCTCGTTCACGGCGGCGATCTGATGCTTGCTGGCTTCCAGTGCGCGGTTCATGCGCCGGTTGAAATAGAGCGCATAGATCACCGCGACAGGGGTCAGCAGCAGGATAAGGCCGGCCAGCGGCGGATCGATGAAGAACAGTACCAGCATGGCGCCGCCATATTTCAGCACAGCGATGGAGAGGTCCTCGGGTCCGTGGTGGAAGAGCTCGCCCAGCCATAGGGAGTCGTTGGTGATACGGCTCATCAGCTGGCCGGTGCGCTGGCGGTCGTAGAAGCTGAAGGAGAGCTGCTGGCAGTGTTCGAAGAGTTCCTGCCGCACCGTCGCTTCGATACGGGCGCCCATGACGTGGCCGCGATAATCGACGAAGAAGATGGCGGCGATCTGGACCGCCAGGACGGCCAGCATGATGCCGCCCATCCCCAGGATCTGGGCAAAGGCCTCCGGGGCGTTAGGCAGAGCCAGAAGACGGCTGGTGACGATATTGGCGCAGAGCGGCAGGGCGAGCGCCGTACCGGCGACGAGGATGGCGCACAGCAGATCCGCCAGCAGCAAAGGCAGATGCGGGCGATAATAGGAGAGAAATTTTCGCATACGCGACCAACGCCGACCGCGGTCGACGGTTGAATCGTCCAGAAAGAATTTCAGGAAGGCGTTATGGCGTCGCGAGCTTTTCCTCGCGCGGGAGAACCGAATATTCATGAGGCAGAATGTCCCTGTGGGCGATGTTTCCTTTCTGTTTGGACAGGGTCGCTCTCATGTCAGTCTCCCAGAGGTTGAATGAAATTGGAGCTGCAGTATCGCCGACTACAGCGACTGATTCAATGCCGGCATGTGACGGGATGGGCGGGTGTTGTCGACAAGCAACAGCGGTGACCGCAACAACTGGACACCGGCAACGCCTGCGAGCGTCAAGATTTCTGATGATTTTGTTGAACGGAATGGATTTGACGGCAATCGCGATCGGCGGCAAGTGTCACTCATAAAAGGGGAGAGCGATCATGACCGAACGGCATACAGGCGGCTGTCTTTGCGGCGCCGTGCGATATTCGATTGGGGCGAAGCCTGGCCCCGTTGTCGGCTGCCATTGTTCGCAATGCCGCCGGCAGACCGGGTTCTATTATGCTGCGGTCAATGTGCCGCGCACGGCCCTTTCGGTGGAAGATGCCGGCGCGATCCGCTGGTATCGGTCGAGCGCCGAAGCCCAGCGCGGCTTCTGCTCGAATTGCGGTTCGGCGCTGTTCTGGCAAGGAGACCAATCGCCGGAGGTTTCCGTCATGGCCGGAACTTTCGATGAACCGAGCGGCCTTGCCTTCAGCCATCACATCTACTGCGCCGACAAGGGCGATTTCTATGAGATCACCGATGGCCTGCCGCAATATGACAGGTATCCGGTCTAAAGCGCGTCGCGATCTTTCAGATACGCTCCTCGGGCTTTAGTTTCTTGTTTTTACGCACGTCGTTGCGGCGAAACGCCTAGCGGCTTGCCCGGGGAAAACCGCTTCGCGCTTTGCCTGGGAAATCCGCTGCACAGTTTTGCGCGACATGCTTTAGCCCCTGGCGGCAAGATCGGCGCTGAGGCGGGCGACGTCCTCGCGAAGCGCCGTAAGCTCGGTCAGCACGCGCATGTCGATCTTCTGGTGCAGGGAGAGCACTTCGAGCTCGGCCTTGAGATTGACTTCGTAATCCTTGGCGGCTTCGAAGCGGTCGCGTTCGGCTTGGCGGTTCTGCGACATCATGATGATTGGCGCCTGGATGGCGGCGAGCATCGACAGGATCAGATTGAGGAAAACAAAGGGGTAGGGGTCGAAAGCGCCTGTTGCCAGGATGATGGTATTGATCAGCGTCCAGACCACAAGGAAGGCCAGGAAGGCGAGGATGAACGACCAGGAACCGCCGACGCGGGCGATGCCGTCGGCGACGCGCTCACCGAACGAGGACTCGGCGGAAAGAGCGGCGTTGACATCGGTCGAGATGACTTTGCGCGCGTGCGCCTTTGCCAGCACGCGTTTTTCAATATCGCCGAGTTCGTCGGCCGGCTTGTCGAAATGATGGTGCATGAAGTTCGAAAGATTAGACATGGCCTGTTTCCGGTGCCCGTTATCGATGCAGTCGCTATCGGGCGCAGTATTCCGCTCCTCCGGCAAATTGCAATGCGTGTCTATGCCGCGAGGCGGTTGCGTGTCCGTTCACAAAAATTTCGTCGCCGCAAGGTGCGGCTTTTGCCGCGGACATGTTGCGGTTGCGGAAGGTGCAGGCTAAATAAATGACATGACACAGGAAAACGCTCTTTCTGATATCTTCCGCATTGCCATCGGCCAGCTCAACCCGACGGTTGGCGATGTCGCCGGCAATCTCGCCAAGGCACGCGAAGCGCGCGCCGATGCGGCTCGCGAAGGGGCGCATCTGCTCGTTCTGACCGAGCTTTTCATCTCCGGCTATCCGCCTGAAGATCTGGTGCTGAAGCCGGCCTTCATCCGCGCCTGCTGGAAAGCTGTGGAGAATCTTGCCGCCGACACTGCCGATGGCGGGCCAGGTGTTCTCATTGGTTTTCCCCGGCAGGACGAGACCGGACGCTACAATTCCGTCGCCGTGCTCGACGGCGGCACGGTGATCGCGGTGCGCGACAAGATCGATCTGCCGAACTACGGCGAATTCGACGAGAAGCGCGTTTTCAACCAGGGCGCCATGCCGGGGCCGGTGAATTTCCGCGGCGTGCGCATCGGCATTCCGATCTGCGAGGATATCTGGGGCGACCTCGGCGTCTGCGAGACGCTGGCCGAAAGCGGGGCCGAGATTCTGCTGTCGCCGAACGGTTCGCCCTATTATCGAGGCAAGGTCGATATCCGCCATCAGGTGGTGTTGAAGCAGGTGATCGAGACCGGCCTGCCGCTGGTCTATGCCGCCCAGCTCGGCGGCCAGGACGAACTGGTATTTGATGGCGCCAGTTTCGCCTTCAATGCCGACAAGTCGCTCGCCTTCCAGATGAGCCAGTTCGAGACCGCGCTGGCGGTGACGACATGGAAGCGCGGCGAAACCGGCTGGCATTGCGCCGAAGGGCCGATGGCGCATATTCCTGAAGGCGAGGAGGCCGACTACCGCGCCTGCCTGCTCGGCTTTCGCGACTACGTCAACAAGAACGGCTTCAAGACGGTGGTGCTCGGCCTTTCCGGCGGCATCGACTCGGCGATCTGCACGGCAATCGCCGTCGATGCGCTGGGCGAGGAGCGGGTGCGCACCGTCATGCTGCCCTACCGCTACACATCGGAAGACTCGTTGAAGGACGCGGCCGATTGCGCAAAGGCGCTCGGCTGCCGCTATGACATCGTGCCGATCGAGCAGCCGGTGATGGGCTTCAGCAGCGCGCTGTCCGATCTCTTCGCGGGCACGGAGAGCGGCATCACCGAGGAGAACCTGCAGAGCCGGGCGCGCGGCGTCATCCTGATGGCGATCTCCAACAAGTTCGGCGCGATGGTGGTGACGACGGGTAACAAATCGGAAATGTCGGTCGGCTACGCCACGCTTTACGGCGACATGAACGGCGGCTTCAATCCGATCAAGGACCTCTACAAGATGCAGGTCTATGCGCTGGCCCGCTGGCGCAACGAGAATGTGCCGCCAAGTGCGCTGGGGCCGTCGGGCGAGGTGATCCCGAACAATATCATCGACAAGGCGCCGTCGGCCGAACTGCGTCCCGACCAGAAGGATCAGGATTCGCTGCCGCCCTATCCGGTGCTCGACGATATTCTCGAATGCCTGGTTGAGAAGGAGATGGCGGTCGAGGAGATCGTCGCGCGCGGCCATGATGTGGCGACCGTCCATCGCATCGAGCACCTGCTCTATCTCGCCGAATACAAGCGGCGGCAATCGGCGCCGGGCGTGAAGATCACCAAGAAGAATTTCGGGCGTGATCGGCGCTATCCGATCACCAACCGGTTCCGGGATCGCTAGCGCTGTCGGGATTGTTGACGCTATCGCTCTAGAAATGCGAGGGAGGAAACATGCGCAGCTCGGTCGAGATCTACAATGTCAGGACGGGCAGAGCTCGCGAGGTTTGGCAGACGGACAAGCTCGTCGAGGCGCCGAACTTCTCGCCCGACGGTTCCTACCTGCTCTTGAACGGCGACGGGCTGCTCTGGCGACTGCCGCTCGATGGCGGCGAAGTCGTCAAGGTCGATACCGGCTTTGCCGTCAACTGCAACAATGATCACGGCATTTCACCCGATGGCACCGAGATCGTCATTTCTGATAAGACCGAATTCGGCAAGTCGACGATCTATATCCTGCCCATCGAGGGCGGCAAGCCGCGGCTCGTCACTGAGAACCAGCCGTCCTACTGGCACGGCTGGTCGCCCGATGGCCGCCAGCTTGCCTATTGCGGCATCCGCGACGATCTCTTCGACATCTATACGATCTCCGTCGACGGCGGCGCCGAGACGCGGCTGACGCATGGCGAGGGCCGCAATGACGGGCCGGATTATTCCGCTGACGGACAATGGATCTATTTCAATTCCAGCCGCACCGGGCTGATGCAGATCTGGCGCATCCACCCCGATGGCAGCGGGCTGGAGCAAGTGACGTCGGACAATCAGGGTAACTGGTTCGCCCATCCATCGCCCAGCAATGACAAGGTTCTGCTCCTGTCCTATGACCCGTCGGTTTTCGACCATCCGCGCGATCTCGATGTGCGGCTGCGGCTGATGGACATGGATGGCGGCAATCTGAAGACGTTGTTCGAGCTGTTCGGCGGGCAGGGCACGATCAACGTGCCCTGCTGGTCACCAGACGGTGACGAGTTTGCCTATGTGCGGTATTTCCCGGTGAGATCTTGAGAGCGGCGCACCGCCATTTTTTTATGGGGTGGTGGTGGCCTGTCTGGCACGATTGAACCTTGTGCGCCTGACTAACTTGACGCGACGTCCGGCACATAGTTGCCGGTTTGGTTGCGCCTAGCGCTTCATTTTTGTCACTCCTCGATACATCCATAAATTCAACTTGACCGCGACCACCGAACGCCACTGAGAGAAAAATGGGATCTGCCGAAAGCGGTTTCTTAACCTCGCACCCCACGTAGAAGCTCACGTTTGCAAGCCGCTCGGTTTCTGACACTTCGATTCTGGAACAACTCGCATATCGTATTCGATCCATTTCCTGGGATTCAGTAAGGTATTTATTTAATATATCCCTCGTCTGCTCTTCCGGGCTCTTGTGTGACTGGAGGGTTTCTCCATAGGAGCATATAAAAAGTATAGAAAATGTAAAGAATAATACTATGGGACGACTTAGTATTTTAACAAAACGAAACTCATCTTGCACCTATGGGCGCGGCTGTTGCGACGATATGCATTTTCACAAAGCTCTGATCTAATCCTCAAGTCAACTCGCTTAGGGCTGGCGGGCGGCCACTATTTGATGATGGGGAGTGGGGGGCAGTTGGTCCGCGGACTCTATCAATACCCGTAAGGCATTTTGTCGGCCGTACTTGCGCCGAATTCTCCGCAGTAAGCTTTCCGGGCCTCGTAATCGCTAATGTATTCGCCAGCGGAATTGTCGTGACAATTCGAGATCATGGCATCGGCGGCAAGGCCTGACCAAACTATCGCGATAACGAAGACAATCAGGCATGACAGGCAAAATCCGCCCAGAATTTTCAACAAGCGCATCGGTAGCCCCGTTGTCTAGCTAAACGTGTTTATGGGGTCCTTTCAATTGAGCAAGGCCGCTTCTAGCACGATGTAGCCGATCCTTTGATGATGGGGCAGTGGGTTTGTGCGTTTTCTATAGCACCTTCGCCACTCTGACATGCCAATCGGCCTAGATAGACCCAGCTAACATCGTTTCAAATAGGAAATTACTCAGTCGTGCGTAAAGTATTGATCGCGACCTTAGCCTTCATGATCTGCTGCCCTGTTCTACTGTTTATCACGTTTCCGGTCGAGTATCTTCGGAGGCTCGGAAAATACGAGCACTCTCATGCTCTCAATCGGATGGCGGTCCCGATCGCCAGATTCTATATACAGAATGATATGAGATATGCTTGCGGTAACGAGACGTACTTCAGGAATTATAATGCCATGAGCTTTTTCGATGACCTGCCGCTTTCGCCGGACGAGGAGATCATGCTTCAGTCACAGGACAAGATTGCACTCCTGTTTTTGAGTGACGTCGTTTATGACGATAATGAATATCTCGACTCTATTCGAAGCGTGACCGCTTATAATATGGTCGTCGCCTCTAAGTGCCTGCACAGGCGCACGTCGTGAAAAGCCCTCACCGGCGGACGCGGTCGAAGTGCTGGCTTCCTATGGCCTGGTCAAACCGGAACCATGGGGCGGCTTCTGGACCGATGAGGGCCTGCATCTTTTGGACGAAGATTGACATGCGAATGGGCGGCGGGATATCTGCCCGCCGCGCTTGATAGAGCCGCTCAGGCCGCGACGGCGGCCTTGCGACGATCGCGGACGGCGTGGGCCAGATTATCGAGCACGTCGACCGACATGTCCCAGTCGATGCAGCCGTCGGTGATGGACTGGCCGTAGACCAGCGGTTTGCCTGGCACGAGATCCTGGCGGCCGGCGACGAGGTTGCTCTCGATCATCATGCCCTTGATGTGGCGGTTGCCGGCGGCGATCTGCGAGGCCACGGATTTGACGACGCGCGGCTGGTTCATCGGATCCTTGCTGCTGTTGGCATGGCTGGCATCGATCAGGATGCGTGGGGTCACACCCAGTTTGACGGCTTCGCCCACGACAGCTTCGACATCGGCTGCTTCATAGTTCGGCTGTTTGCCGCCACGCAGGATGATGTGGCAGTCCTCATTGCCCTTCGTCGAGGCAATGGCGGCTTGCCCGTCCTTGGTGACGGCGGGGAAATGATGCGGCTGCGAGGCGGCTAGGATGGCGTCGAGCGCGACACGGACGCCGCCGTCAGTGCCGTTCTTGAAGCCGATCGGGCAGGAGAGGCCGGAAGCGAGCTGGCGATGGATCTGGCTTTCCGTCGTGCGGGCGCCGATCGCGCCCCAACTGACGAGGTCGGCAATGTATTGCGGCGTGATCGTCTCGAGGAATTCGACGCCGGCGGGCAGCCCCATGGCGTTGACGTCGAGCAGCAGGCGCCTGGCAATCCGAAGCCCCTCCTCGATGCGGTAGCTGCCATCGAGATGCGGGTCGTTCATCAAGCCCTTCCAGCCGACCGTAGTGCGAGGCTTTTCGAAATAGACGCGCATGACGATTTCGAGATCGCTGGAGAAGCGCTGCCGCTGTTCCGCCAGCCGCTCGGCATATTCGCGTGCCGCAGCAGGATCATGGATGGAGCAAGGGCCGATGACGACGATCAGGCGGTCGTCTTCTCCCTCGAGAATCTTATGGATCGCATGGCGGTTGCTGGTTACCGTCTCGCTGACGGCAACGGTTCGGGGGATTTCCGCGATGATATCAGCGGGTTTGGTCAGCGGTGTGATCTCGAGGATGCGGAGATCGTCAATGGTATCGGACACGGTATGGCTCCTGTTTGGTCATACCGTGCGGAACAAAAAAGCCGCCAGGTAGACTAGCGGCTGTTCGGGTTGTCGTCGCGTCGACTTCAGTTACGCATAGACCCGCATCCGCTGGGAGCAGCGGTACAAATAAAATCGCGAGGCGTAGATCGAAGTGGTCGACATCGGGCGTGTGTATCGTCGCGGCAGCATTTTGTCACGCAGAATTTGCGGCTTAAAAACCAGGGCGCGGTACCCTTCCCGCAGGGAGCAGAAAGCATATCGCCCAAAAGCGCGGGGCTTCAGGGCGATATGAAGGAGAAGCCGAGATCAGAGGGCGTCGACGTTCACGCCGACGGTGATGGCGCCGATCGGCGTTCCCTTGTCATCGGAAATCGTGACGCTTGCCTGCGACTGCAGCGCCTGGGTCGATTCGTCCTTTTCGATATCGTCGACGAAGACGGCGTCCTTGCCGGCGCCGAAGGATTTCTGGAACTTGCCTTCGTCGCCCTGCCAGTAGTCGGAGGTGGGATCGCTTTGGCCGACATTCAGCCCCTTTGCATCCATGACGAAGATCTCGGCAATCTTGCCATTGGAGGCAGCCTTCTTTTCCTGAAGGAATTTCGACAGCGCATTGCCGAGCACGCCGTCAATCATCGAATGGTCGGAACCATCGACCTCGGCGCGCCACTTCTTGTCGAGGGCGTCGATATCGGCCTGGCCCAGATTGGCGTTTGCGGCATTCTGCGCCTTGATGGCCTCGATGATAACCGGATCGTTCAGCCAGGGCTTTATGTCGCTTGTCACGTAGTCGGAGATCGGGGCGAGCTTCGCATCCTGCGCCATGGATACGCCCATAGGCACGGCGACTGCGGTGCAGGCCAAAAGAAATGCGGTCACGACTTTCTTCATAACTGTTCCCTTCCCGATTTTTGGGGTGTTGAGGATTGAAAGCTTATTGAACGACGTTTGCGTCAGAACTCTTCCCAGGCATCGGGAGAAGCGGCGATGGCGGTGTTGCCCGCATGCCGCTGCGACAAGGCCCTCTGTTCCGGACGAGATTGACGAACGGGTTGAGTGGCTTTGGGCTGGCTGGCGGCAGAGGCTGCGACAGTGAACCTGCCGGCCGAATCCTGCAGAAGGCGTCCCTGTGTGCGCAGCTCCTGGCAGGCCGCGTTGGTCTCTTCGACCATTGCCGCGTTCTGCTGGGTGGCCTGATCCATCTGGTTGATGGCGCCATTGATTTCCTGCAGGCCGGTCGCCTGTTCGCGATAGGACTGGACGATGGAAGCGATGCTGTCGCTGATGCGGTTGATCTGCTCTTCGATCTTCAAGAGGGCATCGCCGGTTTCGTTCACCAGCCCGACGCCGGCTGCCACTTCCTGGCCGGAGACGCTGATCAGGTTTTTGATTTCCTTCGCCGCATTGGCGGACCGCTGGGCAAGTTCCCGCACTTCCTGTGCGACGACGGCAAAACCCTTGCCGGCTTCGCCAGCACGCGCCGCCTCGACGCCAGCGTTCAGCGCCAGCAGGTTGGTCTGGAAGGCGATTTCATCGATGACGCTGATGATGCGGCCGATCTGGCTCGACGAGGTCTGGATCCTGTCCATCGCTCCGATCGCGTCGCGTACCACGGTCGCCGAGACATGCGCGCTGCGCTTCGTTTCCTCGACCAGCTTCCCGGCACTCTCAGCCCGTTGCGATGACATTCTGACCGTGGTGGTTACCTCATCCAATGCGGCGGCGGTCTGTTCCAAGGCTGCTGCCTGCTGCTCGGTCCGCCTGGCGAGCTGATCGGCGGAGGAGGCAAGCTCGCTCGATCCGCCTTCCACTGCGACTGAAGCGATCTTGATCTCGGTCAATGCGGCCGCAACCGCTTCGACCATGCGGTTGAAATCCTGCCGCAGTTTATCGAATTCAGGACCGAGATCGGCGAGGTGTATCGAGAAGTCGCCGGCGGCGAGCTTTTCCAATTCATTTGCGAGCGCTGTCATGACCTGCCGCTGAGCATTGCTGGCTTCCTCCGTCAAGGAAGCGTTGCGCGCCCGTTCGGCGTCGAATGAGGCGCTCTGCTCGGCCGCGGCCTGCTCTCTTTCGACCTTGGCAATCGCCTCGTTGCGGAAGACTTCCAAGGCACGTGCGAGGAAACCGATCTCGTCGCCGTTTTCCCTGTAGGTAACGGGAGAGGCCAGATCGCCTTTCTGCAGCGCGCTGATCCGCTCGCTGAGAACCCTGAGGGGGCGGCCGACGAGGCTGCGCATGGCGAGAAGAAAGGCGACAACGGCGATGGCGGTGATGACGAACTGCGTCAGCAGCGAAATCAGGACCTTCTGCTTGACTTCGGCAGCGATTTTTTCGACCGACCAGTTGGTGACGACGTAGCCGGTCGCCTTGCCTGATTTATCCAACGGAAGCGGCGCAATGATCGTAACAACGCCGGCAGATATTCCGCTGTCATCGATCGTCGTTTTCTCAGGCTTGGTGCTGAGGCTCTTTGCCAGATCGGCGGGTGCCGGCAAACCGCTGATGCCGTCACGTGTCCACGTATCGACGGCGGCAGGTTCGGCGTTGAAGGCGGCAAACTGCACAAGATCAAGCGAGGGGTCGTCGCGGTAAAGCGAATAGGCGTCGCGCACAGCATTCGCCTTGCCCCATTTCACGCCGCCGGCGGCCAGAGACGCAAACTGCTCCACGTCCTTGGACCAGTTCGCCTTGGCGCCATCGATCAACGCCCTGGTTTCGTACATCCAGGTGTAGGTGGCAAAGGCGGAGATGCCGCAAAGGTTGACGGTCACGATAATCGCCGCCAGCTTGGCTGTCAGAGGCATCGTTTTCAAAAAATGGAACATGCCGCGTGGGCCTCGAAACGCGGGCTCGGTCAGATATGTTTCCGACCAGCCTATCAATACAGGCATCCACGCCGGCGGTCGCAGCATGAGCACTCATGCCCATGTCCCCTGTGCGACCCAAAACGCGCAAACGCAGTCTGTCTTCGATGTGTGAAGAAATCATAAAGTGGAATGGGATAGCGAAACGGCGGCCAGCGGGATCAAGGGCTGTTTTCCGCCATGGCCTCTTCCGGCTCGGCCTGGCGGTGCTTGCGGCGGCGCGTCGTCAGTTCGGCGCCGGCATCGCGCGGCAGGCGCAGGAAGGTGATGCAGGCCAGCGCCGAAATCGCCGAGACGCTGAAGAAGGCGGTGTGAAAATCCGAGACCAGAAGCCTGCCGCCGTGGAGGCTGCTCGAAATTTCGAGGATGCCGCCGGCGATCGCCACACCCATTGCCATGGATATACGCTGGGCAACGGCGTTGATCGCGGTCGCCTGGCTGCTGTCGGCCTCACCGACATCGCCGAAGGCCATGGCGTTGACGCCTGAGAAGGCCATGGAGCGGAACAGGCCGCCGATCAGCAGGCAGGCCATGATCAGCGGCAGCGGCGTCTCCCTGGTAAAAAGGCCGTTGATGCCGAGGAAGATTGCCGCCAGCAAGGTGGTGATCGATATCACGGTGCGGAAACCGAAGGCATTGAAGGTGCGCGAAGCGGCAAATTTCGACCCCATGGAGCCGAGCGCGCTGACGAAGGTGACCGAGCCCGATTGCAGCGGCGTCAGGCCGAAGCCGAGCTGCAGCATCAGCGGCATCAGGAAGGGCAGGGCGCCGAGGCCCATGCGGAAATTCGAGGCGCCGAGGATCGCCGCCCGGAACATCGGATAACGGAACATTTTCGGATCGAGCAGCGGATAGGGCGCGCGGCGGGCATGCAGGAGATAGAGGAGGCCGGCAAGGATGCCGACGGCCACCGTGACATAGCCGTAGATGACAGGCACGGCCGGCAGGCTGATCACCGACAGGCCGAAGACGAAGCCAGAAAAGCCGATGCCGCAAAGGAAGAAGCCCGGAAAATCCATCGGCCGTGGACTGCGAGGCTCGACCGCCGGCAGGAAACGCGTGACGAGGATGATGCCGAGCACGCCGATCGGGACATTGATCCAGAAGATCCAGTGCCAGGTGAGATAGGTGGTGAGGAAACCACCGATCGGCGGCCCCATGATCGGGCCGATCAGCGCGGGGATGGTCAGCCAGGCCATGGCATCGACGAGTTCGTGGCGCGGCGTTCCCCGGACCAGCAGCAGACGGCTGACCGGCGTCATCATCGAGCCGCCGGCGCCCTGGATCAGCCGCGCGACGACGAAGGCCGCAATCGAATTGGAAAAGGCGCAGGCGACTGAGCCGATCATGAAGACGAAGATCGCCATACGGAAGATGTTGCGCGCGCCGAAACGATCCGACATCCAGCCGCTGATCGGGATGAAGATCGCCAGTGCCACGAGATAGCTGGTGACGGCAAGCTTCAGCGCGATCGGCGAGGTGCCGATATCGGCTGCGATCGCCGGCAGGCTGGTGGCGATGACGGTCGAATCCATCTGTTCCATGAACAGGGCGACCGCAAGGATCATGGGTGTCAGGCGGGGCACGGGCAACTGGGTGCAAAGAGGAAAATTGCGGCGCCACAGGCGTCGGTTAGGATCTGTTCGGTTCTACGGCAGCGATGCACAGCTGTCCACGCGATCGATGTCACATACGGGTGAATGCGGCATGAGGTCGCTTGCCGCAGGGCCGGTTTGCTGAAATAGATGCGCCGTCAGGTGCCCGCTTTTCAAGCGGGAGAATCGGGAATCCGGTGCGAGACCGGAACGTGCCCAACGCTGTAAGGCCGACGTTTGCCGCTTTATCATGCCACTGGCTTTCGCCGGGAAGGCTGCGGCAGACGGATGACGCCAAGTCAGAAGACCGGCCTGGCAAGATAGACCGAACCCGCGCGGACGGCGGGCGGTTGCGTTGTTGGGGATTTGACGATGCGACCCTTTGATGAGGATGCCCTGTCCGTGGCGTCCGGTTTTTCCTTGGCCGAACGCGAGGCCGTCTATCACGCGATCATGACGCGGCGCGACGTTCGCAGCCAGTTCCTGCCCGAGCCCTTGCCCGACGACGTGGTGGAACGGCTGCTGACCGCCGCGCACCACGCACCCTCCGTCGGCTTCATGCAGCCGTGGAATTTCATTCTGGTGAGAAGTCCAACGGTGCGAGCGCGCATCCGCGATGCCTTTGCCAAGGCCAACGAGGAAGCGGCATTGATGTTTGAGGGCGAGCGGCGGCAGGTCTATCGCTCCCTCAAGCTGGAAGGCATCGTGGAGGCGCCGCTCGGTATCTGCGTAACCTGCGATCCCACCCGCAGCGGCAGCGTGGTGCTGGGGCGCACGCACAATCCGCGAATGGACAGCTATTCGACAGTCTGCGCCATCCAGAATCTCTGGCTGGCGGCCCGCGCCGAAGGGATCGGCATTGGCTGGGTCAGCATCTTTCACGAAGCCGACCTGAAGACCATTCTCGGCATCCCCGAGCATATCGAAGTGGTTGCCTGGCTCTGCGCCGGTTTCGTCGACCGGCTCTACGACCAGCCGGAACTCTCGGTCAAAGGCTGGCGGCAGCGGCTACCGCTTGAGGAACTCGTCTTCCACGATGGCTGGGGAAGGAACGAGAGGTAGCGATCACTGCTGCTGCGGCTGCGGGCCAGGTGCGGCAGGATTGGCAAGGTCGATCGAGCCCTGGTCGCCGGCGAGGAATTGCGGGCCGACCTGGCGGACCTTGTTCTGCGTGGGGTCGTAGGGACGCTCTGGAACCGATGGCTGCGGCGCGGCGGCGGCCGCTGTATCCTTCGCCGGCGGATTGGTGCGGATGGTGGTGATCGAGCCCTGTGGCGGCGGCTGGCTTATCGCCTGCTTGCCGCGCATCTCGTCGTAATAGGCGGTGAGATTGCAGGCACAGGCGTTTTTCTCGCCGGGCGCGCGGCTTTTGTAAGCGAAGGCGTTCTTCATGGCGCTGTAGGGCGTGCCGGTTGCGACCGAGATCATGTTCGAGGCTTCCGTGCTCGTCACGTCGCGATAGAAAAGCTGGGTTTCGATGCCGGGGCACATCTTGGCGCAGGTCTGGGCGTCGCGGCCGAAATCGACCGAGGTGGTGTTTGAACTGATCGGGAAGAAGCCGCCGTCACAGCTGCGCACGCAGATGGTGCTGACCGGCGACAGCATATCGGCCCGCGGCAGGCCGTAGCGCGGATCGGCCTCTCCGCCGCCGAGCGGAATGAAAGTGTCCGAACGCATCGCCTGCTCCTCGACGCTCGGGGCAGGGTCGTTGGCATTGCGCTCGGAAGGCGCATAGAAGTTCTCGCTGTTGCAGCCGTTGCTGTCGAGCGCGGCCATCAGTTCGCGGCGGTCGTCATCGGCGCCGTTCCGGCCGGCCAGCTCGTTGCGGCGGTCCTGGAGATAAGCGATATTGTCGATCATCCGGCCTTCGGCCTGCGACAGCTCGGTGCAATAATCGGCATTCTCGCCGCCGATCACCACCATGCTGCCCGAGGTGCAGCCGTAGTTGCGCAGATCGTTACGCACCTTGCGAAGCTCGAGGTTCTGCTCGGCCATGGCATTGGCATATTGGCGTGCTTCCGGGCCGTTGCCATTGCCGATCGAGCGCGGCAGGTCGGCGAGACGGCCGCGCAGGTCCTCACAGATGGCATTGGTCTGCGCGACGGCGGGCGCTGCGAAGGCGAGGAGAAGGGCGAGAGACAGGTTTCGGCGTTTCACGGCGTCGTCCCGGAATGAGCAAACGGTCGGTGGGTCGAATGCGACTTCAATCGGCCGCGCGTTTTCCCTTAACGGATTTCTCTTAATAAGCTCAAAGAAAATATTAGCGTATTTTCCTGATCTTATCCAGCAATCGCCAGAGACGCGGTGAAAATGACAAGCATCCCCGACGAGATCCCTTCCTTTGCACCGACATCAGGCGTGACGGAAGCCCAACACGGCCTTCACCTCTTCGCGGACGGTTGTTATGAGCCCGGTTCCGGGCATGGAGGCTGGTCGTTTGTCGCTTATCGCGATGCGGTGGAAATCGCCTCCGACTTCGGTGGCGTCGACGATTCCAGCAATAATGCCATGGAATTGACCGCCGTTCTCAGGGCCGCCATGTGGATCAACAGCCAAACAGCCGGAGAACCCGCGATCATCTGGTCCGATTCCGTCTATGCCGTCAAAGGCTGCAACAGCCGCCGACATATCTGGAAGAACAACGGCTGGAAGAAAAGCAGCCCGAATGGACATGGGCGACGGCGAACGATCGACAATGCGGACCTCTGGAAAGCCGTCGATCGTCAGCTATCCCAAAACGCCCTGGTGACCATTGCCTGGTGCAAGGGACATTCGGGGATTGCCGGCAACGAGCGCGCGGACGCGCTCGCGGATAGAGGACGCCTGTCGATAGCCGATGGCTGACGTTGGCGGCAACCGGCTTACGCCGGCTGCGATGCCTCGACGACGGCGAGGGCGGCCATGTTGACGACGCCGCGGGAGGTGACTGAAGGCGCCAGGATGTGGGCGGGCAGGGCGGTGCCGAGCAGGATCGGGCCGACATGCAGGCCGTCCGTCATCGACTTGACCACGCCGAGCGTGATGTTGGCGGCGTCGAGATTTGGGAAGACCAGCAGGTTCGCCTCGTCGTGCAATGTCGTATCCGGCATGACGCGTTTGCGCAGCGCTTCGGTGATGGCGCTTTCGCCATGCATTTCGCCGTCGACCTCAAGATCGGGGGCAGTCTCGCGCACCAGCTGCAGGGCGTTGCGCATCTTCGTGGCGCTCTCGGATTCGCGCGAGCCGAAGTTGGAATGCGAGACGAGGGCGGCGCGCGGGGTGATGCCGAAACGGCGAATTTCCTCGGCCGCCAGCACCGTTGCCTCGGCAACCTCCTCGGCGCTCGGATTGAAGGTGACGTAGGTGTCGGTGAAGAAGGTGGCGCCGCGCTGCGAGATCATCAGGCTGAGGGCGGAGAAATCGCGGACATTCTTGCGTTTGCCGATGATCTGACGGACGTCGCGCAGATGTTTTTCATAGCGGCCTTCCAGACCGCAGATCAGCGCATCGGCTTCGCCGCGCCTCAGCGCCAGTGCGCCGATGACGGTGGTGTTGGTGCGCACGATGGTGCGGGCGGCTTCGGGAATGACGCCGCGGCGGCCAACGAGGGAGAAATAGAGATCGACATATTCGCGGAAGCGCGGATCGTCTTCCGGGTTGATGACTTCGAAATCCTGCAGCGGCCGGATACGCAGACCGTAGCGCTTCAGGCGCGTCTCGATGACCTGCGGGCGGCCGATGAGGATCGGGTCGGCAAGGCCTTCCTCCAGCAGCACCTGGGCGGCGCGCAGCACACGCTCATCCTCGCCCTCGGAGAAGATGACGCGCTTGCGCTCGGCGGCCTTGGCCGCGGTGAAGATCGGCTTCATGACGAAGCCGGAGCGGAAGACGAAGCGGTTCAACTGGTCGAGATAGGCGTCGAAATCCTGGATCGGGCGGCGCGCCACGCCGCTCTGTTCGGCGGCCTTGGCAACGGCAGGCGCGATGCGCAGGATCAGGCGCGGATCGAAGGGCGAGGGGATCAGGTAATCCGGGCCGAAGACCGGCGTCTCGCCGGAATAGGCGCGGGCGGCGACGTCCGACGGTTCCTCGCGGGCAAGGGCGGCGATGGCGCGCACGGCCGCCATCTTCATTTCCTCGTTGATCGTCTCGGCGCCGCAATCGAGCGCGCCGCGGAAGATATAGGGGAAGCAGAGGACGTTGTTGACCTGGTTGGCGAAATCCGAGCGGCCGGTGCAGATCATCGCGTCGGGGCGAGCGGCACGGGCAAGATCAGGCATGATTTCGGGCGTCGGATTGGCGAGCGCCATGATCAGCGGCTTGTCGGCCATCTGCGCCAGCAGCTCCGGCTTCAGCACGCCGGCGGCCGACAGGCCGAGGAAGACGTCGGCGCCGCCGATATTTTCGGCGAGCGTGCGCGTGTCGCTCTTCTGGGCGTAGACGGATTTCCATTCGTCCATCAGCTCGGTGCGGCCCTCATAGACGAGGCCTTCGAGATCGTGGACCCAGATGTTTTCGCGTTTTGCGCCGAGAATGACCAGCAGGTTGAGGCAGGCAAGGGCGGCGGCCCCGGCGCCGGAGGCGACGATCTTGACGTTCTCGATTGCCTTGCCGGCAAGTTCCAGCCCGTTTAGGATCGCGGCGGCGACGATGATCGCCGTGCCGTGCTGGTCGTCGTGGAAAACCGGGATCTTCATCTTCTCGCGCAGGCGCCGCTCGACCTCGAAACATTCCGGCGCCTTGATGTCTTCGAGATTGATGCCGCCGAAGGTCGGCTCCAGCGAGCTGACGGTCGAGACCATCTGCTCGACGCTTGCCGCGTCGATCTCGATATCGAAGACATCGATGCCGGCGAACTTCTTGAAGAGCACGGCCTTGCCTTCCATCACCGGCTTTGAGGCCAGCGGACCGATATTGCCGAGGCCGAGCACGGCGGTGCCGTTGGAGATGACGGCGACGAGATTGGCGCGCGAGGTATATTCAGCCGCCATCTCAGGATTGTCTCGGATGGCAAGGCAAGGGGCGGCAACGCCCGGCGAATAGGCGAGCGCCAGGTCGCGCTGGTTGCCGAGCGGCTTGGTTGCCTGGATCTCCAGCTTGCCGGGACGGGGATAGCGGTGGAAGAACAGCGCCTGCTCGTCGAGATCGCCGCTTGTCAGGTTCTTGTCCGTCTTGGATTTTTCCTGGTTATCCATTGCCGCCTCCGTGCACGTCTTTTTGGGAGTTCCCTCCATACATCAATCGGATACGGGCGACAGTATGGAAATGGGGGATGGGCGAAGTTTTCGAGAAGTGGGCGCCCGGTGGCTTCAGGCGATTAGCTAATCCTTTTGGAAAACTTGTTTGGCGATCACCGCAGGCGCAATATGCCGCCGCGACGGTGCGGGGCGCCGGTCGCATGGAGGAAATCATGGACAATTTGAACCTCACGACCCTGCAAAGGGGGCAGACGATGGTCAATGACGTGGCCATCGATGCGTTTGCCGCCGGATTTCGCGGCAATCTCCTGACCGGTAAAGACAAGGATTACAATGAGGCTCGGGCGATCTGGAATGCGATGATCGACCGGCGGCCCGGGCTTATCGCGCGTTGCGCCGGTGCTGCCGATGTCATGCGCGCGGTGCGGTTTGCCCGCGACAACAATCTTCTCGTTTCGGTGCGCGGCGGTGGGCACGGCATTGCCGGCAACGCGGTTTGCGAGGGCGGCGTCGTCATCGACCTGTCGGCGATGAAATCGGTGCGGGTCGACCCGGAGACGCGCCGCGCCAGGATCGAGCCGGGGGCAACGCTTGCCGATGTCGACCAGGAAACGCTGGCCTTCGGGCTGGTGCTGCCGACCGGCATCAATTCCACCACCGGCATTGCCGGCCTGACGCTTGGCGGCGGCTTTGGCTGGCTGACCCGCAAATTCGGGCTGACGATCGACAATCTGGTCTCGGTCGATGTGGTGACGGCCGATGGCGAACTGGTCAAGGCAAGCGAGACGGAAAGGCCGGACCTCTTCTGGGCCTTACGCGGCGGCGGCGGCAATTTCGGTGTCGTCACCTCCTTCGAGTTTCAGCTGAACCCGCTGCATTCCGATGTTCTTGCCGGGCTGGTCGTACATCCCTTCGCTGACGCGGAGAGAGTGCTGCGGGAATATCGGCAGGCGCTGGAAGCCGCACCCGATGAACTGACCTGCTGGGTGGTAATGCGCCAGGCGCCGCCGCTGCCCTTCCTTCCGGCCGAGTGGCACGGCAAGGAGGTCGTGGTGCTCGCCATGTGCTATTGTGGAGATATCGCGGCGGGAGAAAAAGCGACGGAAAGATTGCGAGCGATCGGAAAGCCGATTGCCGATGTCGTCGGTCCGGTGCCGTTCACCGGCTGGCAGCAGGCATTCGATCCGTTGCTGACGCCAGGTGCGCGCAATTACTGGAAGAGCCAGGATTTCGCCTCGCTTTCGGATGCGGCGATCGAGGTGCTGCTCAACGCCGTGCGCAAGCTGCCGGGACCGGAATGCGAGATATTCGTCGGCCATGTCGGTGGCGCGGCCGGCCGTATTGCCACCGAGGCCACCGCATTTCCGCAGCGCAGTTCGCATTTCGTCATGAACGTGCATGCGCGCTGGCGGGAGGCCGGGATGGATGCAAATTGCACCGGCTGGGCGCGCGAACTTTTCGAGGCAACCAAGCCGCATGCCGTGGGAACCGCCTATATCAACTTCATGCCTGATGACGAGGCCGATCGGGTGGAAATGGCCTATGGCGCCAATTACGCCCGGCTTGCCGAAATCAAGCGGCGTTATGATCCTGACAATCTGTTTCGGATGAATCAGAACGTCAAACCGATGGCGGCTGTGCGGGCTGCGTGAGGGGATCGAAACGGAACTTGGCTGCAGTGAAAACCCCTCCCGACAAGGGAGGGGCTTGATGCTGCTGCCGATGCTTTGCATTCGTCCCTTTGTGGGGTCTATCCCTCAGGCTTCGGCGTGATCGTCACGTCGGCGCCATAGGCATCGCGCAGTTCATTTTCCTGTCCCGGCTGCCGGTCGGCCGCCTCATGCAACAGGATCGACTCGTATCCTTGCAGGCGCGTCCCCTTGATCAGTGTGATATCGGCATTTCCGGGGTTGTCGGAACGCTCGAACCACTCGACGGGGCGGTGGAGAAAATTCATTTCGACTGCCCGGTTGGTGACGCCATGGCCGACGATCACGACGTTGTGGCTGCTGTTTTCGGCGTCGCGCATGACGGTCTGCAGGAAGAGGCGCACCCGCTGGGCCACATCCGCCCGGCTCTCGCCATCCGGCGGCCGCGCGTAGAACTTGCCGCTGTTGCTGCGCAGCCTCGCCCATTTTTCGAACTCTTCGGGGAATTTCTGCTTCTGTTCGGCATGGTCATAGATTTCGGTGAAAAGACCGAAATCCTGCTCGCGCAGCAGGTAATCCTCCCGGATCTCGCCGATGAAGCTTTCCGGCAAGGCTGTCAGCAAGGCATCCTTGCTCTGCCGTGTCCTGAGGAATGGTGAGTACCAGATATGCAGCTTGCCGAAATCGGCGCGTGGCAATGCCTTCAGATAGGAGGCGATGGCCCTGCCGGCTTCGACCGCCTGACGGTGGCCCCACTGCGTCAGCGGCACGTTGTGGTCGCCGAATTGGCGATAGGCCTGTTCGTTGAGGTTGCCGAGAGATTCGCCGTGGCGAACGAGAAATAGACGCATCAGCCATCCCGCAGTGTCGGACCTGGAATCGCCGCCATCATGAACGTGCCCGATGGAGAGGGCAACATCGCCACCGCGCCGGCTTTTCCGCAACCTGTCATCTTCCTGAAACACGAGTCTGGTTTTGGAAGGTGAGATGAAAGATGGGGCATGAGCGACGCTCGTGATAGACATGATGGAACCCAGACATTTCCGCACGCTCTTCATTTCCGATGTCCATCTCGGCTCGAAGGCCGCGAAGGCTGATTTCCTCCTGGATTTCCTGCGCCACCACGAGGCCGATACGATCGTGCTCGTCGGCGACATCGTCGACGGCTGGCGCCTGAAGCGCAGCTGGTACTGGCCGCAGGTCTGCAACGACGTGGTCCAGAAGCTGTTGCGCAAGGCGCGCAAGGGCACGCGCGTCGTCTATATTCCCGGCAATCACGACGAATTTCTGCGCGATTTTCCGGGCATGCATTTCGGCGGCATCGAGGTTGTCGAGCGCATGATGCATAACGGCGCCGACGGCAAGAAATATCTGATCCTGCACGGCGACGAATTCGACGTCGTCGTCCGCAACGCCCGCCTGCTCGCCTATCTCGGCGACTGGGCCTACGATACGGCGATCCGCATCAACCTGCTGCTCGCGGCCGTGCGCCGCCGCCTCGGTATGCCCTATTGGTCGTTTTCGGCCTGGGCGAAGCTGCAGGTCAAACATGCCGTCAACTTCATCGGCGAGTTCGAGCGCGTCGTGGCGGAGGAAGCTCGCAAAAACGGCGCCGACGGTGTCATCTGCGGACACATCCATCACGCCATCATCCAGGACATGGACGGCATCCGCTACATCAATACGGGCGATTGGGTGGAAAGCTGCACGGCGGTCGCCGAACATGAGGATGGCACCTTCGAACTGATCACCTGGCGAGCGCTCGCCAGCAGCGTGCCGACGCTTGCCGCCATTGAAATGCACGATGAAGGCGAACTGGCCCCGCAGGCGGCCTGATTTCGGCATCGGCGCATCCGCACTCCACCGACTTACCCGTTACCGTCGGGCGACAGGCTGTATTTATTTTCTAAAACGTTTCAGTAGGGCTATTTCTCGCAATAGGCGCCTCCAGGGTGGTGTGTTAGGACAACGACCAGTTTCCTTCAGGTCCACCAATGATTCCCGCCCAATATTCCCCGAGTGAGGGAGCGCCCCCGCGCTTCCGGCTGCTCAGCGCGCTTTCGTATTGCGCACCGCTGCTCGTCAACGGCATCGTTCTGCCGTTCTTTCCGGTCTGGCTTGCGACCCATAGTTTCAGCGACCACGAGATCGGCATCATCCTTGCCATACCGATGGTGGTGCGCGTGCTGGTGGCGCCCGTCGTCGCGATGATTGCCGACCGTCTGAAGGAGCGCGCCGACGTGCTGCTCTGGTCAGGCAGCCTGTCGCTGCTGACGGCTATCGCGCTTTTCTGGACGACGAGCTTCTGGCCGGTGACGATCGTCTATGCGCTGCAGGGCGCCACCTTCGCGCCCTATGTGCCCGTCGTCGAATCGATCGTCATTTCGGGTGTGCGCCGCTGGGGGCTCGATTACGGATCGATGCGCGTCTGGGGCTCTATTGCCTTCATCGTCTCGACGCTGGTCGGTGGCCAACTGATCAGCCGGTGGGGCGGCGGATTGGTGCTCGATGTCATGGTGTTCGGCTTTGCCATGACGGTCGTCATGGCGATCTTCTGTCCGCGCATCGGGCCGACGCGGCGGCGTGGCCAGCCGATCAACATTCCGGCCGCCACCGGCAGCGGACTGCGCGAGCCGCATTTGCTGCTGCTCTTGATCGGTGTCGCCATCCAGCAGTCGAGCCATGCGGTGCTCAACGCGTTCTCGTCGATCTATTGGCATCATCTCGGCTTTTCCGGCACGGAGGTCGGCTTGCTCTGGAGCGCCGGCGTTGCTTCCGAGGTGACGGTGTTCTTCCTGTCGAAACGTCTCAACCGGCGCTTCGACGCTTGGACGCTGATCCGCTTCGGCTGTGCCGTCAGCGTCTGCCGCTGGATCCTGTTTCCCATGAATGCGGGGTTTGCCGGGTTTTTCCTGCTGCAGTGTTTCCACGGCTTCACCTATGCCTTCGTCCATACCGGCGTGCAGCGGCGGATCATGGCGACGGTGCAGGAGACGCAGGAATCCTCGGCGCAAGGCGCCTACTTCTTCTACGTCGGCATGGCGATGGCGCTGATGACGCTGGCGTCGGGTTATCTCTATGCCTGGCTCGGCGTCGTCAGCTATTACGTCATGGCGCTGGTCGCGTTTACCGGCCTCGGCCTCGTCATATCGGCCTATTACCTTCAGCCCCAGAGCGTGCTTTCGGGCGGAAAGACCAGGGAAGCGGCGTAGCGCAGGCCGGGTTCGCGGTCGCGGGCAAGCAGCAGCGGGCCGTCGAGATCGACGAAATCGGCATTCTGGGCGAGCAGCACCGCCGGCGCCATGGCAAGCGAGGTGCCGACCATGCAGCCGATCATGATGCTGAAACCAAGCCGCTCAGCTTCCGCCTTCATCGCCAGGGCTTCCGTCAGGCCGCCTGTCTTGTCGAGCTTGATGTTGATCGCGTCATAGCGGTCGGCAAGGCTCGCAAGATCGCCGGTATGGTGGACACTTTCGTCGGCGCAGACGAGGAGCGGGCGGCGTATTTCAGCAAGCAGTGCGTCGCGGCCGGACGGCAGCGGCTGCTCGACCAAAGCCACACCGGCTTGCGCCGCGATATCAAGATGACGTTCCAGCACCGCTTCCGGCCAGCCCTCATTGGCGTCAAGGATGATTGTGGCATCGGGCGCGGCGGCGCAGACGGCGCGGATGCGGCTTTCATCGTCGCCGGTGCCGACCTTGACCTTGAGCAGCGAGCGGCCGGCATGTTCACGCGCCTTTGCGGCCATCACCTCCGGTTCCCCGAGCGAAATGGTATAGGCGGTGGTGAGTGGCTTCAGATCGGCAAGGCCGAGGCGGGTCGCAACGCTTTCACCCGTTCGTTTGGCCTCGAGGTCCCAAAGGGCGCAATCGACGGCATTGCGGGCAGCGCCGGGCGGCATCGCCGACAACAGGTCGCGGCGCGAGATCCCGGCCTCGACCAGCGGACGCGCGGCTTCGATCTGGGCGAACACGCTCTCCATGGTCTCGCCGTAGCGGCGATAAGGCACGCATTCGCCAAGCCCCCGCGCACCGTCTTCGGCGAGCGTACAGGTAATCACCTCGGCCTCGGTCTTGGCGCCGCGCGAGATAGTGAAGGCTCCGGCAATCGGAAAGGAATTCATCTGGATATTGAGGGTGCGCGGCATTATTGCTGTCCTGTGAGCATGGAAATCGCACGTTGCTTCTGTATATTGACGCGCCGGGCGGCAAAGGATCCGCCGAGTCGGCGATGTCGCCCTTAAGCCTTGAAAGACATAAGTATCTTGAACGCCGAAAATCGCAACGTTGCCTCACTTGACGTGGACGACCAATCCGGTGGTTCGGGGCAGCATGTGCGTCTCAAGGGCAACTGGCGCAGCGCCTATGTGCATTTCGTGCTGCGCGACTTCGAGAAGCTGCTGCATCAGAAGGCCGGGGACCTGACGGTCGATCTCTCCGACATCACCGATATCGATACCGCTGGGATCTGGCTGCTGTGCCGGCTGAAGAAGGAAGAGGAGGCTGCCGGCCGAACCGTCCGCTTCGAAGGCACCAATCCGCATATCGATGAAATGCTGGAGATGTTTTCCGAGGAGCCGGCCAAACCGGAGCCGGAGCAGAAAGAGAAGGTCTCGCTTGCTGCGCGCGTCCTCGCGCCGATCGGCAGGATGACCTACGACATCTGGGACAATTTCGCCGCCGCCATGTATATCCTCGGTTCGGCAGTGCGCGGCGCGCAGATGAAGTTCGGCCGCGGCAGCGGCGTTTCCCCGGCCTCGATCGTCAACCAGATCGACCACATGGGTGTTCGCGCCGTTCCGATCATTCTTCTGATGTCATTTCTGATCGGGGCGATCATTGCCCAGCAGGGCGCCTTCCAACTGCGCTACTTCGGTGCTGAAGTCTTCGTCGTCGATCTCGTCGGCATCCTGCAATTGCGCGAAATCGGCGTGCTGTTGACCTCGATCATGATCGCCGGCCGTTCGGGCAGCGCGATCACCGCCGAAATCGGCTCAATGAAGATGCGCGAGGAGATCGACGCGCTGAAGGTGATGGGACTGAACCCGATCGGCGTGCTGATCTTCCCGCGGCTGGTGGCGCTGACCATCGCGCTGCCGCTTTTGACGGTGCTGGCGAATTTCGCCTCGCTCGCCGGCGCGGCCGCCGTCGCCTGGGGCTATTCCGGCATCACCTTCGCCAACTTCCTGTCGCGCCTGCACGAGGCGGTCACGCTGTCGACGGTGCTCTCCGGCATGATCAAGGCGCCGTTCATGGCGCTGGTCATCGGCATCGTCGCCGCCGTCGAAGGGCTCAAGGTCGGCGGCAGCGCGGAATCGCTCGGCCAGCATGTGACGGCTGCGGTGGTGAAGGCGATTTTCGTGGTCATCCTGATGGACGGGCTTTTTGCGATGTTCTATGCAGCGATCGACTTCTAGCATGGCGAATCGCGTGGAAAAACCGATCGATACGGAAGACAGGGACGACAAGAACGAGAGGGACATCGTGCTCTCGGCGCGCGACGTCACCGTTGCCTTCGGCTCCAAAGTGGTGCTCGACAATCTCAACCTGAATATCTATCGCGGCGAGATCCTCGGCTTCGTCGGCGCGTCGGGCACCGGCAAATCGGTGCTGATGCGCACTGTGCTCCGGCTGCTGCCGCGGCGTTCCGGCACGATCAAGATCCTCGGCCAGGATTTCGACGAACTCGATGAGCCGCAGCGCAACGCGCTCGACATGCGGCTCGGCGTGCTGTTTCAGCAGGGGGCGCTGTTCTCGTCGCTGACGGTCAAGGAAAACATCCAGGTGCCGATGCGCGAATATCTCGACCTGCCGCGCTCGCTGATGGACGAACTGGCGCATCTGAAGATCCGCATGGTCGGGCTCGCGGCCGATGCCGCCGACAAATATCCGTCCGAACTGTCCGGCGGCATGATCAAGCGCGCCGCCCTTGCCCGGGCGCTGGCACTCGATCCCGAACTCGTCTTCCTGGATGAGCCGACCTCGGGTCTCGACCCGATCGGCGCTGCCGAATTCGACGAGCTGATCGCCAACCTGCGCGATAGTCTGGGACTGACCGTGTATATGGTGACGCATGACCTCGACAGCCTATTTTCGGTCTGCGACCGTATTGCCGTGCTCGGAAAGAAACGGGTAATGGTGGAAGGCACGATCGACGACATGCTGGCCTATGACGATCCCTGGGTGCAGGCCTATTTCAAGGGTAAACGGGCACGGGCGATCGTGCCGCAGGATGATGGCGCGCGGCACGGCAGCAGCGGGAAGTGATCGGATAAATGGAAACCAAAGCCAATTACACGATTGTCGGTTTTTTCACGGTGTTGGTGATCGCGGCTGCCTTCGGCTTCGTCTACTGGATGGCCGAATATGGCCGTGGCGGCCCGATGACCGAGCTGATCGTGCGTATTCCGGGTTCGGCCAACGGCCTCAGCGTCGGCTCGCCGGTGCGCTTCAACGGCATTCAGATCGGCTCGGTGCAGACCCTGTCGATCGATGCCGACGATCCGCAATATTCACTGGCGTTCACCCAGGTGCGCACCGATGCGCCGATCTATCCGTCGACCAAGGCTGCTCTTGAAATTCAGGGCCTGACCGGGGCTGCCTATATCGAACTGTCGGGCGGCCGCAAGGGCGAGGAAAGCATCCTCCAGCATGCGATCGACAACGGCAAACGCGCCGTCATCGTCGCCGATCAGTCGAGCGTCACCAATCTACTGGCGACCGCTGACAAGATCCTCGATCGCGCCAATGACGCGGTCGGCGAACTTCAGGGATTCATCGAAGATTCACGCGCGCCCCTCACTCAGACGTTCAAGAATGCCGAGACCTTCTCGGATGCGCTTGCCAAGAATTCCGGCAATATCGACGCCTTCCTACAGAGCGTCGGCGAGCTGTCGAATACGGTGAAGGCGGTCTCCGGCCGTGTCGATTCGACGCTTCAAGCGGTGGAATCGCTGGTCAAGGCGGTCGACGCCCAGAAAATCGACAATATCGTTTCCAACGCCGAAAAGATCACTGCCAATGTCGCCGATGCCTCTGGAGATCTGAAGGGGGCGATCCAGAAGTTCGACCAGACGGCCACCACCTTCAACGATTTCGGCAAGCAGGCCCAGGCGACGCTCGACCGCGTCGACACGCTCGTCGCCCAGATCGACCCCGCCAAGGTGAAGGGCTCTGTCGACGACATCGCGCAGGCGACCAAGGATGCGCGTGCAGCCGTTGCCTCGATCCGGGATGTCGCAAACACGGTTTCGTCGCGCCAGAAAGATATCGACCAGACGATCCAGGACGTCTCGCAGCTTGCCAACAAGCTGAATTCGGCCTCGACCCGCATCGACGGCATTCTCATCAAAGTCGATGCGCTGCTCGGCACCGACAATACACAATCGATGTTCGCACAAGCGCGCGATACGCTGGAATCCTTCAAGAAGGTCGCCGACAATCTGAATGCACGCATCGGGCCGATCGCCGACAATCTGCAGAAATTCTCCAGCGGCGGCTTGCGCGACGTGCAGACTCTCGTCAACGACATGCGCGGAACCGTCAACAATCTCAACGACACGATCACCAACTTCGACCGCAATCCGCAACGCCTGATCTTCGGCGGGGACACGGTCAAGCAATATGACGGCCGGACGCGGCGTTAACTGGGAAGTCAGGGGTAGCCTAATATGGTCGCATCGCATCTCTTGTCGCGCCGTTCATGGATCAGGGGAACGGTGATCGCGCTGCCGCTGACGGCGCTGATCCTTTCGGGGTGCGGCACCGCGGCCAAGAACGATACCTATGACCTATCCGCCGCCGTTGACGGTGACGGACCCGCGGCCAAATCTCGCCAGATCCTGATCGCTTCGCCAACGGCGCTGAGTGCGATCGGCAGCGAGCAGATCGTCATCCGCGTTTCGCCTTCGGAAATTCAGTATCTCTCGCGGGCGCAATGGGGCGACAAGCTGCCGCACATGGTGCAGTCGAAACTGGTGGAAGCCTTCGAGAACTCCGGCAAACTCGGTGGCGTCGGCATACCGGGGCAGGGACTGGCGATCGACTATCAGGTCGTCACCGATATTCGCTCCTTCGAGATCGACGCTTCCAACGGCAATCAGGCGGTGGTCGAAATCTCCGCCAAGATCCTCAACGACCGCAACGGCTCGGTGCGCGCACAAAAGGTGTTCCGCGCCATGGCGCCGGCCGGCGGCGACAATGCCGGCTTCGTCAAGGGCCTAGACCGCGCCTTCTCCACGGTTGTCTCCGAGATCGTTAACTGGACGCTGCGTTCAATCTGAGATGGCGTTTGGCGACCGCTGCGTCGACATCAAGGGTTGCCGATTCTGAAAAATATGCGGCTCCATGAAGTCGGGGCTGTCATCGTATTCAAATTCTTCACGAATTTGTGGAACGCATCATGTTATCGCTGTCAGGAGGCATGCTGCATGGTGGTCGCAAGAGTATTCGGAAAGTCGTCGTCGGAGGCGATCCAGCGCGATAACGACCGCCTGGCTGCGCTGCAGCAGCTCGATCTTCTCGACACGCCGCGGGACGAAGGTTTTGAGCGGATCGTCCGCCTGATAAAGCAAATCTTTTCCATCGACATCGGCATCGTTTCCCTGATCGATGCGCACCGGCAATGGTACAAGGCTTGTTCCGGCCTCTCCGCCGACGAAGTGTCGCTCGACGACACATTCTGCCGCTGCGTGGTGGACTGCGACGAACCCGTTATCGTGCAGGATGCGACCAAGGACGCGCGCTTTTCAAGACATTCTGCGGTGACCGGCGAAGACCATATCCGCTTTTATGCCGGCGTGCCGTTGAGAACGAAGGCCGGGCATATGATCGGAACGGTCTGCGCGATCGACCGCCGGCCGAGATCGTTCGGCAGCAGAGATCTCGACATTCTCCAGGAACTGGCGGGGGCGGCGATGGACCGCATCGAGCTCGTACAGTCGGCCGCCACCGACAGTCTGACCGAGGCGATGACACGGCGCGCTTTCAAGCAGGAAGCCGATCAGCTGATTTCGCTCGCTTTGCGGCACCAGCATGACCTGTCCTGCATCGCCTTCGATATCGACCATTTCAAGAAGGTGAACGATACCTATGGGCATGCCGCGGGAGATGCGGTTCTCAAGGCGGTTGCCTCGATTTGCAAGGCGACCCTTCGCGCCGGCGATCTGTTCGGGCGTATCGGAGGCGAGGAATTTGCCGTCGTCCTGCCGCATGTCGACCGGGAAGGGGCTTTCGCCGTCGCCGAGAAGCTCAGAGCCGCCATCGCCGCGCAGCCCATTCGCGGTGATCACGGTTCTTTGAATGTCACGGCGAGCTTCGGAACGTCGGCGCTTTCGATCGTCAGCAAGGAGATCGAGACGCTGTTGGCTCAGGCGGATGCCGCGATGTATCAGGCCAAACATGCGGGACGAAATCGTTGCGTGTCATGGAGTTCCATCCACGCCGATCATGCAATTGGTGCGCGGCGGCGGGTGCTGAAGGCAGGTTCGATCCTGTTCAACGATCGACGCTCGACCATCGACTGCACCGTCAAATCCATCGGCTCGGAAAGCGCCGGCATTTCGGTGTCCAGTTCGGCCGGCATTCCTTCCGAGTTCATTCTTGCCATCAAGGGAGAAGGATTCGAAACGAATTGCCGGGTGATCGCCCAGGACCGGCAACACCTGGAAGTGGCTTTCAGATAGAATAGCAGCCTATTTTGTCGGCTGCGCATCCGTCATCGTCGCTCCGGGCTGGTTGCTCGGCGTTGTGGAAGCTGTCGCGCTTGATGAGGGAGACAGGGTGCTGTCCAGCAGGCCTGCCATCTTGTCGTCGCGCAGGCTCGCTGTCTTTTCGCCCATGACGACGCCGACGACGCGGCGGCCGTCCTTCAGCGCCGATGTCACGACATTATAGCCCGACGCGTCGGTATAACCGGTCTTGATGCCGTCGACGCCGTCATAACGATACATGAGGTTGTTGTGGCCGCGCAGCTTCATGCCGCGGAACTGGAAGCCGCGCATAGAGAAGAGCTTGAACTCCTCGGGAAAGTCCCGCATCAGCGAAATGCCGAGAGTTGCCATATCTCGCGCCGAGGTGACCTGCTCGGGATCGGGAAGGCCCGAGGGATTCCTGAAGACCGTATTCGTCATGCCGAGCTGGCGCGCCTTGTCGGTCATCGCTTTGGCAAAAGCCTGTTCGGAGCCGCCGAGCTGTTCGGCGATCGCCACGGCAGAATCGTTGGCGGACAAGACGACGATGCTTTCGACCGCTTCGCGCAGCGTCACCTGGCGGCCGGCGCCGACGGCGAGCTTGAACGGTTCCTTGCTCTCGGCATTTTCCGACATGGTGAGCTTCTGGTCCCAGGTGAGGCGTCCCTCATGCAGGGCCTCGAAGGCGAGGTAGAGCGTCATCATCTTGGTCAGCGACGCCGGATAGTTCAGGTCGTCCTGATTGGAGGCTTCGAGAACCTGACCGGATTGCGCATCGACGACGAAGCTCGCCTGGCCGGCCTCGACCAGGGTGAACGCGCCCAGCAGAACGGCGGAAGAGAGCGCGGTGGCAAGGAGCCGGGAGGTCGTCTTGGTCATCGATGTTACTGTCTCTGTCGTTGGAAGGTCGAGCGTTGGAAGGTCGGGTCAGCCGTTAGCTAAACGCAAGCCGATCGAGAAAGTTTGTGACGAAATGAAGGACGGGCGGCAATAAAAAAGCCCCATCCACAGCTGATTCATTTTGTCTCACCGAATTGGGGTTTTGACAAAGGCACGGGCGGCACGTAGAAAATTCGATCATGACCATGAAGCGCGCCCCTTTCTCCCGCCATTTCAGCACCTGCCTGCAGGTCGCGAGTGTGCGCGCATTTGACGGACGAGGTCTCCGCGTCCCGCTGTGACGTTGGGCGCTCCGGGCGTCCGGCGCGCTGCTGGACGTAAAGCCCCTCACCACGTCAATCAAGGCTGCCAGGGAGACAGGCGCCGTGCTCAATCTTTATCATGTCAATTCGCTCGTCCATTGGGAGGAGCGCGAGATCCATCTGCGCGATCATATGATCGGCTTCTTCTCGCAAGAGGTCGGCCGCTTTCTCAAATCGGTCAATCCGGCCTGGGATGTCAGAAGGGTCGAGGCGCCGGCGCTGATGCCGCTGGAGATGGTTTCCAGCGCCTATTCGAACGTCGATATCTGGGTCCAAGAACAGCTTTCCGCCGGCGATACCGCGCTGGTGCTGAGACCTGAGACCACGCCGTCAACCTATGCCTATATGCAGTATATTCTCGGCAACCACTCGAAGACGCGGCTGCCGCTCTGCGTCTGGCAGGCGGGCCGGTCCTATCGCCGCGAGCAGGAGCAGGCGACCAAACACATCCGGCTGAAGGAGTTCTGGCAGCTGGAATTCCAATGCGCCTTCACGACCGACAGCGGCAACGACTATCACGCCGCCTGCCTCGAACCGGTGCGCCGCATGATCGCCTCGCTGATCCATCTACCGACGCGGATCGTGCCCTCCGACCGGCTGCCGGCCTATTCCGAGGTGACGATGGATATCGAGGTCGACAATGGCGACAAATGGATGGAGGTCTGCTCGATCTCGCGACGCACGGACTTTCCGCAACGCTATCGGTCGCAACCAAAAAAAGGACCTGCTGTCGACCATGGCGTCCTCGTGCTGGAAATCGCCATCGGTCTCGATCGGTGCGTTTACAATTGGGGCATAGCGGCCGATCGGTGAGAAAGGGAACCGGGGTCGCTGCGGCGGTCCCGGCTTTCCATGGCACATGGTGCGGTTGGTAGCGAGCTGTCGTCGTTTGCCGGTGTTGAACGTTCGGGCGTCCCGTTGCTATGAATAGGATCAGCGACAAGGACACGATTGTATATCTCCTCGGGCCTACATGCATTCATCGAACAATGGGATGAGAACCCATGCTGATTATCTTTGGCGGCTTGCCGGGGAGCGGGAAAACGACTGTTGCCCGCGCGCTCGCGAAACGGCTGGGTGCCTTATACGTCCGGGTGGACACCATCGAACAGGCGATCAGAGTGTCCGGTGGTGACCCTGCAAGAGACGTCGGTCCGGCAGGGTATGTCGTCGCCTATGGGGTTGCCGAGGACAATCTCACCCTCGGCCGCGTGGTGATTGCCGACTCGGTCAATCCGCTTGACATAACCCGCGACGCTTGGCTGGCGGTCGCGGCGCGGTCCGGCGTGCTCGCGGTCGAAGTGGAAGTGATCTGTTCCGACAAGACCGAGCACCGCCGTCGGGCCGAGACGCGGAAAACGGATGTGGAAGGTCTGGTGAAGCCAACGTGGCAGGATACCGTCGAGCGAGAATATGACGATTGGGGGCGGAGGCCGATCATTGTCGATACGGCAGCGAGGGATGTGCCGGAGGTCGTCGAGGCGCTGATCGTCAAGTTGAGGACCGATCGCCTGCTTCCGATTTGATGTTGGCTGTTGCTGCCGGAGCCTTATGAAAAATCAATGTTGGCGGTGGGACGGATATCGACGATCGCCCTGCCGGCGTCGAAACCGTCGAGCGTTTCATTGTGGTGGGCGACAATCTCGGAGAAGGTGAGGGTCGCCGTATCGCCGGTGGTGTGGCCATCCGCCACCAGCGTCACGTTATAGCCAAGAGAAACGGCGCGCCTGACCGTCGTGTCGACGCAGAATTGCGACATGCAGCCGCCGATGACGAGGTGAGTGATCGAGCGTTCGTTCAGGCGTTCGGCAAGGTCGGTCTCGAAGAAAGACTCGGCGCTTTTCTTGCGCACGACGACCTCGCCTGGTTCCGGCGCAATCTCCTGGCGCAGCGCCCATCCTTCCGTGCCGACGGCCAACCGGTGACCACTGTCGCCGTCATGTTGGATCAGCACGACCGGCGCGCCCGCATTCCGAGCTTTCTCCTGAAGCGACGCCAGCCGCGCGACGGTCTCGTCGAGTGCGGCATCAATCTCGGGCTGGCGCTCCGGCAAGGCTTTTCCGGAAAGGATCGCATTTTGCACGTCGATGATCAGAAGGGCCTGGGTCATTTGGGGCGGTTTTCCGTGGCTGGACAAAGGGGGCTCGGTACTCGCCAATGGCTGCAAGAGAGGTTTTAGTCGCACCGGCATCTTACGAGAAAAGCCGCCTGACACATGGTCAAGCGGCTTTCCCTCAACGTCAATTGAAATCGGCAAACTCAGCTGAGCCTGCCTGCGGCATGGGCAAGCATGGTGTAGACCTTGCCCGTATCTGAGGTCAGGTAGGACTGCGAGACGATCTGGTTCGGGTCGGTGCGGGCGACGTCGGCCAGTAGCTTTTCGAAATCACCGATATAGCGATCGACGGCGGTGCGGAATTCCGGTTCGCGGTCATATTTGCGCTTGATCTCGTCAAAGGTCTGCTGGCCCTTCAGCGTGTAGAGGCGGCGGGTGAAGACGTCGCGCTCGCCGCGCTGATAGCGGCGCCACAGATCGACCGAGGCGTCGTGATCGATGGCGCGGGCGATATCGACAGAGAGCGAGTTCAGCGATTCGACGACATGGCGCGGATTGCGGATGTCACTGCTGCGTGCGGCCGGTGTGGCGGTTTCCGCCGAGCGAGCCGGGGCACGGGCAGGCGCCTCGTCGGCGGCCTCCTCACGTGATGCGCCGCGCAGCAGATCGCTGATCCAGCCGCCGCTTTCGGCACGAGCCGGTTCCTGGCGGCCTGGTTCCTGACGGGCAGGCGCGGGCTGCGGAGCGGCGCGCTGGGGAGCGGCAGCCGGTGCCGGCGGGGCGATCGTTCCGCGCAGGCCCGTCGCTTCGATCGGCGCGGGCGCTGCCGGCTGTGGCGGCGGGGGCGTCACCGGCTGACTTGCGATCGGCTGACTTGGGATCGGCTGGGCGGCACGCGGGGCCGGCTGCGCCTGGGCGAGCGTGCGGGCGACGGGCTCAGAGATCTCGAGCTGCTGGCTGGAGCGGCCGACGAGCTGGGAGATATCCTGCAGCGCCTTAATCTGCTCGGCGACGGCCCGGCGCATGGCCGAGGCGCTTTCCTTGGCTTCCTCGGGAAGGTCGAAGGCGCCGCGCTTCAGTTCGGCGCGGGTGGCGTCGAGCTCGTTGCGGATGTCGGCGGCGGAGCGGCGGATATCATCGGTGGCGCCGGAGAAGCGGCCGACGGCATCATCGATCGCTTCGCGCAATGCTTCGCGCATGTGCTGGGCGGCGCCGTCGGAGGCGCGGCCGGCTTCGCCGAGCATGCGCTCGACTTCCGACAGCGACGCCGTCAGGCCACCGCGTATGCGGTTGGAGAGGTCGCCGGAGCGACGCTCGACATTGGCGAAGGTGCCGTCGATCGTCGTATTGGCCTCGTCGCCGGCGCGGGTGATCGCCTCGCGCATCGTCTCGGCGGCTTCCTGGGCGCGTTTCTCGGTTTCGGTAAGAATGCGGCCGATATCGGCGAAGGAGGACTGCACGCCCTGGCGCAGATTGCCGGTGACCTGGCTGGAGCGCTGTTCGGCTCGCTCGAACACGGTCTCGATCATGCCGCCGAGGCCGCGCATGGTCTTCTCGATCTCGTCGGAGCGTTGAACCAGGCTGACGGAGAGCGCTTGCAGCGCGCCTTCGCGCTCTTCGAGCGTCGAGGCAAGGTTGGACTGGGCGGCGCCGAGAAGCTGCGAGGCCTGTGTCAGGACCTTGGAGTGTTCGTCGAACCGGCCGATGATGCCGCCGACCTGTGACAGCGTCTGCCCCGAAATGTCAGAGAGGCGGTCGACCTTGCCTTCGAGAAGCCGGGTCGAGGCGTTGACCATCTCGGCAGCCTTGGTGGTGGAGTCGGCAAAGCGCGTCGTGGTTTCGCCGAGACGGCTGTCGACGCTGGTCAGCTGCTCGACGGCGCGGTTCATCATCATCGCCATCGCCGCGCTGCTTTCCGACATGCGCTCGACGAGGCCGTTGACGTTGCCGACCAGGCTGTTTTCGATGGCGCTGACGGCGTTGGCGACATTCTCGGTGCGGGCGGCAACGGCGCTGGCGAGCGCTTCGTTTTCGGTACGCAGACGGTCGGCGCTGAGGTTGGCTGCTGCGGTGATGCGGGCGGCGGCCTGTTCGCCGGCATCGGTATATCGGTCGATGATCGGACGGGCAGTTTCGTCGAGGATGCGCGTCAATTCGACCGAACGGCCAGCGAGCATCGAGTTGAGGTCGCGGGTGCGCTCGTCGAGTGTCGCGCGGATCGAATTGCCGCGCGCTTCGAGCGCCCGGTCGATGCCGGAGAAGGTCGTATCGATCTCGCGGGCGCGCTCCTCGAGATTGGAGCGGATAGCGTTGCTGCGGGCTTCGAGCGCCCGATCGACATCCGCCATGGTGGCGGAAATCTCGTTGCCGGCTCCCGACAACGTTGAGCGGATGGCATCGCCGCGCGTCTCCAGAGACTGGCCGGCATCCGACAGCGCCTTGGAGATGGCATTGACCTGCGTACCGACGATGGTCTCGGCCTCGGCAACCTTGTTGACGATGGCGTTGCCGGCTTCCGAGAAGGTCTGGGCGACGGCGGCGGCCTGGCTTGCCAGCCGGCTCTGGGCTTCGGCGACGCGGGTGACGATCTGCGACGAGCGCTCATCCATGGTGCGGGTGAATTCGTCGCTTTTCGCATTGAGATCGACGGCGAATTGCTGGCCGGTCTTGCCGAGCAGCTCGGTGGTTCTCGTCGCTTCGCCTTCCATTCCCTGGGCCGCCTCGGCAACCGCGCTGCGCAGCGTCGAGGCGAGGCCGGCGGCCTTGCCTTCGATGGTGCGGTTGACGGCATCGAGGCCGACGGTCAACGCACGATCCATGGTGGACAGACGTTCCTCGATGCGTTCATTGCCGCGGTCGAGGGTTTCGCCAAGGCTGGCGGTGCGGCCGTCGATGGCGCCGGTCAGGGTTGTAGCGCGGCTGTCGAGCGTCTCGGCCAGATTGGCGGCGCGGCTGTCGATCGCCTGGGTGAGGTTTGCGGCGCTGCCTTCGAGCGTCGCGGTGATACGCCGGTTGGCGTCGTCGCTAAGCGCGCTGATACGGGAGATGCCGTCGGCAAGCACGCCGGAGAGCTGGCCGCTGGCGGCTTCGACCCTTTCGGCGACACCGCCGACGCCGTTGCTGATGCGGGTCTCGATCGCCGCTAGACCGGATTCCACCCGCGATCCGGTTTCTTCAAAACGGCCGGTCAGGCTTTCGACAGACTGATCGAGTTGGGCGGAGAAATTCTGCGTGGAGGTGGAAATCGCATTTGCCGCCTCCTGGAAGCGGCCGGCGATCTGGCCGGCGCCGGCATGCATGCGCTCTTCCAACGTCTGGGCGCTGGCATCGATAGCCTGGCGGATCGAGGCTTCACGGTCCTCCAGCGACATTTCGAGCATGCTGACGCTCGTCGCCACCGAGGTGCCGATGCTGGTCGCGTGTTCCGTCAGCGTATCGTTGATAAGCGTATGGGCCTGGTTCAGCGACAGATCGATGGCATTGGCGCGATCTTCAAGCGTCGTGCGGATGCGCTCATGGGCAGAGGTGAGCCCGCCTTCGATACGCGCCGCGGCCTCGTCGGCGAGGCCTCCGAGCCGCGCATGGGCATCGCTCAGACGACCTTCGATGCGGCCGGTCAGGCCGCCGACGAGATCCTCGAAGCGAGCGCCGCCGGCATCGAGAACGCCGGAAAGGGCGGCACTATGCTCGGAAAGCGCATTTTCGAGCCGTTGCTGATTGTCGGTGTAAGCGGCGCGGATAGCATCGGTCTTGTCGGTGAAGGCGCCGGCGACGCGCGACTCGGCGCCGGAGACGGCCTCCATGATGGCGTTGCTGCGCGCTTCGAGCACGCTGTCGAAGCGGCTCTGGTTGTCGTCGAGCGAAATGGCGAGCGCCATGGTCTTTTCGTCGAGCGTGTCGGTCAGCCTGTCGTGCGTTGCCGTTACGGCACCGATGATCGCGGCGGTGCGGTGCACCAGGGCTTCCTCGAGGCGGGCCTGGCCTTCATTCAGCGAGGAGGCGATGGCCGCAGCTTTCCGGTCGAGCACACCGTTCAGGCCGTCATGCGTGCCGGAGACCGCCTGGGTGATGGCATCGGCGCCTGAGGTCAGGGTTTCCTCGAGGCGGCTCTGGCTCTCGTTCAGCGAAATGGCAAGCGCCATTGCCCGGTCGTCGAGTGTCTCGGACAGGCGGTCGTGGGTAGTGGAGACCGCACTGAGGAAGGATTCCGAGCGGCTGTCAAGCGTGTCCTGCAGGCGGCTCTGACCTTCGTTGAGCGAGGCGGCGAGGGCTGCCGACTTTTCATCGAGCGTTTCCGAAAGCCGCTCATGCGTGCCGGACACGGCCTTGAGGAAGGCTTCGGAGCGCGCTTCGAGCGTGTCTTCGATCCGTGACTGGCTCTCATTCAGCGAGATGGCGAGCGTCATCGCCTTTTCATCCAGCGTTTCGGACAGGCGCTCATGGGTGCCGGAGACCGCATTCAACAGGGCCGCGGAGCGGCTTTCGAGCGTCTCCTCGATGCGAGCCTGGCCTTCGCTGAGCGAGGTGGCAAAAGCTTCCACCTTGCCTTCCAGCGTTTCGGACAGACGATCATGCGTGCCGGAGACAGCGTTCAGCAGAGCCGCCGAGCGGGTCTGAAGCGTCTCTTCGATGCGGGCCTGGCTCTCGTTCAAGGAGATGGCGAAGGCCGCCGCCTTTTCGTCGAGGGTCTCGGCAAGTCGGTCGCGCGTGCCGGACACGGTGTTCAGCAATGCCTCGGCACGGGTTCCAAGCGCATTGTCGATGCGGGCATGGCGCTCATCGAGCGAGGTGGTCAGGGCGGCGGCCTTGCTGTCCAGCGTTTCGGACAGGCGGTCATGGGTGCCGGAGACGGCGTTCAGCAGGGCCGCGGAGCGGGTCTCGAGCGTATCTTCAATGCGGGCCTGGTTTTCATTGAGCGAAATGGCGAGCGCCATGGCCTTTTCATCGAGTGTCTCGGAGAGGCGGTCATGCGTGCCCGATACCGCGCTCAGCAGCGCTTCCGAGCGGGTCTCGAGCGTATCCTCGATGCGGGCCTGGCTCTCGTTGAGGGAGATGGCGAGGGCCATCGCCTTTTCGTCGAGCGTCTCGGCCAGACGGTCATGGGTGCCGGAGACGGCATCGATGATGGCATCGGCGCGTGATGTCAGCGCTTCTTCGAAGCGGCTGTGATGGGTGGTAAGCGCATCGACAAGCGCACCGCCGCGCTCGGCCATGACGCTGTCGATGCGGCCGTGGGCCGTGCCGAGCGCCTCGCTGATTTCGGCAGCGCGGGCAGTCAGCATGCCGCTCAGCTCCTCGCCGCGGCCGCCGAAGGCTGCGGTGACCTGCTCGGTGCCGGCGGCAACGGCGGTGGTCAGATCGCTGGTGGTGGTGCGCAGCGTGTCGCGGAATTCGGCCGAGCGGGCCTGAAGATTGTTCTGGAGATCGGAGGTGCCGGATGCAAGCGTCAGCGCGATTTCCGAAGTGGCGCTCTGCAGCGCCGAAGTCAGTTCGCCGGTGCGGTTGGTGAGCGCCGCGGTGATTTCGTCCGCCCGGGTGCCGAGCGCGCTTTCCAGCACTTCGTGGCCGGTGGAAAGCGCAGTGGCGAGTGCCAGCGACTGGTCGGTCATCGAGGAGCTCAGCCGGTCGATGCCGGAACTTAGGATGCCGTCGATCGAATCCGAGCCGCCGGTCAGCGTCTCGTTGATGCGGGCGAGGCTCTCCATCAGCTTGGTGTCGAGCGAGCCGGTGCGCTTGTCGAAGGCGCTAGTGAATTCAGCGACTCGTTCGTCGAAGGCGGTAGACAGCTGGGCGACGGTCGTCTGGAGCCGTTCTTCGAAGAAGCCGGAGCGGACGTCGAGATCCATGACGGCGTCGTCGGCGGTGCTCTGCAGGCTCTGGCGGAAGCTCGCTCCCTTTTCATCGAGGGCGCTGTTCAGCTTCGACAGCACGTCGTCAAGCGTGCCGCCGATGGTGCGTTCACCTGAAGTGAGGCTCTCATTGATCTCGCGGGTGCGGGCGATCAGTATCTCGCTGAGCTGCTGCGTGCGCTCGTGCAGCGCGGCATTCAGCTTCTCAGTGCTGCTGTCCATGGTCGAGGCGCGCGTCTCGAATTGGCTGAGCAGTTTTTCGCCATGGTCATTGAGGTTGACGGAGAGCGCTTCGAGGCGGTTGTCGAATTCGGTGGCGAGCGCGAAACCCGATGCGTTCAGCGTCTGCAGCAGGCTATCGGTCTTGGCGGCGAGCAGGCTGCCGATCGATTGCAGGGCATTGTCCGATTTTTCCAGAATCGTCGCGGCGCGCGTATCGATCAGCGAGGCAAAGGCCTCGCCCGATGTGGAAAGCCGCACGGCGATCTCTTCGGTTGCCAGCGAGAGCTCTTCCTTCAACTGGTCATGGACGCTGCCGATCGAGGTGCGGATGCGATCGGCATGGTTGACGATCGCCTCGCGCTCCGAGCCAAGTTCGTGGACGAGGCCGCGGACGCGCAACTCGTTGTCGGCATAGGAGCGTTCAAGTGCATTGACTTCGGAATGGACAAGCGTTTCGAGTTCGGACGCACGCGCAATGGTGCGTTCGATGCCTTCATTCATGGCCGAGACCTCACGGCGCACGGCCTGGCCGACGGTCATGATGCGCTCGGAGGCGATGGTTTCCGGCTCCGCCAGTCGCAATGCGACCTCCGCCATGGAACGGGCGGCGTTGCGCATGTCCTGGGCGCGGGCGATCATGATGGCGAAAGCATAGAACATCATGACGGGGATAATGATGCCGACGAGGCCGGCGATGACGCCAGGCAGGGCGACGAGATCGGCGAGCGAACGGATCTGCCAGATCTGCGGGGCATAAAGCAGCGACATCAGGCCGAGGCCGCCCATGACCCAAAGCACTGAGAACAGCGTGGCGGTGCGCACCGCCGAGCGGCTGGAGGCGCCGTCGAAGGATTTCAGAATCGAGGCGGGCGTGTTGCGGCTGGCATCGTTGGCGGGCGTGAAAGCCGGCCCCCTGGAAGCCTGCTCGGCCCCGGCGCTGCGGCGGTTGCGGCGCTGCGCTTCTTCCTGGGCCTGCTGGTTACGCGCATTCACTGGATCAGACACATTAGCCTCCGGGGCCTCTGGCGCATCGCCGCGGCGAGACGGCACGTTATCTTTGCCGAAGTCGATCTGGAGCGCCTCGTCCAATGCCTTGAACGCCTTGTCCTCAATCGACTCGTTATATTTGTTGTTCGCCATTGGTTATGCCTCGTTACTGTCGGCCGGTCCGGCAGCGCAATCCCGGGCTTCCGCCTCGCCGGGGAACAACTTTGCCGTTCCAGCCTTCCATCCCAACGACGGACGGATAAGCATGTCATTTCAGAGTAGATAGCCGCTTTTTCAAACGGAAGGTATCAAAACACTACCATTATCCACTCGCTCGGCAAAGGCGCGTACCATAAACCCGCTCCACCAGTATCGTAGTGACACATCTGGGCTCTTCACACAATTAATGAAGGCTTGAGATTCCAAGCTCGTTAACCCGTTGTTAACATCTTTAGATCTGCGGCACCGCTTAAAAACCAATAATTTAGCGATATTTAACGGATGTTAACCATATGGCGAGATTTCCGCCCTGCATGTGCCGGAATTTAACGCGATGGCCACCCTCCTGTCGCAGAACTGTTGCAACTGCGCACGACACGAGACGGGAGAATTGGCAATGGCAGCTCAGATGGCAGCTTTGAACATCGTATTCGAGGCGCCGGATAATGCAAAGGGACCCTGTCCCTCCAAGGTCCGGCCGATCGATCTCGTCCATCTCGCCAAGCAGACGATGGGCGACAAGTCGCTGGAAATCGAAGTCCTTCAGATGTTTGCGCGCCAGGCTCGCGCATGCCTGCAGGATATTGCGAGCGGCGAAACCATCCGCGTCGGCGCGGCCGCACACCGCCTGAAGGGCGCGGCAAGCTCGGTGGGGGCGTTCCGCGTGTCGCAGACGGCCGAAGCCGTCGAGGAAACCGGCGGTGACGCCGGGGCGACGGCAGCGCTCGGTGCCGCCGTCATCGACGCCGAGAATTTCATCCTCAAGCTCTGCCGCGGCTGATCCTTGTTTGAGATCGTTTGAATGAGGCCCGTTGTTCCATTGCGGAACCGCGGGTCTTTTTGCGACGTCTTCCATGACGCTTTGAAGACGGCGGGCGGAGGCCCGATCTGCGAGGTTATGGCGACTTTCCCGATGTTGACTGAAGCGTCGAATTGTCGGAAGAAAATCCGCCCATCATTTGAAGACCGGAAATAGTCCTGATGCCAAAACTTACCATCGTCGCCTTCGACGGCACGCGCTTCGACCTCGATGTCGACCAAGGCTCCACCGTCATGGAGAATGCCGTGCGCAATTCGGTGCCCGGCATCGAGGCTGAATGCGGCGGCGCTTGCGCCTGCGCGACCTGTCATGTCTATGTCGATGAGGCATGGACAGAGCAAGTCGGCCAGCCGGAAGCGATGGAAGAAGATATGCTCGACTTCGCCTTCGATGTGCGCCCGACCTCGCGGCTGTCCTGTCAGATCCGCATGAAGGCTGCCTATGACGGGCTCGTGGTGCACGTGCCGGAACGCCAGGCTTAAGCGCCGAGCTGCACACTTCGCCGGAATGGGATCCACAAAAAAGACGCCTCGCGCGCTGGTGCGAGCGAGGCGAGGCGGGCGCATTACCTACGGATGAGGGAGGAACATCCGCGGCTTCGGAACGCGCCAGGAGAACCCAGCGATGAAAGAGCAGATGCCGTAGCTGCACTTTCGAATGTGTTCATATTAACGCGTCCCGGTTGAGTCTGCCAGGATGAAAAATGACCATTCAATCACTGGGGAGGGTGCAAGTTTCGCACAAGTTTCGTTGTCCAGCTAAGGTTTTCCGCTCGCAACCAGACTGAAAAAGCCTTATTTTGCGCCGGCTCGGCCGTTGATTCGATTGTTCAACAATCTCAGCATGCGCTTCTGGAAATTGACCGCCTCGACCCGGTCGAATCGCGCCTGCTGCCGATCGTGCTCCTCTATACCGCGAGCTGATTCGCCTGAGACGAGTTCCTGCATGGCCTCGCAGCTGCGCTGCTGAGGCAAGGTGCGGATGGCGCGTTCCATGGCGCGGGCCTGATCGCGGGCGATTTCGGCATGGCGCTCCTCGTGGCGCTTGATATCGCTCGACAGGGCGTCCCAGATCATTGACAGCTCCTTGCTGGCGCCCTTGCGGCTGTTCCAGCGCGGCAGGATGATCTGGGTGTGGACCGTGACCTTGACGTTGCCGACACGGCAACGTCCGTTATCCTGGATATAGGTGGCTTCACCGCCGAAGCGGATCTTGGTGGCGCCGGGGTGGCGCGCCGAGGAACCGCTCGAGGTCGGGCCGCGCCGGCTGAGTTCGCGGTCGAGCTCATCCGCGGTTTTGCCGCGGATGTCGAAATAGGAATAGCTTTTCGATGCGATCACTTCTGCTGCCACTGGGCTGCAGACGGAAAGAGCAATGGAAAAGGCGATAGGAAGGACCATATAACGCACTGCAAGCGGCATTCTGAACGCAACCCGTGTTGAAATCGACCGGAGCTTGGGGCATAGCCACCGCAAGCGCAATATCGGATGGCGCTTTTTTCGCGATCGATAGGATAAGTCTGGTGACAGGGTTCGAAGGCAGTTTATGGCGTGTGGGCCATGGCCGGGAGATCGAACTCGGCCGTCGTTCTCTCATCATGGCGATCATCAATGTGACGCCGGACTCCTTTTCCGACGGCGGACGCTTCGAAACCGTCGATGCTGCTGTCGAGCACGCGCTTCGCGCGGTGAGCGAGGGTGCCGGGATTGTCGACATCGGCGGGGAATCGACCCGCCCGAACGCCGCTGCCGTCAGTCCTTCCGAGGAGCAGGCGCGCGTGCTGCCGGTCATCGAGGCGCTGCGCGGGCGCACCCAGGCGCTGATCTCGATCGATACCTATCGCGCCGAAACGGCGCGGCTGGCGGTCAGTGCCGGCGCCCATATCGTCAACGATGTGTTCGGGCTGCAGAAGGAGCCCGATATCGCCGACATCGCCGCGGCGACCGGGGCCGGGCTCTGCATCATGCATACCGGCCGCGACAGGGCGAAGCTTCCGGACGTGATTGCCGACCAAGTGCATTTTCTCAAGCGGTCGCTTGAGATCGCTCAGGCCGCCGGCGTCAACAGCGACCGCATCGTGCTCGATCCGGGCTTCGGTTTTGCCAAGGAGACGGCGGAGGAGAACCTCGAACTGATGGCGCGATTTTCCGAACTTTCCCGCTTCGGACTGCCGCTGCTTGCCGGGACGTCGCGCAAGCGCTTCCTCGGCGCGGTGACGGGGCGTGAGGCGGCAGACAGGGATGCGGCGACGGCCGTCACCAGCGCCCTGCTCAGGCTTCAAGGGGCTGCTGTTTTCCGGGTGCACAATGTCGCAATCAACAGGGATGCGCTTGATATCGCCGATGCTATGCTGAATGCGCGCCAGGAATTCGAGAGGAAGCGGCCGACATGACCACCTACACGATCACGCTGCAGAACTGCGCCTTCTTTGCGCGCCACGGCGTGCACGACGAGGAGGAATTCCTCGGCCAGCGCTTCTTCGTCGATGCCGAGCTCGATGTCGTTGCCGGCGAGGCGCTGAAAAGCGATTCGATCGACGATACCGTCAATTACGGCATCGCCTTCACGGTGATCGAGGGGATCGTCACCGGCAAACGGCGTTACCTGATCGAGGCCCTGGCGCTCGATATCGCCAAGGGACTCTGCGATACATTCCCGCAGGTCCGGCGCGCAAAGATCACGGTGCGCAAGCCGAATGCGCCGGTGCCCGGCGTGCTCGATTTCGTGCAGGTGAGCGTTGAACACTTTGCCTGAGACTGCATTGCAATCGGCCACACTCGGCCTCGGCGGCAACATCGGCGATCCCGTCAAGGCGATGGCCGTCGCACTGCAGCGGCTGGACGGACGAGATGACTGCCGGGTTACGGCGGTCTCGCGGCTCTACCGCACGCCACCCTGGGGCAAGACCGACCAATCCTTCTTCTTCAACGCCTGCGCTGCCGTCGAAACCCGGCTGGAGCCGGAGGCTTTGCTCGATGTCTGCCTGTCGATCGAACGGGAGATGAAACGCGAGCGTATCGAGCGCTGGGGGCCGCGCACACTCGACATCGACGTGCTGACCTATGGCGACGTCATCCAGGAGGCGCCGCGGCTGGAACTGCCGCATCCGCGCATGACCGATCGCAGTTTCGTGCTGATGCCGCTTGCCGATATCGCGCCGGACCTTATCGTCAAGGGCAGGGCGGTCAGCGACTGGCTTGAAGATGCAGAGGTAGCGGGCATCGAAGTCGCCAACAACAGCCGCGACTGGTGGCTCCAAACCTGAGGCAGAGATCCTGAAACGGAAAACGGCGGGAAACCCGCCGCTTCAGGAAAATGCGCTGTAGCTTCAGGAAAATCCGCGGTGCGATTGATCTACTGGATGGACCCGACGGCCATCTCGTCGACCTGGCGGGTCAGCGTCAGGCCGATGACCGGGATCATCTGGCTTTCGACCTTGACCGAAACAGTGACGTTCATCGTCTTGTCATCACGCACGCGGGCGATCATCGCGCCGTTCAGCTTGGCGCGGTTGATGCCGACGACGACGGTATCTTCGCTGACGGCGCCAGAGACGACGTCAAGACCCTTGCCGGCGGCGCCGTCAAGGAACTTGCCCTTGTAGGTCGAGCCCGACTGCGAGATGACGGCTGTCATCGGCTGCTTGAAGACGCCGACGCGGCAGGTGCCGTCGAGCTTGATGCCGGCGCCGCTGTCGCCCGTGGGCTCGCCGATCAGGTTGCAGGTGAATTTCGTCCCCTTGTATTTGCCGGCGACGATTTCGCCCGGGCCCTTCCATGAGCCGGCGACGGAATCGAAGAAGGCCTTGTCACGGGTTGCGGCGGTAGCTGCCGGAGCGACGTCTGCGACGGGAGACAATGCCGCGGCGGCCAGACCGCATATAATGAGAAACTTGCGCGAATACATGGATTTTCCTTGGCAAACACCACTCACGAACTGGCTGCAAGTTTTGCCTGGGAATGGTTAATCCTTCCTTTCAATCGTGCCGAAATGCGCTGGAATACAGGGGTTTCGCGCGGTCCAGATTTTAGCTTGTCGCTATTAGAGCCTTGAATCTGCTGTAATTTCGCCAACATTCCGTTAGGGATGGCAAAGTGTGCGGAATTGCTCCGACTCTCAAGGAGTGTTGCCGCGCGGCGACATGGAGGGCGTGAGGTCGCCGATGAAATCGCCGATTCCCGGCCGCTTCAGGGCATGGAAGGCGAGCGGGCGGCAGAGATCCATTGCCGCGATTCCAATGCGGGCGGTCATCAGGGCGTTGATGACGCCTTCGCCGAGCCGGGCCGAGAGCTTGGAGGCCAGCCCATGGCCGAGCACCTGCTGGACGAGGCTGTCGCCGACGGCGATCGAGCCGGTGACGGCCAGATGCGCCAGCACGTCGCGCAGCAGACGGAACATGCCGAGCGTGCCGGGACGGCCGCCGTAAAGCTCGGCCATAGCTCGGATAAGACGCACGGCCTCATAGAGGACGTAGAGCAGGTCGACCACGGCGCGCGGGCTGACGGCGGTGACGATTGAGACGCGCTTGGAGGCGTTGACGATCAGGGCACGGGCCTTGCGGTCGAGGGGCGTGAGCAATTCCCGTTCGGCGAGCGCAATCAGATGCGGGGGATCGATGACCTCGCTTTCCGTCGCCTTCAGCGTGGCGCGGCCCTTCGATGTCTCGGGATTGGCCGACAGCAGCGTGCTCAGGCGGGCGACGACGGCGCGCGCCCGTGCCGGCCGGGTTTCGACCATCGCGGCTTCCGCTTCGGCCTTGATCGCCTGGACGGCGGCAAGGCGCATCATCCCTAATGTTTCGCGGATGATGAGCGCAAGCACGGCGAGGATGCCGACCGCAAGCACGGCCAGCGCCGCATAGCCCAACCAGTCGGCACGGGTGAAGAGATCGCGGATCAGCCTATCGGTCCAGAGGCCGATGCCAAGCGACAGCAGAATGCCGAAGGCGCCGGCGGCGATCTTGCCGAAGGAGGTTCGGCGTCTCAGCGGCGTTGCCACGGGCACTGCGCTCAGATCCTTGTCGGGATTGAGGAAGGGATCGTCCTCATCCGCCGTCACGACGATGTTTTCGGAGAAGCTTTCCGGCTTGCGCCGCTGCTCTGCCTGGCGGCCGTTGTCAAGGCGCTCGGTGGCCTCGTCCTCGTAGATGAAAGCCGCGGGCGGGCGGCGTGGCGGATCGGAGGGGGGCTGGCTCATGCGAGACGATCTCCGAACAGGAACTGCATGGCGCGGTCGAGGCGGATATGCGGGACCGACAGCTTGATGCCGCCGCCGGTTTCCTCAAGCTGAGGCGGGCGGAACCTGACGACATTGACATCAGGCAGCCGCAAGCCGCTCTCGCCCGCGGCGATGCGGTCGAACAGGCTTTCTGGATCCGCCGGCAGGTCGCCGGGAAAGATCGCGGTCTTTCTCTGGCCGTCGAAACGCTCGCCGGCGATGGTTTCGCCCTCCATCGGCGTGCCGACGATGACAGGCAGGTCATGTCCGTCGCGCTTGACGGATGCCTCTCGGGTGGCGCGCACGGAGGCAAGCGCCATGACGTCGATGCCCGCACCCGCCATGCCGATGCGGTCGATGGCGCGATCGACCAGGCGGCGGGTCAGCGCGTCGAGCCGGTCGTGGCTTTCATGGTGGAGATGATCGGCCTTGGTCGCGGCGACCAGCACGCGGTCGATGCGGCGCCCGAGCAGCGAGGAGAGCAGCGAATTGGTGCCGGGGCGGAAACAGGCGAGCACATCGGTCAGCGCGCGTTCCAGATCCTGGACGGCTTCGGGGCCGCGGTTCATCGCCTGAAGCGCATCGACCAGCACGATCTGGCGGTCGAGCCGGGCGAAATGCTCGCGGAAGAAGGGTTTGACGACGACTGATTTATAGGCCTCGTAGCGCCGCTCCATCATCGTCCAGAGCGAGTTGCGCCCGGGACGGCCGTCCGCCGGCAAGGCCAGCGGTGCGAAGGTCAGCGCCGGCGAGCCGTCGAGATCGCCGGGCAGCAGCAGGCGGCCGGGCGGCAGGGTGGAGAGCGAGCGTTCGTCGGCCTTGCAGGCCTTGAGATAATCGGCAAAGGCGGTGGCGAGGCCGCGGGCGATCATCTCGTCGGCGCCGGCCTGGATATCGGCGGCATGGGTCAGCGCCAGCCATCCGCGCGACAGTTCGGAGCGGACGCCGGTTTTCGCTAGCGCGATCGTTTCCTCACTAAAGGTGCGGTAATCCTTGCCGAGCAGCGGCAGGTCGAGCAGCCATTCGCCCGGATAGTCGACGATATCGATCGACAAACGGCCGGGCGAAAACAGCCGGTTCCAGCCGCTGGCGCTCTGATAATCCAGTGTGATGCGCAGCTCAGAGATGGCGCGGGTCGAATCCGGCCAAATACGATCCTTCACCAGCGCGCGGATATGATCCTCGTATTGGAAGCGCGGTACGGCATCGTCGGGCTGCGGCTCCAGCCGCACCGCCGAGACGCGGCCGGACTGCACCGGCTCGAACAGCGGCAGGCGGCCGCCATGCAGAAGATTGTGTACCAGCGAGGAAATGAAGACCGTCTTGCCGGAGCGGGAGAGGCCCGTGACGCCGAGCCGCACGGTCGGATTGACGAGGCCGCTTGCCCGATCGGCGAGATTGTCGAGGGCGATGCGGGCGTCGTCGGCAAAGGATGTGAGGCGTGGCGGCAAGGCGCAATTCCGGTTGGTGACTGCCGGCAATATAGGAAGGACGTGCCGCCTGAAAAAGACGCGGCGCGAAAGCTTTCAGACAACCACGAAATCGATGAGACGCCAACCGCCGGCTGAAGCGTCGTAATCGACGACGGCAAGGCCCGCCGTCGGGAAGCCGCCGGGAAGGGCGCTTGCCATCGCCTCATGGCCGATCAGCGCCTCCAGCGCCTGCTCCATGGTTGGATTGTGGCCGACCAGCATGACGGCCGCCTCTTCCTGCGAATCGACGATTTCCAGGTAGTTATCGACCGTGGCGTTGTAGAGCGCATCAACATAACGGATGTCGAGCGTAAGGCCCATCGCCCGATGGACCGCATCGGCAGTGCCGCGGCAGCGCAGCGCCGTCGAACTGATCAGCAGATCGGGACGGTAGCCCTTGTCGGCGGCTTTGTCGGCAATGATCTCGGCATCGCCGAAGCCCTTTTCGTTGAGCGGCCGGTCGAAATCGCGCTGTCCGGGTTCGGCCCAGGCCGCCTCGGCATGACGCAGGAGATAGATGCGGTTCGGCGGAGGCAGCGGTACGGTCATGGGCAAATCCAGGATCGGGCGGGTCTTTTCAGTAGCGGTTGCGCTTGGCCGCCGTCAATCGCTGGCCATGCTGCGACGGCGCAAAACGTGGCTGACAACACGGCGTTTTGAAGGCGAAGAAGAAAACGGTAGCCGGAATAACCATGACAAAATAGATCGTTAGCCTAAAATTGTAACAGATTTAAAAATCTGTTTACCTGTCGTATTTGGCTTGAATCGCGGCTAGCGCTTGGGATATACACCCGCCCAGATGAGATGTTCTTCAGGAGAATCGCGTTGAGTGAGAAGATCGATCTTAGCAATTACGTTCCCTCGGAAGAGGAAGAGTTCATGAACGTAAACCAGCGTGCCTACTTCAGGACCAAGCTGGTTGCATGGAGAAATGATATCCTTCGAGAAGCGCGCGAAACCCTCGACCACCTGGCCGAGGAAAGCGCAAACCATCCCGACCTCGCCGACCGGGCGTCCTCGGAAACCGACCGGGCGATCGAACTTCGCGCCCGTGATCGGCAGAGAAAGCTGATTTCCAAGATCGACGCGGCACTGCAGCGCATCGAAGACGGTACTTACGGCTATTGCGAGGAAACCGGCGAACCAATCGGCCTCAAGCGTCTCGACGCCCGCCCGATCGCGACGCTGTCGATCGAGGCGCAGGAGCGCCACGAACGCCGCGAAAAAGTCTATCGCGACGAATAATGGTTTTCATGCAGAGGTGAGAGCAAGCGCCGCGATCGGATCGCGGCGCTTGTTCGTTGATCACTGCTCCGCTGCACAAATGCCTATCGCCAGAGCTTTCCACGATTGCTCTCGCTCGGCCTCCATAGAGAGGTCGATCGTCACAAGGGTGCCGTTCCTCAGGCGGTGTCGCAGGATGTCCGCCTTCTCAGGATCCGTCCGAACCATGCCTTCAGTGTGAAGGGCCTGCAGTCTCGAGCGTGAAAGCTTCAGTTCCGAGGCCAGCAGACGGTCGAGGCGGGTGCTTGTTGGGACAGGGACCGTCAGTTCGATTGCCAATGTCGTCCAATTTGCGGTTTCGTGCCGCATCTCCTTGGTGATTTCAAATTCGGCAAACTCGTCCATACGCAGCGATTTGCGTCGGAGAGCATCGAGGTTGAAGGTCTCTGCCCGGATCCAGTCCGGATCGTTGGCCTGCAGCGCGTCAAGGACCGCAGGATCGATGTCGCGGACATTGCGGCGCTCGAAGATCGGCCGGTTCCATGTCCTTTCGCAGGTCAGGCATTTGTAGATCAGCCAGGCATCCAGTTTGCGGCCGTTGGCGTTCAGCCGAATCTTGCCGCTGGATTGGAAGGCTCTCATGCCTCCGCATCCGCCGCATGCGATCCAGGGCTGGGGAGCTGTCTTGGGAATAATGGTCCATCGGACCTGAAGCGTCTTGCACATATCGTCTTGGTCTTCCGTTCGGAAGTCCATCGAGATGGTGCAGGAGAAACCCTTGCGGGCGCGGTGTGGCGATGTTGTGGGCGGCTGAAGAGCTGAGACAGCGGAACTGCACATGGCACATTGGAACAATGCCAAACCGGTCTCTCGCCACCACCCGATGAACATGGTCGCATGCCGCCAGCATGTCGCTAGACGGCAGTACGGGTGAAACTGGAGTGAGACCGGTGTTTACTTAGGCAAAATGCAACCTCGGATGCGCCAACGCTCTTCACCCCGATCGATAGCAAATGATCGGCATGATGGGGAGGCCAAAGACATTCGGACACTGAAAAAGCCGCGGTATGCGGCTTTTGTGCAACTTCATGGTGAAGGAGAGGGCGCGGCAACCCGGCGTGACGCGGGGGCCTTTGCCCTCATTTGTCGCGATTGACGCTCATTTCGCCGAAGATGCGGGCGACTTCTTTCTGCAGTTCCGTATCGGCGCCGGTGATTGGGGCGAGGTCGGGATCGCGGCGCGGCAGGTTGCTCGGCTGCGGCTGCGGTATGGCTTGGCGGGGGGCCTGGTTTGCCGGCGCCGGCACGATGCGTTCGGCCGTCAGATTGTTCGACATCTCCTCTTCCAGCACCCGCTGGAAATCATGGCGGGTCGCCGCTGCCGATTGCGCAGCCGCATCGTCTTCGGCTGGGCCGGGGGCGGCGGGCGGCATGTGCTGGACAGGCGGTGCGGAGATCTCGGGTTCAATGCGCTGCTGCGGCAGCACGCGCAGACGGGCGGCATCGAGGATCTCGGCCGCACTTGCGGTATCGTGGAACGCTGCGGGCGCGACCGGGGGAGCAACAGGACGCTCCGGCGGGCGCGGCTGGGGTGGGGCAGGTGGAGGAATGTCGCGTTCGGCCGACAGGGGCGCTATCACCCGGTTTGCCGGAAGAGGGCTGGTCGCCACCGGCGGTGCTGCGGCCTGCTGGGCCTGCGGTTCGGGGCGCGGGCGCGGCTCGGGCGAAACCGGTGCGGAGAAGGAAGGCTCGGCGGCCGGCTCGACGCGGGCTGCGGCAGGCGGTGAGGCCGGAGCTGCAATTGCAGCGCGGGGCGGAGAAACGGGGGACGGTTCCGGCTGCGCCGGGGGTGATACTGGACGCTGTTCGACAGGTTGTGGAAGGCCGGCGATTTCCGGCTGTTCGGCCGCTGCGGGCAGGATACGGCTTTCGATGACTATATCGCTCGGGCCGCCGATCATGATCAGATGCTCGACGTCGTCGCGGCGCACCAGCACCAGCCGGCGACGGGCATCGACAGCGGCGGCATCCAGGACCTGCAGACGCGGCTGGCGGTTGCGGCCGCCGCGCACGAAGGGCGAGGGCGCCCGGCTGCGGATCACCCAGAGCACGAGGATGAGCAGGAGAAGCGCCAGACCGACGCCACCGGCGGCAAGCAGAAAACGGCTGCCATAAGCTCCGACAACATCATCCAACATAGTCACTCACTCCATTTCATATTCGGCACATATTGACGACTTTTCCGTTCCTTAGGCAAGGGCCGCCGGTGCTGTCCAGTCACGGGAGAACGCGTTTTCGTGTTCCGCGGATTGGGCGCTCGCCGATGTTGCGCACGGTCGGCCGCGTCAGGGTTCAGGGGCAGATGGCGCTGTTGCCTGTGAATTCAAGCAGTCTTGCCGACCACCGGTGTTTTTGCCAACGCGGCAAATTGCTAAGAAGGAAAGAGTGCCTGATTCCCGCTTCGTGTTCGTGCTACGAAGCTGGAGGGACTTATGTGAGGAATACATGACGAAACCGCGTCAGGCCGACGATTATAACGCACCGCTTGTGGATCGTGGGGGGCGTTCTGGCACGGTTTTGCGCATTCTTCTGCTGGCCCTTGTGCTGATTGCAGCCGCCGGCGGCTTCGTCGTCTTCAAGAGATCGCTCGACAATGAGATCGTGCTCGGCGGTCTCGGCGTGCTTGCCATGGTCGGCATCTTCTTCCTGGTATCCTCGGTCATCGGCTTCATCGAGGTGATGCCGCAGCGTCAGTCCGACAGCCTGGCGCGCGCCTTCCTCAACAGCCATCCCGACGGCACGCTGATCACCGACGAAAAGGGCCGGATCATATATGCCAACGCCGCCTATGGTGCGCTGACCGGCGCGCGCAAGGCGACCGAGGTGCAGACGCTGGAAAGCCTGCTGTCGCGCCACCGCGAATCGAATGAGGCGCTCTATCGGCTGGTCAACGGCCTGCGCGAGGGCAAGGAAGGCCGGGAGGAATTCCGCCTGCTGCGCGCCGTCGGCCCCGGCAGCAACAGCTCAGGCGCCCATTGGTATCGGCTGAAGGCGCGGCTGCTGCAGCCGGAGGAAAACGGCGGCAAGCCGCTGCAGATCTGGCAGATTACCGATATCACCACGGAGCGGGACGACCAGGAGCGCTTCTTCAAGGAATTGCAGAACGCGATCGACTATCTCGACCATGCGCCGGCCGGTTTCTTCTCAGCCGGGAGGAAGGGCGAGATCTTCTATCTGAACGCCACGCTTGCCGAGTGGCTAGGCCTCGATCTCACCAAATTCGTGCCGGGCTCGATGACCATCGGCGACGTGGTGGCGGGCGAGGGGCTGGCGCTCATCCAGTCGGTGCAGGCCGAACCCGGCCTGAAGAAGACGGTGACGCTCGATCTCGACCTGCGCAAGACCAACGGCCAGAGCCTGCCGGTGCAGATCATCCACAGCGTCACCTCGATGCGCGACGGCGCACCCGGCGAAAGCCGGACGATCGTGCTGGGGCGTGAAAAGAGCGAGGCGGGCGGCCAGTCCGCTTCGGCCGCCGCCATGCGGTTCACCCGCTTCTTCAACAATACGCCGATGGCGATCGCCTCGGTGGACGGGGAGGGGCGCATCCTGCGGACCAACGCACCGTTCCTGAAGATGTTCTCCGGCGTCGTCTCGCGCGACGATCTCGAAAAGGCGCCGCATCTCGAAACCATCGTGCAGGAAAGCGACCGGCCGCAACTCGCCGAGGCGCTGGCAGCGGCCAAGGACCGGCAGGGCGACATTGCGCCCCTCGATACCCGCACGCCGACCGACGAAGCGCGCTATTTCCGTTTCTACGTCAACGCCGTCATCGACCAGAGCGACGAGGCGCCCGAGGAGGCGGCGATCGTCTACGCCGTCGAGGTGACCGAGCAGAAGGCGCTGGAAGCGCAGATGGCGCAGACGCAGAAGATGAATGCCGTCGGAACGCTCGCCGGCGGCATCGCGCATGATTTCAACAATGTGCTGACGGCGATCCTGCTTTCCTCCGACCATCTGCTGCTGCAGGCACGGCCGGCCGATGCGAGCTTTGCCGACCTGATGGAAATCAAGCGCAACGCCAACCGCGCCGCGGCGCTGGTGCGCCAGTTGCTCGCCTTCTCGCGCAAGCAGACGATGCGGCCCTCGGTGCTCAACCTCACCGATGTCGTCGGCGACCTGCGCATGCTGGTCGACCGGCTGCTCTCCGGCACCAATGTCAAGCTCGACGTGCAATATGGCCGCGACCTCTGGCCCGTCAAAACCGACCTTTCGCAATTCGAACAGGTGCTGATCAATCTCTGCGTCAATGCGCGCGACGCCATGCCCGAGGGTGGCACACTGACGCTGCGCACCCGAAACCTGACTGCTTCCGAGGTCTCCGCCTTCAACTATTCCTACATGCCGGCTGAGGACATGGTGCTGATCGAAGTCGCCGACAACGGCACCGGTATCGCGCCCGAAATCATGGACAAGATCTTCGAGCCCTTCTTCACCACCAAGGATGTCGGCAAGGGCACCGGGCTTGGTCTCGCCATGGTCTATGGCATCGTCAAGCAATCGGGCGGCTATATCCAGCCGGAATCCGAAGTCGGCAAGGGCACGACCTTCCGGGTCTTCCTGCCGCGCCACATCCCGGAGCCGGCGGTGGCCGCGGAAGCGGGTGCGATCGACAGCGCCGTCGCCGAGATCGGCATTCGGCCGGAGGCGCCAACGGCGCAACAGCCGGAGGACCTGACGGGATCGGCGGTCATCCTTCTCGTCGAAGACGAGGAGGCGGTGCGCCGCGGCGGCAAGCGCATGCTGGAAACGCGCGGTTATACCGTGCACGAAGCCGGCTCGGGCGTCGAGGCGCTCGCCATCTTGGAAGAGCTGGAAGGCAAGGTCGACATCGTCGTGTCCGACGTCGTCATGCCCGAGATGGACGGCCCGACGCTGCTGCGCGAGTTGCGCAAGACCTATCCCGACATGAAATTCATCTTCGTCTCGGGTTACGCCGAAGATGCCTTTGCCCGGAACCTGCCGCCGGACGCGAAATTCGGGTTTTTGCCGAAGCCGTTTTCGCTGAAGCAATTAGCTGTGGTGGTGAAGGAGACGCTGGACGGGTGAGGGCAGCCGGCATCGCCTTAGTAGACAGGGCGTGCCGCGGCCGCCCCCTCTGCCCTGCCGGGCATCTCCCCACCTGTGGGGAGATCACAAGCGGCGGAACCTTCTCGCCACATCAACGTTCCGGCGAGCTGCGACGCCAATTGTTTGGGGAAGCCATTGCGTCTAGCCAATCTCCCCACCTGTGGGGGAGATGCCCGGCAGGGCAGAGGGGGCTGGAACGGCAGCAGCTGTCTGGCAAGGCGATTCCGGCCTGCCCCGTAGGCCTCACTCGCCCAACGCCACGGCAATCTCAGCCGCCAGCCGCGCATTGTTCTCGACCAGCGCAATATTCGTCTTCAGGCTCTGGCCGTCCGTCAGATCGAAGATGGTCGAGAGCAGATAAGGCGTCACCGCCTTGCCCGTGATCTCGTCGCGCTCGGCGCTGTCGAGTGCCCGCTCTATGTAGATCTCCATCTCTTCGCGGGCGATCTCGTCGGCTTCCGGCACCGGATTGGCGATGAGCATGCCGCCGTCGATGCCGAGCTGTTCGCGCACCGTCTGGAAATTGGCGATGGCGGCCGGGCTGTTCAGCGACAGTGGGCTGCGGATGCCCGAGGCGCGTGACCAGAAGGCGGGGAATTCTTCGCTCTCATAGGTGACGACGGGAACGCCGCGGGTTTCCAGCACTTCCAGCGTCTTCGGAATGTCGAGGATCGCCTTGGCGCCGGCGCAGACGACGATGACGCCGGTGCGGGCGAGTTCCTCGAGATCGGCCGATATATCGAAGCTTTCCTCGGCGCCTCGGTGCACGCCTCCGATGCCGCCTGTGGCAAAGACGCGGATGCCGGCGCGGGCGGCGGCAATCATCGTCGCGGCCACCGTGGTGGCGCCGGTGCGGCGCTCGGCGATCGCGAAGGCGAGATCGGCGCGCGATACCTTCATCACTTCGGTCGCCTTGGCAAGCTGCTCCAGTTCGCCGGCTTCAAGGCCGATATGCAGCGTGCCATGAATGACGGCGATGGTTGCCGGCACCGCGCCCTGTTCGCGAATGATCGTCTCGACGCTGCGGGCCATCTCGATATTGCCGGGATAGGGCATGCCATGGGTGATGATGGTCGATTCCAGCGCCACCAGCGGCGCGCCGCGCTGCTTGGCGCTGGCAACCTCTTTCGAATAGGCGATCGGCAGAAGGGGCGAAATGGGCTTGGTCATGATGTTGTCCTGTCGTCGATGAGCATGATGCCGAAGCGTGTCAGCGGTTTTCGCACCTCATGCTCGACTATTTAATATAGCGGCTTCAATGCAGAATTCTGACCTCGGGAACAAGGGCAAGCGCCGCATTCAAGAGATCCGGCGTCAGATTTTCGTTGACGGCGTGCCGCGACTGCACGGTGAGCGTTGCGGCAGCCGTGCCGTGGCGAACGGCCTCTTCGAGCGGCAGACCGAGCATCAGGGCGGCAAGCGTGCCGGCCGCAAGAGAATCGCCGGCTCCGGTGACGTCGGCGACCGTGTCGGCGATCGGCGGCTGCAGCGTCACGGCGCGGCCCTCGCAAAGTGCCACGAGCTCGCGGCGGCCGCGGGTGACGACGGCTTTCCTGATGCCGATCTGGTTCAGAAGCGGCGGCCAGCCGGCAGCGTCTTCCGGCTGTTCACCGGCAAGGGCAGCGGCCTCGGCTTCATTCAGGAACAGGTAGTCGATATCCGCGATGCACGGTTTCAGCCTGACGACCTTGGCCGGCGAGATGGCAATCGCAGCGACCGGCTTCGCCAGGGAATGTGCCTTGGCAACGATCGCTGCGATCGTCTCCTCCGGCAGGTTGGCGTCGAAAAGAATGAGATCATGGGCGGCGAAAGCTTCGCGCACCCAGCGGATGGAGAGACGCCGCGGCACGAAGAATCGGTAGAGATCCATGTCGGCAAGGGCGATCACCAGATTGCCGTCCTTCTCGATGATCGCCGTATAGCTCGGGGTCTTGCGGTCGAGGAACACGAAAGGCCGGTCGTCGATGCCGGCGAAATCGGCGGCTTCCCCGACCATCTCGCCGATGGGGTCGCCGCCGCGTGGCGAAATCATCGTCACCTGAAAACCGAGCCTTGCCAGGTTGCGGGCCGCATTGAAGCCGCCGCCGCCCGGCTCCTCGAACCAGGTGCCGGGATTGCTGGCGCCCGGCGCCGTTTCGCCGGAGATCCGGCCGCGCCGGTCGATATGGGCGCCGCCGAGAACAAGAATCTTTTTCTTCATTTCAACCGCCTTCCGATGCCCGAAGCGCGAATCGAGACGGTGCTAGCAGCTGCGGCAAAGCCGGTGCATAAGGCCTAAGCCGTTGCTTTGCATCGATAAAACAAATATAGAACACAGGCTGTTTTACCTTTTTCTTTCAATCGTTTGATCGCCTATTGCGGGAATAGAACAAATGGGGTACAAACTCGACATTGCTTGGGCGGCTTCAATAACCTAAAGGTGGATCGGATGTCTCAGAATTCATTGCGGCTGGTAGAGGACAAATCGGTGGACAAAAGCAAAGCGCTTGAAGCGGCACTCTCACAGATAGAGCGGTCGTTCGGCAAGGGCTCGATCATGAAACTCGGCTCCAACGAGAATGTTGTCGAGATCGAGACGATCTCGACCGGCTCGCTTGGCCTCGATATCGCACTTGGCGTTGGTGGTCTGCCGAGGGGCCGTATCATCGAAATTTACGGGCCGGAAAGCTCGGGTAAGACGACGCTTGCGCTGCAGACCATTGCCGAAGCGCAGAAGAAGGGCGGCATTTGCGCCTTCGTTGATGCCGAACATGCGCTCGATCCCGTCTATGCCCGCAAGCTTGGCGTCGATCTGCAGAACCTTTTGATCTCGCAGCCCGATACCGGCGAGCAGGCGCTCGAAATCACCGATACGCTCGTGCGCTCTGGCGCCGTCGACGTTCTCGTCGTCGACTCGGTCGCCGCACTGACGCCGCGCGCCGAAATCGAAGGCGAGATGGGCGACAGTCTTCCCGGCTTGCAGGCGCGCCTGATGAGCCAGGCGCTACGCAAGCTCACGGCTTCGATTTCCAAGTCGAACACCATGGTGATCTTCATCAACCAGATCCGCATGAAGATCGGCGTCATGTTCGGTTCGCCTGAGACGACAACCGGCGGCAATGCGCTGAAGTTCTACGCCTCCGTGCGCCTCGACATCCGCCGCATCGGCGCGGTCAAGGAGCGCGAAGAGGTGATCGGCAACCAGACCCGCGTCAAGGTCGTCAAGAACAAGATGGCGCCGCCCTTCAAGCAGGTCGAATTCGACATCATGTATGGCGAGGGCGTTTCCAAGACCGGCGAACTGGTCGATCTCGGCGTCAAGGCCGGCATCGTCGAGAAATCCGGTGCCTGGTTCTCCTATAACAGCCAGCGTCTCGGCCAAGGCCGCGAAAACGCCAAGACCTTCCTGCGCGACAATCCGGATCTCGCCCGTGAGATCGAGCTGTCGCTGCGCCAGAATGCCGGCCTGATCGCCGACCGCTTCCTGCAGAACGGCGGACCGGATCCCGATGATGGTGACGCTGCCGCGGAAATGTGATTTTCGCGATCGGTTTTCCGCCAGTCCCTTTGAAAATCCAAGCCGGCTGCATTCCCTGATCAGAATGCGGCCGGTTTTGTTTGTCTGCTGGACAGTGGCGGAGGTGAACGTTAAAAGCCGATGGATTTAGATTTACCTGCCTCCGGCAGCATTGAAGGGCATAGCATGAGCGGTGTGAACGATATCCGGTCGACATTCCTCGACTATTTCAAGAAGAACGGTCATGAGATCGTCTCGTCGAGCCCGCTCGTGCCGCGCAACGACCCGACGCTGATGTTCACCAATGCCGGCATGGTGCAGTTCAAGAACGTCTTCACCGGCCTGGAGAAACGCCCTTATTCCACGGCGACCACCTCGCAGAAATGCGTGCGCGCCGGCGGCAAGCATAACGACCTCGACAATGTCGGCTATACCGCCCGCCACCTGACCTTCTTCGAAATGCTCGGCAACTTTTCGTTTGGCGACTATTTCAAGGAGAATGCGATCGAGCTTGCCTGGAAGCTCGTCACCGAAGGTTTCGATCTGCCGAAACATCGCCTGCTGGTCACCGTCTATTCCGAAGACGAGGAAGCCGCGACGCTGTGGAGGAAGATCGCCGGCTTGTCCGACGACAAGATCATCCGCATCCCGACCTCCGACAATTTCTGGCAGATGGGCGATACCGGCCCCTGCGGCCCATGCTCTGAAATCTTCATAGACCAGGGCGAGAACGTCTGGGGCGGCCCTCCCGGTTCGCCGGAGGAGGATGGCGACCGGTTCCTGGAATTCTGGAACCTCGTCTTCATGCAGTTCGAGCAGATCGAACCCGGCGTGCGCAATCCGCTGCCGCGTCCGTCGATCGATACTGGCATGGGTCTAGAGCGCATGGCCTGCATCCTGCAGGGCGTCCAGAGCGTCTTCGACACCGACCTGTTCCGCACGCTGATCGGCGCCATCGAAGAGACGATGGGCGCCAAGGCTGAGGGCAGCGCCAGCCACCGCGTCATCGCCGACCATCTGCGCTCCTCGGCCTTCCTGATCGCCGACGGCGTGCTGCCGTCGAATGAAGGCCGCGGCTATGTGTTGCGCCGTATCATGCGTCGCGCCATGCGACACGCCCAGCTTCTCGGCGCCAAGGAGCCGCTGATGTACAAGCTGCTGCCGACGCTGGTGCAGGAGATGGGCCGCGCCTATCCGGAACTCGTGCGTGCCGAAGCGTTGATCTCGGAGACGCTGAAACTCGAAGAAGGCCGCTTCCGCAAGACGCTGGAGCGTGGCCTGTCGCTGCTGTCGGATGCGACCACGGATTTCGGCAAGGGCGACATGCTGGACGGCGAGACCGCCTTCAAGCTCTACGACACCTACGGCTTCCCGCTCGACCTGACGCAGGACGCTTTGCGCGCCCGTGAGATCGGCGTCGATATCTCCGGTTTTACCGATGCCATGCAGCGCCAGAAGGCCGAAGCCCGTTCGCACTGGGCCGGTTCCGGCGAGAAGGCAACCGAAACCATCTGGTTCGAGCTTAGGGAAAAGAACGGGGCAACCGAATTCCTGGGTTACGACACCGAAACCGCCGAAGGCGTGGTGCAGGCGATCGTCAAGGACGGGGCTGCTGCTGAAGAAGCCCAGGCCGGCGACAAGGTGCAGATCGTCGTGAACCAGACGCCGTTCTATGGCGAATCCGGCGGTCAGATGGGCGATACCGGCATCATTTCGTCCGACCACGGCAGAATAGAGATATCGGACACGCAGAAGAAGGGCGAAGGCCTCTTCGTGCATTCCGGCGTCGTTGTCGAAGGCGCATTCAAGAGCGGCGATGCGGTTGTTCTCACCGTCGATCACGCCCGCCGTTCGCGGCTGCGCGCCAACCACTCGGCAACACACCTGCTGCACGAGGCGCTGCGCGAAGTGCTCGGCACCCATGTTGCCCAGAAGGGTTCGCTGGTCGCGCCCGAGCGCCTGCGTTTCGACGTGTCGCATCCGAAGCCGATGTCGACCGAGGAGCTGAAGATCGTCGAGGATATGGCCAACGAGATCGTGCTGCAGAATTCTCCTGTCACGACCCGGCTGATGAGCGTCGACGACGCCATCGAGGAAGGCGCCATGGCGCTCTTCGGCGAGAAGTACGGCGATGAAGTGCGGGTCGTCTCGATGGGCACAGGCGTTCATGGCGCAAAGAGCAACAAGCCTTACTCGGTCGAGCTTTGTGGCGGCACGCATGTGTCGGCCACCGGTCAGATCGGCCTGATCCGCGTTCTCGGCGAAAGTGCCGTCGGCGCCGGGGTTCGCCGCATCGAAGCGCTGACCGGTGAATCGGCGCGCGAATATCTGGCTGAGCAGGACGATCGCGTGAAGACGCTGGCTGCCTCGCTGAAGGTTCAGCCTTCGGAGGTTCTGTCGCGTGTCGAAGCGTTGATGGACGAGCGCCGCAAGCTCGAAAGGGAACTGGCCGACGCCAAGCGCAAACTTGCCATGGGCGGCGGGCAGGGCGGCTCGGCCGATGCCGTGCGCGAAGTCGCCGGCGTCAAGTTCCTCGGCAAGTCGATATCGGGCGTCGATCCCAAGGACCTCAAAGGGCTTGCCGATGACGGCAAGACCAGCATCGGCTCCGGCGTCGTGACGCTGATCGGCGTCTCCGACGACGGCAAGGCGAGTGCGGTCGTCGCCGTGACGCCGGATCTCGTGGATCGTTTCAGTGCTGTCGATCTGGTGCGCGTCGCCTCGGCCGCCCTCGGCGGCAAGGGCGGCGGCGGCCGCCCCGACATGGCCCAGGCCGGCGGCCCCGACGGCTCGAAGGCCGACGAGGCGATCGAAGCGGTGGCCGTAGCACTCGCGGGCTAAGCTGCCGGGTTACGTCGGCTCTCCTCCCTCATTCCTGTGCTTGTCACACGAATCCAGTGCGCCCAAGTCATTGGGCGCGAAAGATCTTTTTTCTTTCGGTACTGATTCATTCACGGCGCGGACGCGCCGTGAATGGAATCCTGTGACGAGCACAGGAATGAGGGACGTTGGCGTGATGCCGGTGTACCCGCCTCGTCCTTCGAGGCACCTGCTCGGCACGTCAGCAAGGATAAGGCTCTCTTGAACTTTGGCGCTCCGGAGCCGGCAAGTCCGCAGGATTTGTCAAATCGGGCTATGCTTTGTTGCATCCGATCGATTTGCAGGAGGTTTGACATGAACGGGGAAACGGCATGGGCACTTTATGAAACCCGTCTGAGACGGGTTTCGGCTTATATTCACGACCACCTCGACGAGGAGCTGGATATGGCGCGCCTGGCCGAGATCGCCTGCATGTCCAGCTATCACTGGCACAGGATCTATCGGGCGATTTACGGCGAGACGCTGGCGGCCACCGTCAAGCGGCTGCGGCTGCATCGCGCGGCGGGCGAAATCGTCCGCACGGAGCTTGCCGTCCGTGAGATTGCGAAGCGATCAGGCTATCCCAATCTCCAATCCTTCAACCGCATTTTCAAGTCGGTCTACGGCATGCCGCCGGCACGCTATCGGAAAGAGGGAAGCCACACAGCCTTCCAACCCTCACCTAACGGAAAGATCAAAGCCATGTTCGACGTTACCATACGTGAGATCGCACCCACCGAACTGATCGGTGTCGCCCATGCCGGCTCCTATATGGAGATCGGCAAAGCCTTCGAAACATTGTTCGGCACGCTTTACGCGCGTGGTCTCGCCAGGCCCGACATGCGGATGATCGGTGTCTATCTCGACGATCCTGATATCGTGCCGGCCGAACAGCTGCGCTCGATCGCCTGCGTCACCGGCGTTTCCGCGGGGTCGGCCGAAGCGCCGTTCGAGCGGCGCACGATCGACGGCGGCGACTACGCCGTGCTGCGCCATAAAGGCCCCTATGCCGACATGCACAAGGCCTACCAGTGGCTCTATGCGGAGTGGCTGCCGAAATCCGGGCGGCAACTGAAGGACAGCGTCATGTTCGAGGAATATCTCAACAACCCGCGCGACGTGCCGCCGACCGAGCTGATGACGGATATCCATATGCCGCTTGCCTGAGGGCTGACATCCCGGCGCGGCCAAGTAAGGGGCGCGGCGATGACGATCAGGCGGCCTGCATCGTCTTGCCGGCCTCATCATCCAGCGTATTGGCGCGCTTATAGGGCTCACGTTCGCTGATGCGGCCGAAGTAATCGACGAAGGCCTGGCGCTTTTCGATGCTGCCGAAGCCGAGACCCCAGCCGATATGCGAGCCGACATAGACGTCGGCGGCGGTGAAGCGCTCGCCGGCGACGTAGGTCGAGCCGGAGACGGCCATTTCGAGTGTGTTCATGACGTCGCCGAAACCGCCGCAGCCGGCCATGCGGAGGCGTTCTGCTGGAATTTCGAAGCCGAGCGCCTTCATCGTCACCGCCGATTCCAGCGGGCCGGCGGCAAAGAACATCCAGCGGTAGTAGCGGGCGCGCTCTTCCTGCTTGGGGGCCAAACCTTTTTCGGGGAAGGTCTCGGCGAGATAGGCACAGATCGCCGCGCATTCAGTGACGACGGTGTTGCCATGGCGGATCGCCGGAACCTTGCCCATCGGGTTGATGCGCAGATATTCCGGCGCCTTCATGCGTTCGCCGAAGGTCAGGAGTTCGGTGCGATAGGGCTGACCGATTTCCTCCAGCATCCAGCGCGCGATGCGGCCGCGTGACATCGGGTTCGTGTAGAATACCAATTCTTCGGTCATGACATCCTCCTCCTGTTGCGTCGCTCGGAATCAATAGCGCGGGGAGGTCTTTGTGCAACCCCCGATCTTCAAAGAGCCTTGCGGTACTGGATGAAGCCTGAGCGCTCGGCGATCTTGTCGTAGAGCCGCCTCGCCGTGGCATTCGTTTCATGCGTCATCCAATAAAGCCTGCCTGCGCCGTTTTGACGGGCAAGATCGGCGACCGCATCGATCAGCGCGGCGCCGGTACCGAGCCCGCGCTGGCTGTTTTCGACATAGAGATCCTGCAGGTAGCACGTCCATTGCGGCAGCCAGCAGGAGCGGTGAAAGATGGCATGGACGATGCCGACGAGGCGGCCGTCTCCATCGAAGGCGCCGAGCGCATGCATCGGTTCGCTGGCATCGTGGAAGCGGCCCCAGGTGAGATCGGTGGTTTCGGGTGGGATGACCACTTCGTAGAAGCGCTGATACGCCTCCCACAGGGTTTCCCAAGCGGCGCGGTCGGATGGTTCCAGCGGGCGTACGGTCGCCGTCATCAGCTGTTCTCCCAAAATGAAAACGGCGGGGAAATCCCCGCCGTTTCGATGCTATCCCGAAAGAGGAGGCTTACGCCATCGCCTTCTGCAGGTTCTGGTCGATCTTGTCGAGGAAGGCGGTGGTCGACAGCCACGGCTGGTCGGGGCCGATCAAGAGCGCCAGGTCCTTGGTCATGAAGCCGGATTCGACGGTATCGACGCAGACCTTTTCGAGCGTCGAAGCGAAGCGGCCAAGCTCGGCGTTGTCGTCGAGCTTGGCGCGATGGGCGAGGCCGCGGGTCCAGGCGAAGATCGAGGCGATCGAGTTCGTCGAGGTTTCCTGGCCCTTCTGGTGCTGGCGGTAATGGCGGGTAACCGTGCCGTGGGCGGCTTCGGCTTCCACCGTCTTGCCATCCGGCGTCAGCAGCACCGAGGTCATCAGGCCGAGCGAGCCGAAGCCCTGGGCAACCGTGTCAGACTGGACGTCGCCGTCATAGTTCTTGCAGGCCCAGACATAACCGCCCGACCACTTGAGCGCCGAGGCGACCATGTCGTCGATCAGACGGTGTTCATAGGTGATGCCGGCTTCCTTGAACTGATCCTTGAATTCTGTCTCGTAGACTTCCTCGAAGATGTCCTTGAAGCGGCCGTCATAGGCTTTGAGGATGGTGTTCTTGGTCGACAGGTAGACCGGCCATTTGCGCATCAGGCCGTACATCATCGAGGCGCGGGCGAATTCGCGGATCGATTCATCGAGGTTGTACATGGCCATGGCGACGCCGGCGCCCGGCGCGTTGAAGACTTCCTTCTCGATGACGGTGCCGTCTTCGCCGACGAACTTGATCGTCAGCTTGCCCTTGCCGGGGAACTTGAAGTCGGTGGCGCGGTACTGGTCGCCGAAGGCGTGGCGGCCGACGACGATCGGCTGGGTCCAGCCGGGAACCAGGCGCGGCACGTTCTTGCAGATGATCGGCTCGCGGAAGATGACGCCGCCGAGGATGTTGCGGATCGTGCCGTTCGGGCTCTTCCACATTTCCTTGAGGTTGAATTCCTTGACGCGGGCCTCATCCGGCGTGATCGTCGCGCACTTGATGCCGACGCCGTACTTCTTGATGGCATTGGCGGCGTCGACGGTCACCTGGTCGTTGGTGGCGTCGCGGTTTTCGACGGAGAGGTCGAAATAGTCGATATCGAGGTCGAGATACGGATGGATCAGCTTATCCTTGATGAGCTGCCAGATGATGCGCGTCATTTCATCGCCGTCGAGATCGGCGACGGGATTGGCGACCTTGATCTTGTTCATGTATCTGCCTCGTTCGAGCTTGAAGGGGACAAGCGTCCCGGGTGGGTGACCTGATGAGGAGCGCTATAGCACTGTGAACCGGGAACGCAAAGCTGCAACGGGTTTCACAATGCGTTTTTGCCGGCATTGCCAAGCGCTGAAATCTGGCTAGTGTCCGCGTTGATTTGCCCGCCCCGGAACATTCGATCATGAAGACAATCGCCGTTGTTATCGCAAGCCTTATCGCCTTTTCAGGCGCCGCCCACGCGGCCGATGCCACGGCTCCCGTGAAGGAGATCATGGACGCAACCAGGAGCAACTGGGCCGACAACAATAGCGACTGGACCGACATCTTCGATGCGAGCCGGCTCGACCAACTCTACAGCAAGGACTTCATCGCAAAATATCAGGCGGCCGCGCAATTTCCCGCCGGCGACGACGACGACGGCATATCGCCCTTCGATTACGATGTCATCGTCAACGGCCAGGATGCATGCCCGCTGGAGGATCTGACGATGGCGGCTGCGCCCCCGGTCAACGGGACGACCGAGGTCACGGTGCGCTTCAAGAAATCCGCCTGCGCGGACACTCCTGACGCCAAGGACTACACAACCGTTCGCTTCGAGGTGGTCGAGGAGGCTGGCCAAGCCGTCATCGATGATATCGTCACCGAGAATATCGAAACGCAGGGCCGCGATTCCCTGAAGGCGACGATGGCGCTGATTGCCAAGGGCCAATAGGCGCGCGACAGTCGCGAGCGTCGAGATTCGATCGCGGGCGATTTGCTTCGCCCGGCATGGCATTATCTGTCGATCCTTCCGCGGCATGAGGAGGCCTGCATTTGTTTTCCGGTTTTCAGGCTCGCGACTGGCTGCTTGCCAATGATCCGGCGCTTTCGCGTCTGCGCATGGCCCTGCGGGTGACGCTGACGATCGTTTTCTCCTTTTTGGTCCTTCTTGCCATCCACATGCTCATCCTGTCGTTGCCGACCGCGGCCTTTGGCCTCGGCATTGTGCTGTCGATCGAAGGCGGCGTGGCGGTGCGCGACAAGGGCAATTCCCGCCAGTTGGTGACGCGGCTCTTCGGCTGTGTGGCAAGCCTCGCCGTCGTCGGCATTGCCGCGGGGCTCGAGGATCGCCGCTTTCTCTCCGATCTCGTCTTCCTGGTGGTGATCGCGCTCGCATCGGCGGGACGGGTGTTCGGGCCGCGCGGTTTTGCCATCGGCATGTTCGCCTTCACCTCCTATTTCATGGGCGCCTATTTCCGGCCTCCGCTTGCCGAGCTGCCTGAAGTGGCGATCGGCCCTGTCGTCGCGGTGCTCGTCGGCCATCTGGTCAGGGCGGTTCTGCTGCCCGACGATTGGCGGCGCGATCTGTTGCGTTCGCTCGAAAGCGTCAGGGGTCGGATCAACCAGATCCTCTTCAAGCTCGCCGCCATCGCCGGCGGCGCCGAGATCGGCGAAGCCGACCGGCAGGAACTGCGCCAGCTGGAAGACCGGCTGAAGGAAGTGGTGCTGATGGCGGAGACCTTCATCCCGCGCCCGCCGGCCGGTGTTTTCGACGGCGCCGCCGACCCAGCCGCCGAACTGGCGATCCGGCTTTTCGACGCTCATCTTGCCGCCGAGAGCGCGATCGTGCTGAGCTTCCAGAGCCCGCCGCCTTTTGCGCTCGTCCATGCCGTTATCGAGGGGGATACGGCGGAAGTTGCAAGATTTGAAGGGATGGCCGACGCCATCAGGGATCAGCCGCAGGGAGAAACCCTGCGGGCCCTTCTCTGGCTCGGCGAGGCGCGGCAGCAGTTGACGCAGGCGATCGGCGAGGGGCAGGCCTCCGGTTTCTCCGAGATCGACGCGATCAAGGATACGGCGCAATCCCAGGCGATCGACTTTTCTTTCGCCAATCCTCTGCTGCGTTCGGCACTGCAGATCACCATCGCGTCGGCGATCGCCATGAGCTTCGGCCTGCTCTTGTCACGCGAACGCTGGTTCTGGGCGGTGCTTGCTTCCTTCCTCGTCTTTACCAACACCAATTCGCGCGGCGACACTGCGATGAGGGCGCTGTCGCGCTCGCTCGGCACCGTGTTCGGGATTGCCATCGGCCTTGTGCTGGCAACGCTGATTTCAGGCGAGCCCGATATTGCCATTCCGGTTGCCGCCGTCTGTATCTTCCTCGCCTTCTATTTCCTGCAGGTTTCCTATGCGACGATGACCTTCTTCATCTCGATCGTGCTCTGCCTGGTCTACGGCATGACGGGCGTGCTGACGCTCGATCTGTTGAAGCTGCGCATCGGCGAGACCATGATTGGGGCTGCGGCCGGAACGGCGGTCGCCTTCATCGTCTTTCCGACACGCACGCGTGGCGCGCTCGATTCCGCGCTTGCCCGCTGGTTCCAGGCGCTGCGCGACCTGCTCGGGGCGCTTAGCGAGGGTAAGAGCGGTTTCGAGCTGATGGCGCTGTCACAGAAGATCGATGCCTGCTACCGCGACGTGACGGTGGCGGCGCGGCCGCTCGGCTCGTCGTGGTCGGTGGTGACGCGGCCGGGCCAGATCCGCCAGACGCTGGCGATCTTCCTGTCCTGCACCTATTGGGCGCGTATCCTGGCAAAGAATTATCAAGCGCCGGCCGCCGACACTCTGAAAGGGCTGATTGCGGCGGATCTGGCGCTGATCGACGATGCTGCCCCGCGCGGATCCAGCTGCTTCCTGATCAAGCGCAAGGCATCGCGGACGACAGGACGACACCTGCCGCTGTCGCGCGAGGGCGCCAGGCTCGGGCTCGAAATGATCGGTTCGGCGCTGGAAAGGCTCTATCCGCAGGCCGACGTCTTGCCGTTTGCGACGGGCGAGGCTATTGCGCGCTCGAAACAAGGATAAGACCATGGCAGGCACGAACAGCGAGCGTCAACTTCTGGCCGAGGGGCCGGCCGTCATTCTGGTCGAGCCGCAGATGGGCGAGAATATCGGCATGGTGGCGCGCGCCATGGCGAATTTCGGCTTGGCAGAACTGCGCCTCGTCAATCCGCGTGACGGCTGGCCGAACGAAAAGGCGCTGGCGACCGCCTCCAAGGCCGATCATGTGATCGCGGCAACGAAGGTCTACGACACGCTGGAGCAGGCGGTCGCCGATCTCAACTTCGTCTATGCGACGACGGCACGCGAGCGCGACGGTTATAAGCCGGTGCGCTCCCCGGTCATCGCCGCCGAGATGCTGAGGGCGAAATTCCGTGCGGGCGAGGGCACCGGCATTCTCTTCGGGCGCGAGCGCTGGGGGTTGACCAACGAGGAAGTGGCGCTGGCCGACGAGATCGTCACCTTTCCCGTCAATCCGGCCTTTGCCTCGCTGAATATCGCCCAGGCCGTGCTGCTGATGTCCTATGAATGGATGAAATCCGGCATGGAGGATATTGGCGCCGTGCCCTTCCAGGCAATCGGGCAGACACCCTCGACCAAGGAGCAGTTGTTCGGCCTGTTCGATCAGCTGGAAGAGGCGCTCGATGCGCGAGGTTATTTCCATCCTGCCGGGAAAAAGCCCAAAATGGTCGACAATCTGCGTGCAGTTCTATCCCGCCGGGCTTTCACGGAGCAGGAAATCAGCGTGTTGCGCGGCGTCATCTCATCTCTCGACCGCTTCTCGCGCAAGAGCCCGCGCGGCGGCAGGTTCCCGACACCGGCCAAGGAAACACCGCCAGATGACAGCGACGACGCGTGAGCTGAAACCTATCCTTCTCTTTGATTCCGGCATCGGCGGGCTGACCGTCTTGCGCGAGGCGCGCGTCTTGATGCCGGAGCGCGGCTTCATCTATGTCGCCGACGATGCTGGTTTTCCCTATGGCGGCTGGGAGGAACAGGCGCTGAAGGAGCGGGTTATCGGGCTCTTCGCCAAGCTGCTGGCGGATTATGACCCTGAAGTGTGCATCATCGCCTGCAATACCGCCTTCACTCTGGTCGGCGCCGACCTGCGCGCCGCCTTTCCCCAGATGACCTTTGTCGGCACCGTGCCGGCGATCAAGCCGGCGGCGGAGCGCACGCGCTCAGGTCTGGTCTCGGTGCTCGCGACGCCCGGCACGGTCAGGCGGGCCTATACGCGCGATCTCATCCAATCCTTCGCGCAGCAATGCCATGTCCGCCTCGTCGGCTCTGAGAACCTCGCGCGCATGGCCGAAGCCTATATCCGCGGCGACGCCGTCTCCGATGACGCCGTGCTTGCCGAAATCGACCAGTGTTTCGTCGAGAGGGACGGCCAGAAGACCGATATCGTCGTGCTGGCCTGCACCCATTATCCCTTCATGGCCAATCTGTTCCGGCGGATTGCCCCGTGGCCGGTCGATTGGCTCGATCCGGCCGAAGCAATCGCACGGCGCGCCCGCACGCTGGTTCCGCTGGTTGCCGATGCCGTGCATCCCGACAATTTCGACTTCGCCGTGTTTACCTCAGGCCAGCAGGATTTCGCGACGCGGCGGCTGATGCAGGGATTCGGCCTGAGGGCTTGAGGGAATTGTCCTGTGGGTTGGCAAAATCCGGCCCTGAACATCAGCAGATTCTTTGATAGACGGGGCGTTGCCGTTTCGGAAGAATGGCGTTTCGTTCATGTGAGTCTCTTCGTCGCGAGGATCGGCATTGCAAGTTGGCATCGATATGGGATTGGCGTCCGGCAGCCCGGCGACGCTCGATATCGAGGAGCTGCTGGCGACCCGTCTGCTCGTGCAGGGTAATTCCGGATCGGGGAAGTCGCATCTCTTGCGCCGTCTGCTCGAGCAATCGGCGCAATGGGTGCAGCAGGTCATCATCGATCCCGAGGGTGATTTCGTCACCCTCAGCGACAGGTTCGGCCATATCGTCGTCGACGGCGAACGCACCGAGGCGGAGTTGGCTGGTATTGCCAACCGCATTCGCCAGCATCGCGTTTCCTGCGTGCTGACGCTGGAAGGACTCGACATCGAGCAGCAGATGCGTGCCGCTGCCGCCTTCCTCAACGGCATGTTCGATGCCGACCGCGAATACTGGTATCCCGTTCTTGTCGTCGTCGATGAAGCGCAGATGTTTGCGCCGTCCGTCGGTGGCGACGTCTCGGAAGATGCGCGCAAGATGTCGCTGGGCGCGATGACCAATCTGATGTGCCGCGGCCGCAAGCGCGGGCTTGCCGGCGTCATTGCCACGCAGCGTCTCGCCAAACTCGCCAAGAACGTCGCGGCCGAGGCCTCGAACTTCCTGATGGGCCGTACCTTCCTCGATATCGACATGGCGCGCGCTGCCGACCTGCTCGGCATGGACCGGCGCCAGGCGGAGATGTTTAGAGACCTGAAGCGCGGCAATTTCGTCGCCCTCGGCCCGGCGCTGTCGCGTCGGCCGCTTCCAATCCAGATCGGCGCGGTGGAAACCTCAGCGCGCTCCTCCAGCCCGAAGCTGATGCCGCTGCCGGATGCGCCGCAGGATGTCGAGGATCTGATCTTCACGCCCGATCCGGAAGAATTCCAGCGTCCGCTCGTGCGCCGCGCGCCGCCGGCGCCGCGGCCGACCACCGATATACTGGCGGAGCTCTCACGCTCGACGCCGGCGGCGTCACCCGCATCTGTCGAGGCGAGGGCGAGCCAGATGGAGGTCTCCGCCGAGGAGCGGGAAGAGCGCCTCGCAGGCGTGCTTGCCGAAATCCTCGACGATCCCACCTCCGCCTTCCGTACCGATTCGGTACTCTACCAGGACTTTCTCGTGCGGCTGCGCATGCGCCGCGTGCCGGGACCGCCGATCGCGCTGCCGGATTTTCGACGGCGTGTGGCGATCTCCCGCTCCGGTGTCGATACCGCGACAGCGGCGACCGACGAGTGGGCGACGGCGCTGTCGCTGTCATCTGGCGTTACCGACGACCTGCAGGGTGTGTTCCTGATGCTCGCCAAGGCTGCGGCCTGCGGTGAGCCGTGCCCGTCGGACGCCCGCATCGCCCGCGCCTATGGCACCCACTCGGCGCGGCGCGCGCGGCGCCTGCTCGGTTATTTCGAGGAGCAGGGGATCGTCGTCGTCCACACGGATTTCTCCGGCAAACGCATCGTGGCATTCCCCGACATGAATTGCCAGACCGCGCCGGGCGACGCGAATGCGCCCGATACGGGTGATCAGCCGCTGGCTGCGGAATAGTGGCGCTTTCGGGCTTTGGCGCAGTTGACATTTTCATGACGGGCCTCTAAAGACCGCGCCAAGCACCGGGCAGCAATGTCCGGTGTTTCATTTGACATGTCCCGTGGATCGTTTCTGTTCGCGTAACCGGAACATCCTGTCAGATCTCGGCAGAGATCAGAGGAGGGCGTGTTTCCTTTGCGCGGTTTGGCAACAAACCGGCATAAACCTTTGAAAGGAAATACGATGAGCAAGCGCGAATCGTCCAAGTACAAAATTGACCGCCGTATGGGCGAAAACATCTGGGGCCGTCCGAAGTCCCCGGTGAACCGCCGCGAATATGGCCCGGGCCAGCACGGCCAGCGCCGCAAGGGCAAGCTTTCGGACTTCGGTGTGCAGCTGCGCGCCAAGCAGAAGCTCAAGGGCTACTACGGCGACCTGCGCGAAAAGCAGTTCCGCGCGATCTTCGCTGAAGCCGACCGCCGCAAGGGCGACACGTCTGAAAACCTGATCGGCCTGCTGGAATCGCGCCTCGACGCGATCGTCTATCGCGCCAAGTTCGTTCCGACGGTCTTTGCTGCCCGTCAGTTCGTCAACCATGGCCACGTCACCGTCAACGGCGTGCGCGTCAACATCGGTTCTTACCGCTGCAAGGCTGGCGACGTTATCGAAGTTCGCGAGAAGTCGAAGCAGCTGGTGACCGTTCTGGAAGCCGTCAGCCTCGCTGAGCGCGACGTTCCTGATTATATCGAAGTCGATCACAACAAGATGGTCGCTACTTTCGGCCGCGTCCCGACGCTCAGCGACGTTCCGTTCCCGGTCGTCATGGAACCGCATCTGGTCGTCGAATTCTATTCGCGTTAATAAGAACCAGGCGTTTTCGCTTATGGAAAAGCCGCTCTTTCGGGCGGCTTTTTTGTTATCCGGAGAGAAGCGATGGCGGATCTGCAGGCAATCCTCGATAGTATCCATACCGATATCCTGCCGCGCATCGGCGAGGGTAAGGTCGCCGACTATATTCCCGAGCTTGCCAAGGTCGATCCACGGCAGTTCGGCATGGCGATCGTCACCGTCGACGGCAAGGTCTACCGTGTCGGCGATGCGGACATTGCCTTCTCGATCCAGAGCATCTCCAAGGTCTTCATGCTGACCTTGGCGCTCGGCAAGGTCGGCGAGGGTCTTTGGAAGCGCGTCGGGCGAGAACCGTCAGGATCGGCGTTCAATTCCATCGTCCAGCTCGAGCATGAGAGCGGCATCCCGCGCAATCCCTTCATCAATGCCGGCGCGATCGCCGTCAGCGATGTCGTCATGGCCGGCCACGCGCCGCGTGAAGCGATCGGCGAATTGTTGCGCTTCGTGCGTTATCTCGCCGATGACGAATCGATCACCATCGACGACAAGGTGGCGCGTTCGGAAACGCAGACGGGATATCGGAATGTCGCGCTTGCCAACTTCATGCGCGCCTACCGCAATCTCGATCACCCGGTCGACCACGTGCTCGGCGTCTATTTTCATCAATGCGCGCTGTCGATGAGCTGCGAACAGCTGGCCCGCGCCGGGCTGTTCCTCGCAGCGCGCGGCAGCAATCCGATGACCGGCCATTCCGTCGTGTCTCCGAAGCGGGCGCGGCGCATCAATGCGCTGATGCTGACCTGCGGCCATTACGACGGCTCAGGCGATTTCGCCTATCATGTCGGCCTGCCCGGCAAGAGCGGTGTGGGCGGCGGCATCTTCGCGGTTGCGCCGGGCATTGCCTCGATCGCTGTCTGGTCGCCGGGCTTGAACAAGGTCGGCAACTCGCAGCTCGGCGCCGTAGCGCTGGAAATGCTGGCGGCGCGTACCGGCTGGTCGGTTTTCGGCGATTGACGCTGTGTTGGCGAACTCGTTTCTGCTAAGGCAGACAGACCTCGATGGGACGACGCAATGAATATCGCAGCCAATATTGCGAATGATCTGGAAAACGGCGAAGCCAACGGCAGCGTCGGCCATGCGCTGTTTGCCGATGCGCCGCACTCGGTCTCCTTCAACAAGCTGCGCAAGCGGCTGCTCAGGCAGGTGCGCCAGGCCTTCGACGATTTCGATATGCTGAAGGGACAGAAGCGCTGGCTGGTCGGCCTTTCCGGCGGCAAGGATTCCTACGGGCTGCTGGCGCTGCTGCTCGACCTGCAATGGCGCGGGCTGCTGCCGGTCGAACTCATTGCCTGCAATCTCGATCAGGGCCAGCCGAACTTTCCCAAACATGTGCTGCCGGATTATCTTACAAGCATCGGCGTGCAGCACCGCATCGAGTATCGGGATACCTATTCGATCGTGAAGGAGAAGGTGCCGGAAGGTGCGACCTATTGCTCGCTCTGTTCGCGGCTGCGGCGCGGCAATCTCTATCGCGTCGCCCGGGAAGAGGGCTGCGATGCGCTGGTGCTTGGCCACCACCGCGAGGACATTCTCGAAACCTTCTTCATGAACTTCTTCCACGGCGGACGGCTAGCCTCCATGCCGGCGAAGCTTTTGAACGATGAGGGCGACCTTATGGTGCTTCGCCCGCTTGCCTATGCTGCCGAGGACGACCTCGCTAAGTTCGCCGTTGCCATGCAGTTTCCGATCATTCCCTGCGATCTCTGCGGCTCGCAGGATGGGCTGCAGCGCAATGCAATGAAGGATATGCTTGCCGATATCGAGCGGCGCATGCCGGGGCGCAAGGACACGATGCTGCGGGCGCTTTCGCATGTGAACCCGTCGCATCTGCTCGATCCGAAACTCTTCGACTTTTCCACCCTTGGTGTCACCGATCCTTCATGAAAGTCCGGCTAAGCAGCTGGCTATTGGATGAAGCGCAGGAATTCGCATGACCATTGCAGATCAGGATATTCTCTTTCTCGGCGATTGCGTGAAGGAGGCGGCGCGCGTGGAAATCTTGCCGCGTTTCCGCAATCTCGGCACTGCCGACGTTTCGGAAAAGACCTCGGCAATCGACGTGGTGACGCAGGCGGATTTGCTCGCCGAACACAGGATTACCGCGGCGCTGAAAGAGCGCTTTCCCGCAGCCCTCGTCGTCGGCGAGGAAGCCTATGACGCCGACCGGTCCGTCGTGCCGGCCCTTGCCGATGCCGAGCTCGCCTTCGTCATCGATCCTGTGGACGGCACCTTCAATTTCGCCGCCGGACTTCCGGTCTTCGGGACGATGCTGGCGGTCACCATCAGGGGCGAGACGGTCGCCGGCATCATTCATGATCCCGTCCTTGGCGATACAGTGACGGCGATCAAGGGAGCGGGCGCCTTCCTGACGCGGCAGGACGGGCAATCGACCAGACTGAGGGTGGCGGAGCCCGCCTCCTTGAGCCAGATGGTCGGCGGCATCTCTTGGGGTCATATGGATGACCCGGATCGCTCGCGCATCGCAGCCAACATGGCGAAGATCAAAATGACCTTCGCTTTCAACTGCTCGGCCTATGAATATTGGATGGTCGCCTCCGGCAAGCTGCATTTCATCGGCCATGCGAAGCTGATGCCCTGGGATCACCTGGCTGGCGTGCTCGCACATCAGGAGGCGGGTGGCCATACGGCGAAATTCGACGGCACGCCTTATCGCCCCGGTGAGACGACGGGCGGCATCATCTCCGCACCCGACAGGGAAAGCTGGCAGCTGATCCGCCGCGAGATCATCGGCATCTGATTTAGCTCCTCACTAAGAGGCCGGACCGAAAGGATTTGACATGACTGCGACTGTCGACGTGACCGTTCTTGCCGACCTGTTGCGCCGCGCGGCGAAGACGGAAATCCTGCCGCGCTTCCGCCGACTCGGCCAGGACGAGGTGCGCGCCAAGAGCGAGGCGACCGATCTCGTCACCGAGGCCGATGAGCAGGCCGAGCGGATGATCAAGGCGGAAGCGGAGCGGCTCTGGCCGCAGGCGCTGTTCCTCGGCGAAGAATCGGTCGCAGCCGAGCCCGCATTGCTCGGCAGGCTCGCAGATGCAGATCTCGCCATCATCGTCGACCCAGTCGACGGCACGTTCAATTTCGCCGCCGGCATCCCGGCCTTCGGCGTCATGGCCTCAGTCATTTCAGGTGGCGAGACGATTGCCGGCATCATCTACGATCCGATGGGGGATGACTGGGTGATGGCGGAAAAAGGCGCCGGCGCCTGGCTGCGGCGGCCGGATGGCGAAGCACGGCGGCTGCGCGCGGCAGAGCCTGTCGCGCTCGACCAGATGGTCGGCATGGCCTCGACAGGCTACCTGCCGCAGGAGAAGCGGGCCGAGATCCTCAACAATCTCGCCAAGGTGCGTTTTCTCACCAACTACCGCTGTGCGGCCCATGAATACCGCACCCTTGCGGGCGGCCATGTGCATTACCTCATATACAACAAGCTGATGCCCTGGGATCATCTGGCCGGCACGCTGATCTCGCAGGAGGCCGGCGCCTATGTCGCGCGTTTCGACGGTTCTCCGTACCTGCCGCACCATCTCGATGGCGGGCTGCTGGTTGCGCCCGACAAGGCCTCATGGGAGCTGCTGCGCCGTGAGGTCGTTACGGTCTGAAGGCGTGCAACCGGCCGCAGGACGCTGATTTTGCTGAGGCAGCCTGCGACGGGGACTGCCGGCTTCGTTCGATGACGCGTATCGGTGCCTCACCCTATTCCGCGTAGAGCTTTTCCATAAGGAAATTCTCCAGGCTTTGCCCACGTTTCTCGACGGTTTGCCTGGCTATCACACGGAAACCCTTGCGTTCGAAAAACGGGCGGGCGGTTCTGCTGGCTTCCGTATAAATTCGCTTGAAGCCGAGCTTCAGAGCTTGCTCCTCCACCCTGCTTAAGAGGAGGCTTGCTATTCCGAGTCCCTGGAACTCAGGGTGGACGAACATCATGTCCAGACATCCGTCGCCGGTCAGATCGGAAAAGCCCACCGGCACTCCATCGATTTCCGCGACCCAGGCTGGCCTGCTTATCCTTCGCTCCGCCCAAAGACCGCGATCTTCGACCTTTGCCCAAGCTTCGATCTGAGCAGGCGAATAGTCTTTCGACGAGACCTCCCGGATGGCGCGCAAAAAGATCTCAATCGTCGCGTCCGCGTCGCTTGGCGCGTAAGGCCTGATCAGAACCGGGTCGTTCATCGTCATGCCTTTCGCGCACTGCCTAAGATAGTTGTCACCGTCAGAAGTGGGCGGCACCCGGATCCAATTGTGGGCTATCGCCCGGGTGGGTGAAGAGCTTGCCGTTTTCAGCCCAGAGGGTGGCGCCGATCGTCACCACCCCGAACAGCGCAAAGCCGCCGAAGAGGGGCTGGACCGTGCCGTTGAACATCTGGCCGACCAGGCCGCCGAGAATGGCTCCGAATGTTGTCGAGACGAAGCCGGTGACGGCGGTGGCGGTGCCGGCGAGATTGCCCATAGGTTCAAGGCTGATGGCGGTGAAATTGGTGGCGATGACGGCAAACATCATCAGCACGATGGTGAAGATGCTGTAGGCGACGGCGAAGTCCGGTTTGGCGGCCAGCGAAATGAAGAAGCCGACAGCCGACAGCGCCGTGAAGATTAGCAAAGCGGCGTGCGAGATGCGGCGCATGCCGAATTTGCGGACGAAGAAGCCGTTAGCGAAATTGGCAACGGCGATGCCGCCGGCGGTCGCCGCAAAGGCGATCGGCAGCCAGTCGCCGAGGCCATAGACCTCGCCGAAAACCTGCTGCACCGAAATCACATAGGCGCTGATGACGCCTGTGAACATCGTGAGGCCGATCATGTAGCCGCAGGTGATGCGGTTGGTAAGCACGGTCTTGAAGCCGTCGACGACGGAACCGACCGACAGCGGCAGGCGCTCTTCCGGCGGCAGCGATTCCTTTAGCCGCAGAAGGGCCCAGACGAACAGGATGGTGGCGGTGACGCCGAGCAGGATGAAGATCCAGTGCCAGTTGGCATAAAGGATGATGAGCTGTCCGACGGAAGGGGCGACGATCGGCACGATCATGAAGACGATCATGACATAGGACATGACACGGGCCATCTCGCGGCCGCCGAAACAATCGCGGACGATGGCCATCGTGGTGATGCGCACCGCCGCACCACCCACACCCTGAACGAAACGCATGATGAGCAGCATTTCGAAGCTGCCGGTTGCTGCGGCGGCAAACATGCCGATCACGTAGCAAACCAGGCCGCCGAGCAGGATGTTGCGGCGGCCGAACGTATCCGACAGGCTGCCGAAGAATATCTGCGAAACGCCGAAGCCGAGAAAAAACACGCCGATGATCAGCTGCGCGTCATTGGTATTGGTGACGCCGAGGGAATGGCCGATATTGGGCAATGCCGGCAGCATGCTGTCGATGGCCATGGCGATGCTGGCGGTCATGATGGCGATGGTGACGACGAACTCGCCGAAACCCATGCCGATGCGACGGGAGCCCTGGTTTTCCTGGTGCGGCTTATGCGGCGGCGTCATGTGGTGAAATCCTGGATGCGGAGGAGGTCGGCCGTTCAGACGGCAGGATTCTGCTGTTGGAAGAGGCGGCCCTTTTCGGCGATCAGCACGAAGATCAGTCCGATGATCGACACGATGAAATAACCGGCGACCATCGGCAGCGCAGTGCCATCGAAAGCCTGGCCGATGCCAGCGCCGATGAGGGCGCCGCCGACCGTGCTCATGAAGCCGAGGACGGAAGAGGCGGTGCCGGCGACATGGCCGAGCGGCTCCATGGCGAGCGAGTTGAAGTTCGAGCCGATCCAGCCGAACTGGAACATCGCAAGGCCGAAGAAGGAGATGAACAGAGCGAAAGGCATCGGCTCGGAACTCGCCATCTGGACGATCAGCCAGATGGTGTTGATGGTGATGAAACCGATGAGCGAGCCGTGCGACAAGCGGCGCATGCCCAGCTTGCCGACGAAGCGTGAGTTGAAAAAGGACGACAGCGACATGAAGATCGCCACGCCGGCAAAGGCGAAGGGGAAATAGACGCCGAGATCGTAGATGCCGACATAGACCTGCTGGGCCGAATTGATAAAGCCGAACAGCGCGCCGAAGATGAAGGTACTGGCGATGGTGTAGCAAAGCGCGATGCGATTGGTCAGCACCAGCTTGAAAGCGCCGAAGATCGAGCGGGCGGTGAAGGGGCGGACATTGGTGGGATGCAGGGTTTCCGGCAGGCGAAGATAGGCCCAGACGGCGATAACGGTCGCCATGGCGGCGATGAAGAGGAAGATCAGGTGCCAGTTGCCGAAGAACATGACGATCTGGCCGGTGCCCGGTGCAATCACCGGCACGATCATGAAGACCATCATGATCAGTGACATGACTTCGGCCATCTGCCGGCCGCCATAGATGTCGCGGACAATGGAGACGGTGATGACGCGGGTTGCCGCCGAACCGACGCCCTGGACAAAGCGCAGGGCAAGCAAGCCTGCGAAGGAGGGGACGAAGACGATACTGATGGCGGAGAGAATGTAGATGACGAGACCGATCAACAGCGGCGTGCGGCGACCGAAGCGGTCAGACAGCGGGCCGTAGAACAACTGGGCGCAGCCGAAGCCGAGCAGATAGGTTGAGACAACGAACTGGCGATGATTTTCGCTCTCGACGCCGAGGCTCGCACCGATCTGCTGCAGAGCCGGCAGCATGATGTCGATCGCCAGAGAGTTGACGGCCATCAGGAAGGCAGCGAGCGCGATAAATTCTCGCTTGCCCATGGGCAAGCGGCCCGCGGACACGGCTTGTGATGAATCTGTCACAATGAATTTCCCATAAACAGGCTAAGGCGCTGCTAGCCGCAGCGCCTCGGTCTCAAGATTACAGATTTGGAAACCGGGCGGACGCCCAGTGACCGGTCAGGCGGCGCCGCGCACGGTGATGCCGTTTTCCTGGAGATGCTGCTGCAGCTCACCGGCCTGGAACATTTCCCGGACGATATCGCAGCCGCCGACAAACTCACCCTTGATGTAAAGCTGCGGGATCGTCGGCCAGTTGGAATATTCCTTGATCCCTTGGCGGATCTCCGAATCGGCGAGCACGTTGACGCCTTTGTAGTCGACACCGATATAATCGAGAATCTGCACGACCTGTCCGGAGAAACCGCACTGCGGAAACTGCGGCGTGCCCTTCATGAAGAGGACGACGTCGTTGCTCTTGATTTCGTTGTCGATGAATTCGTGAATGCCGCTCATGGGACCTGATCCTTTCAACAGGCGGGTTAAAGGCCCGCCGTTTCAATCGTTGCCTTTAGATAGCATGCGACGGCAGGAATTCCAGCCGCCCCAATCAAAAAAAGACAATTTGGTCAGACCACTCCGGCTTTGTTGCCGTCGCGTTACGGTTGCCGGGTGAGATAGGCCTGAATCTGTTCGATTTCGATATCCGTGAAATAGCGGAAATCCCATTGCGAGACCTGCGTCATCACGCCGAGATCGCGTCCTCCGACACCCTTGCCGGTCCGCAGCAGCGTCTTGAAATCCGCAGCCGAATAGGATTGCGCCAAGGGCTTCAGTGCCGGAGCGAGAAAAGCTTCGGACTGCTTTGCCGTATCGAGATTGTGACAATGACTGCAGTCGGTTCTGAAGGCATATTCACCGATATCGGCCGGGCGCGTGGCGGCGGGGGTTAGGTCGGCGGGCACCAGATCGGCCTCGAAGGGAATCTTGTCGAGCGCCAGCCCCATTCGGCCGAGCGGTCCCCATTGCGTCCCTCCCGCCACGGCGTCGGGAAGCTGTTTCAGGCTGCGCAGCCAGGCGATCAGTGCTGCCATGTCGTCGTCGGTGATATTGGCGAAATTGCCAGCCGGCATGATGACGGCGCCGGTGCCGTCCTTCTTGACGCCGTGGCGAATGAGACGCACGAGTTCTGCGTCGTTGTACATAGGCGCCAGACGGGTCAGGTTCGGCGCGACGATGCGACCGACGCCCGGCTCGTCGAGCAGGATGTAGCCGGCATCGTGATGACAGCCGCCGCACATCAGCGTGCGGGCGCGGCGTTCGGCTTCCTCAGCGGGCAGCGTCGTCTTGACGGTAAAATCCGCGGCCGCCACCTCATAGGTCCTGGAAAGGCGCATCTCCGACAAGGCGTAAATGCCGACAACGGCAATAAGACAGATCGCAACCAGCGCCGCGAGGACGATTTTTAGAATGCGTTTCATCGGTCCGGGCCCCCAAAGACCTTGTGGAGGCAGATGCGCCGCGCTCCATCGTGACAATCCGTTTGACATCGGCACAGGCGCGCCGACTTTTGTTGCCGCGGCATCGAGCCGGCGCGGGATATGAAAATCTGCAAGGTCGGCGCCGGCAAAGGCACCAACTGCCAGCTAGCTGCGGCGCTGGCGGCTGCGGCCGGCGGCGGTCCGGCGCTTGCTGACCTGTTTGCGGGCGGGCTTGCGTGTCGCCGCAGCCGTCTTGCGGGCGGTCGAGGCTGGTTTGCGCGCTGCAGCCGTCGTCGACGAACTGCGCGTCTTACGCTTCTTGCGCTTCGTCGTGGCGCGGCTGGTGGTTTTCCTCAGGATTTCCTTCAGCACGCTGTCGACGACGCCTGATATCAATTCTTTGACTAGATCGGCCACAAAACCCCTCCGTTCGTGGTGGAAACGACATGCCTGCTATTGAATTCCGGAAGAGTTCGGTTAGCAAGACGGCTTCGAGACCAGGACTGCTTTTTTGCCGATATTTGCGGCGGAGCAATCGGATCGCAGCAACATGCCGGCCATTTGGCCGGCTGGAAGGTGGAATGAAACTCATCGAGACGCGGGTCGTCGTGCATTTCCCCGGCTTCGAGCCGCTCGATGGCGCCGCCCACAGGGCGCGCTACGAGCGTTCTGCCAAACAGAGCGCTGCCGTCTGGGGCTATTCGATCGACGTGGGTGCGTCGGCGGGAAACGATCCGCTCTGTTTCGAGGTCACGACGGGCGGTGGCGACGCGGCACCCGAGGCAGCCGGCGGCGCGTCGCCTGAGGCAGGGACCGATTCCCCTGGGTGGCAGACGAAGAGCCGGATCCACATGGTCGATCACGACGTGCTGGTAGGCCGGCTGCGCAGCGGTAATACGCTGAGCCAGATCATCGTGGGGTTCCGCAGTTGCGCCCAGATCGTGCTGGACGGCGGCATGCGCGGATATTTCCGCCACGCCTGGCGCTTCGGACTGTTCTTCCTCTTTCCGTTCCTGCTGACGGCGCTGGCGATCGCGTTAACGGCGCAGATCGCCATCATGCCCTATAGTCTCGGCTTTTCGCCCTGGCACATGCTCTGGAGCGGGCCGCTCGCGCTCTGCTTCTTCATCTTCGCCTTCCTGCCGTTTTCCGAACGCTTTCACACGCTGCATCTTTTTGCCGATTGGAAAATGGCGGTTGCGCTCGGCCGCATGGACCGGGCCGATTTCAACCGCTGGCTGGAAGATCGGGCCGCTGCCGTGCGCAAGGCGCTGGCTGAGGAGGCGGAGGAATATGTGATCTCCTCGCACAGCATGGGATCGAGCGTTGCCGCCCATGTCATCGGTATATTGCTGGAAAGGGAGCCGGAGATCTTCAAGGGCAAGCGCGTGGTGTTCGCCACCCTCGGCAGCGCCATCCTGCAATGTGCGCTGCTGTCGACGGCGACGCTGCTTCGCGCCCGCGTCGGCTTGATCGCCCGCTGTCCGGAGATTTCCTGGCTCGACGTGCAGTGCCTGACGGATTCGATCAATTTCTACAAGGTGCCGGTCGTCGCCGTTGCCGGCCATGCGGATGCACCTTCGGCAAAGATGATCCAGATTCGCGTCAAGCAGATGCTGACGCGCGAGCGCTACCGCAGGATCCGCAAGGACCAGCTGCGCGTCCACCGCCAATATGTGCTGGGCCCCGATCTCAAGGCGCCCTTCGATTTTACGCTGATGACGTCGGGTCCGATGCCGGCCTTGGTGTTTGCCAGCCCAGACGCTGAGAGGATGCCAGGCTGAGGGCTGTGGTATCCGGGTAGCGAGATGCTGGGAGACACGTCGAACCTTTTCAGAAGGTAAGAGCAGTTCTCACGTGAAGTGCTCGATTTAGGGTAGGCCCGCTGCCCTGCACTCCTCATTCCTGTGCTCGTCACAGGAATCGAGTGCGCCCAAGTCCTTGGGCGCGGAAAACTCTTTCCTTCGAAACAGGTGAGTCATCCACAGCGCCGACGCGCGGTTGCTGGATTCCTGTGACGAGCACAGGAATGAGGGAAGTTGAGACAGAGCGCGCCATTAAGTCCACACGCTTTGGTGAGTTGGAATCACCGCGCGTCGGCGAAAAAGCCCGGCAGAAAGTAAGTCTTCCTGCCGGGCCGGTTCATCGCAAACTTTCAACCGACCAACGGCAGCCGGTCAATCCGGCGCCGAGGTCTGCAGCGCCAGCGCGTGCAGGACGCCGCCCATATTGCCCTTCAGCGCCTCGTAGACCATCTGGTGCTGCTGCACGCGGCTCTTGCCGCGGAAGGCTTCGGCGACGACTTCGGCGGCGTAGTGATCGCCGTCGCCCGCCAGATCGCGGATCGTCACCTTTGCACCGGGAATCCCAGCCTTGATCATGTCTTCGATATCGCCGGGTTTCATGGCCATGATCGTTACTCCTTGCGCATCATTCCGCGGCCAGTTCGCCGCAGCCTTCCATGAAATCAGGGAACCACGATTCATGGGCTTCGCGCAATTGCTGAATCGGCAGCGAGATGAGATCGCCGACGGTAAGAGCCGTCCCTCCGACCGTTCCAAGGCGGCGGAACGGAACGCCCGCACCTTCGGCATTGGCGCAGACGAAATCGGCGACATCGGCCGGGATCGTCAGCACGTAGCGCGCCTGATCCTCACCGAAGAGCAGCGCATGCGGCGCACCCTTGCCTTCGCCGAGATCGATCGCCAGACCCTTGTCCGATGCCATGACCATTTCGGCGAGCGCGACCGCAAGGCCGCCCGAGGAAATATCGTGGCAGGCGGTCGCCTGGCCGTTGCGGATGACGGAACGGACGAAATCGCCGTTGCGGCGTTCGGCAAACAGATCCACTTCGGGGGCGGGACCTTCGCGACTGTCGAGCACATCGCGCAGATAGACCGACTGGCCGAGGTGGCTGCCGTCGACGCCGATCATGATCACCTTGTCGCCGTCGTTGGCGGCGCCGATACGGGCCATCTTGCGCCAATCCGGCAGCAAGCCGACGCCTGCAATCGTCGGGGTCGGCAGGATGGCGACGCCGTTGGTCTCGTTGTAGAGCGAGACGTTGCCTGAGACGATCGGGAAATCGAGCGCCCGGCAGGCCTCGCCGATGCCCTTCACCGCCTGGACGAACTGGCCCATGATCTCGGGCTTTTCGGGATTGCCGAAATTCAGATTGTCGGTGGCGGCAAGCGGCTCGGCGCCGGTTGCGGTGATGTTGCGCCAGCATTCGGCGACCGCCTGCTTGCCGCCCTCGAAAGGATCGGCTTCGACATAACGCGGCGTCACGTCGGAGGAGAAGGCGAGCGCCTTGCTCGGATGGCCGTCGACCCGCACAACGCCGGCATCGCCGCCCGGAAGCTGCAGCGAATTGCCCTGGATCAGCGTGTCATATTGCTCATAGACCCAGCGGCGGCTCGACTGGTTGGCGGAGCCGACGAGTTGCAGCAGCGCCTGGCCGTAATCCTGAGGGGCTGCGATGAGATTTGCGGGCAACGGAGCCTGCTTGCCGGATTCGCGCCAGGGACGATCATATTCCGGCGCCTGGTCGCCGAGATCCTTGATCGGCAGGTTGGCGACTTCCTCGCCCTGATGCATGACGCGGAAGCGCAGATCATCGGTCGTCTTTCCGACGACAGCGAAATCGAGGCCCCATTTCACGAAGATCGCCTTGGCTTCCTGTTCCTTCTCCGGCTGCAGCACCATGAGCATACGCTCCTGGCTTTCCGACAGCATCATCTCATAGGCGGTCATGCGCTCTTCACGCACCGGCACCTTGTCGAGTTCGAGCAAGATGCCGAGATCGCCCTTGGCGCCCATTTCGACGGCCGAGCAGGTGAGCCCGGCCGCACCCATATCCTGGATGGCGATGACGGCGCCGGTCTGCATCAGCTCGAGGCAGGCTTCGAGCAGGCACTTTTCGGTGAAGGGGTCGCCGACCTGCACGGTCGGGCGCTTTTCTTCGATCGATTCGTCGAATTCGGCCGAGGCCATCGTCGCGCCCCCGACGCCGTCGCGGCCGGTCTTGGCGCCGAGATAGACGACCGGAAGGCCGACGCCCTTGGCTTCGGACAGGAAGATGGCGTTGGATTTGGCGATGCCGGCTGCAAAGGCGTTGACAAGGATATTGCCGTTATAGCGGGCATCGAACTCGACCTCGCCGCCGACCGTCGGCACTCCAAAGGAATTGCCGTAGCCGCCGACGCCGGAGACGACACCGGAAACGAGGTGGCGGGTCTTCGGATGATCCGGGTCGCCGAAGCGCAAGGCGTTCATCGCGGCGACCGGGCGCGCGCCCATGGTGAAGACATCGCGCAGGATGCCGCCGACGCCGGTCGCAGCCCCCTGGTATGGCTCGATATAGGAGGGGTGGTTGTGGCTCTCCATCTTGAAGACGACGCAATCGCCGTCATCGATATCGACGACGCCGGCATTTTCGCCCGGGCCCTGGATGACGCGCGGCCCTTTGGTCGGCAGCGTGCGCAGCCATTTCTTCGAGGATTTATAGGAGCAGTGCTCGTTCCACATGGCCGAGAAGATGCCGAGCTCGGTGAAGGTCGGTTCGCGGCCGATCAGATCCAGAATGCGCTGATACTCGTCCGGCTTCAGGCCATGGCCCGCAATGAGTTCCGGCGTGATCGGGATGGTGTTTGGAATGGTCATGAGCGGAAAGTCCCTGGCGCGTTTTGCGCTGTCTTTAGCGTATGTAGCGGCGGCGCGCGACAGAAAAAAGCCCGCTGTCAACACAGTGAACTGACTCCCAAAGTTGGACACCCAACTTCGGCGGTCAGTTCACAGGGCGGGCAGGTTCTTTTCACAAAGCGGCAATCGGTCAGAACTTGTAGCCGACCTGCAGTCCGGCGCGTGTCATGCCGTCGTTCGGGCCGTCGCAGAGATTGGCATGCGAGGAGTGGGCAATCTGAGCCATCACGTTCCAATGCGGGGTGAAACGGTAGCCGGCGCCTGCATATTCGTGAAAGAGGACGCGGCAGCCCAGTTCCGGGCCGTCATCATCGCCCTCGAGATCGCCGGTGTGGATGACGCCGCCGAAGCCGGCTTCGGCAAAGAGCTTCTCGTTGAAATTGACCGTCCAGGTGAAGCCTGTGAAGAATTGGCTGGCCTCGCCCGATGTGCCGATCGAGGTGCCGAGATGAACACGGGGGTGCAACAACTGCTGCTGCCAGCCGACTGAAGACTCGTAGCCGAAAGGATCGAAAAGAGCGGTGATCTCGGGAAAGACGCCGTCTTCCCTGGAATGGCCGGATTGCACCGAGGTCGAGAGCCCGAAACGCAGTTCGTCGAATATCTGCTCGCCGGCATTCGCCGAGCCTGCCGCCAAGGTGCCGGCTACCGCTGCCACTGATGCCTTACTCAAAAAACGCAACGCGATTCTTCCGAAGTCGACCCTCATTTGCTGTCCTTTGATTCGCGTCAGGCGGGAATAACAAAGAGGTAGCATGGAGGTTCGGTCGGTAAAGCACCGCGAATAGGCCCCGGCGGTTTTTCTAATTTATGACGTGTATTTGCAACACATCATATTTCACCATCATAGGCGGAGCCGCCGTTTTCCAGCAGCCGGCGCAGGATCATCAGGCCGGAGACCAGTTCCTGTTGCGACTTGGGCGACGAGAAGCCGATGCGAACGCGGTGATAGATTTTCTCGCCGCGCGCCGCCTTGAATTCGTCCTCGTCATCGACCAGCACGCCATCGCGGTAAGCGGCGTTCTTGAACGTGCCGGACATCCACGGCTCCGGCAGTTTCAGCCAGAGGAAGGGCGCGTGCGGGTGCGATTGGAAATCGAAGCCCTGCAGTTGCTCGCGGGCGAGCCCGACGCGCCGGGAGAGTTCTTCGACGCTCTGCTTGCGGATTTCGTGCGCCGTGCCGCTTTCGACAAGACGTGCGCAGGTTTCCGCCAGGATGAAGGGCAGGCCACCGGTGATCATCCTGTGCGTCACCCTGATGCGCTGGGCAAAATGCGGCGGGCAGGCGACCCAGCCGCCGCGCACGCCGGCGGCGACGGATTTCGACAGGCCGCTGACGAGGAAGGTGCGATCGGGCGCAAGCGAGGCGATGAGCGGCGTGTCATCGTCGGCCATGCCGCCGTAGAGATCGTCCTCGATCAGCCAGACGCCGTGCTTCCTGGCGATTGCAGCAATTGCCGCGCGCCGTTCATAGGGCATGATCGTCACGGTGGGATTGTGGATGGTCGGCATGAGGAAGGCGAGCTTCGGATGCTGCTGCTGGCAGAGCCGCTCGAAATCCTCCGGGATCACGCCGTCTTCATCCGAATCGACCGTCAGCGTGCGGCGGCCGAGCAGGCGGGCGCTGCGGCTGACCTGCGTGTAGGTGAGGTCCTCGAAGACGATCTTGTCGCCCGGCGCCGAGACGGCGGCGATGACGGCGACCGCGGCCGCGTGGGCGCCGAGTGTCGGCACGATGTTTTCGGCTTCCGGCGTCCAGCCGCTGCGGGCAAGCCAGCGGCGGCCCGCCTCGAACCAGTTGCCCGGAAAACTCCGGGAATAGGAGGAGATTTCGGCAAGATGCTCCTCGCCGATCTCGGAAAGGATGCCCGCTATGATCTTGCCCTGGCCGAGATCGGGAGCGGCGGTGGTGTCGAAACGGATCTTGTCTGCCGGCGCATCGCGGAGGCGGGTGCTGCCGAGCGAAACCGTCAACGGGTCGGCCTGTTCGCCGGGCGGGGTCTCCGAGCGGTTCAGCACATAGGTGCCGCGCCCGACTTCGCCGGCGACCAGGCCACGCTCATGCACCAGCGCATAGGCGCGGCCGATCGTGCCGATTGTCACCCCGATATCGTAAGCGAGATTGCGTTGCGGCGGCAATTTGCTGCCGGCGGGCAGGGCCCCGCTCGAAATAGCGGATTCAATGCTGTCGGCGAGCCGGAGATAGACCGGCCCGGAGCCGCGGGAAAGATCAGGAAGCCAATTTGTCATGGTGACAATTGCCTATATTGTCACATTGTCTCTGTCAAGATTAAGAGTCAATTCCAACGGATAACCGAGAGGATTCCTGGAATGTCTGCCTTGCCTGAGATCAAAATGCCAATTGTACCGATTGTCTCTTACGAGGATAGGAGACAAATCGTCGTTCCCGACGCACCTGCCGAGGCGACGACGCGCTTGGGTCGGGTCTGGGCGGCGGTGCTTCTCTGGCATCAGAAGCGGGAAGGCCGTCGGGCACTTAGAAACCTGACGGCGAGCGAACTCAAGGATATCGGGGTGTCGCAGTCCGATGCTGCGCGCGAAGTCGGCAAGTCGTTCTTCTGGGACTGACGGTGCGGAAAGCGATTGCCGCGATCAGCTGCAGGCCTTGCTGCCGCCGGACCAGCGATTGACGTCGGCGGCGATGCGGCCGGCGACCGGCTCCGACATCATCGGACCGAAGGCCTGGACATGCGACGGGCTTCCCTCGGCCTGCACGACGAGCAGCGGTCGGCTTTCCGGGCTGCCCTTGTGGACGAGAAGGATGCGCGGGCGGCCGGAGAAGGAATTGAGCTCCGGCGCAAGCTTATAGGCGGCAAAAGCCGGATCGCCCGACTTGAACCAGCAGGCATTGGCGCCGAGCGCCACGCGCTCCATCGTCGGCAGCGCGGCGCGGTTCGGACCCGTTGGCGCCGGCGTGGACTGGCAGGCCGCGAACATGGCTGCGAGAGCGGCAAGCAGGGCGGCATTTGCGACGGAAAGGCGAGGGCGCATCGATCTTGCTCCAGATCCGGATGAGAGGATTTCAGGCGGCAATGACATCGAGCGCCGAGGCGAACAGGCCGCGGCCATCCGAGCCGCCATGGGCGGCTTCGATCAGGTTTTCGGGATGCGGCATCATGCCGAGCACGTTGCCCTTTTCGTTCATGACGGCGGCGATGTCGTTGACCGAGCCGTTCGGGTTGGTGCCCTCGGCGTAGCGGAACACCACCTGGCCATTGCCTTCGATTGCCGCCAGCGTCGCTTCATCGGCGAAATAATTGCCGTCGTGATGGGCGACCGGGCTGCGGATGATCTGGCCCTGCGCGTAGGCGCGGGTGAAATCCGTGTCGGCATTGACGACTTCGAGCTTGATTTCGCGGCAGACGAATTTCAGCGAGGCATTGCGCATCAGCGCGCCGGGCAGCAGGCCGGCCTCGACGAGGATCTGGAAGCCGTTGCAGACGCCGAGCACCTTCACGCCTTTTTCGGCTTTGTCGATGATCGCCTGCATGACCGGCATACGGGCGGCGATCGCGCCGCAGCGCAGGTAATCGCCATAGGAAAAACCGCCGGGGATGACTATCAGGTCGACATCGGGGATCTCGGTTTCCGTCTGCCAGATCGTCACCGGCGGCTTGCCGGAAATTTTCGTCAGGGCGGCGATCATATCTCGGTCGCGGTTGAGGCCCGGAAGTTGAACGACGGCTGATTTCATGGGGTCCCCGCGTCTGGCGAAAGATATTGATTTGGAACGCTTTCGGCGAGCCATACTCCATTGTCGGAGACAAAGAAAGAATGACCCTCTGAAAACATGCGAGCCGCATCGACACGCAGGATGAGATATTCACCCTTGCGGCGCGTTGCGACGATTTTTGCGGTTTCGATGTCCGCCGACAGATGAACGTGATGACGCTGCATCTTTTTCAAGCCTTCGCGCTCGATCGAATGCCAGTTGGCGGAAGACGTGCCGTGGTAGAGAGCCGCTGGCGGTTCCACCGGGGTCAATGCGAGATCGACGTCGACGCTATGACCCTGATTGGCGCGAATTCTATTGTCGGCAAGGGTGAAGCGCTTCTTCGGATTGTTTTCGACGACGGCGATAATATCGGCGCGGGAAACGTCGTATTTCGACGTCATCGCCTTTTCGAGTTCATCCAACGATACCCAGCCCTCGGCATCGAGCGTCAAACCTGCGGCCTCAGGCGCATGACGCAAAACATAGCTCATATATTTCGAGACGTCTGTCTCCAGCTTTGCCTGCGTCATGACGCAAAATCCTCAAGGTCCGCCGGACGACGGGTCGGTGATCGTCAGTCGATCGCGATCGCGTAGTTCTCGATGACCGTGTTGGCGAGGAGCTTCTCGCACATGGCTTTTAGGTCGGCTTCGGCCTTGGCCTTGTCGGTGCTTTCCAGTTCCAGGTCGAAGACCTTGCCCTGTCTGATGTGGCCGACGCCCGAGAAGCCGAGGGCGCCGAGCGCGCCTTCGATAGCCTTGCCCTGCGGATCGAGAACGCCGTTTTTCAGCGTGACGGTGACACGAGCCTTGATCACTTTGTCTTTCCTGCCTTACTTGACCAGAACCGGGCCGGTGCCACGCACAGGCTCGTTTTCATTGATGATGCCGAGACGGCGCGCAACTTCGGAATAGGCTTCGAGCAGCCCGCCGAGATCGCGGCGGAAACGATCCTTGTCCATCTTCTCGTGGGTCTCGATATCCCAGAGCCGGCAGCTGTCCGGTGAGATTTCGTCGGCGAGGATGATGCGCATCAGATCGCCTTCGAATAGGCGGCCGCATTCGATCTTGAAGTCGACGAGCTGGATGCCGACGCCGAGGAAGAGGCCGGTCATGAAGTCGTTGACGCGGATGGCAAGCGCCATGATGTCGTCGAGCTCGGCGGGATTGGCCCAGCCGAAGGCAGTGATGTGCTCTTCGGAGACCATCGGATCGTCGAGCGCGTCGGATTTGTAGTAGAATTCGATGATCGAGCGCGGCAGTACCACGCCTTCGTCGATGCCGAGACGCTTGGCGAGCGACCCGGCGGCGACATTGCGCACGACGATCTCCAGCGGGATCATCTCCACTTCCTTGATCAGCTGCTCGCGCATGTTGAGCCGGCGGATGAAATGCGTGGGGATGCCGATCTTGTTCAGATGGCTGAAGATATATTCGGAAATGCGGTTGTTGAGGACGCCCTTGCCATCGATGACTTCGTGTTTCTTCTTGTTGAAGGCAGTGGCATCGTCCTTGAAGAACTGGATCAAAGTGCCCGGTTCCGGGCCCTCATACAGAATCTTTGCCTTGCCCTCGTAGATACGGCGGCGACGGTTCATCGTGGTCATTCTCTGTTGTTGGCGCTCTTGGGATAGCGCGAGTGGATCGATCTCGTGGCGTCCCCTTAAAGGAAAAGAGTGAGTTTCACAATCCGCCTATCCTTCCTTCCCCGGTTTCCAGATTTTACGGAATACCGCCAAGAGAATCGAATGAATTCGCAAGACGAGTCTAGCGCCTTTTCCGATACGGTGAAATGACGACGAAATGGCGGGCTGCTTGTGCAGGTCTTTATTTGGCGGATCTGCTTCGAAGCTCGCGGCGAAGCTGCGTCTGCAAGGCGCGCGCGGCGACCTGCCCGTGGCGCCAGCTGCCGGCGCGGATGAAGGAGGGGATCTGCATCGCCGGCATCGGCCGGGCGAGCGCGTAGCCCTGCAGCGTGTCGCAGTCGAGTTCTTCGAGAATGCGGATATGATCTGACGTCTCGACACCCTCGGCAATGACAAGGATGTTCAGCGAGCGGCCGATATCGATGATCGAGCCGACGAGTTTGCGCTGCTCAGCCGATTGCGGCAGCAGCCGGATCAGCTCGCGGTCGATCTTCAGCGTCTTCGGGCTCAGGCGCAGCAGGCTGACGATCGATGCATGGCCGGTGCCGAAATCGTCGATCTGAATGTCGATGCCGAGTTTGCGCAGCTTTTTCAGGTTGGCGGCGACCGCCTCATCGCAATCGTCGAGCGAGATCGATTCCAGCAATTCGAAGGCGAAGGTGCCGGGCGCAATCTTCAGGGCGCGGAGCTTCTTGCCGAGATCGGGATCGGCAAGCCGCCGGGCGGAAACGTTGACTGATATCTTCGGAACGGACAGCCCGTCCTTGATCCAGGCGCGGCGATCGGCGATGGCGCGCTCCAGGATCAGAGCGTCGATGGTCGAGACGACGTCGAGATCCTCGGCGATATCGAGGAAACGGTCTGGTGCCAGCAGCCCGTGCACCGGGTGCTGCCAGCGGGCAAGTGTTTCGACGCCGACGACATCAAGGGTGCGGGCATCGAACTGCAGCTGATAGAAGGGCACGAATTCGTTGCGCTCGAGGCCGATCAGGATCTCGTCGGCAAGGTGCTTGGCCGAGATGACGTCGCGGCGGTCGGATGCGGAGAAAAATTCGAAACGGTTGCGGCCCAGGCCCTTGGCGCGATAGAGCGCGATATCGGCATCGAGCAGCATCTGTTTGGCGTCGAGTGTCGGGCCGCTGTCGACGGCAATGCCGATGCTGGCCCCGAAACGGCAGTCGTGCCCCTCATATCTGACCGGTTTGCGCAATTCACGAATGATCCGTTCGGCAAGGCTGGCGATCTTCTTCGAGGCGGGATCGACGGTGCAGAGGATGACGAATTCGTCGCCGCCGATGCGGGCCACGAAATCGGCGGCGCGGACGGAGTTTCTGAGCACGCTTGCTGCATGCTGCAGCATGGCGTCGCCGGCCCGGTGGCCGAGCGTATCGTTGATCTGCTTGAAGCGGTCGAGATCGATATGCAGGATCGCAAGGCCCAAGCCCTTGGCCCGGCATTCAGCCGAGCGCTCGTCCAGCATCTTGTCGAGATAGCGGCGGTTCGGCAGGCTGGTGAGATAATCGTGCAGCGCCAGGCGCTCGATGCTCTCCTTGGCGGCTTCGAGTTCGCGGTTATGCGCCTCGGCCTGATCCTTGGCGCGCTGCAGCTCGTTGCGGAGCGCGACCTCCTCGGTGACGTCCCAATTGGCGCCGATCAGCTTGCGGTGGCCGTTGCCGTCGACGAAGAAGGCCGAGCGGGCACGGATGACGCGCTCGGCGCCGTCGCCGCGGATGATGCGGTATTCCTGCTGAAAATCACTGCCGCTTTCGACGCTGCGATCGGATAAGCCGAGCACGCGCTCGCGATCGTCGGGATGCAGGCTTTTTGCCCAGATGTCGCTGGCGATTGGCCGCGAGGCGCCCTTCAGCCCGTAAATGGCGATGAGACGCTCGTCCCATTCGACGGTGTCATTCTCGATATCCGCCTCGAAGACGCCGATGCGGGAAATCTCCAGCGCCAGGTCGAGCCGGCGCGACAGGCGCGACAGCGTATCTTCGGCCTCCTTGCGGGCGGTAATATCCGTATCCGTGCCGACGATGCGCGTCGGCACGCCGCTCTCGTCCCATTCCACGCAGGCGCCGCGGCAGTCGATCCACATCCAGTGGCCGTCCCTGTGGCGCTCGCGATATTCGAAGATCTGGAAATCCGGATCGCCGGCATTTTGCCGGTCGATGGCATGGACGACAAAATCGCGATCATCGGGATGGACGAGGGCCAGCCAGGCATCGTAGTCGCCGGCGGCCTCCTCGTCGGGCGCCATGCCGCGCATGGTCTTCCACGTCTGCGAATAATATTTCCGGTCGAGACGATAGTTGTGATCCCAGACGCCGAGGCCGGAGCCGACGAGCGCATGGTTCCACCGGCTCTCCCGTTCCGCCAGGTCGGAATCGTCATCCGCCACGCTGCCGACGCCTGCCTCAGCCGCCGTGGAATCATCGGCCTCTGGATGGGCTTTCTTCACGGGCATTCTCGCTTATTTCATCTCGGTGCAGTTTGCTGTCATTCCATTAAGAAAGACTTAGAAAGCACTTTCTGAATTATCGAGAAGGGCCGGTTTCCTCTATCAGGCGGAGAGCCGGCTGAGGAACTGAGCGAAGACCATTGTGCCCTCGGGCCAGGGGCCGTGGCCGGAATCGGCATTGATATGTCCTGCCTCGCCGGCATCGACGAGGAAGGAGCCCCAGCTGCTGGCGATATCGTCGGCATGTTCGTAGCTGCCGAACGGATCGTTGCGGCTCGCCACCGTGATCGATGGGAAGGGCAGCGGATCGCGCGGGTAGGGGCCGAAGGTCATCAGGTGCTTCGGGCGGATATCGGGATTGGCGACATCGGGCGGGGCGACGAAGAAGGCGCCGGCCACCGGCTTGCGGAAATGCGGGATGGCGTGGATTGCCGAGGTCACGCCGAGCGAATGGGCGACGAGGATAACCGGGCGGGTCGAGGCGTTCACTTCCTCGGCAATCCGGGCGATCCAGTCCTCGCGGACTGGCTTTGTCCATTCGGCCTGTTCGACGCGCCGCGCCGTACTGAGCTTTGCCTCCCAGCGGCTCTGCCAGTGGCTCGGGCCGGAATTGGTGTAGCCGGGGATAATGAGGATATCTGCGTCTGAGGCTTTCATAGTGCCGCCGATGTGAGAAGGCGCGCCCGAGATGTCAAGAGGGGATGTGAAGGGAGAGAGCGACACGGGCGATTTGGTTTGCTATATTGCTCCAGTGCCGGTTGCGGATTTCGTGTCGGCGTTCCCGCCGATTGCGTGTCCGCAGCCGACAAGGTCTCGGCTGAGGAGGAGAAAGCCATGGCGGCATTTCATGTCATGACGGGTTCTAGCGAAAGCTTCGCACGGCCCGTTGTCAATCGCATCGGTATCGCCGACGTCTTCGACGCGCTGAAGCGCGGTTACGACGATTTCATGGAGAAACCGTCCCACTACGTGTTCCTGTGCCTGATGTACCCGATTGCCGGCGTCTTCCTGACGTTATGGACGTCGGGTGCCAACCTTTTGCCGATGGTCTTTCCGCTAATGGCAGGTTTCGTGCTGATCGGCCCGATCGCGGCGATCGGCCTCTACGAGATCAGCCGCCGGCGCGAAGCCGGCCTCGATAGCTCCTGGACGCATGCGCTCGAGGTACGCCATTCGCCGGCGCTGCCCTCGATCGTCGCAGTCGGGCTGATGCTTTGCGGCATTTTTGTCGTCTGGCTGGTGACGGCGCAGACGCTCTACAGCAATCTGCTCGGCGAAGTGTTTCCGCGCAGCATGGCGGATTTCTTCCGCCAGGTCTTCGGCACGCCCGAGGGCATGCAGCTGATCATCTGGGGCAACCTGATCGGCTTCGTCTTCGCGCTCGTCGTGCTGGCGACGACCGTCATCACCTTTCCGCTGCTGCTCGACCGCGATGTCGGCGCGGTAGCCGCCGTCGTCGCCTCGATCCGCGCGACGATCGCCAATCCGGTGCCGGTGCTGCTGTGGGGCCTGATCGTCGCTGCACTGCTCGTCATCGGCACGATCCCGGTCTTTGCCGGGCTTGCGCTTGTCATTCCCATCCTCGGCCATGCGACCTGGCATCTTTATCGCAAACTGATTGCGCGGGAGCCCGCGTAATCGAAGGTTTCCGGGGATCGCGAACTCTCGCGATCCCCGGAGGTTAAAGCTTCGCCGATTCCCGGAACCTCGGGACCTCTCGCCGCGTTATTCAGCACATGCTTGTGGGAGGATTTCGATGAAGCATCTGTTCGCCCGCTTCGCAACCAAGATATCGGAATGGGCGGGCAAACCCGTCATCTTCATCCTGGCGCTGACCGCCGTCATCATCTGGGCGGCACTCGGCCCCTTCTTCGATTATTCGGAAACCTGGCAGCTGGTCATCAACACCGGCACGACGATTATCACCTTCCTGATGGTCTTCGTGTTGCAGAACGCCCAAACGCGCGACACGCGGGCAATCCAGGCCAAGCTCAATGAAATGATCCTGACGAGCCATGCCGAGAACCGCTTCATCGGCATCGAAAATCTCGACGAGGAGGAACTGAAACACCTCGACCAGCTGGTCGCCAAGGCTGCCAAGGGCAGGGGCGAGACGGAGGCTTGCAGGACGACGGAGGCCGCGGAAGCTGTTGCGCCGAAAAAGACGGAGACGAGGAAGCGCGCTATGGCTGGCAAAGCGCCGAAGCAAAAACAACGGCCGCTTGAAAGGAGATAGAGAAATATTGGCGAGCGCAGGCGCGACAACTGCGATAACAGAATGTAATCAAACATAAAAACGGCGCCGTAAAGGCGCCGCAATATTGTCGATTTGGAGAACTCACGCTTCGCCAAACACCCGCCGGAAAATCGTGTCCACATGCTTCGTGTGGTAGCCAAGGTCGAACTTCTCGCGAATATCTTCTTCAGAAAGCGCAGCACGGACCTCCGCATCCGCCAGCAGCTCCTCCAGAAAATCCTTGCCCTGTTCCCAAACCTTCATGGCATTGCGCTGCACAAGGCGGTAGGCGTCTTCGCGGGAGGTGCCGGCTTGGGTCAGCGCCAACAGCACGCGCTGGGAGTGGACGAGGCCGCGGAATTTGTTGAGGTTCTTCTCCATGTTCTCAGGGTAGACCAGCAGCTTTTCGATGACGCCGGCGAGACGCGAGAGGGCGAAGTCGAGAGTCACGGTGGCGTCGGGGCCGATCATGCGTTCGACCGAGGAGTGGGAGATATCGCGCTCGTGCCAGAGTGCGACGTTTTCCATGGCCGGCAGGGCGTAGGAGCGGACCATGCGGGCGAGGCCGGTGAGGTTTTCAGTCAGCACCGGGTTGCGCTTGTGGGGCATGGCCGAGGAGCCCTTCTGGCCGGGGGAGAAATATTCCTCGGCTTCCAGAACCTCGGTGCGCTGCAGGTGGCGGATCTCGGTCGCCAGGCGCTCGATCGACGAGGCGACGACGCCGAGGGTGGCGAAGTACATGGCGTGGCGGTCGCGCGGGATGACCTGGGTCGAGACCGGCTCGGCTTTCAGGCCGAGCGCCTCGGCGACATGTTCCTCGACGCGCGGGTCGATATTGGCGAAGGTGCCGACGGCGCCCGAGATGGCGCAGGTCGCGACTTCCTCGCGGGCGGCGACGAGACGCTGGCGGCAACGCTCGAATTCGGCATAGGCGAGCGCCAGCTTGACGCCGAAGGTGGTGGGCTCGGCGTGGATGCCGTGCGAACGGCCGATGGTGACGGTGTCCTTATGTTCGAAGGCGCGGGTTTTCAGCGCTGCGAGCAGGCGCTCGATATCGGCGATCAGGATGTCGGTGGCGCGCACCAGCTGGACGTTGAAGCAGGTGTCGAGCACGTCTGACGAGGTCATGCCCTGGTGGACGAAGCGAGCATCCGGGCCGACGATTTCGGCAAGGTGGGTCAGGAAGGCGATGACGTCATGCTTGGTGACGGCCTCGATCTCGTCGATGCGGGCGACGTCGAAGGTGGCCGCACCGCCCTTTTCCCAGATCGTCTTTGCCGCCGATTTAGGGATGACGCCGAGCTCGGCCAGCGCGTCGCAGGCATGCGCCTCGATCTCGAACCAGATGCGGAACTTGGTTTCGGGAGACCAGATGGCGACCATTTCGGGCCGGGAATAACGCGGGATCATGGCGGCTGCCTTCACTTCAAGAGGTTTACTTCGATTTTTCTTTGCGCAAAACCGCTGCGCAGTCTTGCCTGAATTGCTTCAACGCCCCTGTAGCAAAGACGGGCGGCAATCTCAACGCATGCGTTTGGCAAGATGATAGCTGCTGACGACAAGGCAGACGAGACCGAGCGGCAGGAAGAGCCGCAGGCCGATGACCAGGAACTGGTAGACGGCGCTGATGCTGGTGAAGACGAACTGAAAAGCCCAGACGACGCTGCCGAAAGGCGCGTGCCAGCGCGAATAGAAGAGCCGGTATTCCATGGCGAAGAGGAAGGCGGTCATGGCGATCGTCGCTGCCGTCAGCGTCACGAAAAAGGCGGCAAAACGCGCTTCCGGCGGCCTGTCATAGGCAAAGAAGCGGGCGACCGGCAGGGCAAGGGGCCACGCGAACAGTCCGCCGGCGAAATACAGCGCGGCGACTTCGGCAAGCCGGCTCGTCTGCAGGCCGTTGCGCAGGTAAAGGCCGAGCATGGCGGAAGCGAGCATCTGCGCGCCCCAGAACAATGCGCCGGCAATCAGATCGGGGTAGGGCGGCCGCGCGGCTCTCAGACGATCCATTTTCGGGCGATCTGTCTTAGAGCGATCCGTGCTGGGGCGATCCGGGCTCGGGCCATCCATCCCTGGGCGATCCGGGTTCAGGGATGAACCGGAACGGCGATCCAGCGTCCGTTCCTGTCGGCGTCGAAGGCCAGGATCAAGGCGATGTGAACCTGGTCTCCGGCTTCCGGCTGATAGACCACCGCGCCGCCGATCCGGTATTCCACAGAACAGGCGCGCTCGGCCGGAATCGCCGTCGCCTGCCGTGCCGCCTGGCGGTTCGGAGCGCCTTGTTTTTCGATCATCTGCAGGCTGAAACCAAGGACCCGCTTGTCGACTGCTGCACAATCCTTCGGCGTCGGCACCGGCATCTCACCGAGCGACAGCGTATAGGGCGATTTCGGCGGGCCATCGGTCGCGAGCGTGGTGTAGCGGATGGTCTTTGCGGGAGAACCGAGCTCAGTTGGCGGATTGAAGGCGGCGATGAGGCCCGGATTGGTGAGCAGATCGTATTTGTCCATCTGGCTGCGCGCTGCCGTCAGGTTCTGCCGCCGCGCCTTGGAAAGATTGGCGTCCTTCTCGGTCATCTTGGTGCGGAAGGGGGTGCCCTCGAGATACTGGCCGTTTTCAGTGTCGATGAAATAGGTGTTGGAGTAGGGAGCGCCGCCTTCCTCCTTGATGCCGAATTCCTGAAATCCGAACACCTTGCCATCGGCGGAAAAGCCGATCGGCTGGATATTGGCGATGTCGCCGGCCAGTGACAGGCCGGGCAATGCGGCGGCAAGCATGCCGCCGATGAGTAGACGCTTCATCATGATCGTGCCCCTTCGGCTGCCTGACGCAGATCGGCGATGGTCCGGCGATAATCCTCGACCGTCGCGCCCTTGAAAATCGCCGAGCCGGCGACGAGGACGTTGCCGCCGGCGCGGGCGATTGCCGGCGCCGTTTCCACCGTGACGCCGCCGTCGACCTCGAGTTCGATCGGCCTGTCACCGATCAGCGACTTCGCCGCCGCGATCTTGGCTCCCATCGCCGGAATGAACTTCTGGCCGCCGAAGCCGGGATTGACCGACATGATGAGGATGAGGTCGACATCGTCGAGCACGTTCTCGATGGCGCTGAGCGGGGTTGCCGGATTGAGCGTCACGCCGACCTTCTTGCCGAGATTGCGGATGGTCTGCAGCGAGCGATGCAGATGCGGCCCGGCTTCGGCATGGACGGTGATGCGGTCGCAGCCGGCCTTGGCAAAGGCCTCGAGATAGTCGTCGACCGGCGAGATCATCAGGTGGCAGTCGAAGGTCGCCGAGGTATAGGAGCGTAGCGACTTGATGACATCCGGACCGAAGGAGATGTTCGGCACGAAATGCCCGTCCATCACGTCGAGATGGATCCAGTCGGCGCCCGCGGCCGTGACGTTGCGCACCTCCTCGCCGAGCCTGGCGAAATCCGCCGCGAGGATCGAAGGGGCAATGCGAATGGGCAGCGTCATCAAGTTTTACTCCCTGTGGGCGGCCGTTTGAGCGCGGCGCCCGATTTCAAGACGGGCGGCCGCCGATCATTGCGTCGGCGCGCCAGGTGGAAAAAAGCCATTGCCCCGCCATTCGAGCAGGCGGTAGGGGTTTTGGGCAAGTTCGTGCGCGGCAGTGAAAGCGATGGCGCCGACCGGCGTCTGGAATGTCGTGCCGAGGAGCGTCTCCTGCAACGGCTTGCCCGCAGCGGCCGCGGCTTCCGCCGCCTGGCCGGCGATCAGTGCTGCCGCCAGCGACGGCAGGACGTAGCCTTCCGGCTCGATGCCCTTGGCGCTGAGAGCCTCGGCTGTCGCCGTGCCTTCCGGCAGTACGGCATATTCCGGCAGGGCGACAGCGCGCACGCCGGGGTCAAGCGGCAGCGGCTGGTCGGCGGCGCGCATGGCATCGCCGCCGAGGATGGAGAGCGGAATATTTTCTGCCTTGGCGTCGCGGGCGATGACGGCGACATCGTTGCGGTCGCCGCCGATGAAAACCCGGGTGGCGCCGGCGCGCTTCAGACGGCGGACGAGGGCAATCTGCTGCTCCTGTCCCGGCCGGTAAGTATCTGTAAAGACCGGCTTCAGGCCGTTCTGTTCCAGTGCGTTGCGCACCGCTTCGGTCAGTTCGCGGCCATGGATGGTGCCGTCTTCGATCAGGGCGATCGGATCGGCGGCCCAGTCCTTCAGGATCACTTCATTGATCTTTGCCGCTTCGGCGCCGTCGGCGGGCGCCAGACGAAAGAGCGGCCAGCCGTTCTTCAGCGCATCCTCCATCAGGATGCGGGAGCGCGCCGAGATGGTCATGGCGGGAATGCCCGCGTCTTTCAGCTTCGGCAGCGCGCCTTCCAGCGTCTCGCTGCAGAGAAAGCCGACCGCGACCTGCACCTTGGCAGCGACCAGCGCATCGGCAACCGCAGCGCCGCTATTGTCCTCGCAGGTCTCATTGATGGCGACGAGGGTGTTTCCGGATTGCTGGATCCCGAAACCGGCCCCAGTGGCAATCTGGGCGCCAAGCAAGGCGAGCGCGCCGTTCTGAGGGGCGACGACGCCGATCGTCACGCCGGCCGCATGGCCTTGCGCCGCCGCTCCCAGCAGCACCAGACAGGCTGCTATGCCACGCAGGTTGATCATGAAAGGCGGAGATCCCCTAGCCATCGTCCATGCCCTTTTATCCGCAAGGCTGCGATCGTCAAAGAAAAACAAGCGTGAAGCAGTGCTTTTCACAGGTCCTATTGTAGAAAAGGTAACCGATGCTCGCCATATTGGCGCGATAGCAAGTCGAACCGTGGATCAAAGCGCGTACGGGAGAAGCAGGTGTTGAACAGGCAGCATATCGACCCCGGCCTTTATCGAGACGCCATGAGCCGTTATGCCGGCCATGTGCAGCTCGTGACGACGGCGATGGGCGAGTTGCGCCGCGGCGTCACCATCACCGCCGCCTGCTCGGTCTCGGACAATCCAGCCTCGGTGCTGATCTGCCTCAACAACAACAATTCGAAGAACGAAATCTTTTTCCGAAGCGGCATCTTCGTTCTGAACACGCTCGGCGCTCATCATCAGGGCGTTGCCGACGCCTTTTCCGGACGGACGGCGCTTGCCGATAGCGAACGTTTTGCCAGCGCCCGTTTCGAGACGCTGGTCACCGGCGCGCCTGTGCTGGCCGATGCGCTGGCTGCCTTCGATTGCCGGGTGACCGACATCAAGGAAATGCCGACGCACAATGTCATCTTCGGCGAGGTCGCGGCTGTGCGCTTCAGCGAAAAGCATCCGGCGCTCATCTATATGAACCGGGATTATCACGCGCTGTGATGGCCGCCACGGCCGGGATTTCGAGGGAATAGCGAATGGACAATGCCGGCATCGAGGAAATGTTTCAAGGTCTCGGCCCGGTCACGGTCAAGCGCATGTTCGGCGGCAAGGGCATTTATCATCTCGGGCGCATCATCGCGCTCGAAGTGCGCGACGAGATGCTGCTGAAGGCCGATGAGACGAGCGCCCCGGAATTTGCCGCCGCCGGCGCCACGCAATGGAGCTACGAGGGCAAGAAGGGCAAGCCGGTAAAGATGCCCTACTGGTCGATTCCCGACGAGGCCTACGACGATCCCGATTTGATGGCGAAATGGGTGCGGCTTGCCTATGAGGCGTCGCTGAGGGCCGATCGCTGACTGGATTCGGCTGAGGGCAGGGCTGCTATCGCCGCCTTGGTGAATGCCGAGAGCGGTTCCGGCAAATCCGTGAGCGGAAACCAGCCGAAATCGGAAAGCTTGTCCGGTTCGGTCAGTTGCGGCTCGCCGTCGACGTCGCGGGCGAGATAGAGAAGTGAAATCCAGTGCTGGCGGTCGGTATCGATGATCTGTTCGGTCACGGCGATCCGCTCGATGCGGCCGATCTTGAGGCCGGTTTCTTCCTCGGCCTCGCGGCGCGCGGCTTGCTCGGCCGGCTCCATATGATCGACCTTGCCGCCGACGATATTCCAGTAGCCGGCTTCCGGTGGGCGCACGCGTTTATAAAGAAGAATTTTGGCGTCGCGCAGAATGACCAAGCCAACGCCGAAGCCCGGAAAATCGAGACCGGGCTTACCCATTGGCCGTTCAGACCTTGGCGCTGCCGGCGATCAGCATGAAGGCGGGGATATCGTCGCCGAAGCCGACCGGGGTCGGGCCGTCATCATGGTCGCGATGGCGGCGGCGGTCGCGGCTGTCGTCGTTTGCCGGATAAGGCCGGCTGTTGCGCGCATTGTTTTGCGGCTTCTGCTCTGCTTTGCGCTCGTTCTTCACGATGTCGGCCTTTACTGGTGCTGCCTGGATCACTTGGACGTCATTATCCTGTATGTCGTTATCAGATTTATGACCTGCGGCGCTGCGATTGCCGCGTCCGCGACCACGATCCCTGTCGCCGCGTTCACCCTTTGCGCCACGTTCGCGGCTGTTGCGCCGCGGGCGCTCGCTGTCGGCGCTTTCTTCTGCCGGCGGCAGGGAATTCACATCGCCGCTCAGCCATTCCACTTTCTCGCCGATCAGCTTTTCGATCGCGTCGACGAATTTGCTGTCGCGCTTGGTGACGAGCGTGAAGGAGGCGCCTGAGCGGCCAGCACGGCCGGTGCGGCCGATGCGGTGGACGTAATCCTCGGAATGGATCGGCACGTCGAAATTGAAGACGTGGCTGACATCGGGAATGTCGAGGCCGCGGGCAGCGACGTCTGAGGCAACCAGCAGCTGCAGATTGCCGTCACGGAAGCTCTGCAGCGTCATCGTGCGGGAGCGCTGGTCCATGTCGCCATGCAGCGCGCCGACGGAGAAGCCGTGGCGTTCCAGCGACCGGAAGAGGTCGGCAACATCCTTCTTGCGGTTGCAGAAGATGATGGCGTTCTTGAGTTCCGTCTGGGCGCGGACGAGTTCGCGCAGAACCGCGCGCTTCTCGTAGTCCTTGCTGTGCGAGGCGACGAAGCGCTGCGTCACGGTCTTTGCGGCCGAGGCGGGCTTTGCGACTTCGATGCGTTCCGGATTCTGCAGGAACCGGTCGGCGAGCTTCTGGATCTCCGGCGGCATGGTTGCCGAGAAGAACAGCGTCTGGCGGGTGAACGGGATCATCTTGGCGATGCGCTCGATATCGGGGATGAAGCCCATGTCAAGCATGCGGTCGGCCTCGTCGATAACGAGGATCTCGACGCCGCTCATCAACAGCTTGCCGCGCTCGAAATGGTCGAGCAGGCGGCCGGGCGTGCAGATCAGCACATCGGCGCCGCGCTCGAGCTTGCGGTCCTGGTCCTCGAAGGAAACGCCGCCGATCAGAAGGGCGACGTTGAGACGGTGGTTCTTGCCGTATTTTTCGAAATTCTCGGCAACCTGGGCGGCGAGTTCGCGCGTCGGCTCGAGAATCAGCGTGCGGGGCATGCGGGCGCGGGCCCGGCCCTTTTCCAGAAGCGACAGCATCGGCAGAACGAAGGATGCCGTCTTGCCGGTGCCCGTCTGCGCGATGCCGCAAATATCGCGACGCTCGAGCGCAAACGGAATGGCTCCCGCCTGAATAGGCGTGGGTATCGTGTAGCCCGCGTCGGTAACAGCGGATAGCACTTTTTGGCTCAAGCCAAGGTCAGCGAATGTCGTCAAAGGGAAAACTGTTTCCGTTCCGGTTCGGCCGAGCTCTGAACGAGTCGGCGGGATTGCATGCCGCAATGCAGCGCGACATAGCCCCGAATGGCCGGCAAGTCAAGAAATAGAGAGGCCGCACCCCATACAGAGTGAAGCCATGGTTACCTGACGGCTGTTACTTGATATAGGTGGCGAGTTTAAGGCCCGCATTCATGAAATATACTGGATCGACCGCGTGCCCGTCCTGGCGCACTTCATAGTGCAGATGCGTTCCCGTCGAGCGGCCGGTGCTGCCGGCGAGGCCGATGACGTCACTGCGGCCGACCGTGTCGCCGACCTTGACCAGCACCTGGGACATATGGCCGTAGCGTGTCGAGATGCCGTTGCCGTGGTCGACCTCGACCATGTTGCCGTAACCGCCGGTCCAGCCGGCCGCGATGACCTTGCCCGGCGCCGACGGGCGGATCTTCTCACCCGGCGAAAAGCGGAAATCGATGCCGGAATGCAGCGCGAGGCGGCCGAGGAAAGGGTCGCGGCGATTGCCGAAGGGGCTGGTCACGTCCTTGCCGATGGCGGGATTGCGGAAGGGAAGGGATTCGGCGGTGCTGCGCACGGCCTCCAGCCGGGTCAGCGCGCCGTCGAGTGCTGCCAGTGAATTGTTGAAATCATCGTTGCTTTCAGGCTCGACATAGGGGCCGCCGACGGCATCGTCGCCCTGCCGCCCCGCAGACTCCTCAGGCACCGGAATTTTGAAGCGGGTCAGCACGTTGCCGATGGCATCGGCGGCGTTGCCGGCGTCGCTCGTCAGCTGTTCGACACGGTTGCGCTGGTCCTGTTCGACACCCTTCAGCGACAGCGTTACATTGGAGAAGATGCGGTCGGCGCGGTCGCCGACCGTTTCGGCGGAGGGCACATAGGCAAGCGTCAAATTGTCGGGCGTCGCATCGGCGGGCGTGCCGCTCGCCAGCTGTTTCTCAATCGCCTCGATGCCGCCGCCGGTCAGCGAAGCGCGCTTGTCCTTGATCTCAGGGGCAAAGGACTGAATCGGCGAAGACGGCTCGGGCAGGGCGCCGGACTTTTCCGTCAGGCCGGAGCTTTCGGCCCGGTCGAGCAGATTATCGAGCTTGCCGTGGCGCGACGTCAGCGCCATCTGCTGTTCCATCAACTTGTCGACCTTGTCCTCGACCACCTGCTGGTCGAGAAGCTGGCGGGAGGTGATGCGGTCGACCTGGGCGCGAAGAGCGGCGATGCGGTCCTCATAGTCATGCTGCATCCGGGCTTGCCGCGCCATGGTGGCGCCGATCAGGTCGTCGCGCAGCACGAGATAGGAGGTGGCCAGCAGATAGCCGATCGAGAAGACGCCGATGAAGCAGAAGGCGAGAGCGGCCATCCACGGCCGGACCGTCATGTGGCGGACCTTGTCGCCGCTTGCGAGGATCAGGATGTGCTCCTGCGCCCGCTTGCCGAATACCCGGTGCTGATGTCCGCTGTTCACGCAGGCTCTCCCGACTGATGCACTACGCCTCTTTCGGAAAATTAGACACGTTTATGGTTAACGAATGCTTTCTTTGTCGCTGTCCGTGTAGAAAATACCAGCGATTTCAGGCATGGCTGATCGATGCCAGCGAGCGGTAGAAGGACGGCGTCAGCCCGGCCTCGGCGCGCGCGAGATCGTTGAAGGGCGGTTTCAGCGGCCCGCGGAAATTGGCGCGCACCAGATCCCGAAAGGCCTTTGCCGGATCGCGCTTCTCCCGGGCGCAGAGGAAGCGGAACCATTTGGCGCCGACCGCGACATGACCTTTCTCGTCGTTGTAGATGACGTCGAGAACCGCGGCACTTTCGAGGTCGCCGGTCTGGCGCATTTTCGCCTGCAGCGACGGCGTGACGTCGAGGCCGCGGGCTTCGAGAATCAGCGGCACGACGGCGAGCCTTGCCGTCAGGTCGTTGCGCGTCGAATGGGCCGCCTGCCAGAGCCCGTCATGGGCGGGGAGATCGCCGTAATCGGCGCCGAGATCGTTGAGACGGGCGCGCACCAAGCGAAAATGCTTGGCCTCCTCGAAGGCAACCTGCATCCAGCCGTCGAAAAAGGAATTCGGCACCTGTTCGGTGGCGAATCGCGCAACGATATCTAGCGCCAGATCGACAGCATTGAGCTCGATATGGGCGATGGCATGGAGCAGAGCGATCCGGCCTTTCAGCGTATGCAGTGAGCGCTTTTCCACCTGGGTCGGCGGCGTCAGCAACGGCCGGTCGGGACGACCGGGCCTCTCCGGCATGGCCGCATCGAGCGGCGAGCGCAGCGACACCCGGCGGGCGAACCAGCGGGTGGCGCTTTCCTGCGCAAGCGCCGTCTTGCGGTCGAGATCAGCGGAGCAGATGGCATCGATGGCGCCGCCGCGCAGCGAGGTCATCGCGAGGTCGCCGGTCACGCAGCCAGATTCCGCACGGCCTCAAGCACGGTTTCGGCGTGGCCCTGCACCTTCACCTTCTGCCAGATCGTGGCGATCGTGCCGTCCTGGCGGATCAGGAAGGTGGTGCGCTCGACGCCCATGAAGTTACGGCCGTACATGCTCTTTTCCTTCCAGACACCGTAGGCCTGCAGCGTCGTCTTCTCCTCGTCCGAGGCGAGCGCTACCGAAAGACGGTGCTTCCTGACGAACTTGTCATGGCAGGCGGCCGAATCGGGCGACATGCCGATTACGGCTGCACCCGCGGCTTCGAACTCGCTTGCCAACGCGGTGAAGGCCAATGACTCGGCGGTGCAGCCTGTTGTATCGTCCTTGGGATAGAAGAACAGGACGAGCGGCCGACCCTGGAATTCGGCCAGCGAGATGCGGCCGCCGCCGTCGCGGGGAAGGTTGAAATCAGGAGCCGTGGCGCCGATGCCGGGAACCGCCATTGGGAAAACCTTTCTTTTGCCGGGTTTGTGGATGACACTTTCTCTCCCCGAATTATATAGTGGACGGAAACCCGTCCAGCATGCCGGGTTCAATTCTTCACTTAAAGGGAGAGCCCGAAGGCGCATGTCAGCCATCCGCGGCGAAAAGGTCACGTTTCGCAAGAAGGATATCGTTGCGCTGGACCGCTTGCCGTCCGCCCAGGCCGAGGATCCGATCATCGTCTCTTGCCCGCCGCCGCGTTCTCCTATGCGGCGCACGGCGAAGCTGACGGCCGGATTTCTGGGGGTGATTCTGCTTATCCTCGCCGGAATTGTCTTCACCGTCGAGAGCGGCATGTTCGACAAGCCGCTGTCGCAGCAGGCGCAGGCGGCGTTGAACGGCGTGGCCGGACCGCGCTACCGCGCCGAGGTCGGCTCCACCGTCATCCGCTTCACCTCGGATTTCCGGCTGGCGCTGGAAGCGCGCAACGTCAACATGATCGACGAGCGGAGCGGCCAGCACCTGTCGACGACGGGCTCGGTGCGGCTGGGGCTCGATCCGCTGCAGCTTTTCCGCGGCCGCATCGCCGTCACCGACATCGAAGCCGACGATATCGCGCTCGATACCGCTCTGTTGCCCTCCGGCAATCCTCTGACGCTCGACGATTTGCGCATCGACGCCATGCCGGCAGCGATGGAGAAGATCTTCTCGCAGTTCGACATGTTCGACAGTGTCGTCACGCGCGGCTCGACCAGCTCCGTGCGCATCTCCGGCATCGACATCAAGCTTGCCGACACCGCCAACGGCCCGCTGTCGCTGGTCGTCGACGATCTTGTCTTTGCCCATGCCGGCCCATCCTCACTGCAGTTGACCGGCGAAGTGGCGCTGAACGGCGAGGTGGCCGAGCTCGAGGTGCTGGCCGAAAAGGAAGCCGGCCACGTGTCGAAGGTGGTGGCGACGCTCAAGCATGCCGACCTCACGCCCTTTGCGCTGAAACGCAACGATCAGGGCGTGATCCGACAGGGGCTCAGTGCCTTTGCCGATTTGACGGTATCGGCCACCAGGGAACGCGATGGCGTGCAGCCGGCACTTGCGGCGACCGTCGACATCGATCCCGGCCAGATCTATGCCGACGGCGATCCGCAGGAACTGTCGGGCGGGCAGATCAACCTCGTTTATGATTTCGCCAAGCAGACGCTCGAAATCGCCCGGTCGAACGCCCGCTTCGGCGCGACCACGGTTCCGATCAACGGCGCGCTGATCGACCTCGACAAGCTCGACCCGCAGGCCGGCAAGGGCTTCGGCATCGATCTTCTGGTCAGCGGCGGCTCGGCAGCACCCGGCGGCTCCGGCGAGCAGCCGCTCTCCTTCGATATCCAGGCGACCGGGCGCTACCTGGTCGCCGGGCGGGAATTTCTATTTCCCAACATGACCGTCTCTAGTCCGCTCGGCGCGCTATACGGGGCACTGCACGTCAAGCTCGGGAGCAAATCGCCGGAGATCAGCTTTGCCGGCCAGTCGGCACAGCTGCAGACGACGGCGATCAAGCAGCTCTGGCCGTTCTGGATGGCGCCCAAGGTGCGCACCTGGGTGCACGGCAACCTCTTCGGCGGCAGCGTAGCCAACGCCTCCATCTCGGTCTTCATTCCCTTCGGCAGGCTGGACGAGGCAGCCGGCGGCAAGGGATTGAAGCTCGACGCCAACCAGATCCGCATCGGCTTCGACATCGCGGATGCGCGGATGAACATCGCCGGCGACATTCCGCCGGTTCGCGATATGGCGGCCCATTTCGACCTGACCGGCCCGGTTGCGACGATCGCGATCAAGAGCGGCACGTCGTTTTTCCCCTCCGGCCGGTCCGTCGGTCTCGGGCAGGGGACGTTCACCCTACCCGCCACGTACGACAAGCCGCTGATGGCCGATATCGATCTTGCGATCTCCGGGACAGCGGATGCCGTCGGCGAGCTTCTGACCTACAGGCCGATCCGGGTGCTGCAGCGCGCCGGCTTTGCGCCCGACGATCTCAAGGGGCGGATCGAGGCGAATGTGAAGGCGCATTTCGGCCTGCTCTCCTCGCAGAAACCGCCGCCGGCCGAGTGGACCGCGGCGATGAAGCTCACCGATATCGATCTTGCCAAGCCGTTTTCCGGCCGCACGATCAGCAATCTCGACGGGACGCTGAACGGCAATCCGAAACAGATCACGCTGGATGCCAAGGCCCAGATCGACGGCGTCCCGGCCGATATCGATCTTGCCGAACCGGTCGAGGCCTCCGATGGCGCGAAGCGGACGCGGGTGATCACCGCGACGCTTTCCGAGGAGCAGCGCAACAAGCTGATACCCGGCCTTTCAGGCATCATCGGCGGCAGCGTCAAGATGGTGCTGACGCGGATCGACGACGACCGGCAGGATGTGCAGCTCGACCTGACCAAGTCGCAACTCGACCTGCCATGGATCGGCTGGTCGAAGGGCAGCGGTATTGCCGCGACGGCCGAATTCGAAACATCCGGCCCGGCCGACAATACCCAGATCAAGAATTTCCGGCTGAAGGGCGACGGTTTCGGCGCCAACGGTTCGATGAACATTGGCAAAGGCGGGCTGATCTCGGCCGATTTCGACAGCGTCAAACTCTCCTCGCTTGACGATTTTGCCCTGTCGGTGAAACGCAGCAAGGGCAATTTCGACGTCTCGGTCTCCGGCGACAGCGCCGATGCGCGGCCTGTCATCGCACGATTGAAATCGGGCTCGGGCGATAGCGATGATGACGGGGATGCCGGCGACACCGGCGTATCGGTGCGCGCCAGACTGAAAAATGTCATCGGCTTCAACGACGAGAAGATCGGCAATTTCCAGGCGCAGGTGTCACTGCGCGGTGACAATCTGCAGGCGCTGAACTTTTCGGCCGTGACCGACAGCGGCGAAGCCGTGGTCAGCCAAATGAAGGATGGCGGCGTCATCAACATCACCAGCGGCGATGCCGGCGCGGTGTCGCGTTTCGCCGATCTCTACCAGCACATGCAGGGCGGCCTGCTCAACCTGGCGATCCGGCTTTCGGCAGAGGGCGGCTGGGACGGCTCGCTCGACGTGCGCCGTTTCTCGATCGTCAACGAACAACGGCTGCGCTCGATCGTCTCGACGCCGGTTGGAAATGAGCAGCGCAGCCTCAACGAAGCCGTCAAGCGCGACATCGATACCTCGTCGCAACGCTTCCAGCGCGGCTTTGCCCGCGTCGTTTCGCGCAATGGCATGGTCGGTATCGAGAACGGCGTGCTGCGCGGCGACCAGATCGGCGCAACCTTCCAAGGCATTGTGCGCGATCGCAAGGGTAACATGGACATGACCGGCACCTTCATGCCGGCCTACGGCCTCAACCGGCTGTTTGCCGAATTGCCGCTGATCGGCGTCATCCTCGGCAACGGCAGCGATCGCGGCCTGATTGGCATCACCTTCAAACTCACCGGCAAATTCGACCAGCCGAACCTGCAGATCAATCCGCTGTCGATCATTGCGCCGGGTGTATTCCGGCAGATCTTCGAATTCCAATAGGCAGGGCCGAGACCTAAATCTCCTTGCGCCTGAGGAGATAGTCGAGGCCGCCAACGCGATACCAGCGGTAACTGTAGGCATCGAGCCTGACGGTATGAAAGCCTTTATCGTCTGCTTCACTGCTCGCGCCATCGGCAATGTCGATCAGCTGTCGTCCGTCTTCACCGACATCGGGATCGAAGGTTACTTCTGCTGGTTGCGCATGCAGATTGTGCAGGATCAACACGGAATTGCCGCGCCAGTCGTAACGAAGCGCCAGCACGCCGTCGTCACCCGTGTCGACCACGGAGAAATCGCCCCATCCGATCTCCGGGGCTTCCTTGCGCATCCGGATCATCCGTTCGGTCCAGTTCAGCAGCGAATTGGGATCGCGCCGCTGTTCGGCGACGTTGACATGCTGGAACCCGTAGGGGCCGTCCTTGATAACCGGCGAGATAGGCTTTCCACTCTTGGTGAAACCGCCTTCCGGTTCCGTCGACCACTGCATCGGCGTGCGGGCGCAATTGCGCTCCGGCAAGGCCAGATCGTCGCCCATGCCGATCTCGTCGCCGTAGCGGATGACAGGCGTTCCGGGCAGCGAAAACAGCAGGCTGTATGCCATCTCGATCCTGCGGCGGTCGCCGCCGAGCATCGGCGCCAGGCGACGACGAATGCCCCTGTCATAAAGCTGCATGTCCTTTTCGGGTCCGAAGGCGGCAAAGACCGCGCCGCGCTGCTTTTCCGACAGCCGGCCGAGATCCAGTTCGTCGTGATTGCGCAGAAAAAGACCCCATTGGGCGGTGGCTGGGCGCGGCTTCGTCGTCTCCATCGCCTTCTTCAGCGGCCGCGTATCGGCGCTGGCGAGAGCATAAAACAGCGCCTGATTGACCTGGAAATTGAACATCATCTGCATGCGGTCGCCGTCATCGCCGAAATATTCGAAATTGTCTTTCGGCAGGATGTTGGCCTCGGCGAGAATGATGGAATCGCCCAGTCGCCATTGCAGGAATTCGCGAAACTTCCTCAGCATGTCGAACTGCTCGACGGGCTTGGAAACGTCTGCGCCTTTCGTCGAGATTATGAAGGGGGCGGCATCCATCCGGAAGCCGGAGACGCCGAGCTGGATCCAGAAGCCCATGATCTTGAGGATCTCCGTCTGCACCTCGGGATTGGAGGTGTTGAGATCGGGCTGGTGGTCGTAGAAGCGGTGAAAATAATAGGCCCTGGCTTTTTCGTCATGGGTCCAGGTGGTCTTCTGGACGCCGGGGAAGACCATTCCCTGATCGGCACTCGCAGGTTTTTTGTCTGACCAGACGTACCAGTCGCGATAGCGTGAGTGCGGATCGCTCCTGGCGTCTTGAAACCAGGGATGGTCCTTGGAGGTGTGGTTGATCACCAGATCGATCAACACGCGGATACCGCGCTGCTTGGCGCCATGGGTGAATTCGACGAAATCGCCGAGCGAGCCATAGCGCGGGTCGACATTGTAATAGTCGGAAACATCATAGCCGTCGTCGCGGCCGGGCGACGTCTGGAAGGGCATCAGCCAGATCGCCGTCACGCCAAGGCCGGAGAGATAGTCGAGGCGCCGCATCAGCCCCTGAAAATCACCGACGCCGTCACCGTTCGCATCCATGAAGGTCTCGACCGAGAGGCAGTAGATGACGGCGTTCTTATACCAGAGGTCGTTGATCATGCCGGAGCTCCAATCCAATCTGGTCGCAAATCCCGGCGGGCGGAAAAGGTTCCGATAAAGCGGTCTTTGTCGCACGGCTTATCCGCTGATTCCGACCTATACTGTCCAGTCGGGCAATGATGCTTTGCCTATTTTAGGTAATTCTGATGTAATGCAGCTTCCGGCTAGCAAATAATGGTCGGCGCGATGTCGGAGGATGCCATGCAGTGCGCTCGGACAGTCTCTTTCGTATCGGTCGCGGTGATCGCCGCCGCAGCTGGAGAGGTTTCGCATTCTGCAGAAAAGAGCGACAGGCTGAGGCCAACCGAGCTCATTCGTTCCGCCCATGTGCTGACGGTTCCTCTCGACGCGACGGTAACGCCGCCGACCTTCTCGATCAGCTGGTGGTCACGCGTGACGCGCGCGCCAGACGCCAATCCGCCTCCCTATGTCTTCCAGGAGGCTGAACGAATGGACGCGATTTCTCGGCCAGGCATTGAGTGAGGGTTACCCGCCTATACAGGAGTTGGACAAAGAAAGCCGGCGCGGACGCCGGCTTAAAGCATGTCTCGCAAAAGTGTGCAGCGGTTTTACGATAAAGACATGCGAAAAAACAAAGACATAAAGCGTGCAATCGAATCTGAAAGATCGCGACACGCTTTAGATATCCATTCGAAACAGAATCCACTTAGGCGGCGCGGCGGATCAAAATGTGCTTCTTTTTACCGAGCGAGAGCTTGATGACGCCGTCGGCGGTGATTTCGTTGCTGCCGATCAGACGGCGTTCGTCGCTGATCGCCTCGTCGTTGATGCGCACCGCGCCGCCCTGGACGTGTCGGCGCGCTTCGCCGTTCGAGCCGGCAAGGCCAGCGCGGACCATCAGGGACAGCAGGCCGATGCCGCCGTCAAGTTCGGTCGCAGGGATATCGACCGACGGCAGGTTTTCCGACAGCCCGCCTTCTTCGAAGGTCTTGCGCGCCGTTTCCGCAGCCTGCTCGGCGGCCGGACGGCCGTGCAGGATGGCGGTAACTTCGGTCGCCAGGATCTTCTTGACCTCGTTCAGCTCCGAACCGCCGATCGCCGAAAGCCGTGCGATTTCATCCATCGGCAGCGTGGTGAAGAGCTTGAGGAAGCGCGGCACGTCGGCATCCTCGGTGTTGCGCCAATATTGCCAGAAGTCATAGACGGGGAGCAGGTCGGCATTCAGCCAGACCGCGCCGGATGCCGACTTGCCCATCTTGGCGCCTGATGACGTCGTCAGCAGCGGCGATGTCAGTGCGTAGAGCTGCTGTGTCCCCATGCGGTGACCGAGATCGATGCCGTTGACGATATTGCCCCACTGATCAGAACCGCCCATCTGCAGACGGCAGTCGTAGCGCTTGGCAAGCTCGACGAAGTCGTAGGCCTGGAGGATCATGTAGTTGAATTCCAGGAAGGACAGCGACTGTTCGCGGTCAAGGCGCGTCTTCACGCTGTCGAAGGACAGCATGCGGTTGACGGAGAAATGACGGCCGACATCGCGCAGGAACTCGAGGTAGTTCAACGAGCGCAGCCATTCGGCATTGTTGATCATCAGCGCGGCATTGCCGGGTTTGTCGTAGTCGAGATAGTTCGAGAAGCAGTTCTTGATCGAGGCGATATTCTGCTCGATCGTTTCGATCGTCATCAGCTGGCGGGCTTCCTCCTTGAAGGAGGGGTCGCCGACCATGCCGGTGCCGCCGCCCATCAGAGAAATCGGGCGGTGGCCGGTTGCCTGCAGCCAGTGCAGCATCATGATCTGGGTGAGATGGCCGACATGGAGGCTGGATGCCGTCGGGTCGTAGCCGATATAGGCCGTCACGGTTTCCTTGGCGAACATATCGTCGAGGCCACGTTCATCGGAAACCTGATGAATGAAGCCGCGCTCTTTCAGCGTGCGGAGGAAATCGGACTTGAACTCGGACATGGCTTTCGTCTCTTGGTGTCTGCGCTTGACCCATATGGCTTCACGCAAGTTCGTTGTTGTTGATCTGTCGCGGCGCGTTTAGCACTGTTTTTATAAAAGTGCATCCGGGAATCGCATGGGAGGCAAGCCTCATGGATGTCATCAGAACCGCGATCGGCCTGATGAGCGGCACGTCGATGGATGGAATCGACGTGGCGCTGATCAGGACCGACGGCCGCGGCTTCATCGACCGCGGGCCGTTCCTGGGCGTGCCCTATGAGGCCGATTTCCGCGGGCAGCTGAAACGGGCGCTCGAACTGGCGCGACCGCTGACCGACAGGAACGGCCGCTCCGCTGAACTTCGCGACATCGAGCTTGAGTTGACCCAACGGCATGCAATTGCCGTTGCGGCATTCCTGGAGCGTTTCGGGCTTGCTGCCGATGCCGTCGATGTCCTCGGCTTCCATGGCCAGACCGTGCTTCACCGGCCCGACGAGGGGCTGACGGTCCAGATCGGCGACGGCCAAGAATTGGCGCGCCAAACCGGCATACCGGTGGTCTATGACATGCGTGCCAACGATATGGTTCATGGTGGCCAGGGCGCGCCGCTGGTGCCGGCCTATCATGCGGCACTGGCCGGAAAATTCCAGCAGGCCGGGCAGGCTGTCTGTTTCGTCAATATCGGCGGTATTTCCAACCTGACCTTCATCGGCACGGACGGGCGGATATCGGCCTTCGACAGCGGCCCGGGCAATACGCTGATCGACCAGTGGGTGGAGATGCAGACCGGCAAAACTTACGATCCCGGCGGCGAGATCGCCGGACGCGGCAAGGTCGTGGCCGCCCTGGCGGAGCGTTACCTTGATAACCCGTTCTTCCGCGGCAATGTCCGCCGCTCGCTCGATCGCGGCGATTTCGCGCCGCTTCGGGATGGCGAAGCGAGTCTCGAAGACGGCGCCCGGACGCTCGCGCATGTCGCTGCCGCCGCGATCGTCAAATCTGCCGGTTTCCTACCGGAGAGCCCGTCGATCTATATCGTCTGCGGCGGCGGGCGGCTAAACGCCACAGTGATGGCGGAGTTTTCGGCCATGGCCGAAGCACTGGGATCGCATGTGTTGACCGCCGAGCAGGCCGGCTTCGATGGCGACGCGATGGAGGCCGAGGCCTGGGCCTATCTCGCCGTCCGCTCGCTGGACGGGCTGCCGTTGACGTTTCCCGGCACGACGGGGGTCACCGCCCCCGTGAGCGGCGGGATACTGGCAAAGCCATGAGCGAGAGGGTCATCCTGAAGACGCCGCGCCTCAGCTTCGTCATGCGGGATGAAGGCGATGCACCCCTGGTGCAGCAGCTGCATTCGACGATGGCGACGACCCGATACCTTCCCGGCAAGGCGCCGTGGAGTCACGAGAAGGCCGAGGAGCGGCTGCGGGGCTGGTTCGAGGAGCAGGCACGCGATAGCACGACAAAATACAAGCTCCTTGCCGAAGACGGCAGCTTCATCGGCCGCGCCGGCATTTCGCGGTTCAGGAGCGAACAATTCGAACTCGGTTATTCCCTGCGCGAGGCGGCCTGGGCAAGGGCCTGGCGACCGAGGCTGCAAGCGCGCTGGCCGGCTGGTTCTTCGAACGGCAGTTTGCAGCAGGTTTCATCGCCTTCACCCATCCTCAAAACCTCGCCTCGCAGCGCGTCCTCACGAAAATCGGCATGCGCGAACGCGCGCGGATCCTGATCGATGGAGTGCTTGATACGGCTTTCGAACTCACCGCCGATATGCGGCCGGCAAAGTCCTAAAGCGCGTCGCATCAAACTTTATTGATGCGACGCGCTTTAATCCCTTGTTTGATACATGTGGTTATCCCGGCACCGCTGCACACTTGCGGGCCACATGCATTAGCTCTTTACGGCGACTGGCCGGACATTGGATCCGCGACCAGCCTGATTGCCATCCTCGACGCCTCTGACCTGGGCGATGAACGAGAACTTCTTGCGAAGGCCGAGGATCGGCTTCTCGATGAAATGCCAGGATAGGACCGCGACGGCGAGGGCCGAGGGCAGGCCGACGAGATAGAGCGCCAGCGCACCATATTTCGGATAGAGGAAGACCGTGGGGAAAGAGCTGATCCAGATCTGCAAGAACGGATCGTGGTAGAGATAGACACCGTAGGAATAGTCGCCTTTCCTGAAAAAGGCTGGGATGGGCACTTCCGACAGACCGATGAAGACGGTGATATACACAAGGGAAGTGATGACGATCGGCCGGTTGATCACCGACTCCACTGCGCGGCTGTCGAGCGTCAGAATGGCGACGACGCAAACCAGGCAGGCGGCTGCAAATAGCCAGCGGGAATGCGGAATGACCGCTTTGAACTGAAAGGCGACGATGCCCATCATGAACGCCGTTATCAGCTGCGAACCCCGGCTCATGAACAGAAAGCGCGCGATCGGCTTGATCGAGCCTGGGAACAGATAGGGCATTTTCTGCACGATCAGGCCGAGGACGATATAGGCGGCCGTCACGGCGAGCAGCTTGTAGCGGGTCTTCACGATGGCGGTGATCATCAGGAACGACATGATGATGTAGCAGAAGATTTCCCAGGGAACCGTCCAGAGCGCGCCGTTGACCCGCTGGCTGGGATTGTCCTGGAACACACCCGGCAGCTCGTAATGGATCCAGCCGACGATATTCAGGAAGTATTTGAAAAATCGCGGATCGGTAAAATAGTCGGCGTGATAGACGACAGTGATGATCGGCCCGATGATCAGCGAACAAACGACAATATCGACGGCCAGTGCCGGGACGATTCGCAAGCCGCGATTGATCAGGAAGTTCCGCAGGCTCAGGCGCTGGGCACTGCCGGCGATCAGAAATCCGCTCAACGCAAAAAACATCGGAACAAGAGCATATTCGGTAAACCAGAGTACCGAGCCCCTGATGAAGGCATCATTCCTTGTCAGCAAAAAGGAATGGGTCAATACGATAGAAAAGGCGAGCCCAATTCGAAGAAAGTCGAACCCCGGACCGATACCCCTATACTTATCCAGGACTTCCCCGAACGACTTGGTCATTGCGGACCTCGCTTTAGTTAGGATCGCGAGGAACCTACCGCACTGCAATATAGATTGCAACACGGTAGGTGATCTGTTCCGGCACAATCGACCCAAGCGACCTGGATCGTGCCGAGCGGGATGGTTCGGCGCTATGAGGTCAGCGGATCCGCTTGGCGGCCGGCTCTGGCACCAGCTCGCCGTTCAGGCGGCGGTCGAGGTAGTCCTCGCATTCGCCCATCAGCGTTTCCACCTGGCCGTTGAAGAAGTGGTTGGCGTTGGAAACGGTGCGGTGGGTAATCAGAATGCCCTTCTGGGTCTTCAGCTTCTCCACAAGGCCATTGACGTCCTTTTCCGGCGCTACCTTGTCGGCCTCGCCGTTGATGATCAGGCCGGAGGAGGGGCAGGGCGCCAGGAAGGAGAAGTCGTAAGTGTTCGGCTGCGGGGCGATCGACATAAAGCCTTCGATCTCCGGCCGGCGCATCAAGAGCTGCATGCCGATCCAGGAACCGAAGGAATAACCGGCGACCCAACAGGTCTTCGAATCAGGGTGCAGGCTCTGGACCCAGTCGAGCGCCGAGGCAGCATCCGAGAGTTCGCCGGCGCCGTGGTCGAATTCGCCCTGGCTGCGGCCGATGCCCCGGAAATTGAAGCGCAACGTCGTGAACCCGCGCTTCTGGAACATGTAGAAGAGCTGGTAGACGATCTGATTATTCATCGTGCCGCCGAACTGCGGATGCGGATGCAGAATCAGCGCGATGGGCGCGCTTTTTTCCTTGGAGGGCTGGTAGCGGCCTTCAAGACGGCCGGCTGGGCCGTTGAAAATAACTTCGGGCATTGGTACTCCGGGTTTTATTTCGCGTTCGCGCTGCGTCGGACGACAACATGACTTGACTAGTGTTGTCAGCTTTTCTAAAACGCAGTTTAGAACAATTCGAAACTTGCATGGCGATCCACGCATCGTGAATGTGTCATAAGGCAAGCCCGGCGGAAATTTCAAGAAAAATGAGCCGTGGGTGCTGAAGCAAGCTTGTCAAGCGCAGGACTGAAGATCATGGCGCCGCCACGCCTTTATCTCGACTGGAATGCCACAGCGCCGCTGCACCCTGCAGCCCGCGAGGCGATCATGCGCGCCATCGACATTTTCGGCAATCCGAATTCCGTTCACGGCGAAGGCCGGGCCGCCCGCGCCGCAATCGAATGTGCACGGCGCAAAGTGGCGGCGCTGGTCGGCACCGACGCTGGCAATGTGGTCTTTACCAGCGGCGCGACAGAGGCCGCCAATCTGGTGTTGACGCCGGATTTCCGCATGGGCCGCACGCCGCTTCAGCTTGGCCGCCTCTACTTCTCGGCAATCGAGCATCCGGCAGTGCGCGAAGGCGGCCGCTTTCCCAAAGAGAAGATGACCGAGATTCCGGTCACGTCAGCCGGTATCGTCGATCTCGAGGCGCTGGGCGCGCTGCTTGATGCGCATGACAAGGCCGCTGGTCTGCCGATAGTCGCCATCATGCTCGTCAACAACGAGACCGGCATCGTCCAGCCTGTGGAGGCGGCGGCAAAGATCGTCCACGCTCATGGCGGGCTGCTCGTCGTCGACGCCGTTCAGGCGGCCGGCCGTATCGGGCTCGACATCGGCAGGATCGGCGCCGATTTCATGATCGTCTCCTCGCACAAGATCGGCGGGCCGAAGGGTGCCGGCGCGCTGATTGCCCGCGGCGAGGCGCTAATGCCGCGGCCACTGATCCAGGGCGGCGGTCAGGAGCGAGGTCATCGGTCGGGGACACAGAATTCACTGGCGCTGATAGGCTTCGGCGCGGCGGCGGAAGCCGCGGCCGACGAACTCGAGGCACGCAATGCGGCGATCGGCGCGCTGCGCGAGCGGCTGGAGGCCGGCATGCGTCAGGCAGCAACCGATGTGGTGATCCATGGCCAGGGCGGCGAACGTGTCGCCAATACGATCTTCTTTACCCTGCCGGGGCTGAAGGCCGAGACCGGCCAGATCGCCTTCGATCTCGAAGGCGTGGCGCTTTCGGCGGGCTCGGCCTGCTCATCCGGCCGGCTCGGCGAAAGCCATGTCCTGACGGCGATGGGGCGCGATGCCAAGCTCGGGGGCTTGCGCGTCTCGCTCGGCTTTTCGACGACGGAAGAGGATATCGACCGGGCGATTGCCACTTTTGCAAAGATCGCCTGCCGGCGCAGGTCGGCGGGCGAGGCGGCCTGACCGCGTCATAAACTTGCGGAAACGCAAATTTCTGCTTGCCAACCGGGCTGAAAAGTCCCTTTTGGCCTCTTACATCAGGGGCAGGAATTTGCCCGATATCAAGGGCAAGGAATTGCCCGACATCAGGGGCAAGAGAATTGCCCAAGCGCTACAAGCTGCCGGACCTTGGATCCGGCGAGATTGGAGAATGAAATGGCTGCCGTGCAGGAAACGATCGACCAGGTCCGCCTGATCGATGTCGACCAGTACAAATACGGTTTCGAGACCGTCATCGAAATGGACAAAGCGCCGAAAGGCCTGTCCGAGGACATCATCCGCTTCATTTCGGCCAAGAAGCAGGAGCCGGAATGGATGCTGGAATGGCGCCTCGAGGCCTATCGCCGCTGGCTGACGCTGGAAGAGCCGACCTGGGCGCGCGTCGACTATCCGAAGATCGATTTCAACGACATCTATTATTACGCCGCGCCGAAGAGCACGCCGGGTCCGAAGTCGCTCGACGAGGTCGATCCGGAACTGTTGAAGGTCTATGAGAAGCTCGGCATCCCGCTGCGTGAGCAGGAGATCCTGGCCGGGGTCGAGAAGCCGAAGATCGCCGTCGACGCCGTTTTCGACAGCGTCTCGGTCGTGACCACCTTCAAGGCGGAGCTGAAGAAGGCCGGCGTGATCTTCATGTCGATCTCGGAAGCGATCCGCGAATATCCCGATCTCGTCCGGAAATATCTCGGCTCTGTCGTGCCGACTTCGGACAATTATTACGCGACGTTGAATTCGGCGGTCTTCACCGACGGCTCCTTCGTCTTCGTGCCGAAGGGCGTTCGCTGCCCGATGGAACTTTCCACCTACTTCCGCATCAACGAGAAGGGCACCGGCCAGTTCGAGCGCACGCTGATCATCGCGGAAGAGGGCGCCTACGTCTCCTATCTCGAAGGCTGCACGGCGCCGCAACGCGACGAAAACCAGCTGCATGCCGCGGTGGTCGAGCTCGTTGCGCTCGACGATGCCGAGATCAAATATTCCACCGTCCAGAACTGGTATCCGGGCGATAAGGAAGGCAAGGGCGGCATCTACAACTTCGTCACCAAGCGCGGCGACTGCCGCGGCGACCGGTCGAAGATCTCCTGGACGCAGGTCGAAACCGGCTCGGCGATCACCTGGAAATATCCGTCCTGCATCCTGCGCGGCGACGACAGCCGCGGCGAGTTCTATTCGATCGCCGTCTCTAACGGCCATCAGCAGATCGACAGCGGCACCAAGATGATCCATCTCGGCAAGAACACGTCGAGCCGCATCGTCTCCAAGGGCATCGCCGCCGGCGTTTCCAACAATACTTATCGCGGCCAGGTCTCGGCCCACCGCAAGGCTTCGAATGCGCGCAACTTCACCCAGTGCGACTCGCTGTTGATCGGTGACAAGTGCGGCGCCCATACCGTGCCCTACATCGAGGCGAAGAACTCGACGGCGCAGTTCGAGCACGAAGCGACGACCTCGAAGATCTCCGAAGACCAGCTGTTCTACTGCCTGCAGCGCGGCATCCCCACCGAAGCGGCGATCGCGCTGATCGTCAACGGCTTCGTCAAGGAAGTGCTGCAGGAACTGCCGATGGAATTTGCCGTCGAGGCGCAGAAGCTGATCAGTATTTCGCTTGAGGGCTCAGTGGGCTGACATGAGCGAGGCGGACAAGAAGCGTATTCTTGAACGTCTGGAGAATATGCGCGGGGAGATATTGGCGAAAATTCGCCCCCGCGAGCAAAGAAACGAGACGGAAACGCCGCCGGAGCGGCCTTATGTGTTTCTCCGGCAGCGCATGGAAAAACCGGGAGAGATCATTCAGGGGATCCCGGAATTTCTCGAATGGGTTTGGCTCGTAACGGTCGCGGTTTTCCGCGTTTTCCGTTTTTTGGGGCGATAGCGCCGAGCACAACATGTCGATGTCCTTAGAAATTACGCGAGGCTCCGATGAGCTACGCAGAGAAAACGCAGGAACCAAAGATGCTTGAAATCAGAAACCTCCATGCTCGCATTGCCGAAGACGGCACCGAGATCATCCGTGGCCTGAACCTGACGGTAAAGGCCGGCGAAGTTGCCGCAATCATGGGGCCGAACGGCTCCGGCAAGTCGACGCTCTCCTATGTGCTGTCTGGCCGCAGCGATTATGAAGTCACCGAGGGCGACATTCTCTATAATGGCGAGAGCATTCTTGAGCTCGATCCGGCCGAACGCGCCGCCAAGGGCGTGTTCCTCGCCTTCCAGTATCCTGTGGAAATTCCGGGTGTCGCCACCATGCAGTTCCTGAAGGTGGCGATGAACGAGCAGCGCAAGGCGCGCGGCGAGGACGAACTGACGACGCCGGATTTCATGCGCCGGGTCAAGGATGCCGCCGGCAAACTGCAGATCAATACCGAGATGCTGAAGCGGCCGCTCAATGTCGGCTTCTCCGGCGGCGAGAAGAAGCGCGCCGAGATCCTGCAGATGGCGCTGCTGGAGCCGAAGCTCTGCGTGCTCGACGAAACCGATTCCGGCCTTGACATCGACGCGCTGAAGATCGTTGCCGACGGCGTCAATGCGTTGCGTTCGCCGGACCGCGCCGTCGTCGTCATCACCCACTACCAGCGCCTGCTCGACTATATCGTGCCGGATACCGTCCACGTGCTCTACAAGGGCCAGGTGATCAAGTCTGGCGACAAGACGCTGGCGCATGAGCTTGAGGCCAACGGCTATGCCGACATCATCGGCGCGGCGGCCTGATCTCGGGTGGAAAGGACGACGTCCATGAACATGCAGACGACGAGCCGCCTGACCGCGGCGGAAACTGCGCTGATCGAGGCCTTCAACCATCAGATCGGCGATCTGCCGGGCAATGGCGCGGTGACGGCGCTGCGCGACCGGCTTCTCGATGATCTGAAGAAGGCCGGCCTGCCGACGCGCCGCATCGAAGCCTGGCACTACACCGATCTGAAAAACCTGCTGCGCACCTTGCCGCCGCAGGTCGGTGACGCCGGCTCCGACGCGCTTGAGCCGCTTGTCGACGGCTCTACGGTGCTGGCGGTGATCCAGGGTCATGCCAACCAGAAGGCTGTCGCCGACGGTCTTGGCGTTTCGGCCTATAGCGAACATCTGCTCGACGGCTCCGCCGCGGACGGCCTCGATGCGCTCGGCAGTGACGACGCGGTCGGCCGCATCAACGGCAGCTTCGTGCGCGACGGTTATGTCATAGACGTGCCTGCCGATACCGAGCTTGACGCTCCGCTCGAAATCCAGTTCGTCCATGCCGGCGGGCAGACACATACGCGTCTTCCTGTTGCCTTCGCCTCTGGCGTCAAAGCGACGGTGATCGAGCGTCATCTTGCGGTGACCGGCGATCCGGCACTCGTGTCCCACGTCAGCGACATCACTGTCGGCGAAGGTGCGGAGCTGACCTGGATCATCCTGCAACAGCACGGAGCCGAGGATACGCATCTCGGCCAGATCCGCATCGATCTCGGCGCCGACGCCAAGCTTCGCCTGTTCGTCATCAATGCCGGCGGCAAGCTGGTGCGCCAGGAGCTGCATATCAAGGTGACGGGCGAGGGCGCTGATCTGACATTGCGCGGCATCAACCTGCTCGGCGCTGACAGCCATACCGACGTGACGATGGTGCTCGGCCACGACGTGCCGCACACCGGCTCGACCGAAGTGATTCGCAACGTCGTCTTCGACCGCGCCAAGGGTGTTTTCCAGGGCATGATCCGGGTGGCACCCGATGCGCAAAAGACCGATGCCAAGATGGCCTGCAATACGCTGCTGATGTCCGACGATGCCGAATTCTCGGTCAAACCCGAGCTCGAAATCTTCGCCGACGACGTGCAGTGCGGCCATGGGGCGACGGTGACCGATATCGACGCCAATCATCTCTATTACATGATGGCGCGCGGCATTCCGGAGAACAAGGCGCGGGCGATGCTCGTCAACGCTTTCGTCGCCGAGATCGTCGAGGAACTGGAAGACGAGACCCTGGTCGAAGCGCTGGAAGGCGTGATTTCGGCGTGGCTCGAAAAGCACGCCTGATCGGATATAGCAATGGACAAGATCGTGCCGGCCACGCCATACGATGTCGAAGCCATCCGCCGGGATTTTCCGATCCTGGCGGAGAAGGTGCACGGCAAGCCGCTGGTCTATCTCGACAACGGCGCTTCGGCGCAGAAGCCGCAGGTGGTGATCGACGCCATCTCGCATGCGTATTCGCATGAATATGCCAATGTGCATCGCGGACTGCACTATCTCTCCAATGCCGCGACCGATGCTTATGAGGCGGCGCGCGAGAAGGTGCGCCGTTTTCTCAATGCGCCTTCGGTCAACGACATCGTCTTCACCAAGAATTCGACAGAGGCGATCAATACCGTCGCCTATGGCTGGGGCATGCCTGAGATCGGCGAAGGTGACGAGATCGTCCTGACGATCATGGAGCACCACTCCAACATCGTGCCCTGGCACTTCATCCGCGAGCGGCAGGGTGCCAAACTGGTCTGGGTTCCGGTGGACGATGAGGGTGCCTTTCATATCGAGGACTTTGAGAAGAGCCTGACGGAGCGCACCAAGCTCGTCGCAATCACCCATATGTCGAATGCGCTCGGCACGATCGTTCCCGTCAAGGAGGTCTGCCGCATTTCGCATGAGCGCGGCATTCCGGTCTTGATCGACGGCAGCCAAGGTGCGGTGCACCTGCCTGTGGATGTGCAGGACATCGATTGCGACTGGTATGTGATGACCGGCCACAAGCTCTACGGCCCATCCGGCATCGGCGTGCTCTACGGCAAGAAGGAGCGGCTTTCGCAGATGCGCCCGTTCCAGGGCGGCGGCGAGATGATTTTCGAAGTCGCCGAGGACGCGGTCACCTATAATGATCCGCCGCATCGCTTCGAGGCCGGCACGCCGCCGATCGTCCAGGCGATCGGGCTCGGTTATGCGCTCGACTATATGGAGAAGGTCGGCCGCGAGGCGATTGCCCGGCATGAGGCCGATCTTGCGGCTTACGCCGTCGAGCGGCTGAAGTCGGTCAATTCGCTGCGGGTCTTCGGAACGGCACCCGACAAGGGCAGCATCTTTTCCTTCGAGCTTGCCGGCATCCATGCCCACGACGTCTCGATGGTGATCGACCGGCAGGGCGTTGCGGTGCGGGCCGGCACGCATTGCGCCATGCCGCTCTTGAAACGCTTCGGCGTCACCTCCACATGCCGTGCATCCTTCGGCATGTACAATACCCGCGCCGAGGTCGATGCGCTGGCCGATGCGCTTGAATATGCGCGCAAGTTCTTTGCTTGAGGAGTGTCCGTGATGAGCCTGGACGAAAGCGAACAGAAGATCGACGTGCGCGAAGGCATCGTGCATTCCAGCATTCCGACCGATGAGCTGGCGCGGCTCAGCGACGACGTCATCAGCGCGCTGAAAACCGTCTACGATCCGGAAATCCCGGCCGACATCTTCGAACTCGGTCTGATCTACAAGATCGATATCGAGGACGATAGGATGGTGAAGATCATGATGACCTTGACCGCACCTGGCTGCCCGGTTGCCGGCGAGATGCCCGGCTGGGTCGAAAATGCCGTCGGCGCCGTCGAAGGCGTGTCCGGCGTCGAGGTCGAGATGACCTTCGATCCGCCGTGGACGCCGGATCGCATGTCCGAAGAGGCGCAGGTCGCCGTCGGCTGGTACTGACATTCCGCGTATTGATCCGTTTACCTCGGACGACTACATTTGAATCATGAAGCACCGGATCTTGACCCCGGTTGTGGAAGGAGAATGGGCCGATGGGCTTTGCAGTGATGAGCATGACGGATGGGGCCGCGGCCCGCGTCAAGGCGATCGTCGAGAGTTCCGGCCCGGAGGCCAAGGGCGTTCGCGTCGGCATCAAGAAGGGCGGCTGCGCCGGGATGGAATATACCATCGACCTGGTGACCGAGCCGAATGCCAAGGACGATCTGATCGAGCGCGACGGCGCCAGGGTCTGGGTCGAACCATCGGCGGTGCTCTATCTGCTCGGCACCGAAATGGGCTTCGAGCAGACGACGCTGCGCTCCGGCTTCACCTTCACCAATCCGAACCAGACATCGGCTTGCGGCTGCGGCGAATCCGTCGAGCTGAAACCCGCCGATCTGGCAGCTCTTGCCGCACAGCGGCAGAGCGAGCCGGCGCATTCCTGACCCGGCGGGCTGTCTTTAAATTTTCCGGCCAGAGTTAAATTATCTGCGACGCAGCATCATACGGCAGCGCTCAGTCGCGCTTGATGCTCATCAGCATTTCCCACATGTCGGCACCGGTCTCGAAGACCACGGCGTTCGCCTTGTAACTCTGTTCGGCTTCGAGCAAGTCGGTCAGTTCGGTGGCTGGGTCGACATCCGACGCGGTCGGGCTGACGGTCGCCTGAACGCTGCCTGATACTACTGAAGTGATGCTGGTGTTCAGTCTGGCGTAACCTGATGTGCTGCTGTTTGCGACGTTGCTGGCGATCGCGCCGATCCGCGTCGTCTGCGCCCGCATGCCCGAAAGGGCGGTGCTCGTGATGCCCGATATGCTCATCAGCCGTTTCCCCAGAACTGGATGATCGTCTTTTATCCGCAAGGATTTAGGGAATGCTGAAGGCGTTGCCTTAGCAAAGACCTACAGGATGTGCGTCCTGCCGTTCCGCTTGTTCCGGATTGGCACGGAACCAGTTCGCTATCGCGACGCCACCCAGTCGTGCCAATCGCTTTCGTTGCCGTTGAAGACGTTGAGATCGATCTTGCCTTCGACGCCTTCGGAAAGGCCGGAGCCGGAATATTGCCAGAACAGCCACTTGCGGCCCGGATAGACCTTCGAGGGGTGGGCGGCAACCGAGCGCAGCCAGAAGGGATAGTCGAGCAACTGGCCCTTCAAATTGTCGCGGTAGAAATCCGGCGCGGTGTAGATGATCGGGCGCTGGCCGTAGTAGCGCTCCAGCTTGTCCATGAACACCTGCATCTTTTCCCGGACGCGGGCGGGGGAGATGCGCCGCTTGCAGCTCGACTCGCCGTTCCATTCGACATCGATGACGGGCGGAAGCGCGTTTGCTTCCCTCGGTACATTACGGATGAACCAATCGGCCTGTTCGCCGGCCGTCCGGCACCAGTAGAAGAAGTGATACGCGCCGTGTTTGAGGCCGGCTTCCTTGGCGCGGCGCCAGTTCTTCTTGAACATCGGATCAAGGTGATCGCCGCCGTCCGTCGCCTTGATGTAGACGAAGTTCGCGCCCTGCTTCCTCAATGTCTCCCAGTCGATTTCGCCCTGCCAGCGCGATACGTCGACGCCGTGCACGGCAAGCTTTCTCGGCGAGGTGGAACCAAAATTGATCGGCTTGGCGTCGCGGAATCGGTGGCCGTAGATCTGTCCGCGTGACGGCGATTTCCTGCCGGCATCGAGATCGGCATCCGGGTTGGCGGGCATCAGCATCGCCACCGGTCTTTCCGTCGGCATCGGCATGCCGACCGGCCTGTCGGCGGGCACGAGCGCCTCAGGTTCGGGAACCGGTCCGGTCCAGCTCAACGCTTCCTGCGGCGCGCTTGTTTGTGCCATGTCGCCGACGGCGGCGGCCGGTATCGGGCCGCTCGGCTTGGTGATTGCATTGGTTGTTTCCGCCGACGGGACAGGCGTGAGCACATCTTCGGCCCCGGAACTGGCGGCGCATCCGGACAGGACCAGGGCGGCAAGGAGGATTGCTGGCAAAGCCGATGGACGCATGAGAACCTGCACGCAAAACAAAAGGTAGACGGCAACATCCCCGCTGGAGAAAACCCGTCCATTTTCAATTGCTAACAGAGACTTGCTAAGAAAGGTTAAATTTGAACTCACTGCCTTGAAACGGGCATTGCCGAGTTCGGCCCTTGCCATGCAGCGAAAGTCGACGCGCAGGCCGCCCCTCCCTACCCGCGGGAGGGGCTTGCCGATTTGCCGTTATTCTGCTGCTTCCGCGTAGCTTTCGACCGGCGGGCAGGTGCAGATCAGGTTGCGGTCGCCGTAGACGTTGTCGACGCGGTTGACCGGGGACCAGTATTTGTCGACGCGGAAGGCGCCGGGCGGGAAGCAGGCCTGTTCCCGGCTATAGGGACGATCCCATTCGCCGACGAGGTCTTCCACCGTGTGCGGGGCGTTCTTCAGCGGGTTGTTCACCTTGTCCATGCGGCCATCCTCGATGGCGCGGGCTTCCTCGCGGATCGCCAGCATAGCCTCGCAGAAGCGGTCGAGTTCGGCCTTAGTCTCGCTTTCCGTCGGCTCTATCATCAGCGTGCCGGCGACCGGCCAGCTCATGGTCGGCGCATGGAAGCCACAGTCGATCAGCCGCTTGGCGACGTCGTCGACCGTGACGCCCGAGCTGTCGACCAGCGGACGAGTGTCGATGATGCATTCATGCGCGACGCGGCCGGTTTTCGACTTGTAGAGCACGTCGTAAGCGCCCTTCAGCCGGGTGGCGATGTAGTTGGCGTTGAGGATCGCCACCTTGGTTGCCTGGGTCAGGCCTTCGCCGCCCATCATCAGGCAGTAGCTCCAGGAGATGGGCAGGATCGAGGCCGAGCCGAAGGCCGCGGCCGAAACCGCGCCGGGACGGCCGTCGGTCTCGGGATGGCCGGGCAGGTGGGGCGCCAGATGCGCCTTGACGCCGATCGGGCCCATGCCGGGGCCGCCGCCGCCATGCGGGATGCAGAAGGTCTTGTGCAGGTTGAGGTGCGACACGTCGGAGCCGATGTCACCGGGGCGGGACAGGCCGACCATGGCGTTCATGTTGGCGCCGTCGAGATAGACCTGGCCGCCATGGGTATGCACCAGATCGCAGATTTCCTTGACGGTCTCCTCGAAGACGCCGTGGGTCGAGGGGTAGGTGATCATGCAGCAGGAGAGGTTTGCCGCATGCTCCTCAGCTTTGGCGCGGAAATCGTCGAGATCGATGTCGCCGTTCTCGCGCACCTTGACGACCACAACCTTCATGCCGACCATCTGGGCTGAGGCCGGGTTGGTGCCATGCGCCGAGGTCGGGATCAGGCAGACGTCACGATGGCCCTCGCCGTTGGCGATATGGAAGTTGCGGATCGTCAAAAGGCCGGCATATTCGCCTTGCGCGCCGGAATTCGGCTGCATGGAGAAAGCGTCGTAGCCGGTGACGGCGCAGAGCTTTTCGATCAGGTCGTCGATCATTTCGCGATAGCCGAGTGCCTGGTCTGCCGGCACGAAGGGATGGATATCGGAAAATTCAGGCCAGGTGATCGGCAGCATTTCCGCCGTCGCATTGAGCTTCATCGTGCAGGAGCCGAGCGGGATCATCGAGCGGTCGAGCGCCAGATCCCGGTCGGAGAGCCGGCGGATGTAGCGAGTCATTTCGCTTTCGGCACGGTTCATGTGGAAGATCGGATGGGTTAGGTAATCGCTTGTTCTGAGCAGGCCCTTCGGCAACCGGTAGGAAGGATCGAAATCGGCAACCTGGAAATTGCCGCCGAAGGCGCGCCAGACGGCTTCAAGAGTCGCCGGCCGCGTGCGCTCGTCAAGGCTCATGCCGATCTGGGTTTCGCCGACCTTGCGCAGATTGACCCCTTCGGCGACGGCTGCGCGCAGGATGAGGCCCTGCATGTGGCCGACATCGACGGTGATCGTGTCGAAGAAGCTTTCGGGTTCAACCTTATAGCCAAGCTTTTCCAGGCCCTTGGCCATCAGCACGGCCTTCTGGTGCACTTGCTGGGCAATCGCCTTGATGCCCTTGGGGCCATGGAAGACCGCATACATTGAGGCCATGACGGCGAGCAGCACCTGGGCGGTGCAGATGTTCGACGTCGCCTTCTCGCGGCGGATATGCTGTTCGCGGGTCTGCAGCGACAGGCGATAGGCGCGGTTGCCGCGGGCATCGACGGAAACGCCGACGAGACGGCCGGGCATGGAGCGCTTGACGGCGTCTTTGACCGCCATATAGGCCGCATGCGGGCCGCCGTAGCCGACCGGGACGCCGAAGCGCTGCGAGGATCCGACGGCGATATCGGCACCCATTTCGCCGGGTGATTTCAGCAGCGTCAGCGCCAAAATGTCGGCGACGACGATCGCTATGGCGCCGGCCTGATGCAGGCGGGCGATCAGGCCGGTGAAATCATTGATGTGACCATGGGTGCCGGGATACTGGAAGATCGCCCCGAAAACATCGACCGGATCGAGATCGGTGAAGGGATTGCCGACGATGACGCTCCAGCCGAGCGGTTCGGCGCGCGTGCGGATGAGGGCGATGGTCTGCGGATGGCAGTCGGCATCCACAAAGAAAGCCTTGGCCTTCGACTTGGAGACGCGCTCGGCCATCGCCATGCCTTCGGCAGCAGCGGTCGCCTCGTCGAGCAGCGAGGCGTTGGCGACGTCGAGGCCCGTGAGGTCACAGACCATCGTCTGGTAGTTGAGTAGCGCTTCCAAACGGCCCTGGCTGATCTCCGGCTGGTAAGGCGTATAGGCCGTGTACCAGGCGGGGTTTTCCAGGATATTGCGCTGGATGACCGGCGGCGTGATGGTGCCGTAGTAACCCTGGCCGATCAGCGAGACCAGCACCTTGTTCTTGTTGGCGGTCTCGCGCAGCTTGTCGAGCGCCTCGCGCTCGGTCATCGGCGCGCCCCAGACGAGCGGCGCCTTCTGCCGGATGGCGGGCGGCAGCGTCGCATCGATCAAGCCGTCGAGGCTGTTGTAACCGATCACCTTCAGCATGTCGGTCATCTCGGCCGGCGAGGGGCCGATGTGACGGCGATTGGCAAAATCGTAGGGCTGATAGTCGGTGAACTGGAATTCGGTCGGCGTCGTCATTACGCGGTGAGCTCCTTGTAGGCCGCCTCGTCGAGCAGGCCGTCGGCATCCGCGGGATTGGCAAGCTTCAACTTGAAGAACCAGCCGGCGCCCTGCGGATCGGAATTGACCAGCGACGGATCGGCAACGATGGCCGGATTGACCTCGGTGATCTCGCCGTCAAGCGGACAATAGACGTCTGAGGCCGCCTTGACGGATTCGACGGTCGCGGCATTGCCGTTCTTGGAGAAGGTCGCACCGACTTCCGGCAGTTCGACGAAAACCAGGTCGCCGAGCTGATCGACGGCATAATTGGTGATGCCAACCGTCGCAACGCCGCCTTCGATCTGCAGCCACTCGTGTTCTTCGGTAAATTTCAGCATTGTTCGTCCTCTCTGGAAAAGGTTTAGCGTTTGTAGGTCGGTGTGACGAAGGGCAGGGCGCTGACGGTGATCGGCAGATATTTGCCGCGCACCTCCGCGTAGACGAGCGTGCCGGCCGCAGCATGTGAGACCGGTACGTAGCCCATGGCGACGGGGCCCTCGACGCTAGGACCGAAGCCGCCCGAGGTGACTTCACCGATTTCGAGCTTGCCCTCGGCATCGGCATAGAGCTTGGCATGGCCGCGCACCGGCGCCTTTCCCTCAGGCTTCAGGCCGACGCGGCGGCGGGCGGCGCCATTTTCGAGCTCGTAGAGAATGCGGCCAGAGCCCGGGAATCCGCCGGCGCGGGCGCCGCCCGCGCGCCGCGCCTTCTGCATTGCCCATTCCAGCGCCGCCTCGACCGGCGAGGTGGTGGTGTCGATATCGTTGCCGTAGAGGCAGAGGCCGGCTTCCAGGCGCAGCGAATCGCGGGCGCCGAGGCCGATCGCCTGGACGTCGGGATGCTCGAGCAACCGCATGGTGACATCCTCGGCCTTATCTGCCGGGACAGAGATTTCGAAACCGTCCTCGCCGCTATAGCCGGAGCGCGAGACCAGACAGGAAACGTCGTGCAGCCGGCAGTGACGCACATCCATGAATTTCATCGACGCGACATCGGCCCAGAGTTCGGCGAGAACTTCGACCGCGCGCGGTCCCTGCAGCGCGATCAGCCCGCGGTTGAGAAGGGTGATGTCGCACGTGTCGCCGATATGGGCCTGCAGATGGGCGAGATCGGCCTCCTTGCACGAGGCGTTGACGACGACGAAAAGATGGTCGTCGACATGGGTGATCATTAGATCGTCGAGGATGCAGCCGCTGTCGTCGGTGAAGAAGCCATAGCGCTGGCGGCCTTCGGCAAGACCCAGGATATCGACCGGCACCAGGCTTTCGAGCGCCAGCGCGGCGTCCTCGTAGCTGCCGGATTTCGCCTTCACGATGACCTGGCCCATGTGGGAGACATCAAAGAGACCGGCTTCGGTGCGGGTATGAAGGTGCTCCTTCATTACGCCTGCCGGATATTGCACCGGCATGTCGTAACCCGCAAACGGCACCATGCGGGCGCCGAGCTGGAGATGCAGGGCATGCAGCGGGGTTTTCTTCAGGGCAGCAATATCGTCCAAAAGACGCCTCCGGGGTTTGCGCCTTTTTGCGAAGGCGCGGGCTCAAATCTGAAGGCGCGGTTGCGCACTTCTCTCCTGAGCCCCCTCTGTCCTTGACGCCTGAGATTGTTATCCCTTCGGCGAGCGTTTCGAGAACGCTTCTCTCCAGAGTTCCGTCTGCCCCTTGCTGGTCCTTTGGCCTGAGAGTTTCCGGGGCGGTTGCTCCTTCGGCACCGGTGGTTGACAAGCACCGGATTCTCCCAACAAGGTTGGTGCAATTATCCGGCGGCTGTGGCTCTTGGCAAGCGGCAAATGTCGTCGCCGGGCAAATTTTTGTCGTCTTATTCCAATCGGGCCTTAAACTGCGGCAAATCTGCTTTTGCATTCGGGGGCGAAACCGGCTATCGCGACTTGCTGTCGAAGGGGATCTCATGCGGCCGACCGGACTGAAAGCGACGCTCTTTCTGCGCATGCTTTGCGCATTGAGCCTAGCTTTGCTCGGCCTTGCGCATCAGGCGCCGCAGGCTGTCGCGTCCGAAAGTTATGATGCGAGCGCCTATGTGCTGCCCGACGGTACCTTCGCCTCGCTCTGCATCACGGAAAAGGATGCCGACGGCAAGAGCGTCGCTTTCAAGCCGACTTGCGAAGCCTGCCGGCTGTCGGCCTCCATCGTCCTGCCGACGCCGGATGCAGGCTCCTGGCTCGAACGCAAACTCGCCTCGCTGATCAACGCGCCGACCGAGGCCTCGACCTTTACCGGGGGAAGAGCCGTCAGCCGGCCGAATTCCCGCGCGCCTCCCGTCCTCGCCTGATCTGCCTTCGCAATCCAATATGCAGCATGCCGGTCCGCCCGAGAAAAGTTTACGGCCGGTGAGGAGATATCCGATGAAGATCAGCAAGACATTTGGCAAGACATTCGCGCTTGCCGCCCTTCTTTCCGCGACCGCCATCGCCGGCGCCGAGGCGCATGTGACCTTCCTCAACAAGGAGGCGACCCAGGAAAGTACTATTCTCGCCACGCTGCAGCTGCCGCATGGCTGCGACGGCAAGGCGACCACGGAAGTGCGGATCAAGCTGCCCGAAGGTTTCGTCTTTGCCAAGCCGCAGCCGAAGGCCGGCTGGGAACTCGAGGTGATCAAGGGCGACTACCAGAAAACCTACGACAATCACGGCGACAAGGTGAAGGCGGGCGCGGTCGAGATCCGCTGGAAGAATGGCAATCTTTCCGACGATTTCTACGACAACTTCGTCATCCAGGGGAAGGTATCGGGTGTAGAAGCCGGCACCTCGCTCGCCTTTCCGGTGACGCAGATGTGCGGCGACACGGTCGAGGCCTGGGATCAGGTGGCGAAGGAAGGCGGCGACGCCCACGGGATGAAAAGCCCGGCGCCGATGTTGAAGGTCGTTGCCGGCGAAGACCATGGTCACGGTCATGACGACATGGCAGGGATGGACATGTCCGGTATGAGCGGTATGGGTGCCGCGGCGCCGGCTGGCGAAGTGGTCAAGGCCGGCGACCTCGAAGTCTCCGGCGGTTTCGCCAAGGCAATGCTGCCCGGCCAGCCGGTCGGCGGCGGGTTCTTCACGGTGAAGAACAACGGCCAGACGGATGATCGGCTGCTTTCGGTGACATCGCCCGCAGCCGGCGAGGTTCAGATCCACGAGATGGTGACGAAGGACAATGTCATGCGGATGCGCCAGCTGAAGGACGGTATCGGCATTGCTGCCGGCCAGACGCTCAAGCTCGAGCCCGGCAACCTGCATCTGATGTTCCAGAAGGTTAAGACGCCGTTCAAGCAGGGCGAGACGGTGCCGGTGACGCTGACTTTCGAAAAGGCCGGCAAGGTCGATCTGGTGCTGCAGGTGCTGTCGGCGCAAGGCAAATAAGCGCGACCGATCGAAACGATAAAGCCCGCGGCTCTGCGCAGTCGCGGGCTTTCATCAGGGAGGCGGTTGCCTCAGACCTCTTCGTAGGATTGGAGGGCCTGCTTGAGACCTGCCTGCGGCTGGCGGTTGCCTTTGGCCATCAGGTCGAGCGCCACTTCGGTCGACTGGATGATGCTCGAGGGCTCCTCGGCCTGATCGGGGCTCTCGGCCTTCAATTGCCGGTCGGCAAGGCGCTTTGCGTAGCGCGCGGCGGTGCTCGTCGCCACACGCTGGGGAATCCTCAGCGATTCGAAGGCAACGGCAGCGGTGTTGGCCGATATGGACAGGAGCTGTGTCATGCCGTCACGGTATCGGCATGATCTTGGCGCCATCATAAGAAAATCATTGGCATTTTACCGGATGGTAAGAATTCATTCCGTCGCGATTGGAATCCCAGCGCAGTTGCGATAAATCCGGCTCATGATCCAAGCTCTTCTCGTCGCCGTCGGCGGCGCTATCGGTTCCCTTCTCAGATATTATGTCGGCCAGTGGACGCTGAGGCTCATGGGCCCGGCCTTCCCCTGGGGCACGCTTGCCGTCAATGTCGTCGGCTGCTTCGTCATCGGCGTCTTCGCCGAGCTGATCGCGCGCAGGTTCAATGCCTCGGTGGAACTGCGCCTGTTGCTGATCACCGGCTTCCTTGGCGGCTTCACCACCTTCTCGGCCTTCTCGCTGGACGCGATCTCGCTATTCGAGCGCGGTGAGGCGGTGGCTGGCGGTATCTATATCGTTGCGAGCGTCGGGCTTTCGATGGTGGCGGTCATGTCAGGCCTTGCCGTCATGCGCGCTTTGGCCTGATTTCTTTTCCGGTTTCCGTTTTGCGTGAAAATGCTCTAAAGCCTGCGGCAAGAACGCCGGCTTGGCCCGTGCTGCAATTTCCGAAAGATTTTTTATGGCTGGCATAGAACATATCAAGGTTGAAGCCGACGAAGCGGGCATGCGGCTCGATCGCTGGTTCAAAGTACATTTTCCCGGGCTCGGCTTCGGCCCGCTGCAGAAGCTCCTGCGCTCCGGCCAGGTGCGCGTCGACGGCGGCCGCGTCAAATCGGATGCGCGGGTGCAGCCCGGCCAGACGGTGCGGGTGCCGCCGCTGGATGTCGATGCGAAGAAGTCCGGGCCGATCGCCGGCAAGGATCTCAAGCATTCGTCCGATTTCGAACTCCTGTCGCGCATGGTGCTGCATGAGGACGATAAGGTGATTGTGCTCAACAAACCGCCCGGCATTGCCGTGCAGGGCGGCTCCGGCGTGGCCCGGCATATCGACCAGATGCTCGAAGCCTGGACCAGCCCGAAGGGCGAAAAGCCGCGGCTCGTTCACCGCCTCGACCGCGATACATCAGGTGTTCTCGTCATCGCCCGCACCCGCGGCGCCGCACAGAAGCTGACCGCCGCCTTCCGTGAGCGCGACACCAAGAAGACCTATTGGGCGCTGGTCAAGGGTGTGCCGCGCAAGCACGAAGACAAGATCTCCACCTGGCTCGTCAAGGAACCGACAGCCGACGGCGACCGCATGCGCATCGCCAAACACGGCGAAGACGGCGCCGATCATGCGATTTCCTTCTATCGCGTAATCGAGACGGCGGCCCAGAATCTCGCATGGCTTGAGATGGAGCCCTATACCGGCCGTACTCACCAGTTGCGCGTCCATGCCCTGCATATCGGCCATCCGATCATCGGCGATCCGAAATATTTCGACGACGATCCGAACTGGGATTTTCCGGGCGGCGTCCAGAAGAAGCTGCATCTGCACGCGCGCCATATCGACATCCCGCACCCATCCGGCGGCCGTCTGCGCGTCAGCGCGCCGCTGCCGCCGCATATGGTGCAGACCTGGAACCTGCTCGGCCTCGACCTTGCCGGCGCCGAAAGGGACAGCGAATGAAACTCGCGCTTTTCGATTGCGACGGGACGCTGGTCGACAGCGCCGGTCTGATCCACGAAACCATGCGCCGCACCTTCGAAAAGTTCGGCAAGCCGGAACCGCGATTTGAGGATACGAAAGGGATTATCGGCCTGTCGCTCGATATCGCGATCGCGCGCATGCAGGGCAGGCCGCATGTCGAGCAGCAGGATATCGAGATAACGGCGCACTACAAATCGCTGTTCTCGGTCGTGCGCCAGGATCTCGACTATAAGGAGCCGCTGTTTCCCGGCATTCGCGAGATGATCGACGCGATCAGTGGGCGCGAGGATCTGCTGATCGGTGCGGTGACCGGCAAATCCAGGCGCGGATTGAACCTCGTGATGGAGACGCACGGCTTCGACCGACATTTCACCGTTGCGCGCACCGCCGACGACTGCCCTTCCAAGCCGCATCCGGCCATGGTGACGGAATGCTGCGACGAAACCGGCATGAATGCCGCCGACACCATTGTCATCGGCGATGCGATTTACGATATGCAGATGGCAAAGGCTGCCGGCGCCAAGGCGATTGGCGTTGCCTGGGGTTATGCCAGCGTGGATGAGCTGATCGCCAACGGCGCCGATGCGATCGCTTATCATCCGAACGAGTTATTGCGCCATTTTTCCTGAGGTGAGCCCATGCGCGACCTGCTTAACGACCTTTCCGAAGGTCTGAGCCATCCCGACCCGATCCGCCGGGCGCAGATCCAGATGAAGAAGCCGCTACCGAAGCGTTTCTACGCCGACGTCGCCATTGCCGAGCATGAGGGTGGCTTTGCCATCATGCTCGACGGCAAGATGGTGCGCACGCCGGCACGGCAGGTTCTCGCCGTTCCCACGCAAGCGCTGGCGCGTCTTGTCGCCGCCGAATGGCAGGCGCAGGGTGAAGAGATCGATCCCGTGACGATGCCGGTGACGCGACTTGTCAACACCGCGCTCGATGGTGTCGACGCCAACAGGCAGGCGATCTTTGAAGATATCCTGCGCTTCTCCTCGAGCGACCTCATTTGCTACCGCGCCGATGGACCGGAACTGCTGGTCGAGCGTCAGACCGAGCGCTGGGATCCCGTCGTCGACTGGGCGGCAAACGATCTCGGCGCCCGCTTCATCCTCGTCGAAGGGGTGATGCCGCGTGAGCAGCCGCGCGAGGCGACGGCCGCCTTCGCCGTCACGCTCGCCAGATACGACAACCCGATGGCGCTTGCAGCCCTCCACACGATCACGACGCTGACCGGTTCGGCGATCCTGGCGCTGGCCTTGGCCGAGGGTCACTTGGCGATGGAGGAAGCCTGGTCGCTTGCCCATCTCGACGAGGACTGGACGATCGAGCACTGGGGCAGCGACGAAGAAGCCGAGGAGCGGCGGGCCAAGCGCTTTGCCGAGTTCAAGGCGGCGACCGACGTTTTTTTCGCCGTAAGCGCCTGAAACATATTGCCTTCCCAGGCATTATGACGAAATCTGCGACTCCAAAGAGGGGTGCGGGATTTGTCATGAATTGGCTGAGGTCGTGTTTTTGCCGGGCCGCACTCGTCTGTGTCGCACTTACGGCCTGCGTCAACCTCTCGGGCCCTAAGCCGGAGGCGCCGGTCTATGATGTGCGCAGCGCCGTCGTCGTCTCCGGCCCGAATATGCCGGCCGATCTGCTTTCCGGCATCAACGACCGCGTCAATGCCGCGATCAACGCCACGGTGCGCGACACCGTGCTGCCGCGGGTGGTGCTGACGATCCGCATCGTCGCCATCGAGAAGGGTCTCGGCTTCCAGAAGGACCGCAACATCGCCAAGGTCAGTATCGACGCAGCCTCCGTCGAGGACGGCTCGGTCATTGCCGTCAGCGCCTTCGACGTGACCAGCATCGCCGCCGATCCCAAGCTTGCCGACGAGATCCTGGCCGAGGACGTCGCGGCAAGGATACGCTCGGTTTTCTCACTCAGCGGGCGTGGGCACTAAAGCAGTCGCGGTCGACATGCTAGAAACAAAGGCGAGGGAGATCGCATGAAGGAAATTCTCGAAGAACTGGAACGGCGCCGCGGCGTCGCCCGCCTCGGCGGCGGCAAGGCGCGCATCGACGCCCAGCACAAACGCGGCAAGCTGACGGCGCGCGAGCGCATCGATCTCTTTCTCGACGAAGGCTCCTTCGAGGAGTTCGACATGTTCGTCGAACACCGTTCGACCGATTTCGGCATGGACAAGAGCCGGGTTGCCGGCGACGGCGTCGTCACCGGCTGGGGCACGGTCAACGGCCGCACCGTGTTCGTTTTCGCCAAGGATTTCACCGTCTTCGGTGGCTCGCTTTCGGAAGCGCATGCCGAGAAGATCATGAAGGTGCAGGACATGGCGCTGAAGAACCGCGCGCCGATCGTCGGCATCTACGATGCGGGCGGCGCCCGCATCCAGGAGGGGGTGGCGGCGCTTGGCGGTTATGCCGAAGTGTTCCAGCGCAATGTGCTCGCCTCCGGCGTCATCCCGCAGATCTCGGTGATCATGGGTCCCTGCGCCGGCGGCGACGTCTATTCGCCTGCGATGACCGATTTCATCTTCATGGTGCGCGATACCTCCTACATGTTCGTCACCGGGCCCGACGTGGTGAAAACGGTGACCAATGAGACGGTAACCGCTGAGGAGCTCGGCGGCGCGAAGGTGCATACCACCCGCTCGTCGATTGCCGACGGCGCCTATGACAATGATGTCGAGACGCTGCTGCAGGTGCGCCGGCTGATCGATTTCCTGCCGCTTTCGAACACCGCGCCGTTGCCCGAGATCGAATGTTACCAGTCGGTGACGGAGACCGACGCCTCGCTCGACACCCTGGTGCCGGCCAGCGCCAACAAGCCATACGATATCAAGGAGTTGATCCGGAAGGTGGCGGACGAGGGGGATTTCTTCGAGATCCAGGCGAGCTTCGCCGGCAATATCGTCTGCGGCTTCGGACGCGTTGAGGGCTCCTCCGTCGGTTTCGTCGCCAACCAGCCGATGGTGCTGGCCGGCGTGCTCGACAGCGATGCCTCGCGCAAGGCGGCCCGCTTCGTGCGCTTCTGCGACTGCTTCAACATTCCGATCGTCACCTTCGTCGACGTGCCGGGTTTCCTGCCGGGTACGGCGCAGGAATATGGTGGCCTCATCAAGCACGGCGCCAAGCTGCTTTTCGCCTATGCCGAGGCGACGGTGCCGAAGCTCACCGTCATCACCCGCAAGGCCTTCGGCGGCGCCTATGATGTCATGGCGTCGAAGCATCTGCGCGGTGATCTGAACTATGCCTGGCCGACGGCGCAGATCGCCGTGATGGGCGCCAAGGGCGCCGTCGAGATCATCTTCCGCAAGGATATCGCCGATCCCGAAAAGATCGCCGCCCATACGAAAATGTATGAGGACCGATTCCTCTCGCCCTTCGTTGCCGCCGAGCGTGGTTATGTCGACGAGGTGATCATGCCGCATTCCACCCGGCGGCGGTTGGCGCGCGGGTTGAAGATGCTGCGCAACAAGGACCTCGCCAATCCCTGGAAGAAGCACGACAACATTCCACTGTGAAATCTAGCGGGCGAATAAAACTAGTACGTCAAGTGTTTAGCTGCTGTCGAAAATGTGAACGGCCGTCAGCGATCCGTGTGTTCAATCCTTGCCGGCGACAGGCTAACGCTCGGCTGGTACTATTTTAAAGGAGAGGTTTTATGTCAAGTTTCGAGCGTCTTTCTGCCTATCGCCCCTATGGGCTGGCCGCTCTCAGAATTATCACCGCGCTGCTGTTCATCGAACACGGCACGATGAAGCTTTTTGGTTTTCCGGCTTCGCAGATGTCCGGCTCGCTGCCGCCGCTGATGCTTTTCGCGGCTCTCCTCGAGCTCGTCGGCGGTATCCTCATTCTCATCGGCCTGCTGACGCGCCCCGTCGCCTTCCTGCTCGCCGGGGAAATGGCGGTTGCCTATTTCATGGCGCATGCCCCAAACAGCTTCTTCCCGGCCGTCAACCAGGGCGACGCCGCGATCTTGTTCTGCTTCGTTTTCCTCTATCTATTCTTCTCCGGTCCTGGCGCATTTTCCGTCGATAACCGCAAGGCAGCCTGAGCCGACATAGACTGCGGGGCATTTGCGATGCCCCGCAGCATTTTCTTCGTCAGGCGGTGAGCTTGAGACCCGCGATGCCGCCGACGATCAGCATGATGCAGGCAAGGCGGGAGACACTTGCCTGATCGCCAAGCAGCCAGATGCCGAGGAGCACGGTGCCGACTGTGCCGATGCCGGTCCAGACCGCATAGGCGGTCCCGATCGGCAGGTGCTTCACCGCCAGGCCGAGCAGCACGATGCTGACCACCATGGATATGACGGTCAGCGCCGTCGGCAGCGGCCGTGTGAAGCCATCGGTATATTTAAGGCCGATCGCCCAGCCACATTCGAAAAGACCAGCGAGAAAAAGCAGAAACCAGGCCATACGACTCTCCTTGTTCAAGAGCGAGGCCGTCCCCGCGACGGTTGCATCGGTAAGATGCCGCAGTCGTCTGCGATGACGTCTATATGCGAGAGGAGACGGCGGACTTCAAGGTAGGAATCGACATGGCTGCCATACCACCCGTTTCTTGCTGGCCTGAGCGGGATTACTTGCCACCAGCCTCCGTCGAAAGGCTCTTGGCGCGGCGGCAGAGGCGGTCGAATGTTTCCAGGAAACGGGAACGATCTTTCGGGCTGAAGGCGGCGTTGTAGCCCTTGCTCTCGCCGGTTTCGCGCAAATGCGCGCCGAGATCGCGCATGGCGCTTGCCATGCCGATATTGGTCTCGTCGAAGACGCGGCCGGTGGGGCCGCTGACGAAGGCGCCGGTGGCGACACAGCGCACGGCGAGCGGCACGTCGGCGGTGACGACGACATCGCCCGGGCCGGCGCGCTCGGCAATCCAATTGTCGGCGGCGTCGAAGGCGTTGGAGACGATGACGTTATGGATCATCGGATCGCGGGAAGGGCGCAGGCCGGAATTGGCAACGAAGGTGACTTCGAGGCCGAGGCGTTCGGCCACCTTCAGGACTTCCGGCTTCACCGGGCAGGCATCGGCATCGACGTAGATCATGGCGATATCCTCATGCCGGCCGCGCCGCCTGTCTGACCATATCGATATGGGGAATGCCGTCTTCCAGATATTCCGCCGATGTCCCGACAAAGCCGAAGGCTTCGTAGAAGCGCCGCAAATGGGCCTGCGCCGACAGGGCGATGGGATTTGCCGGATAAAGCCGTTCGCAAGCAGAGATCGCTTCGCTCATCAATGCATCGCCCAGGCGCTTGCCGCGATGGGCCGGTGAGACGACGACGCGGCCGATCTTTGACGGATCATGCGGCTCGTGCGGTTTCAGGATTCTCGCAGAAGCCAGGAGTTCGCCGCTCTCCAGCAGCCGTAAATGCAGGGCATCGATATCCTTGCCGTCGAGTTCCGGATAGGCACAGTTCTGCTCGACGACGAAGACATCGACACGCATTTTCAAGAGGTCGTAGAGCTCCCGAGCGAGGAGGTCATCGACGCTCTTGAGGTCGGTCGTGTAGGCCATCGAAAGCATCAGTAGACCACTACGCCACGAATGCTTTCGCCCTTGTGCATCATGTCGAAGCCCTTGTTGATGTCGTCGAGCGGCATGGTGTGGGTGATCATCGGGTCGATCTGGATCTTGCCCTGCATGTACCAGTCGACGATCTTCGG
>NZ_JACIAO010000015.1:0-160753 GCF_014194045.1 Rhizobium sp. BK456
TAGACGTCGCCGTCATGATAGTCGAAGACATATTCATGCGTCATCGCCGCATAGACGAGATAACCGCCGGTCGTGTGCAGCACGCCCTTCGGTTTGCCGGTCGAGCCTGACGTATAAAGAATGAAGAGCGGGTCTTCCGCCTTCATCTTCACCGGCGGGCATTCCGGCTTCACCGTGGCGATTTCCTGGTGATGCCAGAGATCGCGGCCCGGCGCCCAGCCGGTCTTGCCGCCGGTGCGGCGCACCACCAGCACCTTGCTGACATGCACATGCTGGCGGGCGGCGATATGGATCGCCGTATCGGTATTGTCCTTCAGCGGCACCGGCTTGCCGCCGCGCAGACCTTCGTCGCAGGTGATGACGAAGGTGGATTCACAATCGACGATACGCCCGGCGAGCGCCTCGGGCGAAAAGCCGCCGAAGACCACCGAATGCACCGCGCCGATGCGGGCGCAGGCGAGCATCGCGTAAGCCGCTTCCGGGATCATCGGCATATAGATGGTAACGCGATCGCCCTTCTTGACGCCATGCTTCTTCAACACGTTCGCCATCCGGCAGACATGTTCGTAGAGCTCGTTATAGGTGATCTTCTTGTCGATATAGGGATTGTCGCCTTCCCAGATGATCGCCACCTGGTCGCCGTTCGTCTTCAGATGGCGGTCGATACAGTTGTAGGAAACGTTGGTTTGCCCGTCCTCGAACCACTTGATCGAGACCCTGCCGGTAAAGGACGTATTCTTGACCTTGGTATAGGGCTTGAACCAGTCGATCCGCTTGCCGTGCTTGCCCCAGAACTTGTCCGGGTTCTCGACGCTTTCCTCGTACCATTTCAGGTACTTTTCCCGGCCTATGAATGCTCGCTCCCGGACGAGTCGCGGCACGTTGTAGCGCTCGAGGACCACTGTTAAGCTCCCTATTATTGGCTCCCAGAAGCTGATCCCGCTCGACGAGAATCTTGGAGCCGGTTCTGTTTATATCCCGACCCATTCGTCGGCTTGAGACCGGTTCATGGGCACACTGACGGCAGCACCTTGGATTGGAGAAAACGTCGACTGCTACATCATTTCCGGTCGCCTGATAGCCGAGCCATCGCTGAACCGGCTCAGCCTGTAGGGTGAGATGTCGGTGATGGGCGTCTCGTTCATCACAATCTCGCTGACCAACCGGCCGGCACCTGGACCGATGGCAAAACCGTGTCCGCTGAACCCCGCTGCAATCACGTAACCAGGCAGTTGTTCCACTCTTGAAATGACTGGCACGAGATCCGGCGAAGTATCGATTAACCCTCCCCACGCGCGCTCGACCCCTATTCCTTTGAGCGCCGGGTACTCGCGTTCAAGGTTCTTCAATGCGAGCTTCACGAGATCTCCATCGGGCGCAGGATCCAGGATGCGGTTTTTTTCGAACGGCGAGATTTCATCGTTCTCCCAGCTGCTGAAAGCATCGGGCCCGTTCCAGAAGCTGCTGTTCAGACGGTATTTCAGCTTCTTGCCGATTTTGCTGCGGTACATCTGGTAGAATTTGAACGCATATCGCATCCCTCGGGGCGTAATATCGAGCGTTCCACGCCCTGGTACGGCTATCGTGTATGATCCGTCTATCCGACGCCGCAAGACGAAGTTTGAGGCGGAAAGGCATCCTGCCTGAATGATTTCCGGCGCGGGAGTGGTCTTGATAGCCGTCCCGGCGATGTTTGCGACTGGAAGATCGATGCCATATCGATGAGAAAATCGGGAAGCCCATGCTCCGCCAGCGCAGACGACCGTGCTGGCTTTCACCAGTCCCCGCTCTGTCCAAACGCCTGTTACCCTGCCGCTAGCAATGTCGAGGCCCCGGACGGCGCAGTTCTGGTGGAGCGATACGCCATTTTCTTTCGCTGCTTCGGCGATGGCAGGCACAGCAAGACTCGGCTCAGCTCTCCCGTCGCTAGGTGACCAAACGCCGCCTACCCAGGACGACGTGCCGCCCGAAGCGCGCTCGTTGGCCTCGGACGCGCCGAGTATCTTGCTATGAAACCCCCGGAGACGGGCAGCCTTTCCCCACTTTTCCCAACGGGCAACATCCGCCTCTTCTTTGGTGCAGTAAAGGATCCCGCTGCGACGAAAGCCGAGATCACGGCCTATTTCGGTGCTTAGCTCCTCCCAGCGCCGAAGACTGTACATTGCCAAGGGAAGTTCATGGAGGTCGCGATTTTGCTGACGGACCCACCCCCAGTTACGGCTCGACTGCTCGCCACCGACGATCCCCTTTTCGAGTAGAGCAACGGAGACCCCTTTGCGGGCCAGTTCAAACGCTGTGCAGGTGCCGACGATCCCCGCCCCGACGACGATGACGTCCACCTGGGATGGAAAAGAGGCGCTATCACTTACTTTCTGAACCTGGACCGGCATTGTCTCTATTCCTCTGCATCGCGCTCCAGCCCCTTCGACAGGAAGCGCAAATCGTTCAATTACTGGTGGGCGTGAGCGAGGCGTTTCCGGCCCTTATCGTTCGGATGATCCTCACTGCTCTTGTTGACTTCACGCGCGCCCCATTCTCGTGTCGCGCCGCACGAAATGGCGTTTCTCTCAGCCGTGATCACCACGAACATCGAGCGCATCGCGTAGACCGTCACCGATAAAGTTGAAGCTGGTGACAGCAATCGTAATGGCAGCGCCGGGAATGATCGCCAGCCAGGGCGCGGTGCCCAGATATTGCTGCGCGCCGTTCAGCATATTGCCCCAGCTCGGCAGCGGCGGCTGAATTCCATAGCCGAGGAAGCTGATATAGGCCTCCATCAGGATTGCTCGGGCGACGGTCAGGGTGGCCGCAACAATGATCGGACCGATGGCATTGGGAAGGATCTCGCGGAACATGATGTGCGTGGCGCTCAGTCCGAGCATACGGCCTGCCAGCACGAATTCCCGCTCGCGCAGGGAGCGGACCTCGGTCTCGACGATGCGCGCAACTTCCATCCAGCTCGTGGCAGCGATAACGACGGTGATCATGATCGGGCTCGGCTTCAGTGCGGCGGCAAGAGCAAGCACGAGGAAGATGGACGGGAACGAAAGGAAGCCATCCACGGCACGCATCAGCACCGTGCCGACCAGACCACCCCTGTATCCCGCCACCACGCCGACAAGGGTTCCGATCAGCGTCGACAACAGCATTGCCGAGAAACCGACCAGGAGCGAGATACGGCCCGCCATGAACAATCGCGCGGCCAGGTCGCGTCCCAGCGGGTCGGTGCCCAGATAATGTTGCCCGGTCAGCGGCGGAGCGAAGCGGGCGCGCAGATCGATATAGAGCGAGTCGTACGGCAACAAGTGGGGTCCGAGGACGCATGCCAGCGTCAGGAGAGCGATCATCACCATGCCGATGAGGGCCAGATGGTGTTTCATGAAACGGTGCGCGGTTCGGCTGTTCCACCAGCGCTCCCGGGGAAAATTTGCAGCAATGGCAGTCATGATGACCGACTCCTGATGAACGTTCATGGCGCTTAACTCAGACGGATACGGGGATCTATGATGGCGACAACGACGTCGGCGGTCAGGTTGCTTACCACGACGAGGATCGCCGAGAACATGAGCAACCCCATCACCACTGGGTAATCACTGTAGCCGAGGCTGTCGAGGAACAGTCGCCCCATGCCCGGCCATGTAAACACCGTCTCGGTGACCAAAGCACCCGTCAGGACACTTGGAAGCTGCATCCCGAGGAGCGTGATCATCGGCAGCAGAGCGTTGCCGATGACATGTTTCATCAGGATGCGGCGCTCACTTAGCCCTTTGGCGCGGGCTGTCTTGATGAACTCCTGGTTGATAACGTCGAGAGTAGCCGTTCGCATGTAGCGGCTCCAGATGGCCACATGCACCAGCGCGAGCACCACGCTGGGCAGAATAAGATGGTGGAGATAGTTCAGAACGGACTCCTCGCCGATAGTGTACATGTTGCCGGCCGGCAGCCAGCCAAGTTTGAGCGAAAATACGTAAATGCCGATCAGGCCGAACCAGAAAGTCGGGATCGAAAGCGCCACCATCGCACCGACCGTCGCCATGTAGTCGAAAATCGAATAGCGCTTCATGGCGCCACGAACGCCGATCCACGTTCCAATGGCGATCGCGATGACCGTGGACGATCCCATAAGCAGCAGCGTTGCCATGAGGTGCCGCCCAATCACCTCGAGAACTGGCGCCCCGTCGCGGAACGAATGGCCCCAGTCTCCTTTCAAAAGGCGCCAGGCCCAATCCAGATACTGCATCCACAGCGGACGGTTTAGCCCCATCTGTTCGGCCAGTCGGTTCAAGTCATCCTGCGTCATGCTGGCATCCAGCCCAAACTGCGCCAGTGGGCCGCCGGGAATCAGGTTGAGCACCACGAAGCCGATGACGGAAACGATCAGGAGCAGGACGAGGCTCTGAGCGAACCGGTTAAGTAGGAAGCTACGCATGGAGCTCTCCTTTTGATAGCGCCAATAGAGGTCGCCGCCGCGACGCGCGGTGGCGACGGTAGGTACTCAGCTCTTCCAATGCCAGGCGGCAGCATGCCATGATGCCGTGCGCGTGTTCGTATTCGGTTCCCAGCCTTCAAGGCCTTCCTTCGTGCCGACCACATAGGTGGCGGCAAACAGCGGGAGGAAGGGAAGGTCCTGACGCACGATTTCCTGGATACGGTAGTAGATTTCACGCCGTGCATCCGGATCGAAGGTCTGGGCACCCTTCTTGAGCAGCGCATCCACTTCCGGATTGGAATACTGGCCGACGTTCGAGCCCTTTCCACCCTTAGCGGCAATCGCACTGGTCGCGAGGCGGTTGGTGGCGTCGGGGTCTGCGGCAATCAGATGCGTAACGCCCGAGATCGCCGTGTCGAACTGTGACTTCAGCCAGAATTCGCCGAACATCACGGCGGCCGGCAAATTCGAGATCGTCATCTGGACGCCAATGTCTGCAAATGTCTGCTGCAGGAACTGCTGCACCTGCTCACGGAGATTGTTGCCAGATGTCGTCGAATTGTTAAATGCCAGCTTCACTCCATTCTTCTCGCGGATACCATCCGACCCCGGTACCCAGCCGGCATCGTCGAGGAGTTTGCGTGCGGCGTCGAGATTGAATTCCTGCGCCGGCAGGTTCGGATTGAAGTAGTATGACTCCTTCGGCATGAAGGTTTCGGTCGTTGTCACCACGCCGAAATAGAGCGCGTCGATGATCGCCGCTCTGTCCATTGCAGCATAGAGTGCCTGACGCACCGCAAGTTCCTTGAACTGCGGCCGCTCGAGATTGAGATAAAACGACTCGACGGAGGCACCGGGCACCAGGCTCACCACACGGCCCGGCAATTTGCTGGCTTCGTCGTAGTGGTCGGGCGTGATGTACGCCTGGTCTGTGAGATCGATGTCGCCGCTCTTGAATTGGGTGTAGAGCACCGTCTGGTCGGGGATGTATTTGAATACAACCTGTTCGACATAGGGACCGTCCCAAAAATAATCCGGGTTCGCTATCAGCTCGAGATGGTCGCCGGCCACACGTTGGCTCCACTTGAAGGCGCCGGTGCCGACGGGTGCCTGGTTGAAGGCTGCTGCGTTCGGATCGGCCTCATTCTCGAGAAGGTGCTTTGGCACGATGAAGGTTTCGGTGAGAAACGACAGGTAAGGAGCGAAGACCTGCTCCATTCGCCAGGTGATTTCAGTTGGCGAAACCACCGTGAGGTCGCGCACCAGCGAATGGCCGCCTGTGCGCCAGGCTCGGAATTTCGGATTGGTGATCAGTTCAAGGGTGAACTTCACGTCCTCTGCCGTAAACGGCTTACCGTCATGCCAGCGAACGTCGTCACGCAAGCGAACGCGCCAGTTCAGGCCATCTGCCGAGATGCCGCCGTTCTTCTGCGTGGGCACTTCTAGCGCAAGATTGGGCTGAAGCACGCCTTGCGGATCCATGCGAAAGAGGGCGTCGAAGAGCGAGAAGTGGACCGCATCGTCCGTTTCGATATGTGCCATGAGCGGGTTGAACACAGTCGGTTCCTGCGAAAGCCCGACCACGACGCGACCCGCAGGTTTCTTGTCCTCCGCCCAGGCAATGTCAGGCTTGCCGATCAGGTTGGGAGCAGCAAAGCATGCAATGCCGCCGGCTGCCATCAAGCGCAGTGCGTTGCGCCGAGAAATATTCGTTTTGGTCGTAGACTCTTTTGTCATTTTCATTCCCTCTCTTTTTGCTCATTAGGAACCTACTGCCGTGAGCCGATTACACCTTCGCAATTGTCTCTGCTTCGTTCCCCCGGGATTGCGGCCACAAGTTCACGCGTGTAGTCGGATTGCGGTTTCAGGAAAATCTGAGACGGCGGGCCGCGCTCGACGACCCGGCCCTTCTGCATCACAGCAATTTCGTCGCAGATCTGGCTGGCGACACGAAGATCATGAGTGATGAAGACCATTGACACGCCGGTCTCGCGCTGGATTTGGTCAAGCAGCTTGAGGATCTGGGCCTGGATTGACACGTCGAGCGCGGAGACTGCTTCGTCGGCAATCAGCAGCTTCGGCTTGAACATCAAGGCCCGCGCGATGCCGATGCGCTGGCGCTGACCACCAGAGAATTCGTGCGGGTAGCGGCCGAACGCGCCCGCATCGAGACCGACGTGGGATAGCAACGCCCGCGCCTCGTCGCGCGCCTGCGCGTAGGGCATACCGTGTGCTACGGGCCCAACGGTCAATATCTGACCGATAGTGGAGCGCGGATTGAGCGAGGCAAAGGGATCCTGAAAGATCATCTGAATCCGAGGACGCAGCGGCCGGAACTCCGATTCAGAGAGCTTGACGATGTCCTTGCCCTCAAACAGGATCTGACCACTGTCGCTGTCTTGGAGCTTGATCAGGAGTCGCCCCAACGACGACTTTCCGGAACCACTTTCGCCGACAATGCCAAGGGTGCGGCCAGCAGCCAAGGTGAATGAGGCGTCGTGCACCGCAGGCACCACACGCTGGCTGCCGAACAGTGCGCTGCCGCTGCGATAAGTCTTGCACAAGCCATTCACGGTCAGGATTGTCTCGTCGCTCGTCTGCTCCGTGAGCTTTCTGTCCTCGCCCGTGAGGCGCGGAACCGCTGCGATCAGACGCTGGGTGTAGGGGTGGCTGGGTGATTTGAGAACCTGGTCGGCGGTGCCCTGCTCGACAATCCGCCCTTTCTCCATAACCACCACGCTGTCGGCAATTTCTGCGACGACGCCGAAGTCGTGGGTGATGAACATGACGCTCATATCCTTGCGGCGCTGAATGTCACGGATGAGCTTCAGGATCTGCGCCTGCGTGGTTACATCGAGGGCTGTCGTGGGTTCGTCTGCGATCAGCACGGTCGGCTCAAGGGCCAGTGCCATGGCGATCATGACGCGCTGCCGCTGACCACCAGAGAGCCTGAATGGATACTGGTGGTACATGAGTCCGGGGTCGGGCAGGCCCACTTCCGTCAGCAATTCGAGGGCGCGGTCACGCCGCGAGGCTTTCGTGCCCACTCCGTGGGCGGCCATCATCTCGGTGACCTGTTCGCCGACCGTCATCAGCGGGTTCAGCGCCGAAAGCGGATCCTGAAAGATCATCGAGACGACGCGGCCCCGCAGCTGCCGCAATTTTTTCGCCGGCGCGCCGACAAGGCTCGTTCCGTCGAGTGTGATCGCGCCCGAGGAGACTGGAATGATCTTGGGCAAGAGTCCCATGATCGTGTTTGCCGTTACCGATTTGCCCGACCCGGATTCGCCGATAATGCACAGGATCTGACCGCGCTTGAGCTCAAACGAGACATTTTCGACGGCATGAGCCCGTTCCATGCCTTTCGGCAGGTCGACGGTCAGTGCGCGCACCGAAAGCGCTGTGTCGTCTGTTGTAACAGCCTCAGTCGTTATGGCCATCGCTATATCTCCCTTGTCTAAGCAGCTTCTTGATTGATGTTTTTTGTCGCTGCTTGTGCGTGCTGCTCATAACCTTTCGAGCGTTGCACAGCTTGTCTCTGGACTTCAGCGCCATTCGCTACCAATCGGCGTTGGTTCTGCGACTAATATAAGATTGGTCTTGCTATTGGTGTCAATATAGATCAAATTGGTTTCGCGAAATTTTTATCGGAGGACACATGAGCGTGGTGCTAAAGGATTTTATTGAAGCGGAAGGTTTGGAGCCGGGGGATCGGCTGCCTCCTGAGCGTGACTTGGCGCTAAAACTGGGGCTGCCGCGTACTGCCCTGAGGAGGATGCTCGGTTCGTTAGAGAAAGAGGGCCGCCTTATCAGGCATGTTGGAAGAGGGACTTTTATCGCTGGCAGCGGCGTAAGCTCCAGCGCCCTTCGCCCACCGTCCAGCAATGAAGGAAACACGTTGCGCACCTATCCGGCGGAAGTTTTTGAAGCTCGGTTGATCATAGAGCCCAAGATAGCCGCCTTGGCAGCGTTACGAGCGACCAGGCAGGAAGTCGAAGAAATGCAGAAATCCATCGCCAAAGGCAGCGCCTCGGAGTCGTTTGGTGAATTCGAGAAATGGGACGCCGTTTTCCATCGGATTATCGTCCAAGCCGCGCGTAATGGTCTTCTTGCGTCGCTTTATGAAGGCATTCACGCTGTGCGCGCCGGAAATCTGTGGGGGAAAATGAAAGAACAGTCGCTCACCCCCGACCGCATGAAGGCTTATAGCGTCAGCCATCAGGCAATCCTCGACGCAATCAAGGATCGCGATAGCAGAGAGGCTGAGCGAGACATGTACGATCACATCATTGAAGCCAGAACCAATATCCTCGGCCCCAGCATCTGAGAACACTTTCCAAGCAATTGGTATCGATTGGCGCCTTTTTCCTCAGTCGTCGGTCTAGCCGATAATTTCACGATGGGCAGATCTGCCTCAGAGCGCCCGTCAAAGTGCTTGCTTTACCGGCCAAACTGAGCCTGAAGCCAGGCAAGAAAATCGCGTTTTCTGCTATCCCCTTCAAAAGCAAGGCGGCTCAACAGAACGTAACTGTAGCCGTTGTCGGAGAACCCCAGCGGTGCCACGAGCTGCCCGCTTTCAATAGCGTCAGCTACCAAGGGCTCTGGGCCGATCGCGGCGCCCAATCCGGCGATTGCAGCCTCGATGCTCAGGTAGAAATGTTCGAACACGTGGTCACCGGGTGGATTGGGATCTCCGATCCGGTTGTCCGCCAGATACCTCGGCCATGCATCTCGACGCGTTTTCGAATGAATTCGAGGCAACGAGAGGATGTCATCTCCGCCGCCTGTCAGCAGGCGCGGCGCACATACCGGCCCGACACGTTCTTCGACTACCGTTTCCACAAAAAGTTCCGGCGACCAGCTAAAATCGCTCCTCCTTATTGCCAGATCGATGTGGCTTCTGTCGAAGCTCACAGGACCGCCAGCGGCCAATACGTGAACTTCGATATCAGGATGAAGTGCATTGAGTTGCGGAAGGCGCGGGATCAGCCAGCGTTGCGTAAAAGTCGGTTCACATGAGACCACCAGCGGTGCCGAACCCCCTCGCTTAATCTTGTCGCAGCAATCGCTGATCTGGCGGAACACCTCGCCCATCGTGCCAAGCAGGCGCCGGCCCGCGTCGGTGAGGAAGACGGCCCTGTTTCTTCGCTCAAAAAGGGTCACTCCCAGGTCTTCCTCAAGCAAGCGGATTTGCTTGCTGACGGCGCTGTGCGTGACAAACAATTCATCGCCGGCACGCCCGAAATTCAAATGACGTGCGGCGGCCTCGAAGGCTCTGAGCGCGGATAAAGAAGGGACTCGTGCGGCCATGTCCGTGAGATAAAGTGACGAATTTCGGTTAGAATTGATCGTTTTTTCTGGAAAGGCAATAGCGCTACTATCCTCGTCGTCACATGGAAAGCCGACAGGATGCGATTTTGAAGGTAGGAATCTTAGCCGATGATTTGACGAGTGCGACGGATGGCGCTGGGCCATTCGTGAACATGGGTCACAGATGCCTTGTCTTCACCGACTACCGGCAATTCTCGCCTGAAAATGTCGCGATCGTCTCAGTCAACAAGGCAAGTCGTGCTGCATCCGTTGAGGACGCTGTGGATCGGGCGACGCAGGCGGCAAGAAGCCTCGCATCCGCAGATATCCTTTACAATACTATTGATTCCACCATTCGCGGCCACGTTGGAGCTGAGATAACAGCCGCGCTCACGGCGTCCAATCGGGCTGTCGCAATCGTCGCTCCGGCTTTCCCCGCCGGTGGACGAACCACTGAAGCAGGGCGACAGCTCCTTCATGGCCTGCCGTTGGAAAAAACCGAATTTGCCAAGGACCCGCTACATCCCATAGTGGGCTCCCAAATTCGGGCGCTGTTTCGGGAAATCCCGGAGACCGAAGTGCGTTATCTCGAGCTTGCGGACGTTCGAGCGTTGAAGTCCGGCGAACTTGTCGCAGATGGCAGGAAGCTGCTGATCGCCGATGCGGTCGTGCAAGAAGACCTGGCCCTGCTGGTGAACTCGGCGGCCGATCCGAAGTCTGTCCTTTGGTGTGGATCTCCGGGCCTGGCGATCGCTCTGGCGGATTATGTGGGTCGGGCTGGTGAAATCGCACCGGCCACGGTCGCGACGTCTGTCAATCTCTTTGTAGTCGGCAGCGTGAATCCGCAGAGCCGCGAGCAATGCTCAAGACTGATAAGCACCGGCAACGTCCGACAGATCATTATCGACTCGGAGGTGGCGTCCAGCTCCCCTGCTCTCGCCGCCGAACGGGCCGCTGCGGAGTGCTGCCGATTTGGATCGGACGGAGACATTATTCTAACCACCTCCGAAGGGAGTGCGTCCGCCAATCCTCGGGCCATCGCAACCGCTCTTGGCCAGGCTGTGCGGGCAGTTATGGGAAGTCATCCCGTTACCGGGCTTTTCCTGACGGGCGGTGACACTGCCGAATCCGTTTTGAGCGAGCTTGAGATCAGTTCACTCGAACTCCTGGGCGAGGTCGAGTCTGGAATTCCGGTCGGCCGCACCACGGGGCCTCATCCCGTTCACATTATCACAAAGGCGGGCGGCTTCGGTTCGCCGCGTATCCTGCTGAAATCTGCCGAGTTGCTTCGAGGCCTCTGGCTTGGAGATAAGAAATGAAAAAGCCTATTGGAATAACGATGGGCGATCCCTGCGGGATCGGCCCGGAAATTATCGCCCGTCTTTTCGCGGATGGGCTGCCGGGACAAGCGGTGGTGATCGGTGACGCCAAGGTAATGGAGCGCGCGGTCCGCGCCCTTAATCTTCCCCTGCAGGTGCAGCCCATCGCGTCAGTCGATGACGCTCTGCCAGACAACGGACTCATCGCCGTTCTCAACGTCTCGCATCTGCCGGACGATTTGCCCGTCGGTCAGGTGGACGCCCGTGCCGGGCGTGCCAGCTACGACTACGTCGCACGGGCGATCGACGAAGCGCTGGCAGGAAACATCGGAGCAATCGTCACCGCGCCGATCAACAAGGAAGCCATGAAGCAGGGCGGGCTCAATTATCCCGGCCATACGGAAATCCTTGCTGAGCGGACGGGGACCGACAAGTTCGCGATGATGCTCGCGAACGACGAGCTGCGCGTCATTCTGGTCACGATCCACGTATCACTGCGCGATGCCATCGACCTCGTGACAGAGGATTTGGTTTTCCGAACGATCGAAATGGCGCACCGGGCAGCCAAGGCTTATGGGATTGCATCGCCGCGCGTTGCGGTGGCCGGCCTTAATCCCCATGCCGGTGAAAACGGTATGTTCGGACGCGAAGATCTCGACATCATCGCGCCGGCAATCAGCCGGGCTCGGGAGGTCGGAATAAACGCGTCCGGCCCCTGGCCCGGAGACACGATTTTCATGCGCGCTCGCAGGGGCGAGTTCGATATCGTCGTGGCGCAATATCACGATCAGGGCCTCATCCCGGTCAAGTATCTCGGTATCGACAACGGCGTCAACGTCACCGTCGGTTTGCCTTTCATCCGTACAAGCGTCGATCACGGTACGGCATTCGACATCGCCGGCCAGGGTAAGGCCGATCATTCCTCTCTTCGCTACGCCTTCGATCAGGCGCTGCTTCTCAACGCAATCTAGGAGCGCTTTCGATGCCTCAGACTTCCCCCATCTTCATTTTCATGCTCACCAATCAGGATCGCACCGTTGCAGACGCGGCCGAGCGCCTCAAAGATGTGCTTGCCGCCGGCATCACGCATGTGGGGTTCAAGGATATTGGGTTGCCGTTCGATGAACTTTTGGTCCTCGCATCAGCAATCAAAGCGGCGGGTGCGACCCTCTATCTTGAGGTCGTAAGCCTTGACGAGGAGAGCGAGCGGCGATCTGCGCAAGCCTCGGTAGACCTTGGCGTCGACATCCTGATGGGTGGAACCCGGCCGAATGTCGTTCTGCCAGTCATCGCCGGGAAGAACATCCGGTACTATCCGTTCCCCGGTAAGATCGTCGGCCATCCGAGCAAGCTCGAGGGGACGATCGAAACGATCGTCGACAGTGCCCGGCAGTTGACGGCGATCGAGGGGGTCAGCGGTCTCGATCTGCTCGCTTATCGCTTCGACGGCGATGTCGAGGCGCTGATAACGCGTGTGTGTGAGGCAATAGACAAGCCCGTGGTGGTTGCCGGCTCGATCGACAGCCCTCAAAGGATGGCGGCCGTGGTGCAATCTGGCGCGGCAGGGTTTACCATCGGAACCGCTGCTTTCAACGGCGCATTTTCCGGCAGTTCTAATCTGCGGCTGGAGATCGAGATGGAAATCGACGTGCTCAAGCGGATTCAGGCCGATTCTGGCGATGCAGCCGCGAGGTCAGCGTTAACATCTAACTAAATCGAACCTTCACCGACCATTAATTGTAATCTTTACGAATTGGCGACAAGGTGAATTTCGAATTTGGAGACCAGATACATGGATCTAGCGACGTTCGATCCCTCCGCTCGCTTGGCGGCCGCGACTACTCTCGAGGCGTTAGAGACGCCCTGCCTTGTCCTGGATGCGCACCGGATGGATCGAAATATCACGCGGCTTCGGAACCGGCTCGATGGTCTGGGCGTGTCGCTGCGACCGCATCTGAAGACGGCAAAGTCGATTGACGTGGCACGGCGGGTCATGATCGCCCCTGAGGGGCCGGCCACCATCTCCACCCTGAAGGAAGCTGAGCAATTCGCGGCCGATGGCCTTCGCGACATGATCTATGCGGTCGGCATCGCGCCAGCAAAGCTCCCGCGCGTCGTCGAACTGCGCGCCAAGGGCGTCGATCTCGTCGTCATACTAGATACCGTCGAGCAGGCGCTGGCGGTTGCCGAGGCATCCAGAAACTCTGGAATGCAGATCCCAGCCATGATCGAGATCGATTGCGACGGCCACCGCTCGGGTGTTGTACCCGCCAATCAGGCCCAGTTGCTGGAGATCGGGCAGGCGCTGGCTGCAGGTGCGGAGTTGCGTGGCGTTCTCACCCATGCCGGCGACAGCTACAAGGGCGGGGGCGCCGAGGCACAGCAGCGCTATGCGGAAGCCGAGCGAGCGGCCGTTGTGAAAGCGGCGCAACTTCTGCGCGGTGCCGGGCTCCCCTGCCCCGTCGTCAGCGTCGGTTCGACGCCGACGGCCCATTTCGCGCAGGATCTCACAGGTGTGACGGAGGTCCGTGCAGGGGTATTTGTGTTCTTCGATCTCGTGATGGCAGGGATCGGAGTCTGCCAGGTCGACGACATAGCCCTCAGCGTTCTTGCGACGGTGATCGGTCACCAGCGGGAAAAGGGCTGGATCATAACCGATGCGGGATGGATGTCGCTGTCGCGGGATCGCGGCACGAGCAAACAGGCCGTTGACCAGGGATATGGCCTCGTTTGTGACATCGACGGCGATCCCTATCCTGATATCATCGTTGCCGATGCCAACCAGGAGCATGGCATCATCGCCGTGCGGCCCGGGTCGGACGCTCGCCTGCCCGATCTAAGGGTCGGAGACCGCGTGCGGATCTTGCCGAACCATGCCTGCGCCACGGCGGCACAGCACCAAGCCTATCATCTTGTCCAAGGTCAGTCGCGCGCCGTTGAGGCCCGCTGGCCACGTTTCGGAGGTTGGTGATGTCACACTTGAGAAACGTAACTACGGATCGTGCGCCCAGCCCTGCAGGTCATTATGTCCAGGCGAAGCTAGCCGGTCAGCAACTCTATATATCAGGGCAGCTCCCGATCCGACCTGATGGAGCGCAGCTTCCCGACGACGGTTTCGCTGCGCAGGCCGGACAGGCCATCGACAACATGCTGGCCGTATTGGAAGCGGCAGGCGGCACTCCGAGCGATCTCGTCAGGGTGACGGCCTATATCGTCGGGGTCATCAATTGGCCCGGCTTCAACCAGGTCTATGCAGCACGGTTGGGAGAGGCGCGCCCTGCGCGTACCGTGGTTCCAGTGGCCGAGCTCCACTACGGCTATCTCGTCGAAGTCGACGCGATCGCCGTGCTCCCGCCTGATACCCCTGCCCGGCAAGCAGAAAACAGCTCCAACTAGTCAGTTCAGGTCAGCCTCGATGTCACCACTCCTCAAACGCATACAGAGCGATCAAGAGCTACCCGCCAAGGCGGACGTCGTCGTCATCGGCGGCGGCATTGTCGGTGCCTCGGCGGCATTTTTTCTCGCGGAGCGAGGGCTCACCGTTGCTTTGGTCGAAAAGGGCCATGTCGGCGGTGAACAGTCCAGCCGAAACTGGGGCTGGTGCCGCCGGCAGAACCGGGATGAGCGCGAATTGCCGCTCTCGGGGATTTCCATGCAGGCGTGGGACCAGTTTGCCGCCAAAGTCGACGAGGACGTCGGCTTCCGCCGATGCGGGCTGTTCTACGCCACGGACAACCCCCAGCAGCTGTCCGAATGGGAACAATGGCTTGATGTCGCGCGGCAATTCGGCGTCAACACCAAGATGCTGACTGCACATGAAGCGCATGACAGAATTCCCGCGCAAGGCCGCCGCTGGCTCGGCGGTGTCCATTCGGTCGATGACGGCAAGGGCGAACCGGCGATTGCCGCGCCGACAATCGCGAACGGCGCCCGCAAATTTGGCGCGACCATCCACCAGGAATGCGCTGCACGAGGCCTCGATATCGTCAATGGTTCAGTTGCGGGAGTGATCACCGAAAAAGGGATCATCCGGTCGCAGGCCGTTCTGAACGCCGGCGGTGCGTGGGCGTCCATGTTCTGCCGCCAGTACGGCGTGCAGTTCCCGCAGGCAAGCGTGCGCCAGACAGCAATTCGGACGCGCCCCACAGCCAATCTCGGCGAGGCGATCTATACGCCAGAGTGCTCGCTGACTCGCAGGTTGGATGGCAGTTATACCCTTGCAATCAGCGGCAGGGCGACACTGGATATCACGCCGCAAGGCATTCGCTATGCGCGCTGGTTCATGCCGATGTTTCTGAAAAGGCTGAAAGCGGTCCAGATCGGCGTCGGCAGATCCATGTTCCATGGACCGGAGGCGCTGGCGAGCTGGAAAACTGATACAATTTCTACTTTCGAGCGGATCCGGGTTCTCGACCCGACGCCGAGCCGCCGTACGATCGCGGCTATTCTCGAGGGCGTCACCGAGCAGTTTCCGGCCCTTAAAGGTGTCGAAATTGCCGACAGTTGGGGCGCCTATGTGGACTGCACACCGGACGCGGTGCCTGTCATATCGGCGTGCGATCACGTCAAAGGCCTTTATCTGGCCGCCGGCGGCTCCGGCCATGGCTTCGGCATTGGCCCCGGCATTGGTCGTTTGGCCGCTGACCTTGTTGCTAATGACAATCCCTGCGTTGATCCGAGGCCTTTCCGGCTGTCGCGCTTTTTTGACGGCTCGAAAGTTGAGGTGGGCGGTCTCTGATTGTGCCGGACGGCACGCAACGTCGGACCAGGAACTTCCGAGCACGCTGTCCGGTACCTTTGCAATCGCAGAACGGCGAGAAGTTTTTTTAGAGCCTGTGGCTGAATAGGTTCGTCAGCGGCATATGCGTTTTGCGTATCGGCGATTTCAGCACGACGTAACTGAAATACTTGGCAATGCCGATGTCCAACTCGATGCTCGATGATTTCCTGATATTCGCCGACGCCTGTAGTTACAAATTTTAAGAGATAGTCGTAACCGCCGGAGATCACATAGCACTCGATGAGTTGGTCGATTTTCTCGATGGCGGCGAGGAAGCGAGCAAAGTCGGTCTGCCGGTGGCAGAGTAGCGGCAGCGGCCCTAAAATATGCTTTGGTGAAAGAGTCGCGGACTAACTGTTTCCCGCCGGGATGACGGGCGTTGTCGTCTGAAACCGGATCGCTGCAATCATTCACGACTGAGATCCTGGAGCTGTTGGAGTCTGCGGCATGCTCATCCGACAAGCGACTGTCGGTGTGGCATCGCGGCCGCTGCGCCCGACCTGAAAAGCATCGGGCGTTCATGGCTGAAGGCGCACCCGTTCCCCGCCTCCGGACGGTCGCTCGGATCCGCGTTTTTTACAGTCACCTCGCCGGCGCCGCCATCCGTGATTGCGCCGCCGTAATCGAAGGTATTGTGACGCTTCTCGGCCCGCCACGCTCCGGCAAATAACGCGGAGAGGAGGGAGATGTTCAGACGAATTCAGGTTTCGTCAAAGCCCGACAACGCCCGGCAAATCCGAGATACCGGAGATTTCTGTATAGCCGTAATAAGGATTGGCCGGCTCGTGACCGCGATTGACCCAAACCTTGTTCTTGATCCCGAGGTCATGTGCTGACATCAGATCGTAACGGAACGAGGAAGAGCAATGCAGTATGTCCTCCGGACCGCAACCTAGCATATCGAGCATATATTCGAAGGCGCGGAAGTGCGGCTTATAGGCGCCGGCCTCTTCGGCGGTGTAAACGGCGTGGAACGGCGCGCCGAGCTTCTCGACGTTAGACATGATCTGCGAGTTCATCGCATTTGACAGGATGACCAGGGGAATTTCCTTGGCGACCTTGGCAAGACCCGCCGGAACGTCGGCATGCGGCCCCCAAGTGGGGACCCGTTCGTAAACCATCTGCGCGTCTTCGTCCTTGAACTCGATGCCGTTGCGTTTGCAGGTCCTTGCCAATGCGTTATGGACGACCTCCGCATAGGGTTTCCAGTCGGCCATAACTTCATCGAGCCGGTATGCAGAAAAGTCGGCGATGAACTGCAGCATTTTCTGCTGGGTCATGCGCTCCGCGTATAGATCGCGTGCCGCCTCCGCCATCTGAAAGTTGATCAGCGTACCATGGCAGTCGAAGGTGATGTATTTCGGGCGGAAAGTGGTCATGCGCTTCGTCCTTGCTTTGCGGGAAGTTGCTCAAGTCATGATCAATCATAGCCGAGCGTGCGCTTTTGAATTACCCGGACATGCCGAATCATCAGCAGAAAATGCTGGTGGGACATGTCATACGCCCTTGTGATTGCGGGTTGAGAGTGAACCGCGATCGACTTCAGGCATCGGACTGACACCAATAAGTTCACTGGTCTCTCAGGTAACAAGCTTCATTCGTGGAGCATCGAGCGTGCTCCGCAAAGTCTCCCGAACGGCGTCCGTTGAAACTCTCTGCTAAACCCTCCCGCGAAAACAAAACAATCTGCTCAAGGCCTCCCGGAATGCGGCCGATAGACCCACCGCCCAACTATTATAGTGATTGGAGTTCAGCTCGCGATGCACCGATGGACGCGATGAATTGAATTAGAGGGATCACCATGAGAACGCTGCTGCTCACGAAGGACGAAGTCACAAGGCTCATCAGCAAGACGGACGTCATCGGCTCGGTCGAAGAGGCTTACAAGGCATACAGCAGTGGACAGGTGGAGCAACCTCCCTATCTCGGAATAGATCTCCCGTCTCACCGCGGGGAAATCGACTTCAAGCTTGGCTACTATAAAGTCGATGAAACCATCTCCATGAAAGCACACTCCGGAGGGTTCAAGAACAACCCTACAGAACATGGCGTGCCCAACAGCATGGGCACCATTCTCCTGTTTGATGCCAGGAGCTGCGCATTGATTTGCATCATGGATGGAAGCTTGATCACCGGCATCAGAACGGGGGCGGCGGGGGCCGTCTCCGTCAAAGCACTGGCAAGGAAGAACGCCAAGACAATCGCATCGATCGGCACCGGAAATCAGGCACGAATGCAAATCCGGGCGATCAACGAGATCTTGAAGATCGAAAAGATTCACGCTTGGGACAGCACCCTGGAAACGGGTTGCAAGTACAAGGCTGACATCGAGCGTGAATTGGGTATTCCCGTCATCATCGCGGACTCTAAGAAGGAGGCGGTTGAGCAGGCCGACATCCTGGTTACGACGACACGGGGGACGGGGTCGCTGGTAGAAGTGGATTGGGTGAAGCCCGGCACACACATTGTCGCAATCGGCACAGACCAACGCGGCAAACAGGAGCTGGATCCGGAGCTTTTCAGGAACGCGAAAATTATTGTCGACTCCCTCTCGCAATGTACGGAGAAGGGCGAGACCTGGCACCCTCTGAACAAAAATATCATCGCAAAAGACGACATCCACGGCGAAATTGGCGAGGTATTGCTGGGAAGGAAGCCGGGACGAGAAAGTGATGATGAAATCACGATCTTCGATTCCACAGGGATGGCCATACAAGACAACACGACCGCCAGCAAAATTTATCGCAACGCCTTAGCCAATAATGTCGGCACTTTCTTCCAGTTTTTTTGAGGAATGATCTTGCGCAACTATCCCACCATTCAGGACATCCGTGAAGCTCAGCAACGACTAAAGCCGCATGTCAGACGAACGCCGCTATTGCATGCCGACAAAATCGAGAAAGCGGCTGGTTGTCAGCTCTACCTCAAGCCGGAAACCCTGCAGATCACTGGTGCATTCAAGATCCGCGGCGCCTTGAACAAGGCTCTCTCGCTCCCCCGAGAAGAGATCGCAAACGGGATCATTGCGACCTCGTCGGGCAACCACGCCCAAGCGCTTGCTTACGCAGCCAAGATGCTCGGCGTAAAAGTGATTTTGGTGCTGCCGGTCACCACACCCAAAATCAAGATCGCTAATACCGAAGCCCTTGGCGCCGAAGTCATTCTTTTTGATGGTGATAATGCTGCTAGATGGAGAAAAGTCTACGAGATCGCGGAAGGACACAATTATGCGGTCATTCACGGCTTCGAGGACCCCGTCGTAATGGCGGGTCAGGGAACGATCGGGTGTGAGATCCTCGAAGATTTGGACGATGTGGACACGGTGATCGTACCCCTGGGCGGTGGAGGGCTGATCTCGGGCATCGCCACCGCGATTAAAGAAACAAAGCCATCGGTGCGTGTTATCGCGGCGGAGCCTGCCTTGACGCCGAAATATTTTTACAGCCGGAAAAACAGGGAGCGCACATCGCTTCCGTTAAAGAACACGATCGCGGATGGTTTAAGGTTAAGCGTTCCGGGTCAAAATCCGTACCCGATTATCGAAAAATATGTCGACGAGATTATTCTTGTTGAAGACGAACACATCATTGCCGGAGTGCGTGCCCTCGCCAATGATGCGAAATTGATCGCGGAACCAGCCGCTTCCATCGGCATAGGAGCCCTGTTGGCGGGCAGCATAGACGTGAAGCCAGACGAGAAAGTATGTGCGGTCTTGTCTGGCGGCAATTGGGATCTAGGCGACCTTGCCGAGATTTACAATCTGGCGCCGTGATCGGCTTCGGCCGGTATACCACCCGTCGCCGTTCGACGTCTGCGATTCTCATACCCTCTCTCACAAATGGAAACAGTCCGACCGCGGGGCGGATCGGGATTTCATTCGGCAGGGAGGATCGATCAGAGCCATTCAAGGGAGCCACCGGTGAGACATAGCCACAGCTTCTATATCGACGGTAAATGGGTTGAGCCGTCCGTTTCGATAACACTTGAGGTTATCGATCCCTCGACCGAAGAGCCGATGGGCACGATCGCCCTCGGCAGTGCCGCCGACACGGAAAAGGCGGTTGCGGCCGCACAGCGAGCCTTTGCCTCCTTCTCGCAGACATCCAAAGAAGAGCGCGTCGAACTGCTGCGACGAATTGTAACGATCCTGAAGCGCCGCAATGACGAGCTCGGCGACATCATCTCGCGGGAAATGGGCGCGCCGCTCGCTATGGCCCGGGCCGAGCAGGCCGGCATCGGTGCTACCCATTTCGAACAGACGATCAAGGCCCTCGAGAGCTTTGCCTTCGACTACATGCAGGGGACCACCTGCATCATGCACGAGCCGATCGGGGTCGTCGCGATGATCACGCCGTGGAACTGGCCGATCAACCAGATCGCCTGCAAGGTCGCTCCGGCGCTCGCCACGGGATGCACCATGGTCCTGAAGCCTTCGGAGATCGCCCCCTTCAACGCCGTGCTCTTCGCCGAGATCATGGATGAGGCCGGCGTGCCGAAGGGGGTGTTCAACCTCGTTCAGGGCGACGGGCCTACGGTTGGTGCGGCGCTGGCCAGCCACCCGGATGTGGATATGGTGTCCTTCACCGGGTCGACGCGCGCCGGCATTGCCGTGGCGCAGGTGGCGGCACCGACCGTCAAGCGAGTGCATCAGGAGCTCGGCGGCAAGTCGCCGAACATCATCCTGCGCAGCGCCGATTTCTCAGCTGCGGTCGCCGCCGGCGTACGCCGGTGCTTCGGCAATTCCGGCCAGACCTGTACGTCGCCAACACGAATGCTGGTGCCAGCGGAGCGAATGGACGAAGCAAGCTCGATCGCCGCGCGTGAAGCGGAGGCGCTCGTCGTCGGCCCCCCATCTGACCCTCGCACCCACCTCGGACCAGTCGCAAGCGCGGCCCAGTTCGACAAGATCCAGGCGTTTATCGAACGCGGCATCGCGGAAGGAGCGGAGCTTGTCATCGGCGGCCCTGGTCGCCCTGCGCATCTCAATTCCGGCTACTACGTGCGCCCGACGGTGTTTGCCCGCGTCACCAACCAGATGGCGATTGCGCGGGAGGAAATCTTCGGCCCGGTGCTGTCGATCATCGGCTATGTCCGTGAGGATGAAGCGATCGCGATCGCCAACGATACGCCCTACGGCCTAGCGGCTTACATTCAGGGCGATCCAAAGGAAGCGCGAGCGCTGGCAGCCAGGCTGCGCGCCGGCAGTGTTCGCCTCAACAGCGCCGCCTGGGACAGTGCCGCCCCTTTCGGCGGCTACAAGCAATCCGGAAACGGTCGGGAATACGGGAAGTTCGGACTGCACGAGTTTACCGAGATCAAGGGCATAGCCGGCTTCTCGAACGATTGAACGTGACATGTGACAGGTCCGCGGTCGGGATGCCTGCGCGAGAAGCTTTGACTACAGTCAAACGGTAGATCAATGGGTACGCACGAACACGGGTGATCGCGTGCAATCGTCTGAAGATGCCGTCGCGCGTAAACGACCTCCCCGCGTCAGCACATGTCGCGCAGGTCGAAATTGAATGTGACCTCAGGCGCAGTTTTCACACATCGAAGAAGACCAGCCCACCGTCCAAGTTGGAACTCGCCGATCGAACGTGGAAGACTGTCGCTGCATAGATTGGAACGTCGAAAGGTCGGAAGCGCGATCGGCTGTTTGGCGGATCCGACCAGGTCCAGTCGTTCCCCCGCACGCTTCGCGGATGACCGCTGTGCGCCCCTAAAAACGATGTTTGGAACAGTCTCGGTACTCGAAAGCGGTCATCGACTGCGACCGCGAACAAGCTCGCCTGAGTCCGACGTGCCGTCGTGTCAAGTTCGGATCACACCGTCCTCTAACGCCAGCAGGTCACATGTGCGGAAAGCCCCCGCATGGTCATGCTTGATCCCTTTTGAACGAAAGGAAGGGGCGAACGGAGCGCCCCGGTCTCACCGTAGCACAGCGCCTGGGCCGTGTTCCTCACGCGCGCTTGAGGGCTGGCTCCAGCCCAACGGCGGCGGCCAGTCCACTGATGTCCTTGATCTCGGTGTATTGGTAATAGGGATTGGCCGGCTCATGGCCGCGGTTGACCCAGACCTTGCTCTTGATGCCCAGGTCATAGGCAGTCATCAGGTCGTAGCGGAAGGATGATGACACGTGAGTAATGTCTTCCGGTCCGCAGCCGAGCTTGTCGAGCATGTATTCGAAGCCCTTCATCAGAGGTTTGTATGCCCCGACTTCTTCTGCCGTAATTACCATATGGACGGGTGCGCCCAACTTTTCCACGTTCGACATGATCAGGCTGTTCATGGAGTTCGATAGGATGACCAGCGGGATTTCCTTGGCCACTTTTGACAGGCCAGTCGGGACGTCCGGGTGCGGACCCCAGGTTGGTACCTCGTCATAGATGCGTTGCGCGTCTTCGGGTTTGAACGGGATACCGATGCGTTTGCAACTGCGTTCGATTGAATTGTGCACCACTTCGACGAACGGTTTCCACGGGCCCAGCACCTCGTCAAGGCGATAGCCCCTGAACGCCTCGACGAAGGCTACCATCGCTTCAGGGGAGAGGCGCTCGCTGTAGACGCGTCGCGCTGCGCCGGCCATGTCGAAATTGGTGAGCGTGCCGTAGCAGTCGAAGGTCACGTACTTCGGTCGAAATTGAGTCATCGTGTGTTTTCCTTCCGATTTTCATGGCACAGCGTGCCTATCCAAGGTCAATTTGGCGGGCATGCCGCCTGTCAAAAGAGGTCTCGGCCCCAACGGACCCATTCCGGACGCAGCAGGTACCTTTGCGAGTCTGGTCATTTCCTCTGCCTTGTCGGATGCCGGGCCGATCCACCAAAGCGGATCAATCCGACGTGTTCGCTGCATTCCGACCAGTGGGAAGCACACTGGCATAACTTTGAGACGATGGCAACTGATTGTCCAACAATTTATGAATTTTCAGTCCTGCAGCTCTCTATCGAAGGGTGTGCCTCGCGACCAAAACAATCGCACGCGGAAACATATCCAGCTGAAAATGCCGCCTTTCGCACCGGATTAGGCTGGAATCATCAGAAAAGCGAATCTTGATCACGTGCACCATCGAAACAAATTGTTGTACAAAACCTGAAGTGTGAGATACTGAGGTCATCGAAGAGCCCTTCCGAGGCAGGACAGGAATGAGTTTGAAGATGGGTTATTACAATCATCAATCCGGGCCAGCTCGCGTCCCCGAGCTTTCCGAGGCGTGCCATACCGTTGGCACTGCGGAGGCCGAACGAATTGCCGAGCGGCTCTATGGTACCCGCGGCTCCGCAACGCGCTTTGAAACCGAGAAGGACGACACGTTCCTTCTCGACTGCGCCGCGCAGGGGAAGTTTGTATTGAAGATCGCTCATCCTTCTGAGCGGATCGAGGAGCTCGATTTCCAGGTCGCGCTGATGCATCATCTCGAGCAGCGGGCCCCTAATCTGCCCATCCCCCGCGCACTTCGCGACGTGGACGGGGCAAATTTGCCTATCGTCACCACGAGTGCCGGCGAGCGGCGAGTGGTGCGGCTCATTAGCTTCATGGCCGGTACCCCGCTCGATCGAACGTTCTGCACTGCCCCACAGCGCGAACGGATCGGGGAAATCCTGGCAATGCTGCGCCACTCCATGGCCGATTTCTCGCATCCGGCCGACGGTCGGGCGGTAGCATGGGACGTCAGCCATCTGCTCGACCTCAGCGATCTGTTGAGCTTCATCCCTCGAGGCAGCAAGCGTATATGGACAGTCCGCGCGCTCGAGCGGTTTGCCGAAATCAAGCCGAAGCTCGATCTGTGCCGGCGGCAAGTGCTCCACAATGATTTCAATACGTCGAACCTGGTCGTCGATCACGCCAGTCCACAGTTCCTGACCGGCGTCATCGACTTCGGCGATGCGGTCCGTACCGCCATCGCCGTCGATGTCTCCACGGCGTTAATGAATCAAATGCCAAAAACGTTCGACCATGGGAACCGGTGTGACCTGTTCGACGCACCGCGCGACGTTTTGCGCGGCTATCTCCGTCACGCCGACCTGACGGACGAGGAGCTCCGACTCATCCCGTTCCTGACAATGGGCCGTCTTGCGGTTCGTGCGCTGCTGACGTGCTGGCGCGCCGAGATCTTCCCCGAGAATAGCCGTTATATCCTGCGCAATACCGAAGCCGGCTGGGCCCACCTCGAGTGGTTCCACTCGATTTCCGCCGCACAGATTTCCGACCTCCTGACACGATAGGAACCACAATGTCCAAGCAAGCGACTACTCTGCCTAAGGGCTTCCGTGGCGACATGCCAAATGGCTTCAACCCTCAGGACACGTCTCATCTCACAAGTGAAGATCTGGCGCATGTCGCCAGGCGGCAGCGGCTGCTCGGGCCGGCGTATCGGCTCTTCTACAAGTCGCCGGTTGAGATCTCACGTGCCAAGGGCGTTTTCCTCTATGACAAGCACGGCAACGAATATCTCGATGCCTACAACAACGTTGTATCGCTGGGTCACTCTCATCCGCGTGTCGTCGAAGCGATCCAGAAGCAGCTCGAGGTACTCTGTACCCATACACGTTACATGCAGGAGCCGCTGCTGGACTATGCCGAAGCCCTGATCGCTACGTTCGGTGGCGAACTCGGCCGCACCGGATGTGCAATGTTCACATGCACGGGTTCGGAAGCCAACGATCTCGCCTTGCGGATCGCGCGTTACCACACGCGCAGGACCGGCGTCATCGTCACGGCGGAAGCCTATCACGGCAACAGCGGCGCGGTGGCGGCAATCTCGCCGTCGCTCGGCAGGAAGTCGGCTTTGGATCCCTATCTTCGCACGGTCGCCGCGCCCGATTCCTATCGCCTGCCCGTCGAGGAAATCGGCCGACGGATGGCGGAGGATGTCGCGCGGCAGATCGCCGACATGGAGCGGCATGGCGGCGGCCTGGCGGCCTTCATCGCCGACTCCGTCTTCTCCTCCGATGGTCTCTACGTCGAACCCGCGGACGTATTGGCGCCGGTGGCGGAAGTGGTGCGCAAGGCAGGCGGCCTGTTCATTGCCGACGAAGTGCAATCCGGATTTGCGCGGACCGGCACCCAGTTTTGGGGTCATCGACGTCACAGGATCGATCCGGACATCGTTACCATGGGCAAGCCCATGGGCAACGGCTATCCCGTCGCCGGCGTAGTCCTGCGGCCGGAACTCGTCGCCGACTTCGGATCAAGCATGCGCTACTTCAACACATTTGGCGGCAACTCCGTCGCTATCGCCGCTGCAAGGGCCGTGCTCGACACCATCCTCGAAGACGGCCTGTTGGACAACGCCGTCAAGATCGGCGCAGAAATCCTCGACGGCCTCCGGGACCTGCAGGAAAAATATGAATTCGTCGGCGATGTTCGCGGGGCCGGCCTCTATTTCGCAGTCGAACTCGTCAAGGACAGAGACCGGAAAACGCCGGACATGGATCGTGCGCTTGCAGCCGTGAATGCCTTGCGCGACCGGCGCATTCTCATTTCCGCGACGGGAGCGGACGCGCATATCCTGAAGATCAGGCCCCCGCTCATCTTCACATCGGCCAATGCGGCGCGTCTGCTAGAGGGCGTCGACGAGGCGCTTCGGTCCGTGCAGACATAGGCCCCGCCACCATGCGGTCAGGAGGCACAATATCATCTCCCTTGCCCTGCGTCACCGCATGTGGCGTAGGTATGCGAACTAATCAACGAGCAAAGCCATGCCGCCGCTACCCGTCAAGAATCGAGCCGAAGATCCAGAGATGAACGTCGGGCCCTTGCCCGCTAGCGCGGTGGACAACCTGACTCACGCCTTGCGACGGCGCATCTTGTCGGGGGATTTCCGACCGGGCGAGTTCCTACGCGACGTGAAGATGTGCGAAGAGCATTCGACCTCGCGGCACACATTCCGTACAGCAGCCCAGGTGCTCGTCACCCAGGGCCTGCTGCGTCAAATACCGAATCGAGGTTTTGTGGTGCCCGAATTCGGGCCGGACGATATTGTCGATATCACCCGCGTGCGCGGCGCCATCGAGGGCGAGGCAATCCGTCTGATCGTATTCACCGGCGTCATCCCTCCTCAGGCGCTCGAAGCGGTCGACGTTATGCACAGGTCGACTTTATCCGCCGACAGGTCTCTGCTGGTTGCTGCCGACCGCGACTTCCACCGCGCGATCATCGCCGCTAGCGGTAGCGTTCGCCTGAAGCGGACCTACTCAGACCTCGAGGGCGAGATCGAACTCCTTCTCGCACAGCGGCAGGATTTCTATGTTACCGCAGAAGAAATGGCGGAAGAACACGAGCGGCTCATCAACAGCTTGCGAAGCCGCCACTACGATACGGCGCGGCAGGCGTTTCAGGAGCACTGGGAAGATCTCCAGATCAAATTGTTGGATCAACGCTGACCAGTTCAGCGTTGAATGCCTCGCACTTCAGACCTTCACGTCAGCCAACAGCTTGGCTCGCGAGGCAGAAGGTTTGAACGGCCGGTGTTTGAGGTCGGCCTCCCGCACGCCGGACCATCGCAAGGACACCACCCTCGTTACGCAGCCCCCATCCTTCGAGGGGCGATGAAAGGCCGCTCTCTTCGGGGATGTCAACTCGCACGAGACGACCCTCCTTCCCTGAGAGGATGAAGGCCAGCAAATCCCTCGCCTGTTCGACGTTTGCCGCAACGACTGGCCCCACGACTTCGCCCTTGCCGAACCGCCGTGTCGCCGCGAAGGCGACGATACCCTCACCGTTCCGGATGACGGCGAATGTCCCCTCCTTCGCCAGAACATCATACAGTGCGTCGCGAGCGGCGCCGAATGCCGCACGATCGAGCGCCTTGATTGGCGGCAGGGCGGCAGAACTGATCCACTCCACATTTGCAGGCGCATCGATGTGACCGGCGATGCCGTGATGGCGGACGATTTGGTGCGTTGCGACGAAACCCAGCTTTTCATAAAGTGGCAAACCGTCGCCGGTGGCCGTCAAACGGCATTCCCGATCACCGGCGAGTTCCAACACGGCGGTCGTCAACTTTCTTCCCAATCCCCGGCCGCGCTGGCTTTCGTCGACAATGATCATGTTGATGGCCGAGCAGGTGTCGCCGAATGGAGTCATGAGGGCGGTACCCACAACCCGGTCGCCCGCGAGGGCAACGCGTCCCTTACTCAGCGACAGTATCATTTCCCAGTCTTCTCTCCTGTGCGCCCAGCCAGCCGCACGCGACAGCTGCGCGGCACCATCCAAATGGTGAGCCTCAAAAGGCGTAAGAATGATCGATTCCGTTTGCAAGAGTTCATCCATTTCGTGGGTCTTCGTGTAATCGAGGCGAAGATTGCGGTCACCGCGATTACACTGGTGTCTGTTGAACCATTAAGGGCCCTGCCGGCCGGATCGCGTCGTTTGCCCCCAAATTGAGGAGCAATTCGAGGGGCACGGCCTCGAATGCTCAGGTGACGGTGACGAAGATCTTCCGCACAGTTTCGATCGTCTTCCAAACGCCGACGTAACCGGGTTTCATCACGAAGCTATCGCCCGCGCGATAAATAACAGGCTCCTTCCCCTTCTCGGTCAATTCGATCACACCATGGACGAGATGGCAAAATTCAAACGTCTCGCCCTTGATAGAGTGCGTTTCGCCTGGCGTCGCCTCGAAGACCCCCGTGTTGACTTTGCCGTCCTTTGCAGTGTCCTGCAGCCAGGTCTTGAAAGCGGGGCTGCCAGCGATAAGGCGATCCGGCTCGGCAGTTCGCTGCTTCGGCTCGAATGATGGATTCGGGTCGATGGTTTTTAGTAGGGACATTTATCTCTCCTATTTCTGGCTGGAGCCATCCACGTTAACCCTGGAAAGATCCAAGCCGATGTGATCTGAGTTGATCGAAGCGCACTTACCAGGTGGCGGCGATGTATTTCGTTTCGAGGTATTCGAGCATGCCGTGGTGGCTGCCTTCGCGTCCGAGGCCGCTCTGCTTCATTCCGCCGAACGGCGCGGCGGCGTCGGAGACGACGCCGCGGTTAATTCCGACCATGCCGCTTTCCAGCCTGCCCGCGACTGCAAGCGCACGCTTGAGGTCCCGGCTAAAGACATAGGATACAAGTCCATATTCGGTATCGTTGGCCAGCTCGACGACTTCGTCCTCGGTGTCGAACACAATAACCGGCGCGACGGGACCGAAGATTTCTTCGCTAAGGATCTCAGCGTCTGGAGAGACATCGGCCAGAACAGTTGGCAGATAATAGAAGCCCTCGCCGCTCAATCTGCTACCACCGGTAACCAGCCGGGCTCCCTTGGCGATCGCGTCGTCTACCAAGCGCTCCGCCTTGGTCACCGCGGCATCGGTGATCAGCGGGCCAAGCTGCGTATCCGGTGCTAATCCTGGTCCGACATTGAGCGCTGCCATCTCTTCCGCGAAGCGCCGTGTGAAATCGGCCGCAATCCCCTTTTGGACGTAGAAGCGGTTTGCGGCCGTGCAGGCCTCGCCGCCGTTACGCATCTTGGCGACCATTGCGCCGGCGACGGCCGTCTCCAGATCGGCATCATCGAATACGATGAAAGGCGCATTGCCGCCCAGTTCCATCGAACAACTGACGACTTGGTCGGCAGCCTCGCGCAGCAGTATCCTGCCAACACCTGTCGAGCCGGTGAACGACAGCTTCCGCACCCGCTTGTCATGCAGCATTGCGCTGACCACAGGGCCTGCTTTCTTCGTGGTAACGATGTTGACCACTCCGGCAGGAACACCTGCCTGACGCATCAGTTCGCCGATCGCGAGCGCCGTCAGAGGCGTCTCGGCTGCCGGCTTCAGGATGCAAGTGCAGCCTGCAGCCAATGCCGGGGCAATTTTTCGGGTCGCCATCGCTGCCGGGAAATTCCAAGGCGTTACCAATACGGCGATACCAATCGGCTCATGGCTAACGATGATCTGGTTTGCGCCCGAAGGTGCTGATCCAAATTCACCGGGAGCCCTAACGGCCTCCTCGGCATACCAACGGAAAAACTCGGCCGCGTAGGCGACCTCCGATCTCGCGTCGGGAAGCGCCTTGCCGTTTTCCACCGTGATCAGTTGCGCCAACCACTCGGCTTGTTCGAGAAGGAGGTGAAAACACTTCATCAGGACATCCGCGCGCCGCCGCGGCGACGTTGCCTTCCAGGCCGCAGCCGCCTTTTCTGCCGCGTCGACGGCCGCCATTGCATCGGGGATGTCGCCGTCACAAACTGTGGCGATCGCTTCCGCAGTCGAAGGATCGATCACATCGAAGGTCCGGCCACCTTTTGCCGAAACCCATTCACCGCCGATGAACAGTTGCGTGGGAGCTTCGCATGCCACAGCCGCCTGCGAAGGCGCACGGCTTGCTTCAAGTGTTGGAGTTGCTTTCACGTTCACCACCATTCGCTACCAATCAGGATCGTTGTGCGATCAATATAGAATTGGTTTAGCGATTGGTGTCAATATAGATCAAATTGGTCTCGCGGATTATTTTCGATCTTCCGAAATCCCGGTGCCCTGTAATCAGCGACTGGGCAGTTTGCACGCGCTTGCGCTGACCGCCGGAAAGCTGTTGCGGATAGCGATTCTCGAACCTTTTAGCCCAACTTTCGCGAGCCATCTCATCGACCGCGTACTCACTTGCTTACCGTCGCCACCGGTGGTGTCTCCCCACCCAGTACTTTTTGGAAGACCTCAGCGTCCACATTTGCGCCGCTCAAGATAAGGCCGACTTTTCTGCCGCGCATGGCAGAGGCTTCCTTAAGCATCGCCGCAAGTGACGCGGCGCCGGCACCCTCGGCGACATTGTGGGTCGCGCGGTAGATGAGGCGCATCGCTTCGGCAACCTCCTCGTCGCTGACGGCGACGATCCGCGAGGCGCCCTTCGAGTAGATTGCGAATGCTTCTTCGACGGGAATGCGTACGGCCATGCCGTCGGCGAACGTCAGTGCCGTTTCGGTTTCGATCAGTCGTCCGGCCTCGAAGGAGAGCTTCGCGGCCGGTGCGTGCGTCGAAACTACGCCGATCACTTCCGTCTTCAGGCCCAGGGCCTCGCGCGCGGCGATGACGCCGCAAATCCCCGAGCCGCAGCCAATGGGCACATAGACCGCATCGAGATCGGGCACTGCGGTGAAGAGTTCCAACCCATAGCTTGAGACACCCCGGACGATTTCTTCGTGAAAGGGCGGTACCAGAAATAGGCCCGTTTCGGCGGCAAGTCGCCGAGCTTCGGTACGGGCCTCGTCGAAGTCGCGGCCGTACTCGATGACCTCGCCGCCAAAGGCCCGCATGGCTGCGTTCTTCTCGACCGAATTGCCCTGCGGGACAACGATCGTGGCGGCAAGACCGGCTGCCCGCGCGGCACGGGCCTGGCTCTGGCCATGATTCCCGCGCGTTGCCGTGACTATTCCCCGGGCCGAACCCCCGCGGCGGAGCCAATCCATAAAGGTGATTCCGCCGCGGACCTTGAAAGCGCCGGCTGGCGTATGATTCTCGTGCTTGATCCAGACCACGGCCCCTGCCATTTCCGAGATCTGCGGCCACACGTATTGCGGTGTAGGTGACATATGCCGGTAGACGAGTGCGGCGGCTTCCTCGAGGTCCTTGCGTGCGAACAGATGCATGCCTTGCTTCCTTGCTTGTTCGACGCGTAACCAGCGTCGTTTACCAGTCCAATAACGTGGCGAAGGTCTCTGCCACCTACCGCATCTTCATCAGACCCCACCTACAATATCGGTGCTTCTTCAGGTAAATATGGAAAGCGCCCCTGCCTTGGCAGTCTTTCCGCCCATCCGGTCTGCACGGTCTCCTTCCCCCTCAGACCCGCCCAGTCATCGGGCTATGACGGTGCGGGGGCTGTTCGGTGCGGCAGTGGCGCTTGTTATTCTGATGATCAATCGTGGATCGATGACGCCTCTCATGTCCGACCCTCGGTGATCTCGCGCACTGCCGCGATGGCCTCGTCGACAGCGGCACGGTTGACATCGAGATGGGTGACCCAGCGCATTCGCCCACCTGGCCAAAAACTCGCCGCGATGCCGCGCTCACCCAGCGCCTGAGATAGCCGGGTCGCCAGCTCGGGCGCGAGCTCGACAAAGACCACGTTTGATTGCGGCGGGGTCACCTTCAGCCCCTCAATTCCCGCAAATGCTTGCGCGAGCACCCGAGCATTGGCGTCGTCCTCGATCAGCCGGTCGACGTGATGGTCGAGCGCGTACAGCCCAGCCGCTGCAATTATCCCTGCTTGCCTCATTCCGCCGCCGAGCATCTTGCGCCACCGGCGCGCACGGGCGATCAATGGGGCATCGCCGACCAGCACTGATCCGAGCGGCGCCCCCAGCCCCTTTGAAAGGCACAGCGACACGCTATCGAAGCCCTCTGCCAGGTACCCGACATCAACGCCGAGCGCCGCAGCCGCGTTAAACAGCCGCGCACCATCGAGATGGGTGGCGAGCTTCCGCTCCCGCGCAAATTCGACGACCTCGGCCAGATGGTCGCGCGGCAGGACCCGCCCGGCGAACGTGTTCTCGATGCTGACCAGTCGCGTGATCGCAAAATGCGGATCATCGTCCTTCACCGCGGCGTGAAGCTCCTCGATGGGGATCGTGCCGTCGGCGCGCACCGGCAATGGCTGCGGCTGGACCGAGCCCAACACCGCAGCGCCTCCGGCTTCCCACAGATAGGTGTGAGCTCCGCTTGCGCAGAGAAATTCCTCGCCGCGCTGGCAATGGCTCATGATTGCAGCGAGATTGGACATGGTGCCGGTTGGCACGAATAGTCCGGCTTCCTTGCCGAACAGTGCGGCAAGTCGGGCCTCGAGCGCCTTGACCGTCGGGTCGTCGCCAAGGACATCGTCGCCCACCTCGGCGGCAGCCATCGCTGCACGCATGCCAAGGGTGGGACGGGTGACCGTATCAGAGCGGAAGTCCAGGCGGATAGCAGCATTGGCTTGCATGATCGAGACCCTATCGGTTTGGCTGTATCGGTTATACTAGCGAATGGATAGGCTCGGACTATCTATATAAACTGACGGATTATGGTGATAATGGATCACCAATCATGCGATCTAGCCGCGTCGAGTCATGGTGCCATTTCAATATGGCGTTCTCTGTCTTGACCACCACCTGCAACACCAATCTTTGGCTCGATCTTCTCGGCGTGTCTGCAAGCGGCAGCCGCCCTGTGACGTCACATATGTTGTCTCAGTTCACAGGAAGCTGCCGTCTTCGATGGAGACAACATCCGAAACGGTGCCGTCCTGCCCTATTCTGCAGATTCGAGGAGAGCTCTTCACGAGAGCGCCGCCTCGGCCGGTCCGCCGTACTTTGAGATGGAAATTGATATGATTTCAAATCTACCGGTGATAGTTTGTCACCAATGAAGCGGTCGGACATTCCATCCCTCGATGATCTGCGTGCCTTTGAAGTCGTTGCGCGGCTTGGTTCCGTGCGTGCGGCGGCGGCTGAGTTAATTTTGACGCACGGTGCTGTCAGCCGGCGCGTTTCGAAACTTTCGGAACACCTCGACATTCGTTTGCTGGAAGTTGATGGGCGTGGCCTAAGGCTGACGGAGGAGGGTTCACGGCTCGCGAAGGCGACGACAGACGCTTTGTCCCTCGTTTTGGCGGCGCTCGAGGATATCCGCAAAGTCGATCTGTCACCACCGATCGTCGTTTCATGCGAACGATCCGTCGCCATGCGATGGCTGATCCCGCGCCTCTCGGAATTTCAGGATCGCCATCCCGAAATTGACTTTCATCTTTCTGTCGGTGGCGGGGGGGTCGATTTTGCGCGCGACCGTATCACCCTTGCGATCCGCAGGCTTGATTTCGCGATCGATGCGAATTGGCAGGTCGAACGGTTGATCGAGGAGGAAGTCGGTCCTGTCATGCATCCTGCCATGACGGATCGCTTTGCTGCCGGCGATTATGTCGCGCTTGCTGCAAAGACCCGTCCGGATGGATGGCAGAAGTGGTCCACCGCTCATCCGGACGCGCCGAAGCCGCGCTCGACGCGCTCTCTTGACCATCATTTCCTGATGGTGGAGGCCGCAGCCAGCGGTCTTGGTGTGGCCATGTGCCCAAAGATCATTGCCATTGATGATATCCACAAAGGCCGCCTTACCGCACCATTCGGCTTTCACCCTGATGGTTCACATTACGGCGTTATTCGTTCGGCACTGGCGAGGAGGACAGCTGGAATCGATCAATTCGTGTCTTGGCTTCTCGCCACCATCCAAGAAGATTTTCATGCTGCCTCATGAGGTCGGCGGCAAAGAGCCGACGACTGTCAACTTTCAAAGAACGTGCCGGCACTTCGTTCTTCGGCGCGCGCAAACGCCAGCGTGGCAATAGCGGTATCCTGAACACCGGTGCCCGTAAGATCGGCTATGGTGATGTCCGAGGCACTTCTGCGGCCCGGTCTGGCACCCACAACGACCTGACCTAGCTCCGGAAAATCAGCGTCACTTGCGACGAGACCTGCGTCGATGGCATGGCGCAATTCACCCAATCTTCGCGTTTGTTTGAGGCTGTCAGCAACGTAAACATCTGCCGCTTTGATAGCGATGGGGTCAATCTCGTTCTTATGTTCTGCGTCCGAACCCATGGCGGTCAGGTGCTGTCCGGGTTCGAGCCACGAGGCATCGACAATCGGTCGGTCGGCAGGTGTCGTCGTGACGACGATCTGTGACCCGGCGATCGCGCTTCGCGGATCCTCAAATGCGGAAATGGACAGATCTTGTCTGCCTCTGATCTGCCCGACAAGCGCTTGCGCCCGTCGATAATCACGCGCCCAAACGCGGATCTCTCGAATAGGTCTCACCAGCATGAGGGCCTCGAGTTGCAGCCTGGCCTGAACGCCCGCCCCGAAGACCGTTGCAATCGACGCGTCCTTCCGTGCCAGATGGTTTGCCGCGACAGCGCCAGCGGCCGCTGTGCGAACGTCGGTGAGGTAGCCATTGTCCAGCAAGAGCGCCTGCACCAAGCCCGTTTTGCTCGACAGCAAGACCATCAGACCGTTGGTGCTGGGAAGCCCGATCTTCGGATTATCAAAGAAACCAGGGCTGACCTTGATAGCAAAGCTGCTCAAACCATGAATATAAGCCGTCTTCACATCGACTTCGCCTCTGCTGTCGGGCACGTCGAGGCGCAAAATCGGCGGCATCTGAACCGCGTTTTCCACGGCCAATGCGCGGAAAGCGTTTTCAACGCAATTCACCGCATCCATGTCGAGCGGAACGATGGTTCGAAGCTCTGACTCGGTCAAAATCCTGATTTTTGGCATCAGCGTACCTCATCAATTGTGTCAAGGCCGTTGGCCACCTTCATGTGCAAGGCCATGTCAATGTTACCGCCTGAAAGAATGGCAACGATCGGGCCTTCAACCTGCGCCAGTTTACCTGAGAGCAGCGCAGCAATGGCGACTGCCCCAGCACCCTCGATTATCTCACGCTCACACGCATAGGCGTGACGTATGCCAGCGGCTATCTCGCGCTCGCTGACGAGCACCACGTCGTCGAGAAGGGTTTTGCACATCGGGTACGTCCAGGCATTGGCCAAACCGACGCCGCCGCCGAGCGAGTCGGCGAAACTTCGATGTTCTTCGACCTGGACCGGGTGCCCCGCGTCCATGCTAGCCTTCATCGCCGCTCCCCTTTCCATAGTTATACCGATTACCTTGGCATCCGGGCGCATCGCCTTGACCGCCGACGCGACACCTGCTGCCAAACCGCCGCCGGACAGGGGAACGAGAACCGCGGCGACGTCAGGCATCGCCGCGACGATTTCAAGTCCGACGGTGCCCTGGCCGGCGATGATCCAGGGGTGATCAAAGGGCGGGATCATGGTGAGGCCCTCCTCCGTGACGAGACGATCAACCTCGACCTGCGCTTCATCTTGGGATGACCCGACGATCCGTACGCGAGCGCCGAGTCGGCGGATTTCGGACACCTTGTTTTCCGGCACGAGGTGCGACATGCAAATGGTCGCTCGGGAGCCAATCGCGTCGGCGGCATAGGACAGCGCACGTCCGTGATTGCCCGTGGAAGCCGCAACAACGCCTCTATCCCGCTCGGATTGGGTGAGCTGCAAAATTGCATTGGTTGCTCCACGAAGCTTGAAGCTTCCGGTCAATTGGCGATGCTCCAGCTTCAGGCCGAACTTCGTCCCGGCCAGTTCGGACAGTGTCGCCGACATGACGAAAGGCGTGATCCGGATGTGCTTGCTGATGCGCTCGCGCGCCTGCTCAATCGTTTCCAGACTAATCATGTCTGTTCACCTTAGCTCCGGCCTTTGCCAGTTGTTGTCTGCTGCGCGTAGCGCCAACGCAGGGCTTGATTGCAAGCGGACGGCACGAACTTTTTTCGGCGCCGTGGCGGACTTGCAGAAACGAGTATGGCACCTGAACCTCAGCCCTTCCGGCGTCTGAGGAGCATCTTCCTGTCGTGCCGCGCATACATCGAGTAAACGATAGGAATGAACCAGGGTTTGCCGTTGAAGAATGGGACGGCCCTCGGAGCGGCATCGAAATCGAACGCAGACCGCGATTGTTCCCCGTCACCGAGGATCTTGAACGCCGCCTTTTTGCCCAGCCATCTGGCCCACACGACACCGGAGCCGCAATAGCCGGTCGCATAGACTGTATTTCCGCGGGAGAACATGCGCGGGATCATGTCGCGGTTCATGGCGACATAGCCGAACCAGCTGTGCGTAAGACCTATTCCTGCGAGTTCGGGAAAGAGCCGAGCAAGTTCGCTTTGCAGATGTGCAATCGGAGCAGCGGAGTCCCCTTCAGTCGTCCCGTCGCGCCCACCGAACAAGATCCGAGATCCATCGTGCGACGGCCGATAATAATAGCTAAGCTTACGCAGGTCGCCATACATCATGCGTGGCGGCATCAGCCGATCCATCACCTCCCTGTCGAGCGGCTCAGTCGCAATTATCCTGCTGCGAACAGGAACAAGCCGGCGACGCAGCCACGGGTCGAAACCGTCGGTGTAGCCATCAGTGCAGACAAGAAGCTTTCTGGCGAAAACCTCTCCGCGCTGCGTTTGAATTCGCACGCCTCCGGCCTCGCTAGTCGATCCAAGGACTGCGGTATTTTCATGTATGACCGCCGTCGATGAACTTGCCAGATCGATCACGGCCGCAAGAAGCTTGGCCGGCTGCAGCCCACCGATGTCTTTGCGCACAAGGCCTCCGACATAAAGGTCAGTTCCGATGAACTTCGGAACATCGGCCCTTTCCACCGGGTATGCCTCGATGCCGAGATTCTGATGCAGAAAGTCTGCCTGACGACGGAGTTCGTCGGCTTGATCAGCCGTCATGGCCCCGTTGAAGGCGCCAGACAGTGAGAAGTCACATTCGATATTCTCGTCTCTGAGGAAGCACCAGAGATCCTCTCGCGCCGCCTTACCTTCCAGGAGAATGGCTTGCGCCCTCTCCTGCCCAAATCGCCTGACCAAATCCTTCCGCCCCGGACGGATGCTTCCGCTGGCCATGCCCCCATTGCGGCCCGATGCCGCAAGGCCAAGGGCCTGACGGTCGAACAGCTGCACATGCTTGCCCGCACGGGCAAGTTCGAGCGCTGCCGACAAACCCGTATACCCTCCCCCAACGACCGCCACGTCGCATGTCTTCTCGACATTCCGCGCTGGCAAGGAAGGAAATGTGCTGTCCTCCCACCAGTAGGGCGTGGATTTAATGGGATGCGCTTGAGCCTGGGCCATGAGAGCTTAAGTTCCGGAAAGATGATTTCAATCGATTATTGGCTTAGTCTCGGCAGACCCAAACCTTTCGCGTCGTTTCGATCACCCTCCAGGTTCCGACGAAACCCGGATGCATGGCGAAGGCGTCGCCGGCAACGATGCGTCGCGGCTCACAGCCATCCTCAATCAGTTCGGACACACCCGACAGAATGACACAGAATTCGAAAGTTTCGCCCTTGATCGAGCGGTAGGCGCCGGGCGTCGCTTCCCAGACGCCGGAGCGAACGACGCCGTCGTCGGTCTGCGCGATGTCCCAGGAGAGGAACTGCGGATTTCCCTCGACCAACCTTTCAGGCGTGGGCTGGCCTTTACGCGGTTCAGGCAGATTGTTGTAATCGACGAAAGTGAGTTTGGACATTGGAAGACCTTTCTTGGATCTGTTTATCGGGCGAACGACAGGCGCCGTTCGAGGAGTTTCAAACCCGTCAAGACGACGACGTTTATGATGAGATAGAACGCTGCGGTGACGATGAAGATGTCCATGATCGCGAACGTCTCGCTCATGAGCCGCTTCGCATATCCGGTTATTTCCAGAACGGTAATCGTTGACGCGAGGCTGGATTCCTTCACGATGATCGCCGCCTCGCTGCTATAAGCGGGAAGCGCCTGGCGCACGGCAAGCGGAAACTTCACCCTCTTGAAGACGTGCCACGGGTGCATGCCACAGGCTTCTGCCGCTTCGATAAGTCCTTTCGGCAGGGAGAGGAAAGCCGTGCGGAAAATCTCCGCCGTGTAGGCACCGGTGTTGAGCACCACGGCAAGGATTGCAGCGTTCAGCCCATCTCCGATCATCCACCATAGAATGGGGTTCTGACGAATAAAACTCACCTGGGCCAAGCCGTAATAGATGACGAAGACCTGCACCAGCATAGGCGTGCCGCGGAAGATCGCGCAGTAGGCGTCGCATACGCGGCGCAATACCCGGCTTCTCGAGCAGCGCGCGAGCCCGACGGCGACACCAAAGGGAAGCCCGATACCGACGCCGAATAAGGCGATCAGCAACGTCGTCTTGGCACCTATGACAAGGAACGGAACGGCATATGCAATTGTCCCGAGATCCATATCAGTGTCCTCGGAAGCCGCGGTCGAGCGCACGTTCTGCGCTGGAAAACGCGGTTTGACTGACTGCGGTCATGCAGAAGAAGAGCGTCGCAGCGATACAGTAGAAGAGCAGCGGAGATCGTGTGATTCCTGCACCGATGGCAGCCGTCCTCATCAATTCCTGTAAGCCGACGACCGAGACGAGCGACGTATCTTTGATCGTCATCTGCCAGACGTTGTTGATCCCGCCAAGCGCCAGCCGCAGTGCCAGTGGAAACGTGATGCGCATAAACGTCACTCCTCTTGGCAAGGCGAGCGACTGAGCTGCTTCCAGCAGACCGTAGGGCACCGCCTGAAGCGCACCCCGGATGACTTCGATCGAATAGGCGCACGAGATGACGGCAATCGCGATTACCCCGACGATGTAGGGATATGCGTTGTCAGCCGAGTCCTGATAGCCGAACGCAGCCGTAATCGCCTTCACCCACTCGATCGACCCAAAAAAGAGGAGATAGATGACCAACAAGCCCGGAACGCCACGAACGAGAATGCTGTACCCGTCGACAAGTTGCGAGACGACCACGACCTTCCGCCAGCGCATGATGGCCAAGGGGGTTGCAACGAGAAAACCGAGTGCCATTCCGATCAAACCGATGACGATCGTGACGACACTTCCTTTCAGCAGAGCCAGCGCCCAACTTTGCTCCACCATCAACACCCAAAGATCACCCAACATGGACACAATCCCCGTAACCTGCCTTGGGCTGTGCCAAGGCAGGCTTCATGTTCAAAACGATCACTTCTTGCAGGGAATAGTGTAGTCGTCCTGGAACCAATGCATCGAGGCGTCCTTGACCTTGCCATCGTTGATCATCTTGCACAGGGCGGCATCGACCTTCGTCTTGAGTTCGGTATTGCCCTTGCGCATGCCGACTCCCATGCCATGGCCAAGAACGTCTGGGTCATCCATGGCCATGATCTTCAGGTCGATCCTGGTGAAGTTGGCGCCGTCAGGCGTTGCGAGAAAATCCATCCATGTCGGCGAATCCGCGAAGGCGACGTCGATGCGGCCGCTCGCGAGATCGGCTGTCAGCTGAGTGACGGCGTCGTATGTCTTGAGATCGGTGCCGTGCATCCGCTTCTCCATGAACCTGGCGTAGGTCGTCCCGGTGACGACGCCGACACTCTTGCCCTCTAGGGCCTTCTCGATTTCGGCGAGGCTCTTGAGACCTGCAAGCGGAGAGTCCTTGGCAACAGCGAAATAGAGCGGCGTTGTCGCATAGGGGATGGAGTAGTCGATCTTCTTCTGACGTTCGGCGGTGATACCGAGGCCGGAAATGATGACGTCAAAGCGATCTTTATCCATGGAGGGCACCAGCGAGCTGAATGTCTGTACGACGAATTCACACTTCAGTTTCAGCTCGGCGCAGAGGCCGTTGGCGATATCGGCGTCGAATCCGGTTACGTTGCCGCTCGGATCGGCCATGCTGAACTTCGGCGCATCGCCCTCCGTCCCGATGCGCAGAACGCCGTCCTTTGCCGACGCGCCCGTCGCCAGTGCGCAGACGAGAAGGCTGGTTGCCAATGCTGACTTGGCGTGATTGCTGTTGATCATGATTGTTACCCCTTTTGGTTTTCGTTGTAGCGCGCTTTCAGGCGTTGGCCGCCATCACTGTCGATAGAAAACGCTTCACCCCTTCCGTTGCGGGATTTCGAAACAGTTCCTTCGGCTCGTCATCCTGCTCAAGGCGGCCGTTTTGCAGGAATATCATCCGGTTCGACACATCGCGTGCGAACCGCATTTCATGCGTGACGAGGAGGATCGTAGCCCCCGATTCCGCCAGCGCCCTTATGACTTTCAGCACTTCACCCACGAGCTCGGGGTCCAGTGCAGATGTCGGCTCATCGCACAGCATCAGTTTTGGTCTCATCGCCAGAACACGGGCGATCGCGACGCGTTGTTGCTGCCCGCCCGAAAGCTGTTGCGGGTAGCGATCGCGGAAACTCGCCATGCCGACTTTCGACAAGGCCGAGAGCGCAACCTCTTCGGCGTCTTTCTTCGCGAGTTTCAGCACCCAAACGAGTGCCTCGGTCACGTTGGACAGGACGTTTAGGTGAGGCCAGAGATTGAAGTTCTGGAACACCATGCCGATCTGCCTGCGAAGGTTCCTGATATCGCGACCGTTGACGATCTGGCTTCGGCCGCGCTCGTCATTGACGACGGAGACGGACTGACCCATGCACTCGATCCGACCTGATGTCGGCGTCTCCAGAAAATTGATGCAGCGAAGGGCGGTGCTTTTCCCACATCCGGACGACCCGATCAGGGAAATGACCTCACCTTCGCTCATGTCGAAGCTGATACCATCGAGTACCTTCGTCGATCCAAACGTCTTGGTGAGTTCGTGAACCTTTAGAACTGCGGTCATGCGCAAAGCCTCAGACAGTCGCCCATTCGTTATCCCGCCACCAGTCCTTGCGAGTCCAGCTCCCGCAACACCTCGTCAACGGCAGCCCTTGCGATCGCTACCATTTCGTCGATTTCCGCTTCCGTCATCACAAGTGGCGGTGCAAAGCCCAGAATGTCCCCATGCGGCATCGCGCGCGCAATGAGGTTGCGATTTCGCGCGGCTTGGGAGATGCGCGCGCCGACCTTCAAGCCGGGATCGAACGAAGCCCGGCTACCGCGATCGGAAACGAACTCGATGGCTGCAAGCATGCCGACACCACGAACCTCCCCGACGATCGGGTTTTGCTCGAACTCCGCCTTCAGCCGTTGCATAAGATAAGCGCCTTTCGTCGCGGACTGGCCGGCAAGGTTTTCGCGCTCGACGATATCAAGCACTGCGTTCGCGGCCGCGGCGCCGATTGGATGACCGGAGTAGGTGTAGCCGTGTGAGAACGAGCCCACACGCGGCGTTGCCTCCTCCATGACCTCGTAGACTTTCTGCGAAACGATGGCCGCCGACAGCGGCACATAGGCTGACGTCAAGCCCTTGGCGACGGTGATCAGATCGGGATCCATACCGTAGAGGTCTGAACCGAACATGGCACCGGTGCGGCCGAACCCGCAGACCACCTCGTCGGCGATCAGCAGCACGTCGTACTTCTTCAGCACAGCTTGGATCTTCGGCCAGTATCCTGCCGGCGGCGGTGTAATGCCTCCCGTTCCAAGGACCGGCTCCGCTATGAAGGCGCCGACAGTGTCCGGCCCTTCGGCGAGAATAAGCGCTTCCAATTCATCAGCGCGGCGCTGTGAAAAGGCTTCTTCGGTCTCGCCAGGCATCGCACCGCGATAGAAATGCGGGACGCCGGTGCGCAGAATCCCCGAAACCGGCAGATCCATATGATCGTGGTAAAAGCTCAAGCCTGTCATGGAGCCGGAAACCACAGAACATCCATGATAGCCGCGCTCACGCGAGATGATCTTCTTCTTTTGCGCTTTCCCGCGCAGATTGTTGTAATACCAGACGATTTTCGCCTGCGTCTCATTCGCGTCGGAACCGGACAGTCCGTAAAAGACCTTCGACATTTTGCCTGGGGCCATTCGCACCAGGCGATCCGAAAGTCGTGCGAGCTCCTCAGTCGTGTGTGCTGCGTAAGAGTGGTAATAGGCAAGCTTGTAAGCCTGCCGAGCGATCGCTTCGGCGACTTCGGTGCGGCCATAGCCGACATTCACGCAATAGAGACCTGCAAACCCGTCCAGATATTCTCGGCCGGATGCATCGCGGATACGAACGCCTTTTCCAGTCTCGACGATGGTGGGATCGGTCTCCCCGGCGGCGTAATTCTTAAGGTAAGTGAACGGATGCAGGACGGTCCTCCGGTCCATATCAGCAATTTCAGCAATATTGGTCATTTCTCGGTTCCTCATGCAGCGAGGTCATCTCGGGCTGCACATTGCTGCCGCCTCTGTCTTGTCCGTGAAGCGTAAAACCAATGAGACGATCAATTCCGGCGTAAGTGTTGCGCCAACGAGGAAATGCTGCTTTTGATGCCTACCAAACGATGAAATCCTGCGGAGTTTACGATGCAGCTCGATCGCCTAGATGCTCGTCTTCTTAGTATTGTGCAGGCTCATAACAGACACAGCAGCGAGGAACTCGGTGCGATGGTCGGTCTTTCGGCCACTGCGGTGCAGCGCCGCCTCAAGCGGCTTCGTGAGGCGGGAGTGATTGAGGCTGAGATTGCGGTTGTGAAGCCCAAATCTGTCGGCCGGCCGATCGCAATGCTTGTACTGGTCACGCTCGAGCGCGAAAGAGCGGACATCGTTGACCGGTTCAAGCAATCGATACGGCAGACGCCGGAAGTGATGAACGGCTACTATGTAACAGGCGATGCGGACTTCGTTCTGATTGTCACTGCCGAGAGCATGGAGGACTACGAGGTCTTCACCCGCAAGTTCTTCTATGAAAATCCCGATATCAAGGGCTTCAAGACAATGGTGGTCATGGACCGCGTCAAGACAGGCTTTTCCGTTCCGATCGACTTTGATCACTTCTCCTGAGATAGCCACGGCCTTGGACAGCCGAGTTTTCGCGGAAAGACGGTTGATACTTTGACAGATTGCACCGGGGAAAGTCTCCTGAGCCGGACCATCTATTGTTCGGGCACTGCGGACGGATTGAAGGCACGCGGCAAGCCGTCAGTGTCATGAGCAAAATGCAAGGTGGATTGGTCTGTTTGTGCCGTTCAAACTGACCGATCTGTATCCGATGATGCGCACATAAATCGCTTCACCGGAGGAACCGCATGAAGATCTACAATATCGCACTAGTAGGATTTGGTGGCGTCAACCGCGCTTTGGCGGAGCTCATCGCGACGAAGAACCCGCTGTGGGAGCGGGATCTTGGTTTTCGCCTTAACATCGTTGCCGTCAGTGATCTCTATCTCGGTTCCGTCATTTCGCCGAACGGCGTGGACGCCAAGACGCTCGTGGATGCCAATTTTGCGAAGGGCGGGTTCGGCGGGCTCTCCGGCGGCAAAGCGGAAGCGGACAATGAAGCGATCATCAAGACGGCGCCGGCCGACATCGTCGTCGAAGCGACATTTACGAACCCGAAGGACGGCGAGCCCGCTATTTCGCATTGCCGCTGGGCCCTTAAGTCCGGCAAGCACGTCGTCACCACAAACAAGGGGCCTGTTGCAATCGCCGCTCAGGAACTAAAGGCTCTTGCCACGGCTAACGGCGTCCATTTCGAGTATGAGGGCTCGGTCATGAGCGGGACGCCTGTCATACGCATGGCAAAAAAGACCCTTGCTGGCGCAGAAGTGAAAGGGTTCGAAGGGATACTCAACGGTACCTCGAACTTTGTCCTCGGCCGCATGGAGAAGGGTCTCGACTTCGCCAGCGCTGTCGCAGAGGCACAGGCGCTCGGCTATGCCGAAGCCGATCCGACCGCCGACGTCGAAGGTTTCGACGTGCGCCTCAAGGTCGTGATCCTGGCAAACGAGCTGCTGGGAGCAAACCTCAAGCCCGCGGATGTCTCCTGCATTGGGATTTCAAGGCTTTCCCCTACCGATATTCAAGCAGCGGCCAGGGCCGAGAGCCGTTGGAAATTGATAGGATCGGCAGTTCGCAACGCCGACGGGACGATAAGCGGCAGCGTCGCACCTCAACAGCTCCCGCTTGGGCATCCGCTCGCCGGCGTCAACGGCGCGACCAATGCAGTCTCACTGAACACTGAACTGCTCGGCTCCGTCACTGTCACTGGCCCAGGCGCCGGACGGATGGAAACCGCCTACGCTCTGCTGTCCGACATCGTGGCGATACACAATGCCCGCTCGCCCGACTTCGCGAAGGAGGCAGCGTAATGCCCGGTCTGGCCTTGAAACCCACCTCTTCCAACGAGATCATTGTCAATAGTCCCTTTGACGGCAGCTTTGTCGGAGCCGTTAAGGAGACCAGTGCCGACGATGTCGAGCTGTTGCTCGAACGCGCCAGGCGCGGCGCGCAGATTGCCCGGTCGCTCCCCCGCCACCACCGCTCTGCAATTCTCGAAAGCGCCGCAGCCACTATCGAAGAACGCAAGGAGGAGTTCGCGCTCCTGATCGTACGAGAGGCGGGGAAGACAATTGCCCAGGCCCGCAAGGAGGCGACACGTTGCGTCAACACGCTGAAACTATCTGCCGAAGAGGCCAAGCGGAATGCTGGAGAGGTCATTCCCTTTGACGCCTATGCCGGATCGGAATCTCGTCAAGGCTGGTATACCCGGGAGCCCCTCGGCATCATCACGGCGATCACGCCATACAATGATCCGCTCAATCTCGTGGCGCACAAGCTTGGGCCTGCCATCGCCGGCGCCAATGCAGTACTCCTGAAGCCGTCGGAGCTTACGCCGCTCTCCGCCATCAAGCTGGTGGAGGTGTTGATCGAATGCGGTTTGCCGGAGGAGGTCATTACGGTCGCTGTCGGCGGCGCCGAGCTAGGCAAGGCGCTCGTTTCGGCAAAGGACGTTCGAATGATCTCCTTCACGGGCGGTTTTGTCACCGGCGAGGCCATCGCAAAATCTGCCGGCATCAAGAAGCTCGCGATGGACCTCGGTGGCAATGCCCCGGTTATCGTGATGGAAAACAGCGATGTTGACGCTGCCGTGGAGGATTGCGTGTCAGGTGCCTTCTGGGCAGCCGGCCAGAACTGCATCGGAACACAGCGGATTCTGGTACAGCGCTCGATCTATGAACGGTTCAAGAGCGAGTTCGTGTCTCAGACCTCCAACATGAAGACCGGCGACCCGATGAATTCTGAGACTGACATGGGCCCGATGATCTCGGAAAAAGCGGTGAACCGTGCCGCCGCTATGGTGGAGCGAGCAATCGCTGCCGGCGCAACGCTGCTTTGCGGTCACAAGCCAGTCGGCACCCTCTATCCCCCCACCGTCCTGGAAAATGTGCCGGCGACTTGCGACGTATTGAACGACGAAGTCTTCGGTCCCGTGGTCATACTGCAGCCGTTCGATGAGTTCGATGAGGCAATACGACTGGCTAACGAGCCGGAATACAGCTTGCATGCCGGAATTTTTACGAACGATCTTACCAATGCACTTGAGGCCGCTAAGAGGATCGATGCCGGCGGTGTCATGATCAACCAGTCGTCCGACTATCGCTTCGACGCAATGCCGTTTGGCGGGTTCAAATACGGCAGCATGGGACGCGAAGGCGTTCGGTTTTCTTACGAGGACATGACCCAGCCGAAGGTCGTCTGTATCACGTCACTGCAACACTGATCGGCGGCGCCGGCGGCAATTTGAACCCATCGTCGTTTTTGGAAGTCAAGATGTTCAAAGGATCCATCACTGCCCTTGTCACCCCATTTGCCGATGGGAAAGTGGATGAGGTTACGCTTCACAGCCTCATTGAATGGCAGATCGCCGAGGGCACGTCCGGGCTTGTCCCCTGCGGAACAACGGGGGAAAGCCCGACCCTCAGTCATGCCGAACACAAGCGCGTCGTGGAACTCGCGATCGCGGCAGCGGACGGTCGCGTTCCGGTCATAGCCGGCGCCGGCTCCAATAGCACGGAGGAAGCAATCAGCTTCGTGCGGCATGCGCAGGAGGCCGGCGCGGACGGCTTGCTGATCGTCGCGCCCTACTACAATAAACCCAACCAAGAGGGGATCTACCAGCACTTCAAGGCCATCGACGCCGAAGCCACGGTTCCGATCATTGTCTACAATATCCCGGGTCGGAGCGTGATCGATATTCAAGTCGAAACGCTTGCCCGTATTTTCAGGGATTGTCCGAACGTCAAGGGTGTCAAGGACGCGACAGGTAATCTCTTGCGACCGTCTCTGGAGCGTATGGCCTGCGGCAATGAGTTCAATCTTCTCACCGGCGAAGACGGCACGGCGCTTGGTTACATGGCCCATGGCGGCCACGGCTGCATCTCGGTGACCGCGAACGTTGCTCCGCGGCTGTGTGCAGACTTCCAGCGTGCGTGCCTGAAAGGTGACTTCACGACGGCGCTGGACCTTCAAGACCGGCTGATGCCCCTCCACCACGCGCTGTTTCTCGAGACCAATCCGGCTGGCGTGAAATTCGCGCTGTCGCAACTCATGACGATTCGCGGAGATCTGCGCCTTCCTCTCGTTGAGGTGAGTCCGCAGGTTAAAAAGGCAATCACTCATGCGATGCGCCACGCCGGAATTCTGGATTAGGGGAGCGGAGAATGGGAATTGAACGCGTAGAGGCCGATTTGATCGGCCTCCTTTCTATCCCTGGCGACGTTCTCTACGGTATCCACACGCGGCGAGCGGAGCTCAATTTCGAAGTTTCAGGACTTCGCCTGAACGATTTTCCCGAACTCGTTCAATCTATGGCTATGGTCAAGAAAGCGGCCGCGTGCGCAAATGCCGACCTTGGGCTTCTTTCGGCGGAAAAGGCGTCGGCGATCTGCGAGGCTTGCGATGATCTCATCGAGTTGAAGTGCGTTGATGGGAACTTCCCTGTCGATATGATGCAGGGTGGCGCGGGCACGTCCACCAATATGAATCTGAATGAGGTGGTGGCCAACCTGGCGCTGCTGAAGCTTGGGGCGAATGTCGGCGACTACGACAAACTTCATCCAAACGATGAAGTGAACCTTTCCCAATCGACAAACGATGTCTATCCGACCGCTCTGCGTCTAACGATTCTTCGCGCTTGCGAAGGGCTTATAGCGTCCAAGGTAGGCCTGCGCGACGCGTTCCGTGCGAAGGCGCGCGAGTATGCGAGCGCATTGAAGGTCGGCCGCACTCAATTGCAGGATGCAGTGCCGATGACAGCAGGACAGGAATTTGATGCGTTCGCCGAACTGATCGACGAAGATATCAACCAGCTGCAGTCCGTTTCCAGGCTCTTGAATGAGGTTAATCTCGGTGGATCTGCAATCGGAACCTCCATTAACGTCCCGCGCGGCTTTCCCGGCGCGGCTTGCGCCCACCTCACTCAGATTTCCGGTATTCGGCTGATCCCCGCTCGAAATTTTATCGAAGCGACATCCGACACCGGCGGCTTCGTTTCGTTCTCCAGCGTTCTCAAGCGAATTGCCGTGAAGCTGACAAAGATCTGCAATGATCTGCGGCTCTTGAGCAGTGGACCGAGGGGCGGCCTGGGTGAAATCCGACTTCCGCCTGTGCAAGCTGGATCCTCAATCATGCCCGGTAAAGTCAATGCGGTTATTCCGGAAATGATGAACCAGATCGCGTTTCAGGTCATCGGGAATGATCTCACTGTCACACTGGCAGCAAGCGCCGGGCAGTTACAGCTCAATGCGATGGAGCCAGTGATCACCCTCAACATCCTTCAATCCATGCGAATGTTAACGCGGGGAATGGAAATTTTTAAGCAGCGATGCGTCGACGGGATTGAAGTTGATGTCGACCGGTGCAAGGACCTCCTCGATCGGTCTCTCGTCCTCGCGACGCCGTTGGCAATGCTTATTGGGTACAGCAAGGCAGCGCAGCTTTCCAAGAAGGCGCTGGCCGAGAATCGGGGGCTGCGGCAGGTCGTAGAAGAGGAAGGCATCTTAGCGCCCGATCAAATCGAAGAGCTCTTTGAAGGCAGCGCGGAGTTCGCATATTCGGACATCGGGCATGGGAGGTAAGAACTCGTCACTAGACTAGCGCATGTCGCGCAAAAGTGTACACTGGTTTTGCGATAACGACATGCGTAAAAACAAAGACATAAAGTGCAAGGAGCGAATCTGAAAGATCGCGACTCGCTTCAGGCAGCCGCGAACCCGTTTCACAGCGCTTTCAATCCAGACACCCCCGTGAGGAATGACCAATCCGCTTATCCACGAACGCGGTAGAGCGGAGTGTTGGCGCCGTATCGCAGATATATTTGTGGGGCCGCTTGCCATCAAATTACGTTCGGGCCTGCCGTTTGTTGTTTGGATTTACTCAGCCGCCCTAATCAATGACTCCGGAATATTTTCGAATTACCGAGGAGAGAGCGAACACAGTCAGCGTATCGTGCACGCCGGGCATCTCGGCAATCAACTGCCAAATCTGTCGGATGCGGTCAGCCTCATGTGACTCGACCCTCACGAGGAGATCGAAATCACCGGTCATAACGTCGCAAGCCACGACTTCCGGGATCTTCCGTAGCGCCTGAATGACGTCGCCGCCCCTCATGCGATCGTGACGGTAGACGAAAATCAGTGCGGTTGTGATGTGTCGCCTATTTCCCCCATCGCCGGTGACGATCGTATATCCCTTGATGAAGCCTTCTCGCTCGAGTCGTTCGATCCGCACACGCACGGCATTTCGAGAAAGGTTCACCTTCCCCGACAACTCCGCATGGGAAATTCGGGCATTCGCCTTCAATTCGACGAGTATCTGTTCGTCAGTGCGATCGAGGAGATATTTCATAAAGCCTCCGCCGCGTCTCTTAAGCGAGAATGTCGGACGTTACCGACCGATAGGCTGACACGGCGATCTCCGGTAGGTAGGCTCTTTCCTTCCGACTGGCAAATCGCTTCGATGTCGAAGCCATTATGAAACCTGGCAGCGCCTGCCTTTCTTTATCAGTCAGGCATCGGACTTCCTGGTAACCTTGCAGTAGCGCGCAAGCGCGCTCTTTGTTGAGGTTTCCGTTGGTTTCGCCCGCCCAACCGACAAGCACATCAGCAAGTTCCGACACAAGCGCATCCTCGTGCCGTAGCCTGAAGTTGATGACCCCGCTGACGTTCTCGCCGAGAAAAAAGACGTTCTCCTGGACCAATGCACCGTGAACTGTCCCAATGGGAAGAGCCGTTGTTGCGCATTTCGCCTTCCGCTCCAAGATAGTGTGGATTTGAGCCGTAACGCGACCCAGGCTTATGCATTTTGCCGGACCTGCAAACGTCGGCGATGCGCCTGGTACGAAGCTGACAATGGCAACCAACCGACCTGCGGCCAGGGACGTGGCGTGGCCGTCGACAGTGCGTAGAGGGATGGGACAGGGAACGCCATGTCGATGAAGCGCCTCCATGGTTTCGAAAGCCCCTTCCAAGTCTATTGGCTGGGCTCCATTCTCGAAAAGTGTAACGATGAATTCGCCTTCCCTGGTCCGAAACAGGTACGTCGTCTCGGAGTCGCCGTCCGCAATCCCAATCACCGACAGAAGTGATGTAAACCCGTAGGCCGCGGCAATGGTTTGGCGATCTTCGTCAGAAAGTTCAGTAAACACAGCCATTTTTCCTGCCCTTTTCAACGATGAAGTCCGCGGCTCGGCCCGGGGTTTGCGTCGCCACGCCCTGAAGGGCGGCGAAAAGACATTTGTTCCGCCGCCTTGTGGTATATTTGTTTGTCCGGGCCGAACCGTCAGCGCACGCAGGCCGGGAACGGCCGCTGTTTACATGACTGTGACATAGATCTTCCGGACGGTTTCCACGGTCCGCCAGGTGCCGATGAATCCGGGTTTCATCACGAAACTATCGCCCGCTTTGTAGGTAACCGGTTCCCCGCCGTCCGGAGTGATTTCCACGACGCCTGCAAGGATGTGGCAGAATTCGAATGTCTCACCCTTGACGGAGCGCGTCAGGCCAGGTGTCGTCTTCCCAGACGCCGGTATGAATTATATCGTCTCGCGCTACGTCCTGAGCCCAGGTCTTGAACAAGGGATCGCCGGCGATCAGGCGTTCGGGGCCGGGCCTAACCTCACGCGGTGTTTCGGTGCTGTTGGGTACGATGGTCTTGAGGAGGGACATATTTTCTCCTTGCTCTCCTGGTTGCAGCTCAATAACCGCGGTCGCGATTGACAAGCCCGATCGGGTCGAGGCCGTCGCGATGGCGTTTGATGTTGTCGATAACGGCGCGAGCCGCCGTCTCCGGTTGCGTAACGCTTGCGACGTGTGGCGTCAGAATGATCTTTGGATGTCGCCAGAAACCATGTTGCGGGGGCAAGGGCTCAGGCTCGGTGACATCAATGAATGCGGCCGACAGATGTCCCTCGTCGAGAGCCGCAATGAGCGCGTCATGATCGAGTTGCGCGCCGCGACCCACATGGACGAGCGCCGCGCCGGCCGGAAGGGTCGCGAAGAGCTTGGCATGAAGCAGCCCATGCGTCTCTTGCGTCAGCGGAAGGAGACAGATCAGGATGTCGGTGCGCGCCAGAAACGGCGTGAGCCCGTCCGACCCATGATAGCAGTCAACACCATCCACCTGTCGTTCCGAGCGGCTCCATGCGGCAAGCGGAAAGCCGAAGGGTTTCAGTCGCTCGATGACGGCCTGAGCGAGCATGCCAAGGCCCAGGATACCGATCCGCTGCTGGGCTGCCTGGCGCACGGGAAGCGGGAGCCAGGCGGCGTCGGCCTGCTGACCAATATAGGCCTTCAACTTGCGGTGCAGGGCGAGCACGGCGAGCGTCACATACTCCTGCATCATCCGGACGATGCCGTCCTCGACCATTCTGACGAGGATTGCGCCAGGGGGCAGGGTCCCTGGTTTGAACTGGTCGACGCCGGCGCCGATCGAGAAGACCAGCTCCAAATTCCTGAAGCGATAAAGATCAGGCGGCGCAGTCCACGTGAGGATGTAGCGGATCTCATCCGGATCATACTCGGAAATATCCATCGCGAACGGCAGATCGGGCAGGTCGCGTGCAAAAGCCTCGGCGAAAACGAGGCCTCTTTCTCGATCCGAATTGAACCAGAAAACCATGGGTGCCCTCTCAGTCTTGCAGGGTTTCGGCAAGGCGCACGAGCATTTGCTCGCAGGCAGCGAGTTCATCAGTGCGGATGAATTCGTCGGCGCGATGGGCGCGGGAGATGTCCCCGGGGCCGCAGATGATCGCGTCGATGCCGGCGGCCTGGTAGAGGCCAGCCTCGGTGCCGAAGCTGACGGCTGCCAAGGTCGGCGCGCCGCTTAGCTCCTCCATCAGCCGGGCGAGCGGCGCGTCGGCATCAAGTGAGAGCGCGGGATAGGTACTGCTGATTTCCCATACGGTGCGGAAACCGTCCGCCTCCAAAGCTCCGGCAGTCACCTTAATAGGTTCCAGAAGATCCGCTGGCGATACGCCGGGAACGGCGCGGGCTTCCAGTTCCAAAACGCAGAGATCGGGGATGACGTTGACACTGCGTCCGCCCGTGATCGTTCCGATTTGTAGGGTGGAATAAGGCGGCTCGAAGTTCTGATCTAAGGCGCTGTTTGGTAGTGTGTCGACGATGTTCTGGGTCGCAGACATCACCGCAGTTACAGCGTGAATGGCATTCAGGCCCTTGTCGGGGCGCGACGAATGGCCGGTTATACCATGGACCTCGATGCGGGCGGCCGCTTTTCCCTTGTGACCTCGGATCGCCAACATGCTGCTCGGCTCGCCGATAATTGCTCCCGAAGGTGGGGCGCACAGGTTCCGTATCTGCCGTAGCATGTGCGGTACACCGCGACAGCCGGCTTCCTCATCATACGAGAAGGCGAAGTGGATCGGACGGGCCAATGGCATCTTTGCCATCGCGGGAAGTCCCGCCAGGGCGGCAGCAAGAAAGCCCTTCATGTCGCACGCCCCCCTGCCGAAAAGCCGATCGCCTTCAGCCCGCAGGCGGAAAGGATCCGACGTCCATGTCCGTTCGGACGCGGAGACAACGTCCATATGGCCGGAAAGAATGTAACCGGGCATGTCTTTCGGGCCGATGGTGGCGAATAGATTTGCTCTGTCTCTTTCCGGTCCGGGCAAGACAGTCACTTGGGCGCCATGACTTTCGAGATAGTCCTTCACCCATGCAACGATATCGCCGTTCGGAGTCCCGACGACGGACGGAAAGGCGACCAACTGCTCCAGTATTTCTTTAGCATTCATCGCCGTTTCTCCGTCACTTCCGGACACCAGAAGGAGACCGCTGATCACATATAGGCTGCGTTCTGAGCACCGGTACGCATTCATCGCTCGGGACGAGCCGTTCCCAGTCTCTGTCCGCCGATCAAGCAGGCGGACCCCCGGCCCGTCCCGTCCTATAGAACGTCGGCGGGTCCTGGAATCCGCCCCCAACTTAAATTTACATTGTCGCCGGGCCATAAAGATGGCAATTAATGAATAATGAATATCCGCTTCAGGTCTGGGTTAATGTTGACGTCCGACGATCTCGCCTTTTTTTCGGTTCTCACAAGCTCGAAATCTCTCGCGGAAAGCGCGAGAAAGCTGAACGTAACGCCTCCAGCGGTGACCCAGCGCCTGCGCGCGCTCGAAGAGAAAGCCGGAGTAAGGCTGATAGACCGGTCCGGCCGTCGCCTGCGCCTTACGGAGGAGGGCTCATTGGTCGCTTCTCACAGCGTTATCGTCAGCGATGCCATAGATTCGCTTGCCGAGGCGCTTGCTGACCGCAAGGGCGTAGTTCGCGGGCACCTCAGGGTCGCAGCACCTCACGGATTTGGAAGGGTCTACGTTGCGCCGGTCGTGGAGGCGTTTGCGCGAGAGCATGGCAATGCCAGCGCTACCCTGCAACTTTCCGACCATCCCTCGGCTCTGCTCGTTGAGAGCTATGAAGTCGTTGTTCACATCGGGGCATCCACGCATCTGGACCAGGTCGTGACCACACTTGCGCCGAACAATCGAATTCTGTGCGCAAGTCCAAAATATCTCGCTTCGGCTCCGCCTATTTCTACGCCCGCCGATCTTGCTCGGCATCGGTGCCTAGTTGTTCGCGAGAACGAGGAGGACGTGACGCTCTGGCGGTTCAGTGGATCACGGCAGGAAAGTGCGACAGTGCGCGTTAACCCCATCATGTCGAGCAACGATGGCGCCGTCATTCGTGATTGGGCATTAGCTGGTCAGGGAATCATGATGCGGTCCGAATGGGCCGTTGCTGAAGACCTCGCTAAGGGACAGCTGAACCAGGTTCTTCCCAACTGGAAGCTACCGCCGGCCGATATTCTCGCGATCCTCGGATCGCGGCACGGACGAAGCGCAAGGACTGCGGCGTTCCTGACGATGCTACGCCAGTCGCTGAAACCACTCCCCTGGAGAGCCGACCATCCGTAGGCGTGTCGTCAGTAACCCAGGATGGACTTCGTCTCGAGATACTCTTCGAGCCCGTATACGCCATACTCCCGGCCGTTACCCGAGCGCTTGTAGCCACCGAAGGCGGCCGCTCCGTCCCAAGCCGGATAGTTGATATGAACCTGGCCGGAACGGATGCCGGCGGCGACCCGCCGTGCGCGCTCCGGATCTGATGACTGGACATGGGCGCCCAATCCATAGACGGTGTCGTTAGCGATCGCGATGGCCTCATCCTCGTCCTTGTAGGGGATGATTGAAATCACCGGGCCGAAGATTTCCTCACGAGCTATGCGCATGTCCGAGGTCACCTCGGAAAAGATCGTCGGCTGTGTGAAAAAGCCCCTATCGAGCCCGGCCGGCCGGCCCAAGCCGCCGCATAGCAGCTTCGCTCCATCATCGATGCCGGCTTGGATCATGATCTGCACCCGTTCGAACTGAGCACGATTGGCGATCGGCCCCATATCCGTCAACGGATCAAGCGGAGCGCCGACTCGGATGGCGCGTGCAGTGGCGCTTGCAAGTCCTTCCACTTCGCCCAGCCGATGTGCGGGCACGAGCATGCGCGTCGGCGCACTGCACGACTGGCCCACATTGCGCATGCCGGCGAGCACGCCCTTCGCGACCGCCTCGCGGAAGTCGGCATCGTCGAGCAAAATGTTCGGCGACTTGCCGCCGAGTTCCTGCACCACGCGCTTCACGGTCGGTGCGGCAGCCTGCGCAACGAGTACCCCTGCGCGAGTGGAGCCGGTGATCGAGATCATGTCGACGTCCGGATGGCTGGCGAGCGCTCCACCAACGCTCTCACCTGTACCGTTGACCAGATTGAATACTCCGGCCGGAATGCCGGCATCGTGCATCAACTCGGCAAAGAGCAGGGCGCTATAAGGTGAAAGTTCACTGGGCTTGAGAACGATAGTGCAGCCTGCCGCGATTGCGGGAGCGACTTTGGCGGTGATCTGGTAAAGTGGCCAGTTCCAGGGGGTAATTAGCGCACAAACTCCGATCGCTTCTTTGGCGGTCGCGGTGTGCTGATCGACTGTCAGAAACCGGTACTTCTCCAGAACCTCCATTTGGACGCGGATGTGCTCGGCAGCGAAAGGAACCTGGGAAGCCCGCGCGAACGTAATCGCTGCCCCCATCTCCTTGACGAGGGTATCCGCGAACGAATCCGATCTTTCCAGGAGGAGCGAGTGCATCCTGCCAAGCAGAGCGAGTCTTTCTGACACAGATGATTGAGAAAACGCAGGGAAGGCCTTGCGTGCCGCGGCAACTGCGTGGTCGACATGATGAGCATCGCCCGCAGCAATATGCCCCACGACTTCTTCCGAGGCCGGATCCACCACAGGCAAATGGATTATATCGGCGAATTCTTGCCATTCTCCGCCAATATAAAACTGGTTTTCCCGTAGGCTCACCATAATCCACCTCGCGTCATTGCATCTCGCCAAACCGGTTTCAGCTGAAGATGATCGCAACGTCGGTAAGATTGCAATTTATGTCACCTGAATGGTGGCTTAAGGTGGATGTTAACAAGATAATGCCGCGCCGTGTCCGTGATGAGTAATCGCGTTCCCCTCGACTCATCTGGGTGGCCGCCTTGAACCAGTTCGAACCACCGTTGCATCGAGACTAAAGCCTGCGCTCGTTTCAGGAACTCGGGAATCCCTGCACGCCACCGAAACCGCAATCCGGAACAATTGGCGAGTTGAAGGATGTTTCACCTGGAAACTAAATCGGGGGAACGTGTTCGGTTACGTGCCAAACGCGTTCCACATGTCTTATTTAATATCTTTCTAATTTAGCAATGCCTATCTCATCCGCTTGATAGTAGGAGGACTGAGTAAGCATGCAGCGTATTGAATCTCTCGAGAATGTCGAAACAAAACCCGTGTGGTCGGTAAAGGATTTCGCCAAGCGTCACCATCTCACTGATATCGAGGAAGCCCGCCTGCTGCAGCTGTTCGGCGCCTTTGCTACAGCATCCGAACTTCTTCATAACGCCCAGCGACAGCCTCGATGGCGGTAGTGTTACGCCCGGCTTATCGCTGGCCGATGCCTGGCACAGCGTTCGTCTCTTTTGCCTTGGTTAAAGCGCAATAGAGTGGGGCGTTGAGTCGAGGTCGCCATCATAGAGGCATTCCTCGGCGTGTGGAGCACGTTGGTGGCCTCAAGCTTGATCTGATTGGGCCGCGTGTCCAACAGGCCAGTCCCAGCATCAAAAAGCACCGGCGCGATACGCAACTCGATCTCGTCGACAAGCCCGCCGGTCAGTGCTTGGCGAAAGACGTCGGCTCCTTGAAGGCCCGAACTCCTCTGATGCACGGTGTCTATCCGCAGCAGAGGCCCGGCAACCCCGCAAGATGAATGAAGCCGCTGCTAAGGACTGCTTTCCGCCCCTCCCCACTTCGGATTGTGTGTTCCGTTCGATCCATTATGCGATTTTCTTAGCCCAGAACGTGAACACCATATCAACAAGTCAGGCAGTGGCCCCGAAAGCACGCGGTGCCACAAAGGATCCTCCATTCCGGAAGTGCCAATGTTGTCTGGGTCGAACCGACCCTGATCGCCGAGTCGAGTCGTGATCGTTTCAGCTGCACGAAGACCGGCGGCAACTGAAGGGCCTGCACACGTCCTCTGATCGAAAGAAAAAAGGGCACCAAAACCGACGCCCTTTTCAAGAGATCTGCAGCGGCTTCCGCCATCTCCTGATTTCTCGACATGGAAGGTGTAAGTCCCGCTGACATGCTTGTCGGCGCGGACGAGCGCATCCAGTCCCACCATACCAGCTCCAGGCGTTGCTTTGATTTCGCAAAGCTGCGCCTCTTGAAAGGATTGAGACTGGGATGAGGGCGATGAACCATCCGCGTGCACGCCCCTCCCGGTCCGACATCGAGACAATCACCCCTTCACCGGCGTTCCGGAACCGGCGTCAGCGCCCCAGCCGATGCGAGGTGTAGCAGAAGCACGGGGTTCGGCCATTCGAGCGAAGCCGGTCCGCTGATCATCGTCAGTAGCCGCCGAGAGCGGCGATCGTCAGGTTATACAGGCCCGAGAACGGGCCGGTAATTGATATGGGCTCAGATCGTGGATCCGCCGATGAAGAAGAAATTCGAAGCCACTCGAATGAACATTTGACAAAAATCCTAATGTGAGCGGATTCGAGCTGCAAACCCCATGCATGAATAGCAATGTGCTTATAGTCAGGATGGCATAGGCCTCCTGCCAATCCTCCCGGCGCATTGGTGCGCTGGACCCGATCACAAGTAAGCGCGCGAAAAGAACACCACTGTCGTCAATAAGGCGACCGCGAGGGTTAGCATCCGGACGACCGATGCCGGCAGCCTTCGTCCGACATGTGCTCCGATCCACCCGCCGATAACGGCTCCGATCGTCATCGGAATGCACTCCTGCCATACGATTGCGCCGGCCAGCACGAAGACGACGATGGCGACCGCGTTTGCGGCAGTTACCATCATCATTCTTGTCGGATTCAGGCTCTTGATCTCCCCGCCCCCGAGCGCGCTCCATGCCGCAAGCATCATAAGGCCCACCGCGCCGCCAAAATAACCGCCATAAAGACCGAGAAAGAATTGAACCGTTGCGAAGGACAGAAAATTCGGACGTGCCTGCGTCCGCAGCTTTGCGCTGAGCCTCGGACCTGCAGCCAGCATCAATGTCGCCACCAGCAAAAGCCATGGCAGGATCCCATCGAAAATCCTGGATGGGGTTAGAAGCAATAATACGCTTCCGGCCACACCACCCACTACTGTCACGATAGCGATGGGCATGACATTGATGCCGCACACACTCCTGACCCCTTCACGGTAGACCCACGAGCTGGTCACACCGCCTGGAAACAAGGCCAAGGTGCTCGTCGCGTTTGCGGCAACCGACGGCACTCCGACCGATATCAACGCCGGCAGGGATACGAACGACCCGCCACCGGCCAACGCATTCATGCTGCCTGCCAACAAGCCAGCGAGGAAAAGAAGAATAATATCGCACATGTTTAAATCGCCTTGGAACCCAAGCTTGATTTCCACCGAGACGCTTGTCCAAAACCGCGGCCGGGGGGCGGGTTGGGTGCACCGACGCTTTACCCCCCTGCCGGTGACGGGGCAATCTTCACCATCACGGCAGGAACCCCGACGACCCGGCGCCAGCGGGACCAATCCCGAATTTGAACTCTCCGTTGCTCTTGGAGCCTTGATAATTGATGCCGTTTGAGTTGGGGAGGTTGTACAGTAGCCATCAGCCGGCGCTGCTTTTTTGGTAGGCAATCGCAGAGACTGAAAGTAGTGATGGATGAAACGTGCACTGCTCGCCTTGAAACAGTTCGAACCAACAACCCTTTGATTCTCAGCATCGAGAGCAAAGCCTAGCTCGTTGGCAAAGAGTCTGGCCATTCCTGCGCGCCATGGAGGACGCGAAGAATGCGGACCGCTGTTTCGGTAATTGCATACGCCGCGACGTACGGCGTGCCGTTAATTACCAGTTCGCGGGTGCCAGCAATTCTGCCAACACGACCGCTCGCGGGAAAATCTACCAACCGACGGACGGCAGCAACGATCCGTTCATCGACCAGAATGGCGGCTGAGGGATTTTCTGCTCAAATGCATGTGAAGATGGCATCGCGATCCGATAGCGCGAACGCCGACCAGGTAAGCTTCACGATTTGCGAGCACCCGCGTTAAGGCGGGCTGCCGCTCGACGTTCAGCAAAATGTGCCTCGACTTCATCATCCGAAACGTCCGGTCGAGTATCGTTCAGGGCTTCAAGTACCTTGGTGCGAAACCAAGCGTCATGGGCCTCACTGCCTGAAAGAAGCTCCAGCGGCAGCGCACCCTCATTGGCCGTCCGGGTGAGTAAGATCCGAACCGCGTCCGATACCGTAAGCCCCATATTTCCAAGCACTGCGGAGGCACGATCCCGAACCTCGGCATCAATACGAGTTTGTACCAGTGCATTTGCAGCCATAGCTATCTCCACATTTCGGTGGAAGATAATGCAAATGAATGACAAATGCCATAGCGCTTTAGACCGCCGTTTCTTTTAGTTGCTCTTGAATGTATCTGAACCGACGAGCGTAATCTCAATCGTGTACGATAACGCTTATTTATGGAACCAGAACCTATGCATAAAGCGGATTGCGTGCGGAAATGGCGACGTGGCGAATGCCTCAGACACCGAAAAAATTGAGGCTTACTCGGACAGCACTAACCGATGTTCTGATCCCAAGTTGTCCTGTTCGCCCTAATCACTGGTCGCCTTTCCATGGACAAGCAACGGGAGTTTCTCCTGGAGAATACATTGGAGGTTCTCATAAGCAGGAAGCCTGGACTCGAGATTCATCGCATTAGCCTGACGAGGTCAAGGCGCAGATTGCTTCGGAGAGCTTGAGACCCGCTTCGATGGTCAATGAAATGGCAGAGCGGCATGGCCCGAAGGCGAACCACCTATCTACCTTGCGAACAGTGGCGCGGCAGGACAACTTGGTTCTCCCTGCGCCCGAGGACGCGGTGGAGTTTGCGGCGGTGATAGTTGATCACCCGTTAAGAGAGCCAGCCGTCCCGAGATCACCATCGGCTCTGTTACTATCCGTCTGCGCATCTGCAACCCGGATCGCCGCTGTCGCGCGTGCCTTTGTGCTTCCGGCATGCTCTTTCCACCGAACCGGGTTCGGATCATGGTGGCCACCAAGCCGGTCGACTTCCGAAAGGGCCAGATGGATTGACGGCGCTGGTCAAGAACGAGTTGCATAAGGACCCGTTCACAGGAGCAGTCTTCGTGTTCCGGTCGCGCAAAGCGGATAGGTTGAAGCTGATCTACTTGGACGGCAGCGGGTTGGTTACCTACAAGCGACTGGAAGCACCTTCACCTGGCCGGGCGTCAGTGATGGTCTAATCACGCTGGGCCACGCATAGTTCGAAGCGCTGTTTGCAGGCCTCGGCTGGCGTCGAGTCCGGTCCGTGGAAAACGCCGCTTCGCCGTTGGAATTTACCGCCCGAGTCATCGTGTCGCATCTATTCGATGTCATCCGGCGCTCTCGTTTATTCCAATCGCAGGAGGGAAATCTTATCCTGACAGTCTCCTGACATAACGGTGGCAGCAGGGGTGGTGTAGGTCTATTCATCATCGAGAAGGAACGAGTAGATGACCAACAACACCGAAATCACCGCACTGTTCGACCGCTGGGAAAAGGTCTGGCATGAAGGGCGAGCCGACCTCGCCGGGTCCTGCCTTGCGAGCGTTTACATCCGGAACGATGAAACCGGCACCCGATCGGTCAAGGGAGAGGACTACGCCGCCGAGGTCGCAGCGGTGAGGAAGGAACGCCCTGATTTCCGCACCGTGGTTTATGACCACATATTCGATGGCAATCGGGCGTGGTATCGTTTCTCTTTCAAATGGAATGACGTCGCTACAGGCGAGCCGCGTACGCGCGCCGGTCTGCAAACCTATAGGATAGAAGACGGCAAGCTGGCGGAGACATGGATTGCCATGCAGCCGATGGGGACCGACTGGCCGGACCCGATAGCGCAGGAGCGCTGGACCAGCCCGCCGCCGATCAAGTAACCGACTTCGATGCGCCGCGCCGACCGACTCTTTGAGATTATCCAGATACTTCGTCGGAACAAAACGACGCGGGCGGCTGACATTGCCGTCCTATTGGAGGTTTCCGAGCGGACCATTTACCGGGACATTCGCGATATGATGTCCCGAGGCGTTCCAATCGACGGAGAGGCGGGGGTGGGTTATATTTTAAGGCCGGATTTCAATCTGCCGCCGCTGATGTTTCAGGAAAACGAAATCGAGGCGCTCTTGCTGGGCACCAAGATGGTGCAATCGTGGGCTGATCCAGAATTGGGGAAAGCCGCCGCCAGCGCAATTGAGAAAATCGGTCAGGTAATGCCGGATAAGTTGCGCCGTCAACTTGAACTGGTCAACTTGTGGACGCCTACTGAACCAGTACGTGAGCCTATCACCATTGATCAGGCAGAACTGCGCCGTGCCATCCGGCACAAGCGCATGGTTCACTTCACCTATCGCGACCTAAAGGAGAACGTCAGCGAACGGTTGGCCCGGCCGTTGATAATGGCGTTCTACGGACAGGTGTGGCTTCTGGCGGCTTGGTGCGAAACCAGGGACGGCTTTCGAGTCTTTCGTGTCGACCGCATGTCGCAACTCAGATCACTGGACGAACGTTTCCGCGATGAACCTGGACGAACGGCGGAGGACTTTTTGAAACAGGACACGAAGCGCTTTTGAACGCGTTGCTCAAGGCTAGAGCTACCGCCATGAAGGCCTTAGTTGTGTACCCTCTTGAAGGAGAGCTCCTCGACAGCGTATCTTGCGCCGGGCGAAGGATTTCGGACGCGATTTGTCCCTTGACCTCGTCTGGCCAGTGCCGCTGAAACCCAAGCCCAGCACTCCTGGTCGTGAGAACGTCCAATCTACTCTGCATGGAGAAACTCCTCCCGCTGCTCTTTGATTCATCGTCGCGCTCGGTTGGCGCTTGGCTCGGGCTGACAACGCGGCGACTGAGAGCAGTCCCAAGAGCTGGGACTGAAGCTGCGTGAGCGGTTGGCATCTCAACAACTTAGCAGCCAGATCCGCGGCCTGATGAAGACGTTCGGTCTTATCGTCTCCAACGGAAGAGGTTGGGTGTTCGATGGTAATGTGAGGGGACTCCTGGACGGAAATGAGGGCCTGGCCAAGATCATCTTGCCTCTGCTTGAGGCGTGGCGCGACATACGCAAGCGCGCAGCCGATCTGGATCGCAAGTTGCTCGCAGCGGCGCGGGGAAGCCAGGCGACGAAGCTCTTGATGACGATCCCGGGCATCGGCGCCGTTACGGCCGTCTCCTATGTCGCCGCGATTGAAGACCAGAAAACTTCAAAACCGCCAGCCAATGGGTTGAACACTTCCCCGGTCTTGAGCATGCTGTGCATGATGACTGAAAGCTTTCGGGCGGGCGACCGCCACCGCAGCGCGCTTGAAGCCGTTATCAGTCAGGCGAGGTTGACTACGTGGGACATCGGTTACGGACAGCAGACTCAAGGTACAGGGAATGCCGCTCACTGATCAGGGCGGAGAAGGCAACGTGGGACGCCATATCTCGCGACGGGCGACAGCCATCTGGGGGGCCTGCTTTATGAAGCAGCAACGGTGATCCTCACGAGAACCAGTGCCAACTGCCAATGATGCGGATGGCTTGGCGCAACTGGCCGAAACCGGCTTCTACAAGGCCGTTCGGGTTAAGGCGTTCGACAGCATGCTGACACGCACGCTGGTGGCGGCTCGCAATAAGCTCCTGAGCAGCCACAGCATAGTAAGCGCGATTTTCCATCCGCATTGACTGCTGTGACACGGCTGAATCGCCCCCGCATCGGTAGCGATATCCGGCTCTATTACGCCGCAGAGGTTTTGAAAAAGTTGATGTATCCGGCACGACCTTCGGCGCAATGTTGTCGAGCCACACCTTCAGGGCGGTCAGGAACTTGAACCGCACATTCTGCAGGACCTTTGCCTTGACCTCGATATGGAGCTGCTCGGTCACAGCCTCGTCCATGCGATGCTCTTCGAGATGGGGAGGCCAGTTCCTGATAACTCAACTGGCGATGCTGCTTGAGCAGTGCGCAGAGCAGCACTGCCTCTGCTGGCAGCCCCTCGCGGCCGTTAGCCCCAGCAAATCGCGATGTCATCCAGCCATTGCGACAGCGCCTTTAGTTCATGACCGATCTCCTGTTCGGCGAAAAGATCGAATACACTGGCTTGGACAGTGTGTTCTTGGCGCATTGTCGGCTCCGGCGGTTACGGGTTCGTCTTTAGAATCAGTAGCTCGATCTAAAGTGTGCATGAAACCGCCGGGCTTTGCCCGCCGAGATATCGATTCCGTCAATAATTTCAGCGATTTACCGTTTATGGATGGGGACTAGCTTGCGAATAACCTCCGCCCGCTTATTGGCGGGTCGCTTGTCAACCATAAAGCCGCTGCACACCCGATTCTGCCAAATGGTATGGATTTAGCTGAGCGCGGTCGACGGCGGGCTCCGACAGTTTGAATTGAGATACCAGCGTATTTAATGCACCTACCTCGTGTGCCAACCCATGGCTGGCCGCTGTGGTTTCCTCCACCATTGCCGCGTTCCTCTGGGTATCCTGATCCATCTGATTGACGGCCGCATTGATCTGCTGGAGGCCAGATGATTGCTCCTGGGCGGTTTCCACGATTGCGGCGACATGGTGATTAATTTTCTGTACCTCTAGGACGATGTTCTCCAGCGCACGCCCGGTCTCCTTAACAAGATGCACCCCCTTCTCGACCTGACCGTTCGATGTATTAATTAAGGTCTTAATTTCTTTCGCGGCCTTAGCCGATCTTTGTGCCAGATCCCGTACTTCCTGCGCAACCACTGCAAATCCTTTTCCCGCTTCCCCTGCGCGGGCGGCCTCGACGCCAGCGTTCAAGGCGAGAAGATTTGTTTGAAAGGCAATTTCGTCGATGACTCCAATGATACATGAAATCTCAGATGATGATTTTTCAATTTGCTCCATTGCTGCAATAGCGGCAGAAACGATTTCTCCAGAGTCCTCAGCGTTTTGCTTTGTATGGGAAACCAAGTCGCCCGCGTCTTGAGCGCGTTCCGCCGACAATTTGACAGTTATGGTGACTTCCTCGAGTGCTGCCGCAGTTTGTTCGACGGCCGCTGCTTGCTGCTCCGTGCGTTTAGCAAGATTGTCGGCCGCGGAGCGAATTTCCCTAGCCCCGACATCAATGTTTGTCGTACTGCCGACGACTTGTGAGAGAGCAGCCTCCAGCTTGTCAGCCGCGACATTAAAATTATCACGCGCCGACACAAGGCTCTCTACAAACCGATCATCTATGCGGTACTTCAAGTTGCCTTCCGATAGCTGCAGAAGTCCCGTTGCTAGGCGGCCTACGGCGAACTGTAGCTCAAGAGCCTCTTTCGCCTTTCGGTCTTCTTGATCAATGCGCTGCATGTCGGAAAGTTTGCGGTTTGTTTCCGCGTCCGTCTGCAATCGTTGACGTTCTACGGCGTTTTCACGGAAGACGCGGACAGCGTTCACCATGTCGCCAATTTCGTCACGTGGTATCTTGGCGTCGAAATCTACATGCATGTTGCCACCCGCCAGGCTTCTCATAAGCGAGGAAAGTTTCTGAACAGGATTTACGATCATGCGATGAATGAGGCATCCGAGGATGAAGACAAGCGCGAGAACGGCCACGAATGCGATGGCCATGGCGACGAGCTGTCGCTCAACTGGCGCGCTGATGGCGGCTATCGGCACATCCACTACTGCGACCCAAGTTACGTTGAAATCGGGTATTTCGAAGGGGAAGAACATTCGCCTCACCGCAGTTCCGTCCGACCATTTGTAGTCGTGCACGAATTGCGGAGTGCCGGAGGCTAGAGCAGCTTTCAATTCCGCGCTTCCTTGAGCTTCACCATATGGCTTGGTGAGAAGGGAGGTATCAGAATTAACAATCCAGCTACCCGCCTGCGATAGAAGGCCGATCTTTCCTGTTCCCATCGGGTTCATCTCGGCAATACTCCGAGAGAGGTGGGTCAAGTTCAGGTCGTAACCCTGGAGAGCTATTTTTTTCCCATCAACGACAATGACCCGTCCAGAGGTAATAATAATCGGATGGCTCGCAATTGGAGAGATCCACGGTTCGGTCAAGATCCACTGCTGCGATGTCTCAACCGGCACTCGATACCAGTCGGCTGTTTTCACCCGCTCGAAGATAGTTTGTGTTAGAGAGCCATCGTCCTCACGCGTGATCGCTATCGAAACGAAACCCTCCTTGTTGATAGGGGCATTCTGAGCGTCGCTGCTAAGACTCGAGGGGAATTTCGATCCGGGCAAGGAGAGGAACCAGGCATTGTAACGATCCGGAAATGCATCCATCTGCGCTTGCATCGCATTCCTAACCGAAATGGGATCGAGTATTCCTTGTTGATATTGCATCCCTAGCAAAGCGACGGTACTTTCAGTCAAGCCTTTATATTCTGCAATCAAAGCGTTGACATGGATCGAAGCCTGGGCGGCTTCTTCGCTCATAATTTTATGGGACATCTCTTCCAAGTTGGACTTTGAGCTTGCCCATAGGAAAATTCCTGCTGGAACCAGTACCGCCGCGAGCAGGAGGCTCATTGCGATGAGAATCTTGGTCCGAATTGACCTGTAAGCCGATGCTTTCATCAAAGTTTCCCCAAAATTCGCGGAGCTAACAAAACGAAGTTTTCTCAGTGTCGAAGGTTGTCTGTAGACGCTCAATAAATAATCTTAATAAGCGCTCGTTTTTGCCTGCACACGGTTTTATTACTGAATCTCATAATAAGAGATTAACGAGATGGTAGCGCATGGTGGGCGACCTTGCACCCGTCCTATTAGCGGCAAGGCCGTATCGTCTCTTTGCTCCACAATCCCCTGCTGTGCGACAGCGCGCTTGTCTTCTTCCAGCCTGCGCTTGCAGATCCTCAACCAAAGCAACGCAACCCGTTCCTGCCTTCGCTTATGAATCGCGACGTTCTAGTTTGAGCTTGCCGCTCTTGTAGAAGTTGTCTGCGCCGTTGGACCTACTTGAGCCTCAACAAATGAATGTTCATGCTCGTGGAAAACTCCGGGATACCAGCGCCGCGCATTTTCAGCCGGTTAGGACGTTTGATGCCGCGCTCGTTCATCTCGTGCGGAAAAATCTAATTGTTGTCATCATTCAACGAGCTTCTTTCCATCACCACGCCATCGAAATTTTTGCCTTGAAGCAGGCGCAGTGGAATTGTCGATCAAATGCAAGCTTATTTGTGAATCCTCTACGTCACTTCGCTCGATCAATCCCAACACGTCACCCGCAACTCAAAAAAGAGAGTGTTCAGGAATACCTCAGAGGGGCGCTAATCGATTTTATGCCACTTAGTGAGATTTTCTTATTGCGAAAGTGCACGGGACGCGTCTATTTCGTCGATCGTCAGCAAATGGTCCGACGACCGAGATGACATGCTGCCCTCGTGAACGACTGCCCGCAGGAGAGATCAATCGATGCCAGAGGAGCAAACTTTCGTGCACGCGACCAATGATGTATCGACAGCGCGTCCGCGCTTCACTTTCGATGAAGTGCAGGCGATATATTATCTGCCGTTTAATGATCTGCTCTTCCGCGCTCAAAGTGTGCACCGGAAGAATTTCGATCCCAACGCCGTTCAGTTGAGCCGGCTGCTGTCGATCAAGACGGGTGGCTGTGCCGAAGACTGTGGCTATTGTAGCCAATCCGCCCACGCACCGACCGGTTTGATCGCCTCGAAATTGATGGATAGTGAAAGTGTCGTTGCGGAGGCACGAAAGGCCAAGCAAACAGGCGCCACTCGCTATTGCATGGGGGCGGCGTGGAGAAGCCCAAAAGATCGTGATATGGGCGCCCTGGTTGCGATGGTGGAAGGCGTCAAGGCGTTGGGGCTGGAGACGTGCATGACGCTCGGAATGCTGAGCGAGCAGCAAGCGGGTCGCCTCGCAGAGGCTGGGCTCGATTACTACAATCACAATATCGACACGTCCGAGCACTTCTATCCTGAAATCATCACGACGCGGATCTTCGAAGATCGCCTCGAAACGCTTGAGCGCGTTCGAGCTGCAGGGATGAAGGTTTGCGCCGGGGGAATCCTGGGCATGGGCGAAACGGTCGCCGACCGTATCTCAATGTTGCTGACACTCGCAAACTTGCCAGTTGCCCCCGAAAGCGTGCCAATCAACCACCTCATTCCCGTCCCGGGGACGAAACTCGCTAACGCCAACTCTGTCGACCCTATCGATTTCATAAGAACCGTTGCCCTGGCACGGGTTCTCATGCCGACCTCCCACCTGCGACTTTCTGCCGGACGAATGCAAATGAGCGATGAGATGCAGGCCCTCTGCTTCTTCGCGGGTGCGAACTCCATCTTTATCGGAGATACGTTGTTGACCGCGGATAATCCTGACGAAACGCATGATGACTTGCTGTTTCAACGTCTCGGGATCTATCCTGCGACAGTGGAACCGCGAGGGTGAGCGGCGGCTCGTTGCTGTCGGCCTATGCCGCTACGCTTGACGGTCTGGAACGAAAGTCAAGACGACGGTATCTCGCGCGTCAGGACGGCGTTGATTTCACCTCAAACGATTTCTTGGCTCTCGCCGATGACGCCCGGATAAGGCTCGCAATTGCGCACGCGCTTCAAAGGGGTGTACCCCTGGGCTCCGGCGGTTCGCGGCTCCTGCGCGGGAACCACCCGGAACACGAAGCCTTGGAACTGGAGGCCGCAAAATTTTTCGGTGCAGAACGCGCCCTCTTCTTCGCGAGTGGCTATGTAGCAAATTACGCATTATTTTCGACTCTGCCACGTCGAGAAGACCTGATCGTCTATGATGCGCTTCTGCATGCGAGCGCACTTGATGGCATCAGCGCCAGTAAATCCGAAAGCCACAGTGTGCGCCATAACGATGTCACGGCCTTCGACGACGCGATCAAAGATTGGCGCCGTCGTGGGGGAAAAGGTCGTCCATGGATTGCCACTGAGAGCATCTTTTCTATGGACGGTGACAGAGGTGCGGTACAGGAGCTCACAACGCTGGCTGACCATCACGATGGCTTTCTCGTCGTGGATGAGGCTCATGCGACAGGGGTGTTTGGCAAAGGCGGGCGCGGCCTCGCTTGCAGCCTGGAGGGAAAGGAAAATGTCCTGGTGCTCCATACGTGCGGCAAAGCGCTCGGCGTCTCAGGCGCGATCCTGTCGTCGCCGGCTGTTCTGGTCGACTACATGATCAACAGGGCAAGGTCGTTCATCTATTCCACAGCGCCATCTCCTCTCCTTGCATGCGCCGTTCGTGAGGCGTTGAAAATCATCGACGACGAGCCATTGCGCCAAAAAGCTCTGCATCGTCTGATTGCCGAGGTGGGAGACTTGTTGGCCGCCCATCTCGGCATTACGCCAAGTGGATCGCAGGTCCAGCCGATAATCATCGGCGACAGCGCGCGCACGGTCAAAATTGCCAGAGAGCTTCAGTCGAACGGCTTCGATGTTCGCGCCATCCGCCCGCCAACGGTTCCCGCAGGGACATCACGTCTACGTCTGTCGATAACCCTTCATGTCGCGGTGAGCCAGGTCAATGCCATGCTCGGTTGCCTGGCAGATGTTTCGAAGGTTTCAACATGACGCGGCTTCTCGTCTCCGGAACAGACACCGGGATCGGCAAAACGGTATTCGCGGCCGCGTTGGCTGGAGCTTTGAACGCCCGGTACTGGAAACCTGTGCAATCAGGTCTTGAAGGACCTACGGACAGTGAAGCTGTTGCAGAACTGAGCGGTTTGCCGTCTGCAAATATCTTGCAGGAAGCTTATCGTCTGTCGCTACCCGCTTCCCCTCACCTTGCCGCACGTCAAGAAGGTCTGATCATCGATCCATCGCGTTTGGTGCCGCCGGTCTGCGACGGGTCACTGGTGATCGAAGGTGCGGGTGGCCTGCTTGTTCCTCTCAATTCATCGCTGCTTTTCGCGGATGTGTTTGCGGAATGGCATTTGCCGATGATCCTTTGCGCCCGCACCGCGTTGGGCACAATTAATCACACGCTGCTTTCGATCGAGGCGGCTCGTAGGCGAAACATCCCACTTTTAGGTGTGGCGTTCATCGGTCCTGAAAATACCGATACCCAAACAACGATCGCGACATTCGGTAAGGTGCCAGTTTTGGGCCGCCTCCCCTGGCTGGAACTTCTGACCGGTGAGACGTTGCGCAGATCCTTCCAAGACAGCTTCGACGTCGGTTCATTCACGGGAGGATATTTTTGAGATCTTCTAGGGTCTGGCACCCGTTCACTCAACACGCTCTGGAAGCGCCGATGAGGAGGGTTCTGAAAACAGAAGGGGCCTTCCTCTTCGACGAAGACGGCCGACGCATCTTCGACGCCATCTCGTCCTGGTGGGTCATTACCCACGGTCATCGTCATCCGGTGATCATGAACTCGATTCGCAAGGCGAGCGATCAATTTGATCAGGTCATTTTCGCCGAATTTACCCACGAACCTGCCGAGGCGCTCGCGGAGGGATTGATTGATCTCTCACCGCGCGGACTGCAGCACGTGTTCTTCTCCGACAGCGGTTCCACCGCGGTCGAGGTCGCAATCAAGATGGCGCTTGGAACATTCCATAATCGCGATATCAAACGCAATCGGATCGTCGTAATGGAAGACGCGTATCACGGTGACACGATCGGCGCCATGTCGGTCGGAGCGCGGGGGATCTTCAACGCGCCCTTCGAGCCTCTGCTTTTCGGTGTTGAACGGATACCCTTCCCGGAGGCAGAACACGAGCAGATCAGCCTCGACGCCTTCGAAGCAAGCTGCCGCTCCGGAAAAACTGCGGCCATCCTCATAGAGCCCTTAATTGTCGGGGCGGGTGGGATGAAACCCTATTCGCCTTCAATCCTGCATGAACTGCGGGCGATAGCGCGCCGATATGGCTGCCTTTTTATTGCCGACGAGGTGATGACAGGGTGGGGACGAACAGGGACCCTGTTTGCGTGTGAGCAGGCAGACGTAAAGCCTGACATTCTCTGTACGTCGAAGGGCCTGACAGGCGGGTCCCTTCCTCTTGCCGCAACCCTTTGTACCGAAGACGTGTTCGAGGCGCACTTGTCGCAGGATCGACGGAAGACGTTTTTTCACTCCAGTTCCTATACGGCAAATCCAATCGCGTGCGCCGCAGCAGTGGCCAACCTCTCCGTCTGGAACGACGAGCCGGTCAGAGCGAGGCTGGCCGCGCTGTCTGACATGCACACGCATCACCTGCGGCGGTTCGCAGGCGATCCGAGGTTTGCAAATGTCAGGAAATGCGGAACAATCGCGGCGCTTGACCTGAATGTCTCTTCGGGCGGCTACTTGGCAGAGGTCGGACCTCGGATGCGCAAGCTTTTTCGCGAGCGCGGCCTCCTCATACGTCCCCTTGGAAACGTCATTTACTTGATGCCGCCCTATTGCACGGCAGCAGCGGAGCTTGCTCTCGCCTATGACGCGATCGATGAAGTGGCGTCGGAGATTATAAGGGAAAGAGCGCCATGACGCCGGTATCGTCTCGACTGGTCGGTTTTGGTCATGCGGTTCCTGCGCGGATTGTTGTCAATGCCGAGATCGAGCAGGTTCTCGGTCTTGAGGAAAGCTGGATTGAGAGGAGGACCGGAATCAAGCAACGTCATTGGGCTGAAGATGGTGACACGTTGACGGGACTTGCCGCCAAGGCAGGCAAGATGGCGCTCGACGATGCGGCGATGCCGGCAGATGATATCGCCCTTACGCTTCTTGCAACCTCTACGCCTGACCATTTGCTTCCTCCATCCGCCCCCCTGCTCGCACATAAGCTTGGACTGGCCAGTTCCGGCGCAGTCGACCTTGCCGGAGCGTGCTCCGGATTCCTCTATGCGCTGTCGCTTGCCGATGGCTTCGTGCGGGCGCAGGGTCGTCCCGTGTTGGTCGTGGCAGCAAACATTCTCAGTCGCCGAATCAATCTTGCGGAACGTGCAAGTGCCGTTCTGTTCGCAGACGCCGCGGGCGCCGTTATCCTGACACCTTGCGAGGACGCAACGAGTGGCCTAAGGGCCGCCAGCCTCATAAGCGATGGCAGCGGTTATGACCTGATTTCGATTTCCGCAGGCGGCAGCAGTCAGCCCTTCTCTAGCCAAACATCTAGCGAGCAGACCTTGATGCAGCTCAGGGATGGTCGTGAGGTCTTTACGCGGGCCGTAAAAGTAATGACAGAGACATCCCGCCAGGTCGTCGCGCAGGCTTCAGCCAACTTCGTGGATGTCGCGCGGTTCATTCCGCATCAGGCGAACGCACGTCTATGTGATGCCGTCCGTCATAATCTTGGGGTGGACGAGGACCGCACTGTCAGCACGATCGCCGACTTCGGCAATTCCTCTGCTGCCACCATCCCTCTGTCTCTTTCAGTGCAACACCGAACGAAACCGATCGTCCGAGGAGAACGGCTGCTGATGACGGCCGCGGGTGCCGGCTTTAGTGGCGGCGCCATCCTCTTTGAGGCCTGAACAGAAGGTACCAACAGACTTTGCTGGAGAGCTTATATGATCGCTCATCTTTTCGACAATAATCGAGCCTGGTCTGCCGAGCGCACGGCTGAAAGACCTGATTATTTCGAGAGGCTCTCGAAACTTCAGCAACCTGAATATCTATGGATCGGCTGTTCGGACAGTCGCGTACCGGCAAACGTCATTACCGGGCTTCAGCCAGGCGAGTTATTTGTCCATAGAAACGTCGCCAACCTTATTCATCACACCGACTTCAACATGCTTTCAGTTCTGGAGTTTGCCGTCCGCGAACTCAATGTGAAGCATATTATCGTCTGCGGGCATTATGGCTGCGGTGGGGTGCGCGCCGCCGTCGGCCGTCAGACCATCGGACTTATCGATCATTGGCTTCAGCCAATCCGGGACACTGCGGACCGCCATTTCGGATGTCGGGAATGTGGAGAATGGAGTGAGCCCGAAATCGACAGGCTCTGCGAAACATCGGTCGTCGCTCAGGTCGAACGTCTGGCACGCACTCCGACGATGCAAACTGCCTGGCGCAGCGGCCGACAAGTGGCGATACATGGTTGGATCTACAGCATCAAAGACGGGATCTGTCGGATCTCAACTGCACGGTAAGCGGCTGCGCAGTGCAGACTGAAAACGAGTCTTTAACGGGAACAACCTTTGAACAAATTCGTGATCGGGCAACGGCACGGCTGTGAAACCAGCCGTGTCGTTGCCATTTTCTAGGCAATTTGAGGGAGCAACTCGCCCATCATTTTCTTGGCGTCACCGAACAACATTCTCGTGTTCTCCTTGTAGAACAGCGGGTTCTCGATACCGGAATAGCCGGTGCCCTGGCCGCGCTTGGACACGAACACCTGCTTGGCCTTCCAGACTTCCAGAACCGGCATGCCCGCGATTGGAGAGTTCGGGTCTTCCATTGCAGCAGGATTGACGATGTCGTTGGAGCCGATGACGATGACGACATCCGTTTCGTGAAAATCCTCGTTGATCTCGTCCATCTCAAGCACGATGTCGTAAGGCACCTTGGCTTCGGCGAGCAGCACGTTCATGTGACCGGGCAGGCGGCCGGCGACCGGGTGGATCGCGAAGCGGACGGTCTTGCCGGCGGCGCGCAGCTTGCTTGTCAACTCGGAAACGGCCTGCTGCGCCTGTGCCACCGCCATGCCGTAGCCCGGCACGATGACGACGCTGTCGGCATCGTTGAGCGCGGACGCCACGCCCTCGGCGTCGATGGCGATCTGCTCGCCTTCGATTTCCATCGCCGGACCCGTGGTGCTGCCGAAGCCGCCGAGGATGACCGAGACGAAGGAGCGGTTCATTGCCTTGCACATGATGTAGGAGAGGATCGCACCTGATGAGCCGACCAGCGCCCCGGTGACGATCAGGAGATCGTTGCCAAGCGTGAAGCCGATAGCGGCCGCCGCCCAGCCGGAATAGCTGTTCAGCATCGAAACCACGACCGGCATGTCGGCGCCGCCGATGCCCATGATCAGGTGGTAGCCGATGAAGAAGGCGAGCAACGTCATCAGGATTAGCGTCCAGACGCCCGCGTTGTTCACATACATGAGGAGCAGGATCAGCGACAGGATCGCAGCAGCCGCATTCAGAAAATGCCCGCCTGGCAGCTTCTCCGCCTTACCATCGATCTTGCCGGCGAGCTTGCCGAAGCCGACAATCGAGCCGGTGAAGGTGATGGCGCCGATGAAGACGCCGAGGAACACCTCGATCTTCATGATGGCGAGCTCGACCGGGGTCTTGTGGGCGAGAATGCCGGCGAAGCTGTCAAGTGATGCGCGCGCCGCCTCGTCCATGCCGGCAATGCGCCATGCCTCGATATGGGCGTTGAAGCCGATGAAGACGGCCGCGAGACCGACGAAGGAGTGGAGCGCAGCCACCAGCTGCGGCATCTCCGTCATCTGCACGCGGTTTGCCACGTAGTAACCGGCGATGGAACCGGCCAAGATCATCGGAAGAATGATGACCCAGTTAGCCACACCGGGGCCGAAGATGGTCGCGACAATGGCGAGCGCCATGCCGACAATGCCGTACCAAGCGGCGCGTTTGGCGCTTTCCTGACCGGAGAGACCGCCCAGCGAGAGTATGAAAAGCACAGCCGCAGAGATGTAGGCGGCCGAAACGATACCAATCGTCATATTGAAAATCCCTTGATATCCCTGGCCCGATCAGGACTTCTGGAACATGGCGAGCATGCGCCGCGTGACAAGAAAGCCGCCCACGATGTTGATCGTCGCGACCAGAACCGACAGCGCGGCCAGAATGACGACCAGCCAGTTGCCGGAGCCGACCTGCAGCAGCGCGCCCAGAATGACGATGCCCGAAATCGCGTTTGTCACCGCCATCAGGGGCGTATGCAGCGAGTGCGAGACGTTCCAGATCACCTGGAAGCCGATGAAGCAGGCGAGCATGAACACCACGAAATGATTCATGAAGCTTGCCGGGGCGTAAGCGCCGACCAAAAGCAGCAGCGCGGTGCCGATCAGAAGCAAGAAGCCCTGACTCTTGGTCTGCGCCTTGAAGGCCGCGGCTTCGCGTGCACGCCTTTCCGCAGGCGTCGGCTCCTTGGCCTTCTCTTTTGGCTTCTGGGGGGCGATCGCCTGGATCTTCGGCGGCGGTGGGGGGTAAGTGATGGCCCCCTCGAAGGCGACCGTCGCCCCGCGGATGACGTCGTCTTCCATGTTGTGGACGATCTTGCCATCCTTGGCAGGTGTCAGATCCGTTATCATGTGGCGGATATTGGTGGCGTAGAGCGTCGACGACTGCGCGGCCATTCGGCTTGGGAAATTGGTATAGCCGACGACGGTCACGCCATTGTCGGAGACGATCTTCTGGTCCGCGACGGTGAGGTCGCAGTTGCCGCCGCGTTCGGCCGCGAGATCGATGACGACGGAACCCGGCTTCATGGCGGCGACCATACCGGCCAGCCACAACTTCGGCGCGTCGCGGCCGGGGATCAGCGCGGTGCTGATGACGATGTCAATCTTGGGAGCCAGTTCGCGGAACTTCTCCAGCTGCTTCTCGCGGAACTCCGGCGAGGAGGGTGCTGCATAGCCGCCGGTGGCAGCGCCATCCTGCTGGCTCTCGTTAAAATCGAGAAAGACAAACTGGGCGCCCATGCTTTCGATCTGCTCAGCCACCTCGGGGCGAACGTCGAAGGCATAGGTGATGGCACCGAGCGAGGTGGCGGTGCCGATAGCGGCAAGGCCGGCGACACCGGCGCCGATGACCAGCACCTTGGCCGGCGGAACCTTGCCGGCGGCAGTGACCTGGCCAGTGAAGAAGCGGCCGAAATTGTTGCCGGCTTCGATGACGGCGCGGTAACCGGCGATGTTCGCCATGGACGACAGAGCGTCCATCTTCTGGGCGCGCGAAATGCGCGGCACCATGTCCATGGCGATGACGTTGGCACCCGTCGCCTTCGCCTGCTCGAGCAGGGCGGTGTTCTGGCCGGGGTAGAAGAATGAGATCAGCGTCCTGCCAGGCCCCAACTGCTCAGCTTCGGACGGCTGGGGTGGGCGCACCTTCACAATGACATCACAGAAGGACCAAACCTCTGCCGCTGACGACAGGACCTCAACGCCTGCCGCGCGGTACGCGTCATCTGTAAATCCTGCGGCCAGACCAGCACCGGTTTCGATCGAACAGCCATATCCAAGTTTCTTTAGTTCGATAGCGCTGTCAGGGGTAAGTGCCACCCGCGCTTCATCGCGATGGACTTCCCTGCAGCTTCCAATCTTCATCGTCATCGAGTTCCCCTCCTGCGCATCCGGCCGCGATGCGATGCGACCGTTCCGACATCAAATGCGGGAACCTCCCAAGCAGACTTCAAAGCCGCTGTCCAGTACAGCAAGGCGTGTTATTCGGCTCGAAACCGATTTTCGAAAATATCTAAATCGATTTTATTTTCAAAGGCTTGGAGAGCTGTCATAGTCGGTTTGCGTGATCGCGGCCGGACAGCGAAAGGCTTCGCACAGATGTTAAAGCGGAATTTATACGGGATCTTCTGCAGCAGGCGCTCGCTACCGGCCTGCAGTCTGTCCTGCATGCCGCAGATGGCTCACAAGAGAGAAATATCGTTTTCGCCTACGAGAACGCCCTCGTCGGAAAATGGACAGCTAGGTTCCAACGCTACGTTCTATTGTCGCGCGATTGGCGACGTAAGGCTCAGCGGAACTGTCTGGTTTTGTCCTTCTGATCGTTCGAGAGCTGAGGCGTGTCATCAACCTCAGCGATGCCTTTCTTGAAGTTCTTAATCCCACCGGCAAGATCGCCCACGAGTTCCGGGATCTTACCGCGCCCGAAGAACAACAGCACGACAACAAGGACGATCAGCCAGTGCCACAAGCTTAGAGAACCCAATTCTTACTCCATTCAATCTTGAAATCGCGCTCACGCTCAAGAGCAAAGCAAGCGTACGTTTTAGCGTTGGATAGGCGTTGAAACTATAACTGTTTTCTGCTTGGCGTCATGAGCAGTGTTCATCAATGAATTGACGGCTTGAAAGCCTGCTCGGCGTTTGCTGTGGTTCTTCGAACGCTTTTCAGTGTGTTTCGGAGCGGTAGGAGTTCGCGAAGCCAGCTCTTTCGAGCGCCAACGTGCAGTGCGTGACGACTGGGATCTCCTAACGCTTTATGGAGCGTTGCATGTAAGGGCGCGATTGGTGCACGGCGTTGCATGACGTCATAAGTTCTACTCATGAATATTGTCGATCTTGGCGATTCAGAACGAGCTAAACGCTGGTTTTCGTTAAAGAGCAGATCTTTGATCTTAGACCATTGTAGCCCACTGCCGCAAAGCGACCGGTTGCGAACAACCCTGCTGAGCCTTGAGGCGTGGAAAAACCTGAAGCAATCGATAAGGGGCATGATGCGTTCTCGCGCAAAAGGTAGCCTGTGGGTATCGACATCGATTCCGAACTGCATGCCCGTCCGTCGATTTACTTCGAGGGGCCGAGCTTCGTTGAACACGTAGCTTTGCTGCCGCTCCCGCGCGCTCTTGCATCGCGGTGCTGCGCATGAAGCACGCTTTGAAGACCGAGCCATGACCTGTTCAACTAGTAAGACGCACCCGGCTCTCGCTGGGCAAAAAGCATGTTATGGGGTTTGTCGGCAACATATCTTCCGAGATCCCGCTTGACAAACATATCTCACAATAAGAGACTAATTAACAACTGAAGCCCACTGTGGACCGGAAACAGTCAGACACAGGTGGAGCGGTAATCCAGGGCGAGACGCCCAAGTGATAAAACGGTCATAGATTATTGGGAGGACATAATGGAATACCGACTGCTCGGTAATACGGGATTGAAAGTCTCGACGATCACCATGGGCACCATGACGATCGGCGGCAAGAACTGGGCGAAGATGACGGGCGAGCTCGAAGTGAATGAGGCGCGCCGGCTTGTCGATCTTTGTGTCGATAAGGGTGTCAACCTGATCGACACGGCTGACATATACTCTGATGGCCGATGCGAGGAGATCCTGGGCGAAATCATCGGCGGCCCCCGCAGGAACGGTTTGCTCATCGCCACGAAGGCGCGCTTCCAGATGGGCGCAAGTCCCAATGATAGCGGTGCTTCACGCTACCATCTTATCAACGCCTGCGAAGCCAGCTTGAAGCGCTTGAAGACCGATGTCATCGACCTTTACCAGTTGCATGAACGTGATGGACTGACGCCTCTCGAAGAGACTATGGAAGCCTTGGACACGCTCGTGCGTCAGGGCAAGGTACGATATGTGGGCTGCTCCAATTTCTCGGGCTGGCACATCATGAAGGCCCTAGGGATCAGCGCGCGCGAGATGCGCGCACGCTTCGTTAGCCAGCAGATCCACTACACGCTCGAGTCACGCGATGCCGAGTACGAACTCATCCCCATCAGTATCGACCAGGGACTGGGTGTGCTCGTGTGGGCACCGATTGCCGGTGGTTTGCTGTCGGGCAAGCATCGGCGCAATCAAGCGACGCCTGAAAACACCAGACAGTTCGCCGGGTGGACGGAGCCGCCGATCCGCGATGAACACCGCCTCTGGAACATCGTCGATGAACTTGTTGCGATTGGCGAAAGCCGGGGCATCTCAGCAGCGCAAGTTGCCCTCGCCTGGACGCTTGGACGCACCGGTGTGACATCGCTGATCGTCGGCGGCAGAACTGAGGCGCAGTTTGTCGACAATCTCGCGGCGGCTGAATTGAAACTCTCCGATGAAGAACGGGCTCGGCTGGACCGCGTCAGCCAGCCGCCTCTCATTTATCCCTACTGGCACCAGCTGAATGCCCAAGACCGCCTCAGTGACGCCGATCTCTCTCTCATCAGGCCGCATCTTGGCAATTGATCAACGATGATGTGAAGCCGGTCAGCCCCTGCTGAGGCTGGCCGGAACCCAAGCTCTAAGACTTTAACAGAAGCGAGCGCGCACAACACCTGATTACGGAATCGAATAACATGTGACTGCCTCATTGTGTGACGGAGGAGAAACACAATGGATCCCAGAAAACTTCTGTATATGAAATCTGTCGTTGAGCACGGAAGCTTCAGAAAAGCAGCAAAGGAACTGCAGGTTTCCCAGCCAGCGCTTTGTTCGTCGATGGATCGGCTGGAAGCCTCGCTTGGCGTCAAGCTTCTGGAGCGCGGTCCAATGGGGGTTGTTCCAACCTCCGCTGGCGAAATGCTCTATTCCAGAGCCTGGTTCATCCAGGACGAAATCGATGTTGCGGAAAAGCAGATACGCGCTCAATCGCAAGGCACGGCGGACCGCTTGACTGTCGGCGCGATTGTCAGCCTTGTCGCCCATGTCGTTCCAAACGCCGTCTGCAAGTGGCGCCTGGACTACCCTCATCTTCCGCTCAGGATCTTTGAGAACGCCCATCCGGAATTACTGGTTGGCTTGCAGCGATCGGAACTTGACTTCATTATCGCGCAGACGGGTTGTTTCGACAATATCGAAGGTATCAAGCAGCGCGTCGTGTTCAGGGACCGTCTTGTCGTCCTTTGCAGATCGGACCATCCATCTCGGACGGGCAACATCGCCTGGTTTGAGCTCATGCAATATCCGTGGGTCACGCATCTGGTCGGCCGCAATATCTCTCCCGTCGAGCAGGTCACGTCCGATGAGCAGGTCGATGTCCCGGCGCAAATGACCGAATGCAACTCCGTGAGTTTCATGAAAACGGTGATCCAAAACTCCGATCACCTCGGAATGCTTCCGGAGCATGTCGTCAGCGAGGAACTTGCGAGCGGCAAGCTCGTTGCTCTGCCGATCACATCAAGGATCATGAGCCGGGACATCGCCGTATTCTTCCGCGAACGCTCATTCCTGGACGTGGCCCGCCGCAAGTTCATCGAAGCCGTCGCCGAAGAGGGTGTTCGTCTTGACAGGAAGGCTCGGGATCTGAGGCATTGAATGGCGCTCCGGACGAGCGTCTGGAGCGCTGGCTTCATCTCTAGGAAGAGATGCCGATTGGAGCGTCAGGTGTCGATATAGACTGTCTTCGTGTACAAATATGTGTCAAGGTGAGCCTTGCCACCCTTGGCCCCGTACCCGCTGTGCTTCGTCCCTCCGAAGCCCACCAGAGGGTCGACAAGCCCGTAGCAGTTCACCCACATGACGCCCGTATGGATGTGGCGGACGACATTGAGTGCGGTCGAGATGTCTCGCGACCAGACAGCTCCGCCTAGTCCGTATTCCGTCTGGTTCGCGAGGCTGATCGCCTGGTCTTGGGTATCGAACGGAATGACCGACAGGACCGGACCAAAAATCTCTTCCTGGGCAATCCTCATACCGTTATCGACATTGGAAAAGATCGCTGGCTTTACGAAAAAGCCTTCAGCCAGATCACCACCCGGTCGATCTCCGCCATAGACAAGCTGCGCGCCCTCTTCTGATCCGAGCTTGATGTACGACATGACGCGATCGAGCTGTTTAGCTGAGATCAATGGGCCCAGCTGAGCGCTGGGGTCAAGACCGTGTCCGACGCGGATCGTCTTGGTAAAGGCGGTGAGGCGTTCGCAGAACTCCGGCACGATCGACCGTTGCACGAAGACGCGCGTTCCCGCGTAACAAACCTGGCCGGAATTTGCAAAAACGGCCATGGCTGCGCTCGGAACGGCCTTGTCGAGATCTGCATCGGCAAACACAATATCGGGCGACTTGCCGCCGAGTTCAAGCTGCAGTCTTTTGATGTTAACTGCCGATGCTTCGATGATCTTGCGCCCGGTGACCGTCGATCCCGTGAACGCTATTCTGTCGACGTCTGCGTGTGCGGCGAGCGCAGCCCCTGCGACGCTACCATGTCCTGTCACGACATTGATAACACCCTCGGGCATGCCCGCTTCATGCAACAACGCAACGGTGCGCAGGACCGAAAGTGATGCGTCTTCTGCGGGCTTGAGCACAGCCGTGCAGCCGCTTGCAAGCACTGCGCCGATAATCCACCACTGGCTGCCAAGTGGTCCGTTCCAAGGGATAATGCCGCCGATCACGCCAACCGGTGCTTTCAAGGTCATCGAGTGAACCGCACCCGGCAGGCTGTTGGGCAGCGTTTCACCCGAAACTGAGCCGCACTGCGAAGCAAAAAAGGCGATGACTCGCAAAACGAAGGATTTAAAGCCCAAGGTGCGCGACAACGGCGCACCCATGTCCATGGTTTCGATCTGGGCAAGCTCCTCGAAATTGGCGTCGATCACATCGTGGATCCGGTGGAGCAAGGTCTGGCGCTCGTAGGGCGTCCATAGCCGCCAGTTGCCTTCAAACGCCGCGCGGGCAGCCGCCACGGCTGCGTTGACGTCGCTTTCATTGCCTTCTGACAACTGTGCCAGGACATGACCTGATGATGGGTCATAGGTCTCGAACGTCTTTCCTGAAAGCGACGGCGTGTCCTTGCCATCGATCAGGTGAAGAAACCGGTCCTGCGCCAAGAACTTCGTCGTTGCGGCAGAAAGTGGAATACGGGTCGTCGACTGGTTCATCGCTTGTTCCTCGGCTTAGCAATTTCGAATGCGAGTGTCGTTCTGACGGTTTTAGGGAATGAAAACCCCTTTGCCGCTGCTTTGCTTGTTAAACAGTCGGTAGGCTTCCTCCGCCTGGTCCAATCGCCATCGCTGCGTGAAAAGTTGGTCGAGATCAATGCCGCGTTCCATGACAAAGTCGGCGCAGGCGCGCTGCGCCTGGATCGACATCGTCCAGGAGGCAACGACATTGAGTTGCCGGCGTAGCACCTGGGACAAGGTCATCTTAAACTCAGCGCCAAGCCCCACCAGTCCGATCGTCCCCCAGGCGCGCGCAACACGCACGGCATCGAGAGATGCTTGAACCGCTCCCGATGTTTCGAGGACCTTACTGGCTCCCTTACCCTGTGTGTGTTCCTTGACCGCCTCGACGACATCTTCCTTACCCGGGTTGACGATGTGGTCGGCTCCGAACGCCCTTGCGACCGCAAGCCGCTCCTCATCGATGTCGACGGCGATCACCTTTGCACCCTGCGCTTTTGCGATCAGCGTAGCGGACAGTCCGACCGGTCCCTGCCCGAAGACGGCGACGGCGTCACGCCCGGTCAAACCCATGCGCTCGAACGCACCCCATGCCGTGCCCGTTCCGCAGGAAATCGCAGCACCAGCAACGAAACTCAGTCGCTCGTCCAGGGGAACAAGCGTGTCCGCCCTTACCTTCATGAACGGCGCGTGAGCGCCGTGCCCATCAATGCCATAGACGGTCACCGGGACCTCTTCGCACATCTGGGGCCAGCCGGAATTGCACTGTTGGCACCCCGCGCAGCCGGCATAATGATGAACCATCACCCGAGCACCGATGCGCGCATGCGGCGCGACAGACCCGGGCCCAACTGCCACTACCACACCGCAAGGCTCGTGTCCCCTGATCAGTTCGGCGGAAATCACTCCCGGAGCGGAACGATATTGGTGGAGGTCGCTTCCGCACATGCCCGAAGCCTTGATCTCCAGCACCACCTCCCCCGGTCCCGGCGTCGGGTCAGGAAAATCGGCAAGGCGAACCCCACAATCACCCGTAAAGACGATGCCCTGCATTGGATTCCCCTCCTGATGTGCTGAACCGCATCCGAGGCTTTAAGCCACCGGCGCCACTTTGGATGGCAGAGCAACGGGCGGCATGCAAGGTCAGCCGGCTCATGGCGATACCCCCGTGTTATCGCCTGTCGGTGCCTCGGCGTTGCGATGGAGACGCTTTGCCCCATAAGCTGTCACTCGGTTGGATGCGCCAGGCTCCACTACGCTTAACAACGCGTTGCTAATCTGCTGACAGCCAGGAGGTGGCCCAGCATCGGTTGACGACGCCGAATGGAGGAGAAGACAAATGCGATTGACAAGAATGGTCATGGCGATTGTGGCGATGGCAGCGGCGTCGCCGGGTTTGGCGGCGCGCGCTGACGGCTTTCCCGAACATCCCGTCAATGTCATCCTGCCTTATCCGACAGGCACAGGACCTGATACCGTTATGCGCCTTGTTGGAGACAAGCTTAAGGGCTATTGGGGCCAACCGGTTACCATTGAAAACAGACCCGGCTCCAATTATTGGAGCGCAGTTGACGCGTTCAAGCGCGGCAAGCCTGACGGCTACACATTGTTCCAGACCGAAAACTGGATGATCGCCTTGCAGCGACACCTCTTCAAAAAGCTACCCTACGATCCTGACAAGGATTTCGTGCCGGTCGCACCAATGTTCGAGGCCACCTACTTCCTGGCGGTTGCCGCCGATTCACCGTGGAAGACCGTGGCTGACGTTGTCGCTGCTGCAAAGGCGGATGATGGCAATCTCACATTTGGCTCTTCTGGTGTGGGCAGCGCCATGCACATTGGTGGCGCAAAACTGCAAAACGCCACCGGTATCAAGTTGACGCATGTCCCGGTGAAGGAGACCCCACAGATCTTTGTCCAGATCGCCAACGGTGAACTGGCGATGGCATTTGGAACAGCCTCTACGGCTGGCCCGATGCTGCGTGCCAACAAGGTCAAGTTCATCGCCATCGCCGACAAGGTCCGCAATCCCAACTTCCCTGAAATCCCGACCTTTGCAGAGGCGGGCGGACCTGCCGATTTCGTTCATAAGTCCTGGCTCGCGCTCTACGCACCGCAGGGAACGCCGCAGGCCATCGTCAACAAGATCAACGCCGATGTCAGCCGCGCTCTGCACGAGCCGGACGTTGAAGCAAAGCTGGCATCGATCGGCTTTACGTCTTGGACGAGTTCCCCCGAGGAACTGGCAAGGACGCTCGGGGAGGAAACACGGGCAATGGGCGAGATCGCCAAGAGCCAGAACATCTCGCTCGATTGATGATCGGCAGCATCGACGGGAGCATGATCCTCATCATGCCCGGTCGATGTGGTGGCTAAAGGGGGATTGTTTATGCGACTGGGTCTACGCGGAACAAGAGAATTATGGCTGGGGTTGATCTATACCAGTTGTGGCATCGCGGGGTTCGTCCTTAGCCGGGATTATGCCTTTGGAACTTCGGCCAGGATGGGACCTGGTTTCTTTCCGACTATCATATCTGTACTCCTTCTTGGTTTCGGTGTCATCGCAGTCGTTCGCTCCCTCGTTATCGACAGCGAGACGCCCAGCACCTTTGCCTGGCAATCCGGGGCTCTGATCATTGGCGGGCTTGCCGCCTTTGCATTTCTGCTTCCGCGTATCGGATTTGTCGTGGCAAGCATCGGCCTCATTCTGTTGTGCGCTTTGGCGAGCGCGCGCTTCCGGCTGTCGTGGCCAACTTCGCTTGCGGCGCTTGCATTGATTGGCGCATGCGTCTTCGTCTTCATCGACGGCCTCGGTGTCCAGATGCAGGCTTTCGGTCCCTGGCTTCAGGCGCTGGCGCCCTATCCATCAAATTAAGGGCTCTTGCGATGGACATCCTGTCAAATCTCGTAATCGGCGCGGAATCGGCGCTTTCGATGGCCAATCTCTTTTACTGCTTGATCGGCGTGCTGCTTGGGACGGCAATCGGCGTTCTCCCTGGCCTTGGTCCGACCACCACCATAGCCATGCTATTGCCCCTAACGACGGGGTTGCCAGCAGATTCCGCCATGATCATGCTCGCGGGCATTTACTACGGTTCACAGTACGGGGGATCGACGACAGCGATTTTGATCAATCTGCCGGGAGAGACCACCTCACTGGTGACGGCACTCGACGGCTATGAGATGGCAAAGCGCGGTAAAGCCGGACGGGCGCTCGCCGCCGCAGCCATTGGTTCGTTTGTGGCCGGAACGATTGCGACTTTGATCATCGCACTCTTTGCCCCGCCGCTCGCCGAGCTCGCGCTGAGTTTCGGGACACCCGAATATTTCTCTCTTCTCGTCCTTGGTCTGGTGTCTTCCATCGTCTTGGCTCATGGATCGCTCTTCCACGCCGTTGCGATGGTGCTGTTTGGGCTGCTTCTCGGTATGGTCGGCACGGATGTCAATTCCGGGATTGCCCGTTATACCCTTGGCATCCCTGAATTATCCGACGGGATCGGGTTCGTGCCGCTGGCGATGGGGATGTTCGGCATAGGCGAGATCATTGCCAACCTAGAGCACGAGACGTCCCGACAAACGCTCGTCAAGAAAGTAAACGGCCTGCTCCCGACCCGCGAGGATCTTGTCCGGATGACGGCACCGGTGCTGCGCGGCACATTGCTTGGATCGGTCCTTGGCCTGCTGCCGGGAGGGGGCATGCTGCTTGCCTCGTTCGCATCCTATTCGCTGGAGAAGAAGGTCTCCAGAAACCGCGCCGAATTCGGTCACGGGGCGATCGAAGGTGTGGCCGGACCGGAAGCCGCCAACAATGCAGGGGCGCAGACTTCCTTCATCCCGATGCTGACGCTGGGTATTCCGGCGAATTCTGTGATGGCTTTGATGATTGGCGCGATGATCATCCAAGGCATTCAGCCGGGCCCGAGTGTCATGACGGAGCAGCCGGGCTTATTCTGGGGTCTGGTCGTGTCGATGTGGGTTGGCAATCTCATGCTTGTCGTCTTGAACCTGCCGCTTATCGGCATCTGGGTAAAGATGATCTCGATCCCCTACCATTTTCTGTTTCCGGCGATCATTCTCTTTTGTGCCATCGGCGCTTATAGCCTCAGCAATTCGACCTTCGATATTTACCTGACAGCGGTGTTCGGTACTGCAGGCTATGTTTTGCGCAAATTGGATGCCGAGCCGGCGCCATTGCTGCTTGCGTTCATCCTGAGCCCGATGCTGGAAGAATATTTGCGTCGCGCACTCCTGGTTTCTCACGGCGATCCAAGCGTCTTTGTCACGCGACCCGTCAGCGCCACCCTTCTCGTTATCGCAGCTGGACTGGTTGTTGCAGTCTTTTTGCCGGTCTTGAGAAGAAACCGGAAACTTGCATTCCAAGATGTTGATTAAGCCACCAAGGAGGACTGAATGACGACTATTCATGATTTCAAGGGAAAGGTGGCGTTCGTAACGGGCGCCGCTGGTGGGATCGGGGGAGCTGCGGCTGTCGCATTTGCTCAAGCCGGTGCAGCCGTCGCGCTTGTTGACATCGATCAGGCAGGCTGCGATGCCTCGGCTTCCGCTGTTCGCGACGCCGGCGGCAACGCTCTGGCACTGCGGTGTGACCTGACCGTCGAAAGCGACATTAGGTCTGCGCTTGATCGTACCGAACAAGAGTTCGGCGGTCTTGATTTCGCATTCAACAACGCCGGCAAATACCAAAATGTCGCGTCCGCAGCAGACATCACCGATCATGAATGGCGGCGGATTATCGACATCAACGTCACCAGCACATTTTTATGCATGCGCAATCAGATACCGAGGATTCGCAAACGCGGCGGCGGTGCGATCGTCAATACCTCCTCAGGCGCAGGTATCATGGGGATCAAAGGGGCTGCCGCCTATTCCGCAGCAAAGCACGCGGTGATCGGCTTAACCCGATCCGCCGCTCTCGACTATGCTGAAACCGGCGTCCGCATCAATGCTGTCTGCCCAGGAATTGTGCACACAAGCATGGCCGTCGAGGTTTCCGGCGGGACAGTGGAAGGTCTGGCCCGAATGGCAGCTGAGGAGCCCGTTGGCAGGCTCGGTCGCCCTGAAGAGATCGCCTCGGCGGTCCTGTGGCTGTGCTCGAGCACAGCAGGCTTTGCTATCGGCCACGCATTGGTCGTCGATGGCGGCCACACCATCGGTGCGATCACGTCGCAAGGCGATCGGCTCGCGGAAGTCATCGGACGCGCACAATAGACTCGGCGCCCGCTAAAGCAACGTGTCGGGTGTAATCGGCAAATTGCGCATCCGCTTGCCTGTGGCGTGATAAACAGCGTTGGCGATGGCTGGTGCAATCCCGGCCATCGCCAATTCACCGATACCTTTCACGCCAAGTGGATTGACGTGGTGATCTTCCTCGTCGACGAAGATCACATCGATATCAGGTGGGCAATCGGCGTGGACCGGGACCGCGTATTCCGCGAAATTGGCGTTGACGACACGACCGGTCCTCTTGTCGACCACGGCATGTTCCATCAGCGCCATTCCGATCCCGCCGATCATGCCGCCGACGCATTGGCTGCGGGCAATTTTCGGGTTCACGATACGCCCAGCGCCATAAGCTCCTACCATTCGACGCACCCGAACTTCACCCAGATCCTTATCGACGCCAACCTCGGTGAAAATCGCAGAAAACGCGTTCATCGAATAGCGGTCACCGCTATTGCCAGGCTGAACCTCGACCAGGCAGTCGATCGGGCGGTCCAGGATTTCTAACGCGCGTGCGAAGTCTTCAGCACCGGTATAGGCTATCGCCTCGGCTTTTACGCGCTCGCAAGCAGCTTTGACAGCACTGCCTACACTTGCCATTGTCATCGATCCACTGTGGATCGGGGCCCTTGGAAGTTTGTTGTCGCCCAACGTGAATAGCACTTTGTCGAGGGAGAACCCGAGCGTTTGCGCTGCGACCTGCGTCATCGAAGTATACGTGCCCGGTCCCATATCGCTTGCCGCACTTGAGACCTCCGCCCTCCCCCCAGGAAAGATCTGCGCTCTCGCTGATGCTGTGGCGACGTAGACAGGATAAACGCCGCTGGCCATTCCCCATCCAATCCGCAAGTGACCATCTTTCATCGAGCCTGGACGAGGATCGCGCCTGTCCCAACCGAAGCGTTCGGCGCCAAGGCGGTAACATTCTCTCGTCGAACGGCTCGAAAAAGGCAGATTGACCGATTGATCGAGCGACGGTTCGTTTAAAATGCGCAAGGCCACAGGGTCGATCCCTATTTGCATTGCCAGCTCGTCGATCCCAGATTCCAAAGCGAAAAGTCCGCTGGCCTCCCCTGGACCACGCATATAGGTCGGCGTGTGAACGTTCATCGGGGAGAGGCGATAGCGGGTGTAGAGGTTCGGACAGGAATGCAAGACTTGCGTTGGAAGGAGAAGCGATTCCTTGTATTCCTCATAGGTTGACGTCTCATGACAGACCTCATGCCTCAGCGCACAAATCTGTCCTGTGAGAGACGCTCCGATGGAGAGCGTCTGTCGGCTTTGCGGGCGGTAACCGGTCGCGTAATACATTTCTCGTCTTGTCAGCACGATCTTGACAGGACGATCGACGGTTTTCGAGGCCAAGGCAGCGAGGATGACATGAGACCAGACGCGGGCGGCTGACCCGAACGCGCCACCCACGAATGGCGATATGACACGGATATCGGACGCCTCGATACCGAACACCGCCGCGACCTCTTCTGCGACGTTATGAACCCATTGGGTCTTATCCCACAGGGTAAGTGCACCGCCTTCCCATCGAGCAATCGTGGCATGGGGTTCGATCGGGTTGTGATATTCTCGTGGGATTGAATAGGCCGCATTGATCTGAAGATCGGCCGCCGCCATAGCCTGACCGCAATCGCCACGAATGGTTTCTTCCGGTGCGGGTTCGCCGGAAAGCTGATTTGTCGGGTCGGACTCCGGGACAATGCCGAAATCCGTATCTGCGGCTTCAAGCGCGTATCGAACCTTGACGAGTCGTGAGGCGCTGTCGGCTTGTTCAAGGGTTTCCGCCACGACTACTGCCAAAGGCTGTCCCTGATGGCTGATGCACTCGTCCTGCAGGACGTGAAGTCGTTCGCCGATCGCTGCGTCAGGTAGGTCCTTGTGAGGTCGGTACGGCAATTTAGGTGTGTTTTGGTGCGTAAGCACGGCGATCACTCCGGTCGATCCCATCGCCGCCGCAACATCAATTTCCAGCGCTCGCCCGCATGCGATCGTGCTTCGCACGACGGCGGCGTGCACGAGCCCAGACACATCGAACTCCGCTGCGTAGCGGGCCTGCCCCGTGACCTTGGCTCGTCCGTCGACACGCGATGCAGCCTTGCCGATTTGATCAGATTTCATTTGATGCCTCCAGCCGCTTGAACGGCCCGCACGATCACCCGTTTCATAAGATCAATCTTGAAATCATTGTCGCCGTGCCCGACCGCGCCACGCGAGGCGGCGTCCGCGGCCAACCTCACACGACGCTCTTCCAGCCGTACGCCTCGTAGTCGGTCTTCAACCAACGGCAAGCGCCAAGGTCTTGTCGCGACGCCACCGACCGCCACCCGCGCTTGGCGGATCAGCCCACCCTCGAGATCGAGAGCAACGGCCGCCGAAACTACCGCGAATTCAAACGACGCCCGGTCACGGACCTTGATGTAGGACGAGGTAAGACCTTCCATCGCTGATGGGACAATGACCGCAGCGATCAGCTCGCCAGGCCCCAGCGCCGCTTCGATATGCGGCGTGGTCCCGGGGAGTTGATAGAAATCCTCAAGGCTGACGTGCCGCGCCGTGCTGGGGCCCTTGATCGAGACCGTTGCCCCGAGCGCAAGCAGTGCCACGGCAAGATCGGACGCATGGGTCGCAATGCAATGTTCGCTCGTACCCAGCAACGCGTGCCAGCGGTTGGCACCGCCAATGGCGGCGCATCCGGAGCCAGGTGCCCTCTTGTTACAGGCGTGGCAGCCCGTGTCACGAAAGTAAGGGCAACGTGTTCGCTGCAGGAGGTTCCCCGCGATGGTCGCCTGATTTCGGACCTGCGGACTTGCTGAGTTCAAGAGCGCATCGACGATCAGCGGATAGCGTTTGTTGACAAGCGCATGCGACGAGAGCTCGGCCATGGTTGCGCCAGCCCCAACAGAAAGACCCGCCCCGTCCAGCTTGATCGTCTTGTCGAGGACGTTCCCCAACGAGACAATCGTTTTAGGCTGGACAACGTCTTCTCTCAACAATTGGATCATGTCAGTGCCGCCGCCGATGAACATCCGGTCGCTATCGGTGCGGCCCGCCACCGCACCCGAGCTGATCGCCTCATCGAGAGTGGCGACACGCAAAAGGTCGAACGATCTCATCGCTCCTCCTCGCTCATTTGAGCGACATCGCGTATGGCCGCCACAATATTGTCGTAGGCACCGCAGCGACAGAGGTTGCCGCTCATCCAAGCCCGGACGTCCTGCGCCGAACCAGCATGTCCTTCGGCAAGACAGGCGAGACCCGACATGATCTGGCCGCTGGTGCAATACCCGCACTGGAACGCGTCCCTGTCGATAAATGCCTGCTGCAAGGGGTGAAGCTTCTCACCGTCCGAAAGGCTTTCGATGGTCTTGATCTGACGGCCCTCGACCAAGGCAGCAAGAAGAAGGCAAGCTTTAAAGCGGCTTCCATCCAGCAGAACGGTACAAGCGCCGCACTGCCCTAGCCCGCAGCCTTTCTTGGTTCCAGTCAGGAGAAGCCGTTCCCTCAAGGCATCGAGCAATGTCGTTTGGCTCTCGACCGACACGCGGCATTGGCGCCCATTAACGTTGAGATCGATTGAAACCTCCTCTTCTGCGGCGATGTGACGGACCGGTATGATCGCGGCGCTGGACGCATTGACGTCCTTACTTTGCGTTTCATCTGCGCTTTGTGTCTGATCGCTCATCCCACCTCCTGCTAGGCTACCGAAAATCCACCATCAACCATCGACAGAACGCCTCGTCGTAACGTCGAGTTCGACCGTGTTGACGCGGGAGTCGGAACCAAGTTTGCCAGCCGTGGCTGTCAGCTGACCGGCATCCTTGTCGCCCAACACGACAGTTGCACCGAGTTCGATGCAGCTCTCCGCCACTGCCGCGCCAATGCCGCCGGCGCCGCCAGCAATGAACGCGACCTTGCCGTCGAGGCGGAGTCTTTGAGACAGTGACAAAAGTATCTCCTTGCGGCCGGGGGTCCGGCTTTATTTGACGGCACCAGCCGTCAGACCCTTGACGATGTATTTTTCCAGAAAAATACCAACGAGAATGAGCGGCAGGATGGCTGCAAAGGAAAGGGCCGCCATCGTCCACCAGGAGACACCCTGCGAGCTGGTTTGACTGGCGACCATCACGGGCAGGGTGGTCGCGTTCGTGCTGGTAAGCAAGGCAGCGAAAAAGTACTCGTTCCAACACAAGACTGTCGAGAGAATGAACGCCGCGACCGCGCCGGGCATGGCAAGAGGAACGACAACTCGCAGAAAGGCACCCCACACTGTGCAACCGTCGACCAGGGCCGCTTGCTCAAGCTCGGTCGGCACCATGCTGAACTGATCCTGCATGATCCAGATGACGATCGGCAAGACCGAAAGCGTGTAGATGACAATCAGGCCTGTGCGTGAATCGAGCATGTCAAGTCCCTGATACAAAACGAGTATCGGCAGGGCGAGCACGACAGGCGGCAAGATCATCTGCGAGAGGAAGAAAAATGAGATGTCGTTATTTCCCATCACGCCGAACTTGTAGCGAAAGCGCGACAGCCCGTAGGCCGCAGGCGCGCCGAGCAGGACGGCCAGTGCTGCCGCGGTCAGCGATATGACAACGCTGTTTTCGAACCGCAAAAGGAACTCGTCGCGCACGGTGGATGTCATCCCGATCTTGTCTGGAGACAGTCCGAGAGTGCGCCATCCAATCCAGTCAGGGGAGAAGTCAAGCCAAGGAACCAGATGCCCGCGCAGGACGTCGGGGGCTTTCTTGAAGGCTGTTGTGAACGTCCAATAGATGGGAAAAAGGCAAAGGAATGCCCATGAACACAGCAGGCCGTAGATCAAAACACTGCTATATACCCGGCGTTTGTTGCCAATCATTTGCTGCCCTCTTTCCAATACGAAAACCGACGTAACAAAGACAATACGATCGACAGGAAGACCACGATGATGACGAGGTAGACCATTGCCAGCATCGTCCCATAGCCGACGTTTGACCGATCTCGGTACTCGCGAAAAATGAAGCTCGACACCGTGTCGGTTGCACCTCCCGGACCGCCATACGTCGTGTTGATAACGATATCGGCAAGCTTCAGCTGGAAGATTACGCGCACGATCAAGGCCGTGACCGAGACTGGCAGCATCAGTGGAAATGTGATGTGCCAGAAAGACTCCCAGGGACTGGCGCCGTCAACCTTGGCCGCCTCTTGAACCTCCTTGGAGATCGCTTGCAAGCCGGCCAGCAGCAGTATTACGGTAAAGGGGATCCACACCCATGCATCCAGCATCGCGATGCTCAGGCGGGCGATCATCGGCGACGTGAAGAAGGTGGGGCTTTCCCAGCCGAGTGCGCGCATAACAGCTGTCAGCGGTCCAGAACGAAAATCCATGATGGATTTACCAATCATCCAGCTGACGGCAACGGGACTGAGCATGAACGGCAGAAGGAACGCGACGCGAAAGAATTTCCGGGCGCGGATCTCAAGATTGAGGAGCAGAGCAAGACCGAAAGCGATCGCATATTGGACAAAGACTGTCGCAACATAGAAGACCATGTTTGCCAGGGCATTCCAGAAATATGCGTCGCCCAACATCTGGTAGAAGTTTGCCAGTCCGTTGAACCGAGGCCCCGTTGCTCCGGACAGGTTCCAATCCGTGACCGCAACGAAAATCCCGAAGATCGTCGGGAAAATTACCACCGCGATCGTAAACAGAACCGCAGGGAGGACGAAAAGCGCGCGCTGACCGGCCTCCCCTCGCGCGACGATCTGGTTTACACCCATGGCGATCGCCCATAGGATATATGCGTAAAGCACGGGGCGCCAGGTTTCGAACCCTGCTACGATAACGCCCTCTTTGTAAAGAATTTGTCCGACCAGTGTTGCCACCAGGATGGTTGATGCAGCTGCGACCAACAGCTGTCCAACGCCTTTTCTCTCCAGTCTCTTCGCCGCCGTTTCTATCAAACGGCTGTTCTCGATATCCGTCTTTGCCACAGTGTCGACTACCCTTTGAACGGCGCCGACCACGATTGGTCGGCGCCGGCTTCCTTATTGAACACCGAGCGACGCCTTGTAGAACGCTACCTGCTGCTCTCGACCCAATTGATCGGTAATCTTTTCCCAAGCTGCTGCAATTGCATCTGCACCGGCTTGTGCGGCGACTTGTCCGGAATAGACTTTCGCAAGCTCGTCTTCGGCAATGCTGTAATACTGGTAAATTCCGGGCAGTCGTGGCTCGATCGCTGCGTTCGGGTGATTGTAGGAATTTGAAAGCGAACTGAGGTAGGCGGTAATGAACGCTTCGTCGTAACCGGCCGACACCCATTCCTTGATGTTGAATTGGCTGTTGCGGTAGGGTTGAAGCCCAGATGGATAAGCGGCGGTCCACAATGAAAGGTCCTTGCCGCCCAAGTGGGCGACCGCTGACCACGCCGCCTTGTGCTTCAGTGTATCGCCGTCAACGCGTGCCATGACATAGAGGCCATAACCAATAAACGCCATGTTGGGCGCATGATTAGCACCGGAGGCCGGAACGTCCCATTGGCCCGTCTTGGCGTTGAACACGTCATTCGATCCCGGAAGGATGGAAAAGCCTGTCGTGTCGCCGACAACCGAGTTGTCGTTTGTCTGGACGTTCGAGCCGATGTCACCCCACCATGCCAGCATCGAACCCGTCCCGCCCATGAACTGCGTAAAGCCGGTACCAAGCGGGTCCATACCGAGTTGATCGGCTGGTTCGTATGGCAGAGCATCAACGACGTCCTGGATCGCCCTCACCCAAGCTGGATTGTTGACCCTGGGCTTCATCGTCTCGATGTCGAACAGCCATGCTTTGTCCTCGGGATGTTTGGCATAAGCTGACGCGCGTGAGGCCAGGTAGTAAAAGCCGAAACCGCCCCATGGCTTGCAAGCATCGAGATAGCCGTAGGCATCCATTCCGGCGACCTTCTTGCCTTTGAGGAACTTGGTCGCCGCTTGCACCTGCTGCCATGTCTGGGGTAGACCCCACTCGGTCATCCCGGCTTTGTCACCGACTTGTGCCCATGCCGTCGCCAGTTCGGCATCAGCAAACACGTCGGTGCGGTAATTGAAGTTGTGACAGTCACCGTCAGTTGAAACACGATAGGTCTTGCCGTTCCAGGTGCCAACCGGCGCCTTCAGGTAGTTGACATAGTCATCCATGTCGACCTGTTTCTTGACCCAGTCTGGCACCTCCGACATCAGTCCACGGCTGCACGTGTCCCCCTCGAAAGCAGCGCCCATTTCGATGATATCGAAATCAATCGACTTCAGTGCAATAGACTGCTGCAAGCGAGCGTTGAAGTCAGGGACGCTGAGATCGATCCAGGTGATCTTTGCGCCGGTGTAAGCTTCCCAAGCCTTGAGCAGGCCACGTGACAAGACGTTGTGAACGTTACTGGCATTTGTTCCCAGGAACGTAAGTTCTACGCCTTTGAACTCACCTGGCTTGACGCTTTCTTTGGTCGGTCCGAGGCACAATTCGCCGACTTCTTGCCATTCCGCATCACCCGGCGAACCGCTCCCAACCCCTGGGATCTTCAAAATCTTCGCGCGTAGATCGCCTTGTGCGAACGCCGGCGCGTAGCGGCTCGTCGCACTCAGGAGGGCGGCGGCCCCGGTCAGTTTCAACAGCTCTCGCCTGTTAAGGCTGCAGAGATGCTTGTAAGTTTCCACTTTCATCGAATTCCCCTCCCTTGGATGATGTCCACACCGCTCCGCAGAGCACACGCAACTGTCGGCAAACTGAAGCTTTGCCGGGCCCCGCGCGCAGGCGGTCGTACCGCTTGAGCCCTTTCCTGGTCACACAATGGCAAAGGTCGAAATCTGATGCTGGACCGGCGGCCTGAACTCTTCCACATCGTCGAACAACGATGCTCCAGGCGAGCTATCCTCTTGGAGACGAAGGTAACTTCCGGCTCGCCCACGTGTCAACATAAGCCCGCCTTACGAGATTTGCTGGTGTTATCACCCGGGTTTGGAGGGGTCTGGACTTAGCAGAAACTGCTTCGACCTATCGTTCCGTACCCGCCAAGGCAATCGCGTTCGCCATACAAGCGGCCGCTCTCTCTTTAGGTAAGTCGGGCTTCTGTCCCTTAGCCAAAGGGGGCCTTGCGGATCTCAGACCCGTGGCATTGCGCATCGGCGCCGTTTTGCCGATGCGCCTCCAGGAAAGCCATCTTACAACGGGCTCGCCAGCCGGCTAACATCCGCCGGTAATACCGATGAAGACGACCTGCTGCAGCCGCGGGATATGTTCCCGCTTTCGAGTTCCCCATCGCGAGCGTAGCGCACGCTGCACATCTTATGACCAAGGTCAAAGAATGGGTGGCACCTTTTTGTAGCAGCTCGACGCAAACATATCTTCGCTGCTTGTTTCAGGATCATGCGCTTTTCGGTGCGCAGTACGATCGTGGATAGAATCGCGCAGACTGACATCCCTGGTTTCGGGGACCCATTGTACCAGCAGGAGGTTGATGACGGCGACAATCGTCACGTACCAACCCGGGGCCATCGGTGTTGCCATCGCACCGACGAGCCATGTGCCAACCAACGGTGCTGTACCACCAAAGATGGCGACAGTCAGTTGGTAGGCGATGGCATGGCCTGTCGCACGAAAAGCAGTGGGAAACAATTCCGCCGCGGCAACGAAACAGGCACTCCCGTAAAGTCCTATCCCAGAAGCCAGGATGATTTGCCCGAGAAGGGCTTCGAAAAAACTACCGCTGACCGAGAATGCCATTGCCTGGTACGCGCCGATCGCAAGCCAAAATGCACCGACTGAAAGGATTGTCTTTCGGCCGAACCGATCGCTGAGTGCGCCTCCAATCGGGATAAATACTGCATAAACCGCGAGTGCGCCCGCATTCGATAACAGCGCTGCGGTTGATCCAAGGCCCCCTTCCTTCATCAGGAATGTGTACATGTAACCAAGCAACACGTAAGACGCGACGGATTGCAGCGGCAACAGCAGCGCGACGAACAACATGGATTTCAGACCGGGGCGACTGAATGCCCGCAGCGGTCGATACTCATCGGCATTGCTCACGGCCTGTTTGAACTCGGCCGGATCGTCAAGGTTGCGTCGTAGCCAAAATCCGACGACACCAATCAGCCCACCGAGCAGGAACGGCAGCCGCCATGCCCAGTCGACGTAAGTGTCTTTGCCGACGAGCAGTTGCAGGCCAAGAAGCATGAGCGCGACAAAAGCGTTGGGTATGTTGGCGAAAAAGTAGATGATGCCGACCCAGAAGCCGCGCCGATTTTCCGGCGCCGATTCCAGGATGAAGCTTGTACTCCCCGTTGTTTCTCCCCCCATCGCGATCCCTTGCGCAATCCGGCATGCGACCAGCAACACCGGCGCCCAAAGCCCGATAGTTTGAAATGTCGGCAATAGCCCGATGATTGCTGTTCCCCCGGCCATCAGCCAGATCGTCACTGCAAGCACCTTGACCCGTCCTACACGATCGAGAAGGTATCCAAACATCAAACCGCCCACGGGGCGGGCAAAAAACGCCACCGCGTAGACGGCGAAGGTGTTAAGAAGCGCCGCCGTGGGCGTGTCTGCGGGAAAAAAATGGGTGGCTACGAACGGGATGGAAAAGCCGAACACGGCAAAGTCGTAGAGTTCTCCAAAGTTTCCGACCGAGGCGGCGCCCAATGTTCTTTTCATGATTTCCTGCCGATGTTTTTGATGTCGACGAAACAGTGCGCCACCTTGAGCGTCAGAGAGCTTTCTGCAGCTCGGGCAACACCTCGAAGAGATCCCCGACGAGCCCGTAATCGGCGATTCGGAAGATCGGCGCTTCCTCGTCCTTGTTGATGGCGACGATGACCTTCGAGTCCTTCATGCCGGCGAGATGCTGGATGGCGCCCGAGATGCCGCAGGCGATGTAAAGATCGGGCGAGACGACCTTGCCGGTCTGGCCGACCTGCCAGTCGTTCGGGGCGTAGCCTGCATCGACGGCAGCGCGCGAGGCGCCGACGGCGGCACCGAGCTTGTCGGCGACCGGCAGGATGACTTGCTTGAACTTCTCGGCAGAGCCGAGTGCACGGCCGCCGGAGATGATGATCTTGGCAGAGGTGAGTTCCGGACGGTCGGAGGCCACCGACGTTTCGGAGACATATGTCGACAAGTCAGAAAACAATGCCGCCGACGCGATATGTTCGATAACGGTCGGCTGGTCAGACGTGCTCGCACCCGAAAATGCGGCCGTTCGAACGGTGATGACATTCTTGGCTTCGGCTGACTGAACCGTCTGGATGGCGTTACCGGCATAGATCGGGCGCTTGAAGGTGTCTGCGGAGACGACTTCGATGATCTCGGAGATCTGCGCGACATCGAGCAGAGCGGCAACGCGCGGCAGCACGTTCTTGCCGGTCGAGGTCGCGGCCGCGATGATCGTGTCGTAGCTGCCAGCCAGCGAGACGATCAGGTTGGTGAGTGGTTCCGCCAGATTGTGGGCGAGCGCGTCACTTTCGGCAAGCATGACCCTGGCAACACCCTGCAGCCGGGCAGCCGCATCGGCGGCAGCCTTGGCGCCCTTGCCGGCGACCAGCACATGGACGTCGCTTCCCTGATCCTTGGCGATCTTGGAAGCGGCCGTCAGTGCCTTGCCGGTCTGGTCGGAAAGGGTTGCGTTGTCGTGGTCAGCCAGAAGAAGAATGGCCATGGTCGTAAATCCTTTCTCGAACCTTAGAGGACGCCAGCGGACTTCAGCTTTTCGAGAAGCTCCGCAACCGATGCGACCTTGACGCCTGCCTTGCGGCCGGAAGGCTCCTCGGTCTTCAGCACCTTGAGGCGCGGCTCGGTGGAGATGCCGAAATCAGCCGGGCTCTTCTTGTCGAGCGGCTTCTTCTTCGCCTTCATGATGTTTGGCAGCGATGCATAGCGCGGCTCGTTGAGGCGAAGGTCGGTGGTGACGACAGCGGGGAGTTTGACGTCGATTGTCTGCAGGCCGCCATCGACTTCGCGGATCACGGTTGCCTTGCCCCCAGCACCGGTACCTTCGATCTCGATCTTCGAGGCGAAGGTGGCCTGAGCGGTGCCGAGGAGGGCTGCCAGCATCTGGCCGGTCTGGTTCGAGTCGTCATCGATCGCCTGCTTGCCGACTATGATGAGGCCGGGCTTTTCGGCGTCGGCGACGCCCTTCAGGATCTTCGCAACGGCGAGCGGCTCGACGGTATCGTCGGTTTCGACGAGAACGGCGCGGTCGGCGCCCATGGCGAGCGCAGTGCGCAGCGTTTCTTCGGCCTTGGCCGGACCGATTGAGACGACGACCACTTCCTCAGCCTTGCCGGCTTCCTTCAGGCGCAGAGCCTCTTCGACCGAGATCTCATCGAACGGGTTCATCGACATCTTGACGTTGGCGAGCTCAACACCCGTGCCGTCAGACTTGACGCGGATCTTCACGTTGTAATCAACCACCCGCTTCACTGGGACGAGAATTTTCATGGGGTCCTTTCCTAAGATCATTATACCGTCGATGATGATGCTAATGGACGTTCGACGGTTCACAGATCAGACGCATCAGCTTGGCTACGTCGTCGAGTCCCTCAAGCTCACTCAGCATGTCTGTCACCTTCACGCGTGTGGCTGCGGGTTTCGGATTTGCCGCGAGGCTTGCGCAATGATGAAATTTGCGAACAAGGTCGTCCCAGCCAAGCGGATTGGATGCCGAACCCGGCGTTCCCTCACTGGTTGCGACGAAAGTCTCACCATTTTTGAGATCAATCTCGACGCGAGCCTCAGGCATCGCGCCGACCCAATCAAAGGCACTGTCGTCAATTGGTGTAACTTTGTCGGTCATTGCAAGTACGGCGGGATCCGTCAGGCTTGCCGTGCCAAAGTGTTCGACCTTCACGTCTCCATAGACGGCTGCGACCGCCAGGCAGAAGGGTAGGCTGAAACGCGCGTCCATGGCACCACTAGGACGGCATCTTTCGTTCAGCGGCTTGCACATGCGTTGCTGGAAATCGCCGACAAAAGGGCGGATCGCCACAATATCGCCCGGGCCTATACGCTTTTCCCGAACACCTTTGAGAACAGCGTGAATATAGGTGTTTGCGATGCCGCAAACCGGCCAAGGCTTATATTGCATGGCGCGACCATAGAAATCCTCGCCGAGTCCCTCCAGGACCTTGCTACGGTCATAGTCGTTACCGAAGTAGACAGGCATGATACCGGCCTGACCCTCGAAGACTTTCTGCACTCCGGTGATGCCGGCGGCTGCAAGCATACCAGCCATCACAGCACTCTTGGCAACAAAACCCGCATAGAGTTCCCCAAGATCGCTGCCGGTGCCAAACCGCATCTCAAGGGTTCCGGAAGAGCTAAGCGTCGCAATCCCAAGCGAATGCGCAATCTGCTCTTCGCTGGACGTCAGCACGTATGAAACGGCCGCGGTTGCCGAAAACACGCCGAGAACAGTCGTTACCAGCCAATCCAATCTCTGATGAAGGCTGCGCCGCAGTCTGAGGAAAATGTCTTGTCCGAGCGCAACGGCGGTGATCAGTTGCTTTCCGGAAACGGCGCCTTTGAATTCGGCGACAGCAAGGACTGCCGGAATAAGGGAACTGCTTGCATGATTGCCATCGGGCGCGACGTCATCATAGTCAAGGCAGTGGGCCATGGCGCCGTTGGCGAATGCTGCCATCGCGGGTGGCAAGCGGTCCTCGAACCCGAGGACGCTACAATGCGGTGTACCCCCATGCGCCCTGACAAACTCCATCACGCCCTTTATTGCGGGAATGGTGCCGCTTGCGGCCAAGCTTACGCCGAGCAAATCGAGTATACTTTTCTTTGCAGTGTCAACGGCAGCCTGCGGAAGATCCTCGAAACGGGTCTTGGCAACATGCCGGGCTAAGTGAAACGAAAGATCCTGATGATCCATAATTGGTTGTCCTACCTCTGCGACAGGTGAGTCGTCAGCTGCGAGCCGGCGTGTGTTAACAAGTTGACTCCATAACTACTGTGCGGGGACTAATGTCGCCTTTTGTGCCCGCCGACCGTATAGATCGCCGCAGCGCAAACAACGACAATGCCCTCAATTAGCCCCTGGTAATTGGCGCCTAGATTGAGAATGTTGAATCCGTTGGTCAGGGAGTAAAGCAGCAAGGCGCCGCCGAGGGTCTTGACGACGCTGCCGGCGCCTCCGAACAAGGACGTGCCACCAAGGATGGCAGCCGCAATCACTGTGAGCTCAGCCCCCTGCAAGCCCGTTGGGTTCATGGAGCGAAGGCGTGCAGCAAAGAGAATTCCGGCAAATCCGGCGACACCACTGCAGAAGATAAAGGCGGCGAGCCGGTACATGGTGACATTGATACCGGATAAACGGGCCGCCTCGGGGTTGCCGCCGACAGCATAGATTTTCCGGCCGACGGTGGTGAAGCGAAGCACGAACCAGACGATAAGAGTGAAAATGGCAAGGTAGATAACCGGCATCTTGACCGAAATGACAAAGTCAGCCGCCCAGCAAAAGCCGACAAGAGCCGCACCCCACAGCAAGAGCCCGGCCCCGCGAGGCGTCAATCCCCTTTGCCTGAGAACGTTTTGAACCCCGCAGAGCAGCAGCACGCCGCCAAGAAGAGCCAGTATGATACCGATATCCAAGCGATTGGACTCGAAGGCTTTTAACAGTTCCACGGCTTCAGGCGACTGGACTGTCAGGGATGCCCCGTCCGTATAGATCAGAACAATGCCTCTAACAGCGGTCAAGGTCCCTAGCGTGACGATGAACGCATTGATGCCGAGGAACTGCACGATTGAGCCATTGACCAAGCCGACGAAAACGGCGACGCCCATCGAGAAGAAAACTGCAGGCACTAACCCCAATGAGTTCGCCGTTCCGACGAAAATCGCGGCCGACAATGCGCCAACGGAAGCAACAGAGAGGTCGAAGTTCCCGGTGATGAGAACAACAGTCATGGCAATCGCCATGAAAGAAATGAGCGATGCTTGGTATATCACGTTGGTGACGTTGATAATGCTGAGGTAGTTTGCGCGACCGAGATAAGTCGTCGTGAAGGACAGGATGACGACAAGGAGAAGGAGCGCGTAAAACACGCCCATCTCACGCAAGCCGAAAGTCTCACGCCAACCGCCACGGGTCTGTTGCATGGCGAGCTTTTCCCCATCATTGGGACCGTCGTCGGCTTGCTTAGTCTGCTTGAAAATTTCAGCCATGATCTCTCTCGGAATTCTTCGTTGTCAGCTCAGCTGCGTCGAAGCAGCCGTTGCTGCTCCAGCCTGTCCACCAGACAGAAGTACCAGCTCGTGTTCGGATGTGTCGGTGACCGCTCGTTCAGCGACGAAGCACCCATCGCGCATCACTAAGATGCGGTCGCAGACCGTCATCAGTTCCTCGAACTCCGACGACACGATGATCACAGCCTTCTTTTCAGAGGCGAGCTTGCGTACCAGGGCAAGGATATCTGCCTTTGCGCCGACATCGATACCCGCGGTCGGCTCATCAAGGAGAAAGACCGATACGTCGCTATAGAGCCACTTCGCGATCGTTACCTTTTGGGCATTGCCGCCACTGAGCTCGGTTACCGGAACATCCGGCGATTGCGCCTTGATGGAAAGTCTCTGGATAGCGTCACGGGCTCTTTCATATTCCTTGTCAAAACGCGGCAGCAGGCCGCCCGCCGAAACGCCTTCTAGCGCCGGCAGCGTTGTGTTGCGCCAGATTTCGAAGGAGGGAACAAGTCCCTGACGCATTCGGTCTTCCGGCACGAGCGCAATGCCCGCCTTTACTGCAGCACCAGTCGTTCCGCGAAGCTTCTTGCCTCTCAACACAACATCCCCGGTTGCCGCAGGGTCGGCTCCGAAGATGGCATGCAACAACTCACTGCGACCCGAGCCGAGCAAACCTGCTATTCCCACGACTTCACCTTCACGCAGATGGAGCGTTGTCGGCGCGAGCTTGCCCGGTGACGACAGGTTGCGCAATTCGAGCAGTTGCGGAAGCTCTCTGAGCTGATCCAGACTGCGCGCTCGAGACGTCGATTCCATCGCGGCAAGGCGGCGCCCGACGATTGCTTCAGCGATTTTTGCCTCATCAAGGTCGCAGGTCTGGGCGCGCAGGACGGCTTGTCCGTCGCGCAGCACAGTGACTTCGTCGGTCAGGGCGATGATTTCGTCTAGGAAGTGCGAGACAAAGAGGATCGCTTTGCTTTCACCTTGGCTCAGTCTACGGACGGTGCGGTAGACCAGTTCACGTTCCTCCGTCGCCAAAGACGCCGTTGGCTCATCCATGACGATCAGGTCCGCCCCTGAGCCGAGAGCCTGAAAAATAGCGACCATCTGGCGTGCTCCAATCGGCAGATCAGCGACCAAGACGTCAGGGTCCAGTCGATAGCCGACACGTTTACAGATCGTGTCGAAGTTGCGCCGCTGTTCGCGGGTCTCGCGCCATCGTCCCGGCGATCCTAAGAAGACGTTTTCCAGCACCGAAAGTGTTTCAACAAGTGGAATATGCTGGTGGATTGTCGCCACACCCCGATTGTTAGCATCTTTCGGGCTCGACCACGTTACCGCCTCGCCCCTCCAAAATATCTGCCCGGAACTTGGTTGGTAAGCACCGGATATGATCTTGATAAGGGTCGACTTCCCGGCGCCATTTGCCCCTAGAAGCCCGTGAACGCGCCCGCTAACAATCTCAAGATCGACACCTTGCAGGGCCACGAGGCTGCCAAAGGATTTGACGACCCTCTGAAGGCGCATGAGAATTCTTTTCTCGGTCACAGATTGTATCCCCCAGCGTCGATCGATCTGATTACGCTCCCAGTGACGGTCTGGTCGGCGGATCTGCGCGGCCGATCTCCTCCCCGTCGTGCTGTGGTCTTGACGTGTTCCAACTTCATAACCGCGCCTATCAACGCCAGCTCGAACCTAACTTAGCATGACAATATCCCGAAATGTGAGATTACGTCAACAGACTTGACGCCAGTCGTAGCTTAAAGGCGCTCATCTTACGGAGCACCACGACGCAACCGCGGCATGAAAAACCAAAGGGGATATTGACAATGTCTCGAATAATAAGATTATCTTACAGATGCGGTGCTGGAAGCAGCGCTCAGAAGAGGAGATGCGCCTGAGGCGCCATCTCTGAGTAAGCCCGCACAGCCGGCAATGCAGCGGCCGGAGGAGACGCTGCTGATTTTGGGAGGAACGAACATGTCATCAATCATCAGAGCAGCGACGATCGCGAGCACAGCAACGGCCTTGTCCTTTGCGTCCATTCCGGCGCAGGCGAAGGATGTGACGCTCGCTTTTGTCGTCACCAATTTTCAAAACGTTGCAGAAGTCAGCCAAGCGGATGGCTTTAAGAAGGAGGGCGAAAAGCTCGGTGCGAAGGTTTTGCTGATGGACTCCAAAGGCAGCGTCGAAAAGCAGTCCAATGCGATCGACGATGCTATTGCGCAGAAAGTCGACGGGATTGCCGCGATCGTCCTCGACAGTACGGTGGCAAAAAGCTGGGTCGACAAGGCCAATGCCGCAAATATCCCGTTCACGGCTGTCCTCGTTCAGGTTGGCGAGCCAAGCGCAAAGTGGAAGGACGTCTATCCGGGACTCGCATCGCTTGTCGGACGTGACGACTACCAGACTGGCGAGGAGCTCGCAGGTTTTGCGGCAAAGCAGTTCCCCACAGACCGTGCCGCGAAGGTGGGGATCGTCGAGGGCATGGCCGGCTATTCGACGGTCGTCAACCTGACGAACGGCTTCAAGGCGGGGCTTGATAAGGCCGGCGCGAAATATGAGGTCGTATCCTCCCAGCCGACTGATTGGACCCAGGCTAAAGGCCAAGAAGTGTGTCAGAATGCGCTGGTGGCCAATCCAGACATAGATGTTTTCTACGCTCACGCGGAAACAATGGCGGTCGGCTGCGCCGACGCGATCAGCGATGCCGGTTCAAAAGCCAAGGTCGTGACCGCGGCAGGCGGGCTGGCTGCCGGTGTGCCTTATGTGAAGTCCGGGCAGATTACGGCATCGGTCTGCGAGCTCTGGCGCGAATATGGCGCGGCTGGCGCAGACACGCTGTATAAGGCCGCAACGGACCCCAAGACCCCCAAGGCTCAGCTAGTCAGCATTCAACCTCCGATCTATAGCGCCAGCAATGTCGAGAGCTGCAAACCACAATGGTAAGCAGGTCTGCATGATCACCCGGGCGTTGCGCCCGGGTGATTCTGTCATCATTGGAGCTTCCGCGCATGACGGACCCGTCGCTTGATAACAAGCCGTACTCATTACCGGCGCTCTCGGAACGATCGGACAAGCCCTTGTTAGTCGCTATTACCAAGAAGGCGCCAACGTCATCGCGCTCGACCTCCCGCAGGGAGATTCAGCAAAGATTGCCGGCAAGGCGCGCTACCTTGGCTGTGATCTCGCCCATTTGGTTGCGACCGAACGCGCTATCAAAGGGTTGTTGGCCGACGAGGTGGGCGGCATCGATATGCTCGTCAATAAAGCCGCCCACACTACCAACAAGCCGTACGAAGACTATTCGGTTGCTGAATATGAGGAAGCGCTCAAGATTAACTCTTCTGCTGCTTTTGTTGTGACGCGCATATGCGCCGAAGGGATGAAAGCCTAACGCAGTGGCAAAATCATCTGCCTGACATCCCTCACCCTCAATGGTCAGTGGGAAGGCTTCGTGCCCTACGTCGCTTCGAACGGTGCGATGCTCGGTCTCGTCAAATCATTTGCGCGCGAGCTCGGCAAAAACGGCATCAACGTCAATGGCATCTCGCCGGGTGCCGTCATGTCGGTGCCGAGTGGAAGCTGTTTGAAGATCGACGCAAGGCGTACCACCAGTGGATTCTCGAACACCAATGCCTGAAGCCGCATCGAGCCGGATAACATTGCGGACCTCGCGGTTTTCCTGTCATCCGCTCAGTCCGACCTGATCACCGGACAGAACATTAGCTGCGACGGCGGCTGGTGACCTAGACGTCGTCGCAATGAGCGCACCATCACCTGTCCACTAGACGGCGAAGCTGTGCTGCAGGACCGTCTTGTACACCTGATATGCGTCAAGCGACGTTGGTCCACCCTCCCGCCCAATACCGCTATCTTTTACCCCGCCAAAGGGGGTATCGGAATCTGGCGTATCAAAATGGTTGATGGAAAGAGTTCCAACTTCCAGGCGACGCTCGATCGTTTCAGCCTCTGACAGTGAATTCGTAAACGCATAGCCAGCCAGTCCGACATGAACACTGTTGGCCACCGAGAGTGCGGCCTCAAGGTCAGGAACGGAAACGCACGACGCAATGGGGCTGAATGGCTCTACGGTCATTGCCTCCGCATCGAGCGGTGTATCGGCGATCAGTGTGGGTTCGAAATAAAAGCCACGATTGCTAATTGTCTGACCGCCAGTGACAATGCGAGCGCCGCGCTGAGACGCATCGCTAACGATCGCCTGCGCCGCGTCGAGGCGGCGAGCATTGGCGAGCGGGCCCATCTGAGCCTTCGGGTCAAAGCCGTCGCCGACCCGAAGAGCCTCAAGTGCGCCGCCGAAGGCGTCAACAAAGGGTCGGTAGACACGTTCGTGGATGATAAAGCGAGACACGGATGCACAGATCTGTCCAGAGGCGCGCGTTTTGGCCTCCGCCGCCATCACGGCGATCCTTTCAGCATCGACACCGGCGCTGACGATCACGGGCGCGTTCCCCCCAAGTTCCATCAATACGGGCTTCATCGCCCGCGCGGCCAGTTCCGTCAGGTGTTTGCCCACCTCTGTCGACCCGGTGAACGTGACGAGCCTGGAAATCGGCGAGCCGATCAGCGTGGTCGAGATTTCTGAGGGATTGCCGAAGACCAGATTGAGGACGCCGGGGGGAAGGCCGGCCTCCTCGAAGCAGCGGACGAGTTCAACAGCCGTACCTGGCGTTTCATTTGCCGCTTTGACGATGACCGAACATCCAGCGGCGAGTGCTGCGGACGTCTTTCGCGCGAAGGCACTCATCGGAACGTTCCACGGGGTGATCGCGATCACTGCTCCGACCGGTTGGCGCAGGATACGCTTTTGCAGGGTTGCATCGCCTGGCACGATCCATCCGTAACTTCTCAGCGCCTGTCCGGCTTCCCAGTCGTAAAATCGGCAACTACGGGTGATCTCTCCCTCAGCCGCCGCAAGCGTCTTTCCATGTTCAAGAGTGAGGATCTTGGCGATGTCGCTCACACGTTGCCGGATCAGGGACGTCGCCTTGCTGATAATTTCGGCGCGCTTGAGGGGGGCAGTGTCACGCCAGATCCTGAAACCCGCATCGGCACATTGGAGGGCCGACTCCAGGTCGGACAGGGTGGCTTTCGGAACCTGTCCAATAACGTTGCCGGTGCTCGGGTTGAGGACATCGCTCCACTTCTCGCGGTCAAAAATCCAGTTTCCGCCGATGTAGAGGCCGATTCTCGGATAAAGGCTTTGCTCGACAGCTTCGGAGGGACGTGCGGTAATCTCTCTCATGACATGCTCCTTTGCCGCATCTGACGTCGTCGCAGCGGTGTTTTTTCATCCGCCCGGCATTGCCCTGTGAAGAATGTCGAGACATGATGCATGATCGGTCTACGGTGCGTTGAGACGGCGATCGAATGCAGTCAGGCCCCGGCAGGCGCCGAGCGGCGCCGATGTAAAAACCGGCGGCATTGGCGAGAATGTCAAAAAATCCCGTATTATGCAACCATGCACTCCGGCTACCCGGCAGGAGCAGCATGAAAGAGTTGTGATACGCGGTTTCCGTCCTTAAAGGAAATCCCGCCAATTGACATCTTGTTCCAAAGTTGGTAGCTATGGCGAGATAGTGACGCGTCGCCTGGAGGGGTATCGCGTCAGGGCGGAGGCGGTTGGCCCGGGCCATGTTGAGGAGGCAACGATCATGACGACTGGCGATGCGCGTGTACTAGCATCAGATTTCATATTCCTTGAAGCGCCTCGATGGCATCAAGGCGCTTTGTGGGTCGCCGACGTCTTTGACGGCGTTCTCTACAAGGTGGATATGAGTGGGTCGAAAGAGGTTGTCCTATCACAGCTGCCGCCACGGCCAAACAGCATCAATTTCCTTCCTGATGGCACTCCTCTGGTGGTTTCCTCTGTCGCGCGCCAGATCAATCGGATTGTTGATGGGCGCCTTGAGCTTTACGCCGATCTCTCGCAGCATGCCACAGGCGACCTTAACGACTTCGCTGTCGATGACGCCGGGCGCCTCTATGTTGGCAATTTCGGCTATGACATTTTTGCAGGCGAGGCCATCAGACTGACGGACATCCATGTCATCGAACCGGGGGGTGGCGTAAAGTCTGCGGCAAGCGATTTGGAGTTCCCAAATGGCGCAGCCATCATCAATGGGGGGCGAACGCTTGTCGTCGCCGAGACCTGGTGTGGGAAACTGACGGCATACGATCGCGACCTCCGCTCGGGGACACTTTCCAATCGACGGCTGTTTGCCGATGTCAGGGGACGCCATCCCGATGGTATCTGTGCTGACAGGGAGGGGGCCATTTGGTTGCCGTCCTTCAATACCGGTGAAGTGTTGCGTATCCTCGAAGGAGGCCAGATCACCGACCGCCTGCAGTTCAACGGAAGTGCGATCGCGTGTCAGTTGGGAGGCCCCGACGGCCGAACCTTGTTCTGTACCACCTATGACGGGACACTGGAGGAGCAGCGGGACAGGAAGCGGCTTGGGCTTATCAATACCGTGCGCGTGGATGTTCCCCGCGAATAGATGTTCAAACGAAATTGTTCGGACCAGCGCCACATGGTCTGGTGGTAGCCGTTGGAGAAGATGATGATGAGCAGCCCTGTAAGCTATGATTTTGCCGGCAAGACGGTTTTCATTACCGGCGCCGGAAGCGGAATCGGTCGCGCCGCCGCCTTGACGTTTGCTGCCGCAGGTGCTGCCGTGGCGGTGGTTGATGTCAGCTCCTCCGCAGCATCAGAAACAGTCAAGCAAGTTGAAAGTGCGGGCGGTCGGGCGCGAGCAATGGTATGCGATGTGACGCAAGACGATCAGGTCGCCTCAGCGGTCAGAGAGACAGTCTCGGCGCTCGGGGGCCTGGATTTTGCTTTCAACAATGCTGGAATCGAGCAGGGCGTTGTCCCCTTGACTGAAGTGACTGAGGACCTGTTCGACCGCCTCTTCGCCATCAATGTCAAAGGCGTTTATTTGTGCATGAAGCATCAAATTCCGGTCATGACCAAACGAGGTGGTGGCGTCATCATAAACACGGCGTCGACTGCGGGTGTTCTGTCTATCCGCAACCAGGGCTCTTATTGCGCGACGAAGTATGCCGTCGTTGCCCTGAGCAAGTCGACAGCGCTCGAAGTGGCAGAACATCGCATCCGCATCAACGCTCTGTGCCCGGGCATTACCGACACGCCGATGATCGAGCGCGTGTCGGGAGGCACAGACGAGGGACGAAAGAGACTGATTGGGCAGGAACCTGTCGGGCGCTTTGCAAAGCCCGACGAGATGGCGCGCGCCGCCATGTGGCTGTGCTCGAACGACGGGGCGTTCGTTACCGGTGCAGCGCTCAATATCGACGGCGGGCAAAGTGCCGGTATCGGCTGATCGGCAATGCACAGATGAATACACCTGCAACATCGAGCGAAAATGACGATGATATCTCTTGACTTGAATTCGGCGGTCGTGCCCGTGTCCGGGGGCGCTTCCGGGATCGGGCTTTCAATCTGCCGGGCGCTGCGTGCTGAAGGCGCCAAGCCTGTACTTCTCGATGTTGATAAGGGTCAACTCGAAAAGACGCTGGAAGAGCTCTATCCCAACCAGGCGCATTCCCGCTTCGGTTACCTGGTCGATGTCAGCGACATGGTCGCCGTCGATGCCGCCTTCGCGCAAATTCATCATGACCTTGGTCCGGTTACCCATGCGGTCGCCAACGCCGGCATCGTTTGGCGCGGAAACCTTCTTGATATGCCGGTGGAGAATTGGAAACGGGTGATCGATATCAATGTCAATGGCGTCCTCCATGTGTGTCGAGCGGCAGCCCGCCATATGGTCGACAAGGATGGCGGTTCCATCCTGACCATGGCGTCCATCGGTGGGGTCCTCTCCAAGCCTGAGCGTGCGGCCTACACAACGTCAAAGGCGGCAATTGTGCAGATGACGCGAGCGATGGCGCTTGATTTCGCCGCGCACAACATCCGCGTCAATTGTATCGCGCCTGGGCTTATCAAGACGCCAATCCAGGAAGCGCAGGCTAAGGATTATGGTGAGGGTTTCGTCACCCAGCTGGCGGCCCGCGCAGCAATGAGGCGGCTTGGGGAACCCGAGGAAATCGCCAAGGTGGCGTTGTTCTTGCTCTCACATATGGCGAGCTACGTCACTGGAGAGACGGTGGTGGTGGATGGGGGCCTGAGCATCCACTACGCCTAGGGCCTGGCAACGATCCGGCGGGGTTCCTCCCAGCTCGCCGGCATGCCAGGCCCCCACTTCTTGAAACCGCCGGCTCCGCTCGTTGGCGAGTGGCTCCTGATATGAACGCAAGGTAGCGACGATGATCAACCTGCCCACCAGCGCATTTACCGAAGCCTTCCTCGGAACGAGCTTCCAAATATCGTACGTGGTTCGGGATCTGGAAGCATCGATACGCCTGTTCACTGACAAACTTCAGACGGGACCGTTCGTGGTCATCGAAGATGCCGCGTCCGACCGGATGATTGAATATCGTGGAGCTCAGAGCAAAGTGGGGCTTTCGCTCGCGTTCAGCTACGCCAACGATGTGCAGATCGAACTCATTTCGGTTCATGGTAACGGCTCGTCGCCATGGGCAGACTTCCTCAACGAGGGCCGGGAGGGTTTGCACCATCTCGGCTTCTGGCCGGAAAACTATGAGGAAAGTTGCGAAAAGCTGGAGGCTATCGGTTTTACCCGGGATTGCGCGATCAAGACCACGGACGGCGCCATCAGCTCCATCTACTTTAAAGCCCCAGCATCGCTCGGTCACTTCATCGAACTTGCGCCCAATACAGCCGGGCGGGTGCGCTATTTCCAAGGGATCAAGGCGCTTTCGCAGGCTTGGGACGGCGATCGTCCCGTCCGTCGCTACATAACACGCGAAGAATATCTTTCGTCGGCGGACTGCGTTTCAACGCCAGTGGAATGACTATGGAAACAGGAAAGTTAACTTCATGGACGAGATAGAAGGATTGGGCGAGGCTGTTATCCGCACCATCGCCATGCCCGCCGATACCAACCCTTCCGGCGACATCTTTGGGGGGTGGTTGATGGCGCAGATGGACCTGGCCGCTGGCAATATGGCTGCTCGTGTAGCCCGTGGGCGCTCGGCGACGGTGGCTGTCGAGGCAATGTCCTTCATGCGTCCCGTCAAGGTTGGTGATGAAGTCTCTCTTTTCGCCCGTCTCGAATCCACCGGCCGGACGTCGATGCGCATCTTCGTCCAAGCCTGGCGACGGGATCGCTACGGCGAACATCGTGAACAGGTAACGCATGCTACCTTTACATTCGTTGCCATTAACGAGAAGGGGCAGCCTAGACCACTTTCGCTTCTATGAGCGGCAAACCGGCGCCGATTCGAGAAAGGGCTTCTGGCTTTCGTAACCAAATGCTACAATATGAGATAAATTTACATGCGAAATCCTTGACTGAAAGGTGTTGGGTGAGGCCGCGGCGGAGGACGAAAGCCGCTAAATGCTTGGTCGATCGATTTTTGGGAGGAACTGATGGAGAGAAGCTTCTTGGTAACCCGAGATTTCATGGCGGGATGTCTCTTCGTGATACTTGGCCTGGCGTTCCTATGGGGGGGGTCACAATACAGTTTTGGAACGGTCCAACAAATGGGACCGGGATACTTTCCTGTCGTCCTCGCGTTCCTCCTTATCGCGCTTGGACTCGTCATCGCCCTTAAGGCCATCATCGCGATAGGCGAACCGATCTCCGGTCTGAATGTCAGAGGCATCGTATTCGTCCTAGGTGCGACGTTGGCTTTTGGCCTGCTGATGCGACCCGCTGGGTTGCTGATTTCGGTATTCGTGCTCGCGGCCATTGGCGCAATCGCGAGCGCTCAATCCAAGATCAAGGGCGCCGCGCTTCTTGCCACGGCCTTGTCAGCTTTCTGCGTCCTTGGTTTTTGCTACGCGCTCGGAATGCCTTTTGCGGTGTTCGGCTATTGGTTCAGGTAGGAGGAAGACAGTGGATCTCCTGACACATCTTACCATTGGCTTTGAAGCCGTGTTGACACCAGTCAATCTCGGCTATTGCTTCCTGGGCGTTTTCCTGGGCACGCTGATCGGTGTATTGCCTGGCCTTGGCCCGATGCCCACGATCGCAATGTTGCTGCCCGTCACATTTGCCCTGTCGCCTGTCACTGCGTTGATCATGCTGTCAGGAATTTACTACGGGGCGCAGTATGGGGGGTCGACGACAGCAATCTTGATCAATCTGCCCGGCGAGTCTTCGTCTGTGGTGACGGCGCTCGATGGTTACCAGATGGCGCGCAAGGGCAGAGCCGGGGTGGCCCTGGCAGCAGCGGCAGTCGGATCATTCTTCGCGGGCACTGTCGCGACATTCGTGCTGGTACTCGTTGCGACTCCCCTCGCCCATATGGCGTTGAAATTTGGTCCCGCTGAGTACTTTTCGATGATGTGCCTTGGCCTCGTCGCTTCATGTGTGCTGGCACGCGGCTCTCTCATCAAGGCAATCGCGATGATCGTCCTTGGACTGCTCCTCGGACTGGTTGGGACTGACGTAACGACAGGCGCGCTTCGCTATACGCTCGGCATTCCGGACCTCGAAGATGGGATTGATCTGGTTATCGTGGCGATGGGCATGTTCGGGCTGAGCGAGATTATCCGAAACCTCGAGCATGCTGAACACCGGGAAACCGTGGTTACCAAGGTCTCCGGGCTGCGACTCAGTTTGCAGGATCTTAAGCAAATGGCGATGCCCGTGCTACGCGGAACGGCACTCGGATCGATCCTCGGCGTGCTGCCAGGTGGGGGCGCTATGTTGTCGTCTTTTGCCTCCTATGCGCTTGAGAAAAAGATTGCCAAGAGGCCTCAAGAGTTCGGTCACGGCGCCATTCAGGGCGTGGCGGGCCCGGAAAGCGCAAACAACGCTGGTGCGCAGACGTCGTTTATCCCGATGCTGACCCTGGGCATCCCTTCGAACCCGCTCATGGCCTTGATGATGGGAGCGCTTATCATTCAGGGCATCCAGCCAGGGCCTACTGTTATGGTTGAACAGCCGGAGTTATTCTGGGGTGTGATCGTATCGATGTGGATCGGCAACCTGTTTCTCGTGATCCTCAACCTGCCACTGATCGGCATTTGGGTGAGGTTGTTGACCGTGCCTTATCACGTTCTCTTCCCCGCCGTTCTGGTCTTTTGCGGGATCGGTGTCTACAGCCTTGGAAACTCGGGCTTCGATGTCGGCTTGCTCGCGCTCTTCGGCTTGGTTGGTTACATATTTGCGAAGCTCGATTGCGAACCCGCCCCGTTGATTCTCGGCTTCATGCTCGGTCCAATGATGGAGGAAAACCTTCGCCGCGCGATGCTGTTGTCGCATGGCAACGCGCTTGTCTTTGTCGAGCGGCCGATCAGTGCAATCCTTCTGGCTCTGGCCCTAGCCTCGGTATTGCTGATTGCGCTACCGAGCCTGCGCCGGACACGCGAGGTCGCTTTTACCGAAGATTGATGGTGTCAAGGAAGAGATAAATCCAATCTGTATGTCAAGGGAGGAACTATGACCTACATTGCAAAGAAACTCGCAGCCGGAGTTTGCGCTGGTGCGCTCTTAGCTTTCGCCGATCCGTCCTACTCTGACGATTACCCGTCGCGGGCGATTGAGGTAATTGTCCCGCTGTCAGCCGGCGGCGTCAGTGACATTGCCGTGCGCAAGCTGGCCCCGGTGTTCAGTCAGGCACTTGGCGTTCCTGTCGTCATCGAAAATCAGCCCGGTGCCGGTGCGACCCTCGGGACGGCTGCCGCCGCAAAGGCAGAACCGGACGGCTACACCATGGTCCTGGCTGCTGCCTCTGCCTTCTCCATCAACCCGCATCTTCGAAAGAGCTTGGCTTACGACCCGGTCAAGAGTTTCGAGCCGGTGTGCCGGATTGGCGGATCACCGAGCGTCCTGGTGGCAAATCCATCGCTGCAGGTAAAGACGCTGCCCGAGCTGCTCGAAAAGGCAAAGACCGAGACTCTCTCCTTTGCTTCGGCTGGTCCTGGTACGCCGGGTCATCTGGCCCAGGAGCTTCTCAAAGCTCGGACAAAAATTGAGATCATGCATGTCCCCTACAAGGGCACGTCTCAAGCCGTAACGGACACGATCGGCGATCACGTGCCTCTGTTGTTCGAGTCACCAGGTCCGCTGCTTGGTGCTATCCGTACAAAAGAGCTGGTGGGCCTTGGTGTCATGAGCCCGAAAAGGCTTCCGTCGATGCCAGATGTGCCGACATTCGAAGAGCTTGGCTACAAGGACATGGAGCTGATCGGTTGGATCGGTTTCGCGGTCCCGGCCTCCACGCCCTCTGACGTGGTAGATAAGCTTGAAGCAGCGTGCAAGGCGGCAGTCACGTCGGCGGACTTTCAAAGGCTTGCTGACGATCAGGGCCTTCTTGTCGCTTATGCGCCGCATGAGGAATTCCGCGAGCATATCGAAAGTGAGCTGAAAAAATGGGGCGATTTGATCAAGCAATCCGGGCTCCAGCCTGAATAGATCAAAATCTGTGGAGCAGGTCTTAGGACCTGCTTCCGTCTCAATGCACTACGGGCCGCGCAGTTAGCCGATGCCGTCGCTCTCGCCACATCGCCAGGCTTTCACTGATTGCCTGTCGAGAGCTAGGCTTACGCTCCCACTTCCCGATTCGCCCGCTAGCAAATCTTTAATTCTTTCACATGCAGCAGCCAATGCGAAATTCGCCCTCATAGAGCCGGGTGGTCTCATCCGTACCAACTCTCCAGCGGCGCCCCGCTCGACGCCGTGCTCGGGTCGTAGACAAATGATGGGATGGCGCGATTTGATAAAGCTAAGCGCTGCTTGCAATCTTTGCGGCCGCAACCGCGGTTCCCCCTACCGCTGACGGTCGAAACGGATCGACTGTGTATCCCTGATGGCGTTGACCGGCAGCACGACATTGCACCACACCCGGGAGCAACCCCGTCCGGGTTATCTCAGCGTTTAATCCCTTTATACGAAGATTTACGTCATGTCCGCATGAGGGCGCTGATCTGCACCGCCCTCTCTGTGAAGATTAGGCTACGAGGTGACGCCACCGGGCCCGTATCGAAGGTCGAAGAGCTCACTCAGTGACAGAGCATTTTGCCGTTGTCGAGCACCGTTTCGCCATTCCGGCTACTAAGGGCCTTGAATGAGCCATCCTTCCAAGCTTCGATGACCAGATAGTCGCCTGGAAAAAAAGGCGCAGAAAAACGCATCTCGACAGCTCGGACACGGGCGGGATCGTCCTGCGCAAGCAATCTCATCAACACCTGAACTGCAATGCCGGCCACGCACATGCCGTGCAAAATCGGCCGCTCGAAGCCGGATTTTCGGGCCATTTCGGGGTCGGCGTGCAAGGCGAAAAGATCGCCGTTCAGTCGGTAAAAAAGCGCCTGGTCCAGATTTGTCGCAACCTCGACCCTGAAATCGGGGTCGGTAAGCGGCAGCGCATGCGGCGCGGGTAGTGGTGTCGTATCTCCGCCGAACCCGCCTTGGCCGCGCAAGACGTGAACTTGCGTCAATGTCGCGTAGCGCTCTCCCGTCCTCGCATCTTCAATGACCCTTTCGGAAACGGCCATTGCGTGTTTTCCCTCACCCCGATCGACAAGCTTCACCAGCTTTGTCTTGCCGATCACCTCACCTGCCGCAGGCAAGGGTTTGTGCAATTCGACGGACTGCATGCCGTGAAGGACACGCGTAGGGTCGATTGTCGTGTCTGGCCGAACAAGCCAGAAGCCGGGATAGCCGAGGACAAGTGCCATGGACGGCAGCACCAATTGGCCGTCGCCTCTCAAGGGATCGACAAAGGCCAGACGATGCTCATCCAATGGATCATGGCCCATGCCGACCGACAGCGCGTAAAACGCGCTGTCTTTGGCTGTGTACGACTGATGGATATCCTCGACCTTGTAGGACAGGAGATGCGTAGCGTCGATGGCCATGGGTTAGTCTCTCGAAGGAGCTTCGAAGAGCGAAACCACGCATGCTGCCTCTTCAAAGCCGTAGAAGCCGCCGCCGTTCTCGCAAAGTCCGATGCGGGCGCCCTCGACCTGGCGCTTGCCGGCTTCGCCGCGCAGCTGCATTACAATTTCATTGACCTGGATTGCCCCTGTTGCACCGATCGGGTGCCCCTTGGACAGCAGACCACCAGAAACGTTGATCGGGATTCGCCCGCCGAGCCGCGTTGCGCCGCTTTCAGCCAGAGGTCCACCTTCGCCATAAGGGGCAAAACCGCAATGTTCGCTCTGCATGATTTCGGCGAACGCCGTGGCATCGTGAAGCTCGGCAACGGATACGTCGGATGGACCTAAGCCGGCGAGCGCATAAGCGCGGTTCGCGGCCGTCCTTGTCAAATGCTTGTCCAGTTCATCCGGCTTTCGGTTGCTACCACTGCTGACCGAAACGGCCCGAATGCCAACGGCCCGTTTGCGATCAAAGCGCTGCATGGCGCGTTCTGAAACTACCACCAGCGCTGCCGCACCGTCGCTCATCGGTGCACACATGGCACGCGTCATCGGATATGAGATCAACTTGTCAGCCAGCACTTCCTCAGGATCCATCGGCGTGCGGTACTGTGCAAGTTCGTTCCATTGCGAATGCCAGTGATTCTTGGCCGCAACCTTGGCGATCTGTTCCTCAGTGGTGCCAAAGCGATGCATATGGTAGCGCGCCATGGCAGAATAGATATCCATGAACACCGAACGCTGACCTGTCTGGTTCAAGGCCTTCTCTGGCAATGGAAGATCTTCACCGATCGCCAGGAGAGCCTGCATTTGCTGATCAGCGAGCTCCCGATCCCAGCTGCCCTTGAACGCATCGAACATCTGCTGTTCCTTATCGCGGAAGTTCATCTTCTCCGCTCCGACCACCAGAACAACGTCGTGAATTCCCGAGCGGACGGCCGCCCAGGCTTGTGCAAGCCCGGAGCTCGAGCTCGCGCATGCATTGTCAGTGTTGAAGATTGGAATATTCTCGAAGCCATAGGCGCGCAGCACGGTTTGGCCACGGATGTTGTGCTGCCCTTCCAGCACGCCGAGCCTCGTGTTGCAGAACCATGCGGCTTCGATCGCATCAGGTCCAATACCAGCATCAGCCAAAGCGACGTCTATCGCGCGCGCGGAAAGCTGCTTGACGCTCTGGTCCCAGTGCTTTCCAAGGGGGGTCATTCCAATTCCGGCAATGTAGGCTTCGGTCATTGTATCATCCTCTCCTAATAGCGGCCGCCGGTCACATGCAGTACGTCGCCGCTGATGTAGCCTGCCCGTTCTGACACCAGAAATGCGACCGCGTCGGCGACATCTTCAGGCTCGCCGACACGCGGTATCGGTGTCGTCTTTTCCGCATTTTCTTTGATCTTTTCCCAATGTGGCAGGGATCGGATCATGTCCGTATTGATGATCCCAGGCGCGACCGCATTGACTGTAATGTAATTGCGCCCAGCCTCGAGCGACATCGCGCGCGTGAAGCCGATGATCCCAGCCTTCGCGGCCGAGTAGTTGGCCTGGCCGGGATTTCCGAGGTGGGCGCGCGACGATATGTTGACGATACGACCCCATTTACGCTCATTCATATGCGGCAGCACAGCCTTGGTGCAGTTGAACGAGCCTTTCAAGATCACATCAATGACGATGTCCCAATCTGCTTCGTTCATCTTCGTAATTCGCATGTCGCGCGTCAGGCCCGCATTGTTGACAAGGATGTCGACCGCACCGAAGTCTGCGACAGTCTCGTCGACCATCGCGTTGACGTCAGCCTCCTTGACCACATCGACCTTGATCGCCTTTGCCTTGCCTCCATCCCGGCGCAAAGCTTCAGCCTGTCTTTCTGCATTGTCCAGATTGATGTCAGCTACGACCACATTGGCGCCTTCGGCGACCAGTCTTGCTGCGATCGCCGCACCGATACCGCTTCCCGCACCCGTCACGATCGCGGTCCTACCCATCAAACTCAATTCCATCTCACATCTCCTTACCCTGTGGCCCGATTGTTGACCGGGTCCTCAATTCTTCAAAAGTACCAAGCCGTCTACCGCGACCACCCCCTCGCCCTTCGCCTTGACGAAAAGGGGGTTGATCTCGGCATCAGCGACCGTGTCGAGCCCTGCGAGCTGCGAGATCTGTACAATTGCCTTTGCGAGCGCATCGCAATCGCCCTCCGGCAGTCCGCGATAGCCGCGAATGGTCGCCAACCCTCGGACTTCGGCGATCATCTCGTGAGCCTCGTCAAGCGTCGCAGGTGCCAGTCGGATGGCCGCGTCCTTGTAGATTTCGGCCAGGATGCCGCCTGCGCCCAGCACGACAACGGGGCCTACTTCAGGGTCTTGTCTGACGCCGAGGATGACTTCCGCCAAGGCGCCACGCTCCATCTGCTGGACGAGGAAGCCCTCGATCTTGGCTTGCGGATGTTTCTTGCCGACCCGCTCGCTGATCGTTTGGATGGCCTGGGTGAGATCTTCGGCATTGCCGATGTTCAAGACGACGCCACCAGCGTCCGTCTTGTGGGGCACATCAGCCGACAGGATTTTCGCGACCACGGGAAAGCGAAGATCAGCTGCGTTTCCCGCGGCGGAGAGAGTCTTGGACGGTGCGGTCGAGATGCCGATCGCCTTGAAAATCTCGCCGGCGTCCGCCTCGTTCGGCTTTCGTCCGCCCAGTGCGGCGATGACCTTCTTCACGGGTTCCAACAAAGCATCATCCGGTTCCGGGCGCAGGATCGGAGGCTTCCATTTCGCCCAGGCGTTAACCGCATCGGCACAGGTTTCGGGGGTCCTGAAGCCCGCAATGCCTGCATCGGCCAGTTGATCAAGGCCATCTTTTGCATGCGGCGCAATGAAGACGGCCAACGGCTTGCCATGCTTGTCAGCCTCGACGAGAGGGCCGACGGTGATCTCGGGCTGGAACTGAGCCGAGCTGCCGGCGATCGCGACCAACATGTCGCAGTGATCAGAGCCGAGCAGAGCTCCGGCGACAGCACTGTAAACTTCGGTCTTGGTGCCTGCCAAAGTCAAATCGGTCAGTCGGCCGCGCGGAATAGTGATGTTCTTTTCGGCCAGATCCAGGACAATCGATTCAGGTGGTGCAACGACATCGACGCCGAGCGTGCCCAGTCTGTCAACGACCGTCGCAGCGCCGCCCCCCGTCGTGGTCATCACCGCGACACGATGTGTAGACGATGGCCTTTGCCCTTTCAGCATCGCAGGAAGTTCAAACATTGTCTCCAGGCAGTCGACCCTGAGAATGCCATTTGCTTGAAAGAATGCGTTGGCAACCTCGTCGCCGCCTGCCATCGCTCCGGTATGCGATGCGGCCAGATCGCGCCCTACGTCAGATCGGCCAAGCTTGTAGGCGATGATCGGCTTACCTTTCTCGACGGCACGCCGGGCGGCTTTCGCAAGCTTTGGTGCCATTCGGAAGGTCTCAAGGAACAACAAGATCGCACCGGTCTCCGGATCATCGACGAGCCATTCGGCGATTTCGCCAACGGACAAATCGCATTCATTGCCGATGGAGACGATTTTCGAAAAACCGACGCCACGTCCAAGACCGCGAGACATCAAACCGCCGGTCATGCTGCCAGACTGCGAAATGATCGCAAGCGAGCCGGGCACGATATCGAGCTTCTCGACAGCGGCGTTGATCGACAGCGCACAGGATGGCTTGCTGCTATAAATTCCGCTGCAGTTAGGCCCTAGGAGGCGTACGCCGCCGGCACGCGCTGTGCGCAGCATCTCGTCCTGGATGCGACGTCCCTCCGCGCCTGTTTCAGCGAAGCCGTCAGTAAAGATCGTGGCGATCGGAACCTGCTTCCTGGCGCATTGCTCAATAGCCTCCGGAACTGCAGCTCGCGGCACCATGATGAAGGCGTGATCGACTGCGGTCGGAACATCAAGCAGGGACGGATAGGCGCGATCGCCGCCGACCTCGTCCCGGTTCGGGTTGATCGGGATGATCGTGCCTTCGTATCCGTGCTTGCGAAGTGTACGCTGTGGTCGCGACGTATGTTTCTTCTGGTCGGCCGAGGCACCGATCAATGCAATGGCGCGCGGAGAAAACAGAGCTTCGAACTGCCGCTTCTCGTGTGAGTTCACGATGATCCTCCCTATACTGTAAATTGAAGTGTTACGTTCGCCGGAGCGACTGGATTAAGATATGTCAAAGTGTGGGACTTTTTGCAAATCCTAATCTGTGTCTGGTTGGTGCTAGCCGAACAATTTGTGAGACCAACAGGCCCGCGATGGCCCCGATGTACACGGGCGCCATGGCGATCCCCGGTCGACGCCAGCCGCCTGCTGGCCGTTGCTCAACTGGGCTATGACAGTTTGCGACCGAAGTCCGTAGCAACACGCGCATCAATGGCGCCGGAGCGTTTCAGGGCAGCTGACGAGCGGCGTCGCCAAGTGATGATTTCGCCGACGACTCCTCTGCGAAACAACAACACGCATGCCGCAAATACGGCTCCTTGCGCCACCAGAACCCATTCGCCGAGGAACGAAAAATAATAGATCAGTCCGAAGACGATAAATGCTCCAAGAACAGGGCCATAAAACGTTCCCATGCCACCGATTAGAACCATGAGCAATGCCTGGCCCGACATCGACCAGTGAACGTCCGTCAAGTTTGCGCTTTGAGTAACGACTGCTTTCAAGCAACCCGCCAGGCCAGCCAGGGCGCCCGAAATGACAAAGGCTGTCAGCTTGTAGCGGTTTGCCTTGAAGCCAAGGGATACGGCCCGTGGCTCATTGTCCCGGACGGCTTTTAGAACCTCGCCAAATGGCGAGTTCACGACGCGACCGATGGCAAACACGATGACAAGAAACACAGCCGAGATGATCACGTAGAGGACTGTCGGATTCGACAGCGGGAAGATCCCGAGAAAGTTTGATAGTGGGACATTCTGGATGCCATCCTCGCCATGCGAAAATGGTGCGCGCAGGATGAGAAAATAGATCATCTGAGCGATACCCATGGTGATCATCGCGAAATAGATCCCTTGGCGGCGAAGCGCGATCAATCCGACCAGATACGAGAGAGCCCCCGCCAGGACCACTCCGGCAATCACCGCTAGTTCGGTCGGAACCTGCCAGGCTGAGCTAAGATAGGCGACGGTATAGGAACCGACACCCAGAAACATTGCATGTCCAAATGACAGAAGACCGACGCAAGATACAAGGAACCCCACCGACAGCGCGTAGATTGCAAAGCACAATGCTTGCAAGACTGTGAACTTGTAAATGAGGAAGAAAGCCGCAAGCAGCCCGACGGCAAGCATGAGCCCTGTTGCCTTTACCCCTGAAGGGGTTACATCGAAGATCTCATCGTTTTCTGCAGCATTCTTCGGGCTGTTCACGGTCCATCCGAACAGACCGGCTGGGCGAACAATCAAGATAAGAACCATCAGCACGAAAATCGCAAGAGACGAGGCTTCGTGATAGAAATAGGCAACGACACCTTCCAAAATCCCGACAATGAAACCGGTGATGATGCTTCCCGAGATCGACCCCATGCCGCCGATAACCACCACCGCGAAGACGACGACAATCAGGTCATTGCCCATGAAGGCTTGCGGCTGATAGATCGGGGATGCAAGGACGCCCGCCAGACCGGCAAGCGCCACACTGACTGAATAGGTCAGTGTCACCAGCAAAGGAACCTTGATACCGAAGGTCCGGACGATTTCTGGATTTTCTGTGGAGGCTCGAAGATAAGCTCCAAGCTTGGTCTTTTGAATACAAAACCATGTGGCACCGCAGATAAAGATGGCAAAGCCGAGAACCCACAGACGATAATACGGGGCGACCATGAACGGCAGACGCAGCCCGCCTCGCAATTCCGGTGGGGGCGAGTAGGGCAGCGCCACGAGACCGAAGAAGGCCTGAAACAAGCCCTGGATCATCATCGAAAGGCCGATGCACAAAAGCATGCCGTAAAGGGCGTTCAGTCCGGCCACACGCGACAATAAGAACCGCTCGACGACGTAGCCTGAGAAGCCGACCAGTACCGGTGCAGCACCAAGCGACCACCAGTAACCAAGACCGAGATGCTGAAGCAACAACACTGTGACGAATGCGCCCAGCATGTATTGCACGCCGTGGAGGAAGTTGACGATGTGTAGCATGCCAAAAATGACGGCAAGCCCAAGGCTAAGCAGAGCGTAAAATCCCCCGTTCATGAGACCTAGGAAAAGGTACGAGAAAAAGAGATTGAGGGAGAAGCCGTCCATGGTTCACCTTGTAACTTTAATTTTAACGCCGAAATCGCCTTGGCCGTTAGACAGACAACCATGCTTTAAGGTCGTCGATCCTTGCGGATGTGGCGTTCTTATCGAGAACATCAACCGTACGGCCCTGATCCACGAGGTAGATACGGTCCAGCACAGACATCGCAAACGCCAGGTTTTGTTCGACGAGAAGAATGGTAAAACCCTTCTTCTTCAGGATGGCTATCGTCTTTGCGATCTGTTCGACGATAACCGGTGCTAGACCTTCCGTCGGTTCATCGAGCATCAATACCCGCGCTCCGGTGCGCAAGATCCGCGCGATAGCTAGCATTTGCTGCTCACCACCGGAAAGTTTGGTTCCCTGGGTCGCCAGGCGTTCTTTCAGGTTCGGGAAGAGTTCGAATATCTCTTCGACGGAAAGCCTATTCGGCCCGATGACTGGGGGAAGAAAGAGGTTTTCTTCGACGGTCAAACTGGAAAATATGGCTCGCTCCTCCGGACAATAAGCAAGCCCGAGCCGGCCTATCGCCTCAGGAGGGCGACCCAAAATTGGTCGCCCGAAAAGATGAATCTCGCCTGTCGCACGCGGCCCTATGCCAATGATGCTGCGCAGCGTGGTGGTCTTGCCGGCGCCGTTCTTGCCGATCAAGACTACCAGCTCTCCTTCGTTGAGCTGTATGTCGACCCCATGCAGTACGTGGCTCTCGTCGTACCAGGCATTCAGATTGCGCACTTCCAGTACCGGTTTCTTCTCGGAAGGGACGACTGTCAGGTTTGGCGCCGTTACAATGTTAGACATGAGCAGAACCCAGGTAAGCGGCCTTGACGTCGGGATTGGAAGACACTGTCGCGTAGTCGCCTTCGCAAACGACACGACCTCGCACCATGACCGAGATCCGGTCCGCGAGCTCGGAGATCACCTTGAGATTATGCTCGACAATCACGATGGTCTTCGTGCCGGCGAGCGACTTGACGAGGCTAGCAATGGTTTGGATGTCCTCCTGCCCCATGCCCGCTGTTGGCTCGTCCAGCAACAGAATTTTCGGATCAAGTGCAAGTGTGGTGGCAAGTTCGAGCGCGCGCTTGCGTCCATAGGGAAGTAGGGCCGCGGGATGGTGAGCCCAGGTCTCCAGCCCGACGTGACCCAGGAGCTGCATTGCTCGATCGTTGTGCTTGTTCATGTGGTCGGGACTGCGCCAAAATTGATGCGTTTCGCTGGCAGCCCGCAGCAAGGCGATTCTGACATTTTGCAAGGCTGTGAGCCGCCCGAAGGTAGAGGAGATCTGGAATGAGCGGACCATTCCTAATGAAGCGACCTGAGCGGGTCCAGCTGACGTGATATCAATTCCGTCAAAGGTGATGCTGCCCGCTGTTGGCGCGAGGAACTTGGTGAGCATATTGAACGTCGTTGTTTTGCCTGCACCGTTCGGTCCGATGATCGCATGGATCTGGCCGCGCCGAATATCGAGGCTGACGCCATCGATTGCTCGAAAGCCACCGAAGTCGCGCCGCAGTTCTCTTGTTTGCAATATGATATCAGTGTCCGACAAAGTCGGCTCCTCCCATGCTCACCGAATGCGACTGGACTTACGTCTTGACGAGCTGGCACTCGCTGACGCTCAAGGGGCGAACCGAGCTTTCGCCGGTAACCTTCGAGACGTACTCGTAATCATCGAACTTCGTCTTCGACTCGCTCGGCGACTTGACCTTGTAGAGGTACATATCGCGAACGCACAGACCATCAGGGCGAACGGTCAGGTTGTCACTCAGAAGATCATTCACCGGCGTATTGCGCATTTCACGGGCGATCGCCGCGCCATCGGCGCTACCGGTCTTTGCCACCGCCTTCAAATAGTGGAGCGCGCCGCTATAACCACACGCGCGCTCGCCATTCGGGGGAATGCCGACCTTGTCGATATAACGCTTCGACCACGCACGGGTCTTTTCATTCTGATCCCAATAGAAGACTTCGTTGACGTAGAGGCCCTGCGCTGCTTCCAGACCGAGCAATTCGACATCAACCAGGGTAATGCTTGTGGTCGCCAGTGTAGCGGCGCTATCGAGCCCGAATTCACGAGCTGACTTGATGAGGTTCAAAAGATCTGTACCAGCAACCCCGACTTGGACGACATCTGCGCCCGAATTGGCAGCAGCAAGAATTGCCGAGCTGAAATCCGAAGCGCCAGCTGGGACCCTCACAGACCCAACGACCTCAGCCCCGAGCGCCTCGAGTGAACGGCGAAAATCCTGTTCAAGCGAAATCCCGAACGCGTAGTCCCAATTCAACAGGAACCAGCGTTTCTTGCCCATTCCCACGAATGCTTGAGGCTGCACGCCCGACAGTTGGTAAGTGTCGTAAGTCCAATGAAACGAGGTCGGCGTGCATTGCTTGCCTGTCAGCTGCGAGGAATGGGCATTCGATACAACGGCAACTTTATTCTTGGCGGATGCAAGTCCCATCACTGCGAGAGCGCAAGCGGAGTTCTGTAGGTCAAAAAATGCCTCGACATTCTTTGTTTCCATCCACTCGCGGGCAATGCCGGACGCGATTTCCACCTTATTTTGATGGTCGGCTGTGAGAACTTCGATCGGGCGCCCAAGGACCTGGCCGCCGAAATCTTCGACAGCCAGCTGGATCGCAGTGATTGACCCCTTGCCGCCGGAGGTCGAGTTCACGGACGACTGGTCACACAAGACGCCAATCCGGAATGGTTGCTGTTGCTGTGCGTATGCTGGGCCCACCATTGAAGCGACCCCGCCAGCGGCAGCATACTTCAAAAGTTTGCGTCGGTTGATTTGCATGGAAACCCTCCCGGTTCGTTGAATAATACATAAATACCGTATCATGAGATTTTATTACGGTCAAACCGCGTTCGTAACTGCGGACGGAAGAAGGCCATAGTCTCAACGAAGTTGACGAAAGAGCCCCGAAATACCTAGCATTGGCGACTTCCTGTCATAACAGATCCCAATTGGCGGGAAGAATACAACAATGTGTGAAAGGATGTGGCGACGTGACGCAGATCCGCAATAACGCTTGGCCGTCAAGAAAGTAATCAGACACCCGAATGAAGCGGGTCATCTCAATCGCCAAGGCGATCACAGCCCGTTCCGTCGCGCTGAAAAGAAGGCTCCGATCGCGGGCGCCATCAATGTCGCTTAGCGCCTCGAGCTGCGGTTGTGATCCGCCCGCCTCCAGAAAGACCGGGCCATGGCTGGCCACCTCGCAATGCGTTTCCATCACAATGCTTACGGCAACAATCGCGAGTTCACGAAGTCTTGACTCCAGGGAAAGCTGCGATCTGACCGCACCGGCATGTGCTGTCCATCCAGCGGCAAAAGCAGGGACTGTGGATAAGCAGTCGATCGATGTCGAAGAGCGTGCCTCCGCGCCTCGACCTGATAGCCTGGATGAGGTCGGGGGCTATTTATGTCTGCTGACAGGGGGGAAAGTCTGTGCATCGCCTGCTCCATCCCATCCCATCCAATCAGTTGTAGCGCGTGCTCAGGCCGCCATCCGCGACAAGCGCATGGCCGGTGATGTAGGAGGACATGTCCGAGAGCAGGAAGACGACCGCATCAGCCACCTCCTCAGGCGTGCCATCCGCTTCAGGGCGGTCCTCTCGGCGACAGCTGAAACAGTTGCCGACATTGGCTTTTTGGATGGGCGTGTCGATCAGTACTGCAACGCTGTTGTCGGGGACACCTTTTGAACCAAGCTCCACGGCAAATACCGGGGCCTGCCACCGCGTGGGTGATCGATCCATGGTCACGTGCAACGGGCCGCACAGTTTGTTCGACCGCCCGCGCATCGCAGACATTGACGACGTAGGCGAAGCGCGATCCGTCTTCGTCCGGGTAGAGCTCGCGCACGGCAGCCTCCAAGAATTCGGCACTCAAATCGAGCGCGATTGGATAAGCACCCAGCTCGCGCAAACGCTTGCAGATGGCAAGCCCAATCCCGATGCCCCTGTCACCGGCACGATTGCACCTTCCAAATTGATGGTCGCCATTTTCGCGTCTCCTCTCCAAAAGCGGAACTTTGGCTATTTCCCACCGTGTTCTCGTCGCCTGCCTCGCCCTAGCAACCGGAGTATAGATTGTCGCGGCTGCACCGCGGCACGCGTGATCAGCCCTCCAGCAGGAACGCAGCTGCCCGTTCGCCGATCATGATCGATGTCGCGTTGGTGGGCGCCGAAACGATCGAAGGCATAATCGACGCATCGGCGACCACCAGTCCATCTAGCCCATGAACCCGAAGCCTCGCATCGACAACAGCATCCGAACCGCCGCCCATCTTGCATGTCCCGACCGGATGGTACACAGACCCTGCTGCCCCTCTGATGTAATCCAGAAGTTCAGCGTCGCTGGACACATCCAAGCCGGGACGTACCTCGCGCTCGATTTGGCCACTGAGCGGATCGCAGGCGACAATTTTCCTTGCTATGCGTAGAGAAGCGATCAGCGTTTGCTGGTCAAGCTCGCTCTCGAGATAATTGGGCGCTATGAGAGGTGCTTCGCGCCAGTTTGCCGAGCGGACCCGAACAGAGCCGCGGCTCGCGGGGCGCAGTTGGAAAGCAGATACCGAAAAACCCGGGAAACGATCGAGGCCTTTGCGGTAGTCAGTGCTGCTGAACGGCATGAACATCAGCAAGGCGTCCGGGCGCTCCAGACCGGGGCGCGAGCGGATGAAGCAGCCCGACTGAGCCCCAGAGGATGTCAGCGGGCCGCGCCTGAAGAGCGCATATTGCAAAGCCATGGCGACCTTGCTCATAGGGCTGCGAACCTGAGAATTGAGCGTCTTGCGTCGACTCTTCATCACCAGACGGGCTTGCACGTGATCATGAAGGTTCGAGCCCACTCCCCGCAGCTCGTGCTGCACCTCTATACCCGCCTCGCGCAACCATTCACCGCGGCCGATGCCGGATCGCTGCAAGATCGCAGGCGTATTGATGGCGCCTGCAGATAAGATCACTTTCTGCCGCGCATGCGCGATAACAGGCCCCTGGCCCATGGTATAGCGAACCGCGATAACGCGACCGTCTTCAATGAGCAACTGCTCGACCTGCGCATGCGTGCGCAAGACGAGATTCTGTCTTGCACGTGCGCCTGACAGGAAAGCGACAGCGCTGCTTGAGCGGCGCCCATTTCGCGCTGTCATCTGGAAGTAACCGGCGCCGTCCTGCGTCTCCCCGTTGAAGTCGTTGTTGCTCGTGAAGCCTGCCGCCAAAGCGCTGTCGACGAAGGCGCGGCATAGTGGGTTGCGGTCTACGAGGTCGGAAACAGCCAGCGGTCCGTCCGTGCCGTGATAGTCATCCGCACCATTTTGCTGGTCTTCCGATCGACGAAAGAACGGCAAGACGTCGGCGTAGCTCCATCCGGCGTTACCATCCTGACGCCAGTTGTCAAAGTCGGCCGATTGTCCGCGGCAATAAACTAGGCCGTTGATCGAACTCGATCCGCCAACGACACGTCCCGACGGGGTAAAGATACGCCGACCTGAAAGCGCGGGCACTGGCTCGGTCGTAAACTGCCAGGTAAGTCTCTCGTTGACGAATGTCTTTCCAAATCCCATTGGGACGTGGATCCAGAGGTCGTTATCTGGCCCACCGGCCTCAAGCAGGAGAACGCTATACCGGCCGGATTCGCTAAGGCGACTGGCTGCTGCACAGCCGGCGGAACCAGCGCCAACAACGATGAAGTCGAATATTTCCATGCCTGCGCTACCATCGTCACGAGTTGCACCGAAGTGTGTCACGTCGCGCCCCATGCTCAGCAATGTATATAATCCCACAGTACAGGATAATAAATCATTCTCAAGGGAGTTTGTCGTTCATGACTTTGCTGCGAACGAGATTGCGTTGGTAGTGGCATACCATATTATGAGATAAGGAGATAAAAGTCGGGATTTTTCACCCCAGTTAGAATAGCAAGTAGCGAGTGACTGAATGCGACCTGGGCGAAGCCCAAGAAGTGCTGGAACGCGTGGAGCGCGAGCGCGGCATGGCGCGCGGATGGACACGCATGCTCGCTCAGCGTGATCCTGACATGCTTGAACGCGTGCATGAGCTCGTCATGCACGTTCTTCATGAACGGCAGACGTTGCCATTGAAGTTCAAGTACGTCTTGGTGGTGTGCTTGAACGCGTCCCAGTTCCACGAATTTGGCGTTCGAACTCAAACGCGCGCCGCTCTCCAAAATGGAGCAAGCGAGGAAGAAATTTTAGAAGCGCTTGAGATCGTTGCAATCTCAAATCTTTATGGAATGTCGAAAGCCCTTCCTATGGTAATGGAAGAAATTCAAGCGTTCAGGGACAGGACAGGCGCGCAGTGACAGTACTTGGTTCTGGCGCAGTCCTGGTGCATCCGGTTCGATCACCGGCAAAATGAAACGGCGCGCGGGAAACCCCGTGCGCCGCCCGATTGTTTTTCCAGGGGCCTTCAGATCCCGGCCATGCAGATATATTTGACTTCCATATAATCGTCGATGCCATAGTGAGAGCCTTCACGGCCCATACCGGACTCCTTGATACCGCCGAAGGGGACGGCTTCGTTAGCCATCAACCCGATGTTAACGCCAACCATGCCGGTCTCCAGCGCCTCGGCAACGCGCCAGATGCGCCCAATATCGCGGCTATAGAAATAGGACGCCAGACCGAACTCGGTATCGTTAGCCGCCGCAATCAGTTCTTCCTCATCAGAAAAGCGGAAAATGGATGCGAGTGGTCCAAAGGTTTCTTCGTGTGCGACCTTCATCTCGGCTGTTGCTTCGCCAATCACCGTCGGCTCGAAGAAGGTCCCACCAAGGGAGTGCCTCTTGCCGCCAGTGAGGAGCTTCGCCCCATTCTCAAGTGCGTCAGCGATATGCTCTTCCGTCTTGCGAACCCCGCCCATGTCATGCACCGGACCGAAGGTTACGCCCGGATCGGTCCCCGATCCAACTTTCAATTCCGCGACCTTAGACAGGAATTTTTCGACAAACTCGTCGTATACTTTATCGTGAATGTAGAACCGATTAGTTCCGACGCACGCCTGTCCGGTGTTGCGAAACTTCGACCCCATGGCGCCGGCAACCGCGGCGTCGATGTCGGCGTCATCAAAAACAATGAAAGGCGCGTTGCCTCCGAGCTCCAGAGCGAGTTTCTTTACCGTTCCAGCGCATTGCTGCATCAACGTGCGTCCGACCTGCGTCGACCCAGTAAATGAGAGTTTCCGCACAACCGGGTTCGAGGTGAATTCCGCACCAATCTCGCGCGAGCCGCCAGTGACCACACTGAGCACACCAGGCGGAATGCCTGCACGATCGGCAAGCTCCGCCAGCGCCAAAGCGGTGAACGGTGTGGTGCTGGCGGGACGGACGACCATGGTGCATCCTGCAGCGAGGGCCGCACCGGCTTTGCGGGTAATGATGGTGTTGGGAAAGTTCCAGGGTGTTATTGCAACGCAAACGCCGACTGGTTGTTTTATCACCACAACCCGGCGATCATTCGCAGGCGTCGGGATCGTTTCACCATAGGTCCGCCGTGCTTCTTCGGCAAACCATTCGATGAACGCGGCGCCGCTTACCACCTCGCTTTTCGCTTCCGCCAACGTCTTGCCCTGCTCAGACGTGAGAATGAGAGCAAGGTCGTCCGCATTTTCGATGATCAAGTCGAACCAGCGGCGCAGCAGTTTCCCGCGATCCTTGGCAAGAACTTTTCTCCATTTTCCAAGTGCGATGTCGGCCGCCTCGATGGCGCGTCGTGCCTCTACACCACCCATTTTGGGTACCGTGCCGACGACCGCTCCGGTCGCCGGGTTTGTCACGGTTATCGTTTCCGCATTGTCGGCGTTGATCCATTTGCCGTCGACAAAGGCTGACATGCGCAGAAGTGTGGGGTCTTTAAGGTCAAGCTTTGTCATCAGACTGATCTCCTCACTCGCTGGCGTGCTTCTCGAAAGTCGGCATCTCGAACGCCTTGCCGGTTTCTCCAGCCACGAGGCCGGGCTTCCACGTTTCGTTCCAGTTCTTCGGATAGGGGTACCAAGCGGAGCGGTACTGCGGCGTCTCGATTTCGGTTGCGACACTAATGACTGTCGGCAAGCCACTTGCCATGGCCGCTTCGAAAGCTGGCTTGAAGTCTTCCGCCTTGTCGACGCGAACGCCAACGCACCCCATTCCTTCAGCCATCTTCACGAAGTCTGGCCCCCAAAGTTCCGTCTCGTCCTTCTTGCGGTAGTCGCAGAGCGACTCACGTCCGTAAATCTTGAACATTGCCTCGCGCTCGATCTGCAACGACTTGTTGTCAAAGACGATGGCGATGACGGGAAGCTTCTGCTCAACAGCCGTCAGCATGACCGTATTGCGCATGATGAAGGCGCCGTCTCCCAACAGGGCGATCGCCGGTTTTCCTCCGCTGGCCATACTGGCGCCGATCGCCGCCGAAGCGCTCCATCCCATGCGGTGCATGAAGCTGCTGTGGTAGACGTTTCGCGAAGAGGCGCGAATAAATGCTGGACCAAAGCTCAGCATATGGCCAGTATCGAAGGTGATGACGGCATCCGGGCAGGTCTGTTCAACCACCTGGCTGACGTCTTCGCAGACCCTTGCATAATGCAGAGGCGAAATCGCAGAGGTGCGCAGTGGCTTGACGGCTTTCTCGAAAGCAGCGCGCTCCTTTTCGAGTTCCCCAGTCCAATCGGCCTTTTCGCCTACACCTGATGCCTGCGCAGCCTTCGTAAAGGCTTCGAGGGCAAGGCGGGCATCGGAGTTCAGAGCAACATCGGTGGGATAAGCGCGACCAAGCTCGTTCTCGTCGATGTCGATATGGATCAATTTGGCGTTGCCGGGAATGTCAAACAGCGTCCAGCCACCCGAATCAATGTCGGTAAAGTGGGTGCCCACGCCGATGATCAGATCGGAACGGCGCGCCAGATGGTTGCCGTGCAGCGTACCGGCGCGACCGACCGTGCCGGCAGACAGGCGGTGCTTTTCGGGAAATGCCGCCTTGCCGGCCGAGGTTGCTACAACGGGCGTGCCGGTCGCTTCGGCAAAATCTTGGAGCGCTTGATACGCACCGCTATTGGCGATGCCGCTGCCGAAAACAACGAGGGGGCGTTTGGCGGCCTTGAGGAGTTCGACTGCGGCGACAATTCCGTCGGGATCGGGGCCCGGACGGCGCACGCGCATGTACGGAAGCGGGTCAGGGAGGCTATCTTCGGGAATAAGGGCGTGCTGGATGTCGAACGGGATAGCCATGACCACCGGCCCCGGGCGACCCGTCAGTGCGGTCTTGTAGGCGCGCAGGAACATATCGATACACGTATCAGGACGGGTTGCCATGACGGCCTTCTTGCAGATCGGTCGGATCGCGCCTGCAAAGTCCTCTGGGCCCTGGCGATAAGCCTCCTCAATCCCGCCTCGATCAAACCAATGCGTCGCCCCAACGCCAACAAGCGCCAGCAGGCCAATTGATTCATAATATGCGGTGGCAATGGCTGGCATAATGTTGGCGTTGCCCGGCCCGACGCTAGTGGTCACGATCGGAAGCGGTCCACCGCGCTTGTAACGCCAGTAGCCATCGGCCAGTTCGACAGCTTGGTCTTCCATGCGCGCACCGATGCAGGTAATGTTCGTCTCGTACACGAGCGCGTCCAGCAAACCCCAGTTTCCGTGGCCGTTCAGGCCATAGACAACTTCCGTTCCCATTGTCTCAAGCAGCCGGGCGATGGCCTGCGAGACCGTGATCATTTTCTTTTCCATAGGTGCCTCCTCATGATGTGCGTGTTGCCCGACGGGCGCGAAACGCTTGTTCTAGTCGCGAAAAATTGATGTGCAGGTGGGTAGAGCCTGTACCGAAGGCAGCCGATCGACGCGCTGGAGCAGATCGAAGAGCTCTCGTGCTTCGGGTTCGGTGTGCGTAAACTGGGTACAGTCACGGAACTTCGTCCACAGCTCTTCAGGCGTTAATGGCTCTGCAGCGTAACCGGGAATGGTTGCGATCGGACCACTGTCAATTACTTCACCGCTCTTCAGCCTCAAGGTTACGGTTTCAGTTGGTGAGAAAACCGGATCGCGTGGGTCGTATTCATCGACCGCTTTCAGCTTTACCTTCGGATAGAAGGCCTGCATGTCCGGTCTCTGGACGACCTCATCGGCGATCTCGGGCACTCCGAACTTGCCGAGAATAACCGCCGCCGCAATGCCAAATTGCCCGCTAAACTGGGCCTGGTACTGGTTCTGGGGTTGATCGTGGACAAGCACCGTCACCTGCCCCCTGCCCATCTCGACCTCAACCGATTCCACTTCTTGCGGATCGATTTTCCGACCCTCGAGCATCTTCAACGTTCCCTCGAAGGATCGATGCATGAAGAAACAGCTTGGATGCATCTTGAACTGAAGCTTGTAGCGCGGAAGGTACCATTCCTTGCCAAGCTGAGACGGCGACTCGGTGTCCGGCGTTCCCCCTGACGAGAATGCTGCAAGGAAGCCCTGCTTGTTTTCCAGGGCATCTGGCCCACCGGTCATTCCGGCGTCTGCAAGACGCGCAGCGATAACGCCATTTCGGGCGGCCATGCCCGAGTGGTAACCTTTGGTCATCGATCCGAAGTTGGAAAACAGGCCGCCGGAGTGACTGGCCGCGATGGCGATCGCCATTTGTGCCTTCTCAGCCGATAGTTTTCGAAGCACCGCACAGGCCGCCGCCGTCGCTACCGGTCCAAGAAGGGCCGTCGGATGCCAGCCTGCCTTATGGTAGTTCTTGTTCCGTCTCCAGACCTCACACCACACTTCATACCCGGCGACGAAGGCTGTGACCATCTCCTCGCCAGTCGATCCCAGAACTTCAGCCTCTGCGAGTACCGCCGGGATGATCACTCCGCCGGGATGACCGGACATCGTCTGGCATCCATAGTCGAGAGCGTGCGCAATTGCGCCGGCGAGCAAAGCAGCATCGGGGCCTGCGACGAGATGCGATGACAGGCAGGCACGGGCCTCTTGCCTGCCCCCCGGCTCAACAAGCGTCTTGCGTAAGATCTTGGATATGCGCTGGTCGACGCCCGCCATGACGACGCCCACGGTATCTGCAAAAGCATCTCGGACGACCGGAAGGACTTCGGCTGGAAGCCCAGCATAGCGAATTGCAGCAAGAAACCGACCCACATCTGCAGTAAGTGCTACCATTTTGGATTCTCTTTCTCAGGCGGCGGCGCAATAAATTGTTTGGTACCGCGCTGCCGCAAATCCCTTGACTTAGCGAGGCCCTACGCCGCGCTGTTTTAATTCCCCATCAAACGCTTTCCGTTCGAAAGGTGCTCTATCATGCATCGCTTGCCGCGACATAATTTAATCCCATATATTGACATTAATTGCCAATCGTGGGCGTTTGTCAAGCCGATCGTTTGGTTTTTTGACGGCCGATGTTATCAGCCGCTACGAGGCCGGGATGGTCCATCGGCGATCGGGGTGGGGCTGGAGTCGAAAAAGGGAGAGTGAACAAGTGGGACAAGCCGATTGTCGATCCGTACGGACCAGTACACGCGGGGGCGCTTGCGTCCTATCTCGAAGCGTATAAGACGCTGGCGAGACCGGTGTTAAGCCAGCATGTTGGCGAGCCGCTTCGCTTCCTATTCCTCGATCGTCGGCAAGATCCATTGCGTTGTGCAGATTTGGGGATATGACAGCATGGAGGCTTACGCAGCGTCGCGCGCTGCGACCAAGAGCGATGTGCGATGGCGCGACTATCTGCGGGCGACCCCAAGGAATTCTCAGCTTCACCCACACGCGCTTAACCAAACGCGTTATCTTCCCTGGAGTTGACGGGGGAGTCGCCTCAAGAGCCAAGCCCGTCGTTGATTTCAGAACCTATCTGATAACGCATTGGGCCAGGCGGGATGGCAGCCGCCAGGGCTGACCCGCAGCTGGCGAGCCCCGCAGATTTTGGAGAGCACTTTAAATCGGCGGCCACCAAGGTGGTTCTCTTCGACCTCGACGATACGAAGACGAAGCCATCGGTCAGTGCCCGAGGAAGTTTGGTTCGCGCTTTTCCAGGAACGCTCGCATTCCCTCGGTCTGATCGTTGGTGTCAAACAACAGCTGAAAAGCCCTGCGCTCCAGCATCAAGGCGGTGTCCAGCGATGCATCGCCTCCGGTCTGCACCACTTCCTTTATCGCTTTCGTGGCCAACGGCGGCATGGCGGCAATTTTTTGAGCCAGCTCCAACGCCGTTTGCAGGGCGTCACCATCTTTGGTCAGTTCGGAGACGAAGCCCATTGAAAAGCCGTCCCGCGCCATGATTGGATCACCGGTGAGAACATAGCGCATCGTTAGATATTTGCCTATCGTTCGCAAAAGCCGTTGCGTGCCGCCCGCCCCTGGCATCACGCCAACCTTTATTTCCGGCAAACCGAAACGCGCCGTCTCTCCGGAAATGACGATATCACAGGCGAGCGCCAGCTCGCATCCGCCACCCAAAGCGTATCCTTCAACGGCTGCGATCACAGGCTTAGTGCAACGGCGCAGAACCGAGAAGACACGGTCCGTCACGAGCAGCGTATGATCAATTGCCTTCATATCGACCAGTTCGTTGAGATCGGTGCCTGCGACAAAGCACTTTTGCGTTCCCGTTAGCACGATCACACGAACAGACGAGTCTTGCTCGAGAGCTTGGAGGATGTTCGAAAGTTTATCCTTGACCTCCAGGTTAAGCGCATTTCGCCGCTCTGGGCGGTTGATCGTAACCAGACTCACGCCATTGCTGGCGTTGTTTGTATAAACGACCGCTTGTCTTTCGTCAGTCATCACTAACCCCATTCAATACGTTAATCCGGCGTTATGATATCCTATAATGCGGGACAATGTCAAATCTCGCAGGCGGTAAATGGGGTGTCTCGCGCATGGCGAGGAAGCAGGGCTCGGGAGTATTGTCTTGCAATATCCCGCACTGCAGGATATTCTCAATGCCGAATTTCTGCCATGCAGCTGCTAATAATGAGGGAATTATGCCAGAAGGACAGGCCACGGGCGAGGTTGATTTCGAGGGTGCTGTGTCGCGCTTCATCAATGAATTCAAATGGGTCGATATTGAGCGAGCGTCGGTGCCGGCGCTCAAGGCCCTCATGAAGGACCAACTGGCCTTGCAAGTCGGCGCGGGCGATCTTCCATGGTCTCGGGATGCGCGCCGGTTTCTCAGTAAGCCACGTCCTGGGACCTCGACCGTCGTTCTCGAAGCGAGCAAGATCGACGCAGGCGATGCAGCCTACATCAACGCGACCTACGGCCATGGTTTTGAGTATGACGATGTCGCCAGCAACGGACACCCGGGCTGCTGCGTAGTGCCGACCGCTATTGCTGTGGGTGAAGAGCTCGGAGCGTCTTTTGGGCAGGTTGTCGAAGCAATGATGGCGGGCTACGAAGTCTATGTCCGTCTGGGTCGTCTCGCTGCGCCCGATCTTGTTAATGCCGGCTGGCATGCGCATGCTGTCCTTGCCAATTTCGGTGCGGCTGCGGTTGCCGCCAAACTCTACCGTCTTGATGTGGATCAGACGACTCACGCAATGGCAATCGCCCTCAGTCACGCCTCGGGCACAACTGAGTATACAAAGAGTGGCGGCTCAATCAAACGTATCCATGCCGGCATTGCCGTGCGAAATGGCATTGAAGCTGCAAAACTAGCAAAGGTCGGGATCACCGGACCAAAGCGATACCTGGCGGGTCCAAAAGGATTTTTTCGGAATTTCATTCGCCGAGATGTCGTCATCGCCGATGCGATGCAAGCCTTTTCGACCGTTCTCGAGCAGCGCATCACGAACATCTGGCTAAAAGCCTACTGCTGCTGCGGCGCTCATCATCCTTACATCGACGCGATGGGGCTCTTCCAGGATCGCGCCGATGACATCGAGACCGTCGAAGCGGTGATTCAAGGCATGACGCGCACGCTCGGTGACAATCCGCATGCTCAGCAAAACGGCACTGCAAATATCGAAGAGCTGCAATTCAGTTTGACACTACAGATGGGCCTTGCGGTCCTGGGAAAGGGAAATGGCTACGCGACCCACAGAGCCTTCCTTGATGGCGATTTTGCGCTGGATGAGGGCTCGCCTGTTGTTGAGTTCTCCCGTCGGGTCCGCTTGAGGCACTCCGAGGAGCTCGATCGTCGATACCCGTTTAATTTCGTCGGCGAAGTCAATGTCACCTTCAAGGACGGATCGCGAGAGACGGTGTTCATGGAGGGCGGCAAAGGTATGCCAAGCAACCCGTTCACACCGGAGGAGCATCAGGCAAAACTCGATGAACTCACAGTAAACGCTCTAGGGCCGCACAAGGCTGCCGAGCTGTTTGCTGTCATCGACCGTTTTGACCCGGACGTGCCGATTGCCGTGCTGACGGATCTCTTGAGGCACCGCTTGGCTGCCAGCCACCAAGCACATAGCGCAATCGCATGAGTCCCTGCTCCAGATGCAGACATTGAGGCGTGGGGAATAGTCCACGCCAAGGGTAGACAAATCATCGGATTATCCAATACTATGAAATAAATCACTGACCGGGCGAGGCCGCAGACGGCGCCTCATTTCGAGATAAAGGACGATGGCGAAAAGTTCAGCGAAAACCACCACTGCCCGCGCAGTCTCCGCCACGAAAACATCGTCAAAGCCAGTATCCGAAGACCTTGGTTCAAACAGCCTCGTCAGGATGCTGAGCCTTCTTGATCTTTTTACTGCGGCGGCGCCCGCGTGGTCCAGTGATGGTCTGATTAGAGCACTTGGGACATCCCGCTCAACCGGCTATCGCTACATCAAAGCGCTCGCCGACATTGGTATGCTTGCGCCAGTTGCAAACGGACATTACACACTCGGTCCGCGTATCATTGAGCTCGATCTTCAGATCCGTCATTGCGACCCGCTCTACAAAGCTGCTGGTCCTACGCTAAAAAATTTGGTCAAGGAGACCAATCTTTCAGCCGTTCTTTGCGCGCTTTTCAGCGGTTCCGTCCTTTGCGTGCGTGAAGAGCTTGCACCCGATAGCCCAGCACATCTCTTCTCCCGCGGTCAGCGGCGACCGCTGTTTCGCGGCGCTGCCTCGAAGATCATACTGGCCCATCTCGGTCCACACCAGCTTCGCAGCATCTATGCGAAGCACCGTAGCTCCATTGCAACCTCAGGGCTTGGCGCCGACTGGGACGCGTTTCGCGAAAAACTTGCCGACATTCGCCGCGCAGGTTATGCGAAGACGATCGGGGAGTTCAATCCCGACGTCATTGGTATTGCTGCGCCGATCTTCAACAAGGCCGGGCAGATCCTGGGTAGCATCGGTGTCGCCGGCGCCGATTCCAACTTCAATCGCGAGGAAATCGATCGTGTGGTCGGAATCGTCAGAGATGCTGGGCGTCAGGTGACAGACCGGGTGGGGGTCATCGCGGTCGGCACGGATCGGCCAGCACGCGCAGTCGGTTAGTGGCTCCAACTAGACCTTCAAGGCCCCAAGGAAATCGGCTTAGCCTGCCTCTCGCCGCGTGAAGGCTCGCGAATAAGCTCGTAATGGACTTCAGGCCGCTCGCTGCCTTGATGCAGGCTGCGCAGATAGTCGATGAGTTCGGCACTCTCCATTGTCCGCCGCGCGTGCAATCTCTGCGCTTCGGCCCAAGTTGCGACGTAGAAGCGCTCGAACCAGACACAGGGATCTTGCATGTCGCGCGATAGTGCCCACCGCGAAGCCCCATCTCGTATCCGGTTGCGTCTCTTACGGCCCATCGCCTCAAGGAACTGCTCAACATCTCTGTCCAAAATGCGATAGGTGATAGTCGTGATCACAGGCCCGCTCGTCATCACCATGTCAAGCTTTGGTTGCGGTGCAGACCATTGGTTGTTCGAATCGAGCTTGTCCGGCTCTAGCGGACGTATCTTGAATACCAGGGCCAGTCCCGAGCCCAGGATCAGGAACACAGCAGACGCTGCGAGAGAGGCACTCGTTCCATATTCGCTTGCCAGTCGTCCCCATAGGAAGCTGCCGGCGGCGTTGCCTCCGAAGACGGCCATCTGGAAGATCGCGATTGCACGACTCAACACCCAGCGGGGAGAGGAAATCTGCGTCAAGGAATATAGGGTCACTTGAACGAACACCCAACTCAGCCCACCAAGCGCGCTCGCGAGCATTGAGACGAGCGTCAGAGGGCTCCAGGCAAGCCCAATGGAAGAGATCGCAAAGCCGAGAAAACCCGCTGCCAAAAACGGCTCCAGCGAAAACCGGCTCCTGATCATGTCAATAAGGAGCGCTCCGCTGACTGCACCGAAGCCAAATGCGCCGAGCAAAACACCATATGAGGTAGGCCCCCCCTCAAGCAGGTCGCGGGCTACAAGAGGCATCAGCGCCAGGACAGCGATCGCAGCGATGTTAAAGATCAGAGAGCGAAACATTATCGTCACCAGCAACGGTGACAGCGATACGTAGCGTATGCCCGCAATCATCGCGCTGGCCAGAGGTTCCGGCGGCAGAGCAGTGTCGCGCTTTCCGCCCTTCCAACGTAGAACAAACAAGAGCACGCTCACGTTGGTCAGCGCGCTTGTCGAAAATGCGGCGAACCCACCAGCGATCGCGACGATCGAGCCGCCGATCGCTGGACCAAGACTGCGCGCGATATTGAGGTTGCTGGAGCTGAGTGCTACGGCCTTGACCGCGTGCTTTTTCTCGATGAATTCGAAAACCATGGCCTGCCAGCCCGGATAATACAACGCTCGACCGCATCCTACCATGAATGTGCAGGCTAATAGCAAGGCAGGCGTCAAGCGTTCGATGTATGACAGGAGAGCCAGGGCAACACTTACAGCGAGAAGAAGGGTCTGGGCCCAAAGCACTATCTTGCGATCACCAATGGCGTCCGAGATTGCGCCGCCCGGCAACGACAATAGCATGACGGGCAGTGCCACCGATGCCTGCACCAGCGCCACAAGTTCTGGTCTTCCGTCCATCGCGGTCATCAGCCAGGACGCCGCTACCAATTGGATCTGCCAGCCGAAATTCGCGCTTAGACCCGCCATCCAGTAGATGAGGAATGGACGGTGATGCACCAAAAGTCCAATAGGCGATTGCGAACGGTCCACATTAGCCTCGCTTCGAACTTTCTTTCGCCTGTGGCAGGGACCTTCTTCTTGCGGCGCGGCCGTGCGATATTACGGGCACCACAGCGAGGCACCGCTTGTGCGCTAATAGAGCGACCTCGTAAATCCGCCATCTACCTGCACATTTTCACCGGTAATGAAGCCCGCCAGATCGGATGCAAAGAAGGCAACAGTTGCCGCCAGTTCCTCAGGCTTGCCTGCGCGTTTCAGAGGAATGCGGCTGACGCGCTCTTCGATGTTGTGCACGGTGTGGTAAGACGATGTCACCACGACGGCGGGAGCAACAGAATTGACGGTAACTGCGTGCTCGGCGAGTTCCATCGAAAGATGTTTGAGTGCCGCTTGCACGCCGGCTCGGTAGACTGTGGAAAGCGCGTGGTTCGGTAGCGGCTGCTTGATGGAGGCCGAGGTGATCGCGACGATCCGTCCCCATCCTTGCCCGAGAAGAAGTGGTGTCAACTTTCGCAGAACCAGGAGTGCGCCTTTCAACTGACCCTGATAGGCATCTTCCCACCGCTGATCATCCTGTTCAGCGAGAAAGTCGAACATGGGACGTGGCGGAGGCGGCGTATTCAAGATCAGAATCTGTGCGCCCCCGGTCTCACTGATGATTTGTTTCAACCGTTCGATATCATCCACGCTCGTAATGTCGCCGGCGACCACGTCGATCTTTGCATTCGGAATCTTGAGAAGCTGATCCTTTGCCGTATTCAGCTTGCTAAGATCTCTTGCAAACACGACAAGCTCAACGCCCTCCTGAGCTAACCGTTCACACACCGCGTAGCCGAGGCCCGAACTTCCACCTATCACAACAGCGCGCTTGCCAGTTATTCCCAAGTCCATAATATCGTTCTCCCCATGTGCGGCTATCGTATGTCGACGACGAGCGTGCGTCAGCCGACGCTCACCGTTCGATATCATAAATATGTCTCACCATGAAGGATTAATGTCAAGCGTACATTGATGGAGTTCGCAAACCGCCGGCGTAAGGCACCCCCCCCCTGGGGCGTTTAGAATTTATCAAGAGTATGATAGAATCCCATAAGATAGGAGAAAATAATTCGTTGTTAGCTAATGGCGTGGTCGAGGCTGAAAAATAGGATCCTTGTTCCTGCCATTGCACCAAGTCCTTTGGCGCTGCCTCGGGAACCGAGGCTGGTGATTGCCGCTCGAAGCACCTGTCAGCATCGATATGGGTTACGGCTCAAGGTCGTGAGCGGCCAGATCAACCACAAATGATAACCTGACCACTTGTCTCGCAGACCTCACGGAAGCTGTTTGCCTTGATCCGTGAAAACCAATTCTCCTACCGTGTTGCACTCAACAGCGTTGCCACGATCGTGCAGTCTCTGTTGCTCCGATTTTCCCACGCGTGCCTCGTGCCTCGCTGCACCAGCACGTCTCCAGCTTTCATCAAGGTCTCCGCGCCTTCCAGGATTGCCCAGATCTCACCGTCAACAATCGTGACGATGTCGATCGAATCGGTAGTGTGCATCGCGGGATTGTTGTCTCGACCTGGTTGATGGTTGGCACCCCAATCCTCAAGAGACTTGGCATATCCGGCCTTGTAGTCATAAGAGCTGTCCGGGGGGAAGGTTGTCGTCACAACGGTGACGCCATTCGGCGGGGGACGGAAGTTGACTTCAGTGATGGAACTTTCCGCCTCGACGCTTACCGGAACAGATCGCGCCTGCCACATCATGTTGACACAATATGCGTCTCCGACGAACCGTTTGTCCGACAGAGCGTCACTCACTATGGTAGAACGCCCATCGGTATCGATACCCGTGACCACAAGCCGCGAGCGTGCGTTGCGATGGTCCGATTGCAGACCGTCCTTCTTTTCGTTTGTCATTGATTCTCCGATGAAAGAACACAAGAGGCAAAAACCAGCATTTGCGGGCTTTTCCTTGGGTGCGGTTGGTTTTTGATCGGCGTTCTCGCCGATCGCCTAAATCTCTCTCGTCCGCAGGACAAAAGCGTCCTTCGGTTCTCGAGCCATTCTCTAATTCGTGATCCCGGTTTCCCATTCTCATTGATGAGCGCAGGCCAGTCCTGCTGGGCTCGCTAGAGTTCAATCAGGACAACCCGGATATCGTCGACGCGCCTAGCCGAACGCCACTCTGTGACCAAGCCGACAAGGCATCAGGGTTTCCGCGGTTGCCTCGCGCGCCTTTTTCGTTCTCGGATCTTCAAGTGCTCGTACCGGGCTCGAAGCTGTACATCGCAGTCAATGGCGGGAGCGACCGCCTCGATGGAGGCCCAGCGTAGCCACTTTGTTGCCCTGCTTGATGATCTTGCCGTGGAAGGTCTTACTACCGCTCGAATATGATCGATGCGGAACAAGCCCGGCATAGGCGGCAAGCTTTTTGGCAGTGCGGAAGCGGTTGATGTCGTCGATCTTCGTCCCACTGAATAGATCTTCGAAACGTGCTAATCGTAAATTTCCAACTTCAAGTTAAGTTTTCAGATGCGTCGGATAACTCCAATCTTTCGGTTGCGTGATAATGATGCACGCAAGCACCGAGGTATGCTCTTGTTGATATTAAGTAGTGCAGCAAAGGGGATGATCGATAATCCCCAATATCCTACCATGCTACCCCCTCGCCTATCGCGCTGTCAACACACATCCTGAATAGTGAGATTTAATATCTTATCTTTCCCTTGGTCTTCTGGATCAACTTCTTGCCTATGACTCAAGAGAGTGTCAGCTTCAAAACCTTTCGCGGGGGTGGTGGCGGGCGATACGCGGGTTGTGATCGCACTTATGCATGGGCCTGTCAGGCGGCACGGCATCCTGATATTGTCGCTCATCGCCGCAGCCAATGTACGCTATTGTAAATTGTCTCATTCTATGCGACTTTCAAACGACTCGCGGGCGTCTGAGGAGATCCGGTTGCGAGGCGGAGACAGAGGAGGAAAAATGGAGCGGACTGCACCCTATCGAAGCTATTCCCCAGACTTCGATGAGCTCGTCGATCACAACGAAAATCTCATCACCTTGCACACCGGCACAGGTTACAGCGAGGGCCCGGCTTATTTCGGAGGCGGACGTTACCTTCTCTGGTCCGATATTCCGCGAGACCGGATGTTTCGGTTGGACGAGACTGACGGGTCCGTGAGCATCTTCCGGCAGCCATCACAACATGCGAACGGAAACACGGTCGATCAATTGGGGCGCCTTATCACCTGCGAGCATGGCTCGCGCCGTGTGACCCGGACAGAACACGATGGATCGATCACGATCATCGCCGACAGTTGGCAAGGCAAAGCGCTAAACTCGCCTAATGACGTTGTCGTAAAATCCGATGGGTCGATCTGGTTTACCGACCCGACCTACGGAATTGATAACAATTATGGTGCCCCGAAAGCGGATAGCGACATCCGCGCCCACTATGTCTTCCGCGTCGACCCGTCGTCGGGCAAGATCGACGCCGTTATCACGGACATGATAATGCCCAATGGCTTGGCGTTCTCTCCGGATGAAAAAAAGATCTACGTTGTCGATAGCGGTCGAACCCATTCCCCTTCAGGCCCCACCCATATCCGCGTTTTCGACGTCAGCGATGGCGGACGCGTGACCGGTGGCAGCGTCTTTGCGGAATGCGACGCTTTTATTTTCGACGGTATGCGACTTGATGAGCGCGGAAATATATGGGTCGGCGCTGGCGACGGCGTCCAATGCTTCAATCCGCGGGGAGAACGGATCGGCTGTATTACAACGCCTGAGGTCTGCGGCAATGTCGAATTCGGTGGCGGACCAAGCCTCAACCGGCTCTACATCTGCTGCGTCACCACGCTGTTTTCGATCAATCTGAAGGTCGGTGGACTAAAACGCCGGTATCTGTCGCAGGCAAGCCTAGCTTAGACGCGGTGGTGGTCGGCTGCGACGTAAAGTGGGTCTCCCACCACGCGTCGCTTTGTCCGCCCATTAAGCGCAATTCGTATCTCAATCGGGAGGGTTACAATGGCATCAATAGAAATCAGTGGTATCCGTAAGTCCTATGGAGCGCTCGAGGTCATGCATGGCGTATCGCTTTCCATCAAGGATGGTGAGTTTATTGCTCTTGTTGGACCGTCTGGTTGCGGCAAGTCCACATTGTTGCGCATGATCGCCGGGCTTGAGGAGGTCACCAAGGGTGACATCAGCATCGGCAACGCGGTCGTGAACGACCTTCCTCCTCGAGATCGCGATATCGCCATGGTTTTTCAGAGCTATGCGCTCTACCCGCACAAGACAGTGGCGGAAAACATGGGCTTTGCGCTGAAGCTCCGCAAGACTCCCAAGCAGGAGGTCGAGCAGAGGGTGCGAAAAGCCGCTGAGATCCTGGACCTCGTCCCTTACCTTTCTCGCTATCCCCGCGAGCTTTCCGGCGGGCAACGGCAGCGGGTGGCGATGGGGCGCGCAATCGTCCGCGATCCCGCGGTGTTTCTTTTTGATGAACCACTCTCCAACCTGGATGCAAAGCTGCGGGTTCAGATGCGCGGTGAGATCAAGGAGCTCTATCAACGTCTGAAAACGACCACCGTGTACGTGACCCACGATCAGGTCGAAGCAATGACCATGGCTGACAGAATCGCTGTCTTGCGCAATGGTCACCTCGAACAGGTCGGGACACCAATCGAGCTTTACGATCATCCCAAGAACGTGTTCGTTGCGGGTTTCATCGGCTCGCCATCGATGAATTTCATCCGTGGGCGCTTGATGGACGATGGCTCGCCTCGGTTCATTTCCGATGACGGCATAACGCTTCCCATCAGGCAGGTCTCAGACAGTGCGAGGGGAAAATACCTTCTTTACGGAGTGAGACCGGAACATTTCGTTATCAGCGAAACGGGCGTTGAATGCGATGTGCGCGTCGTTGAACCGACCGGTGCTGAAACCGCGGTGGTCTTCATGCTGGGGCAAAGCAAGCTGATGGCCGTCTTCCGCAAACGGATCAATGCTAAGTGGCATTCGACCATTAAAGTCCTTCCCGACGTTTCAGCAGTTCACCTTTTCGACGCCGAAAGCGGCAAGCGTATCGAATGAAGAGCGTTTCTGTAGGATAATGCTATCGATCCAATAGGCCCAGTATTGAGCTTATGGACGTGGGCGCGTGTCAACAGTTCCAGATTCTTGCGTCGCAAAGCTGGCTTGAGAATGACATCGGCGGAGGTGCGCCGAAATCCGCGGATTTGGTTAAACTCCTCGCGTGCGACCCCTTTTTGCCGGGTTCCGTTGTAGTCTGGGGTCCGCGCATAGCCGGCAGCTTCTGCTGATGCCAGGAACGCCTCGGTGAGGGTGACACTGTCTCACTTCTCGAATAGGTACTGGACCTGCCGCACCGCGGTGTCGGGGTCATTTTCGAAAGGCGGTTCAACACCTTCCAAGGCTCGAAACAGCGGCATCACCTCGTCCGCTGACCATCCGATATTGCCCATGGCCGCCCATCGGTCGTAGTCCGAGCGCGTTGCCCGCGTTAATTCATGCCATTGATGCTTCCCGTGCCGCCGGCAACCCGCCCACGCCGCCAGTGATCAGTCCGTCCGTTCCGAGTGGGGTCGGGTTCGGACCAGTAACCCCACTCGTAGCGCGACAGGTAGAAATAGTATCCAAGGCCAAACGCTTTCAGGAGGAGCGAATCTGGAGGACCAGATTCAAGCAGAAGCACCCGGGTTCCTGGATTTTCACTTAGCCTTGCGGCGACAACGCTGCCCGCGCTGCCAGCACCGACGACGATGTAGTCCCAACGGCCGGTGTCTTGAGCAGAACTGAAGTCGGACATATCCGTCCCTAGCGCTGAACAAAATTGTTGGCTGGCCCGCATTGTGCCGTCGAAATCCATACGCTCTTGGTCTCCAAGAACTCGTTGATTGCGTCAAGGCCGCTTTCTCGGCCAATGCCGGAATGCTTCACCCCGCCAAAAGGAACCATGGCACTATAGGCGCGATAGGTGTTCACCCACACTGTTCCAGCATGCAGTGCCTTTGACAGGCGCACGGCTCGGCCGATATCGCGCGTCCAGACGCCAGCAGCCAAGCCGTAGATGACATCATTGGCGATTGTGACAGCCTCTTCTTCGTTCTCGAAGCCAATAACCGAAAGGATCGGCCCAAAGACTTCTTCCTGCGCGATGCGCATCTTGCTGGTGACGCCGGTGAAGATAGTCGGCTCGAAGAACAGACCGCCCGTCAAGGTCGGGCCGGTTGCGGGATGCCCACCCAAAATGCAATCGGCGCCATCGGCTTTGGCGACATCGACGTAGTGCAGCACCTTTTCGAACTGCGGTTGTGTGGCGATGGGCCCTATCTGCGTATCGGCACTGGCGGGATCACCGAGTTTCAAGTTGCGCGCCATATCCTTGAGCCGTGCGATGAACTCGTCCTTTATCGAGTTTTGCACCAGAAGCCTTGAACCGGCTGTACACATCTGGCCAGCCGCCCCGAAAATACCTGCTACTGCACCCAACAAGGCCTGATCGAAATCAGCATCTTCGAACACGATGTTTGGCGATTTGCCACCAAGCTCCATCGCCGCCCGCTTCATCCCCCGCGCCGCGGTTTCGTAAATCCGCTTTCCCGTCGCATCGGACCCGGTGAAAGTGACCATGGCGACATCTGGATGCTCGACGAGCCGAGCACCGATTTCTTGTCCGAAGCCGGTGACGACGTTCAGGACGCCGTCTGGAAGACCAGCCTCCTTGGTGAGTTCTGCAAAAGCGAGCGTGCTTACCGACGCAAATTCTGAAGGCTTTACGACGACAGAGCAGCCCGCCGCCAGCAATGGCGGGCACTTGAGGGCAACGAAACCGAGGGGAGAATTCCAGGCTGTCAGCGCTGCTACCACGCCTACCGGTTCCCGATAAGTCATCGCGAGCATCTCGTTCTTGTCGACCGGGATGACCGTCCCTTCGATCTTGTCTGCCATTCCGGCAAAGTAATACCAGTGGCTTGGGATAGTCTTCAGCTGATGGCGCATCTCCGCCAGGATCTTTCCATTGTCGCGCGATTCGTACTGGGCCAATCGCTCGGCGTTTTGCGGATCGGACAGGAGATCGCCGATACGACGCAAGATGTGTCCACGCTCGGTTGGGTTCATCCGAGCCCAAGGGCCATTAAACATAGCTTCATGGGCCGAGGCGACGGCTTCGTCAGCATCTTTCTGGTTGCCCCTGGCGATCTTTGCCCAGGCATTGCCCGTGTACGGTTCCGTCGTGTCGATCCATTCATTTGAGGCCGGGCTATAATGTCTTCCGCCGATCCAATGCTGGTAGGTCTTCATGCTGCTATAACTCCTGTATGGTCGCTTTGCATTGACGTGCCTGTAACGCCGGCCCGACCGTTTCGTGAGGCGCGACGGCTGTGTTTCGATCAATACTGCCAATCAGTCGTATAAAGATATCCTACAAGGTAGGATTTTGTCAAATACTCGCACCAGAGCCTAGCTCAAGAAGTTGCTAGGCCGATACCATCCATGTTGACCTCAGTCGCACCACTAGAGATATTTTACGCCAACATGGATGAGGCGCGTTGGCCATGACGAGTGACGAAAGAAGAACAAAGGAGGTCCTCGATCGGGTCGAGCTTGACCGCGGTACTGCACGGGGCTGGACGAAGATCTTGGCGGAGCGTGAACCGACATGCTTGAGCGCCTCCATGACACAGTCATGCACCCACTTTATCGCCGTTCCAGCTTGCCACAAAAATTCAAACACATCCTGATGGTATCCTTGAACGCTTTCCAATTTCATCATGGGGGCGTCTCGGGCCAAACGAAGGCGGCCCTGGAAGCGGGCGCGAGCAAGGATGAAATTTTGGAAGCTCTGGAAATCGTCAGCCTATCAAACTTGCACGGCATGTCGACAGCGCTTCCACTTGTCGTCGAGGAGTTCGAAAATTTCAAAAACAGAGCGGGTGAAGACGGCGGCGGTAACGGTCGCTGAAGTGGGCGTCATCCGAGAGGCGTACCCTACTCGACGCCAGGACATGCCGTAGCGGGTACCGATCACACAGTCTAGGAGCTGTGGACACTTATCTGAGCCATAGGATTGTTGCGGCCAGAGCGATCATGGCTTTGTAATTTCGAACGGTTTTCTCATATCGTGTGGCGATGCGTCGAAACTGCTTGAGCTTCGAGAAGCAGCATTCGACGAGATAACGCTGAGCATAGAGTTGCTTGTCGAGTGGATACTTCTTGGCACGCGAGGGATTGTTCGGGATGACCGCTTGCGCGCCCTTGTCGGCAATGAGTTTGCGTAGCCGGTCGCTGTCGTAGGCCGTATCGGCCATGACGACCTCGGCTGGCAGGTCTTCGATCAGGAGATCGGCTTGCGGTGCATCGCCTTTCTGACCGGCGGTGAGGACGAAGCGGACAGGGCATCCAAGACCACGCACCGCCATGTGGATTTTGGTGCTCAAGCCGCCGCGGGAACGGCCAAGGGCCTGATCTTCAGCCCCTCTTTTGCGCCGGAGGCGTGCTGGTGGGCGCGAATAATAGTGCTGTCGACGATCAGATATTCGAAGTCGGTATCCTCCGACATCGCCTCAAAGACACGCCACCAGACACCCTTTCGGCTCCAGCGGCTGAAGCGGCGAAACACGCTGTTCCAATCACCGAACACCTCCGGCAGATCGCGCCAGGGCGAACCCGTCCGCACGATCCACAAGACCGCTTCCACAAACATGCGATTGTCACGTCCAGACGAACCGCGCGTGCGATCGTCGCCAATGATATGACGAGACATCCGCTCCCACTGGTCATCGCGAAGAATGAGACGATCTAAAACACCCATGACTGCCTCCAAAAGACAGTCTTGAATCTGATTTGCTCACCTTTGGGAATCCCAAGAGTCCACGACTCCTAGAGCCCGTTGTCGCTGATAGCGGGCCAGCGCCCGCCACGCTCTAAGCGGAGAGCCGACGCGGCAAAGCATCCTGGCGGATCATGTCGCCGCCTTTGACGCCAATGACAATCGAAGGCGCATTAGTGTTTCCAGAGGTGAGCTGCGGCATGATCGACGCATCGACGATCCGCAGGCGCTCAACGCCGCGAACCTTCAGGCGTTCGTCCACAACCGACAAGTCATCATTGCCCATCTTGCAGGTACCGACGGTGTGCTGTGGCGTTGCTCCGTAATCTTGCAGATACCGGTGGATATCCTCGTCCGTCTTAACCGATGGCCCGGGCAGCTCCTCGGCGATCACACGGGAGGCCATTGGCTCCGTGTTCATAATTTGCCGGGTGATTTTGAACCCGCTGATCATCGCGGCGATGTCATCGCTGTTGGTCATGAAGTTCGGATTGCAGACTGCCTTGTCGGAAGGGTCGGCGGATCGCAACGTGATCGTGCCACGTGTCTTGGGGCGACAAAGATAGACGGAGGCACCGACACCGGGAAACGTCTCGACGATCATCCGCCCAGAAGGATGGAAATCAAACGTCATTGGGCGAAAACTGATCTGGAGATCTGCATAGTCCTGGCTCGGGTCGCTCTTGACGAAAGCGGCTACTTGGGATGCACCCAAGGCCAGGTAACCCTTGCGGGTCAGAAGGTACTTAAAGCCTTCCCAGTATTTTCGTATGCCCCTGATGCGTTCGTTATAAGAGCTTTCCGGCGTCGTACGAAAGCCGGTATGAATGTAGAAATGATCCTGCAAGTTCTGGCCGACGCCCTCGCTTGCCAGGTTGATTGCAATACCGTGGCGCCGCAGTTCATCGACCGGGCCCACACCCGACAGCATGAGCAGTTTTGGCGAATTGATCGCTCCGCTCGAGACAATAACCTCGCGTCTCGCCCGTATTTTTCTGAGCTCGCCTTTATGAAGAATTTCCACTCCGACGGCGACGCACCCCTCGAACAAGATGCGCTGCACATGCGCCTCGGTTCGTAGCGTTAAGTTCGGACGGTTGAGGATCGGCTTTACGAATGCCTTATATGCGGACCAGCGCTGTCCATTCTTGATCGTATGCTGCATGAAACCGACGCCATCATGCACCTCGCCATTCATGTCTTCCGTCTCTGGAATCTGCAAATGCTTGGCTGTTTCGATGAAGTCATAACTCGATGGCATTTTCTTGACCGGGTCGCTCACCCAAAGCGGCCCATTCTGACCGCGCCAACGATCAGATCGCCGTTCGAAATGTTCCATCTGCCGGAAGTAAGGAAGAAGATCGTCGTAGCCCCAGCCTGGATTGCCTTGGTCTCGCCAACAGTCAAAATCGCTCCGGTGGCCGCGGATGAAAATCATGCCGTTGATGGAACTTGAGCCGCCCAGAAGCTTTCCTCGCGGCCAATACATCTGGCGATTGTTAAGCGCCGGCATTGGCTCGGTGTGAAAGTTCCAATTCAAATCCTTATGGAAATAGAGCTTCGCCATCCCAGCAGGGGTATTGACCCAAAATCTGTTCGCGTGAGAACCTGCCTCCAAAAGCAGCACTTGGTTTTCAGGATCCTCTACCAAGCTTCGCGTGACTGCGCAGCCCGCCGATCCTGCTCCAATAATCACGTAGTCGTATGTCTCCACGATGTGGCCCTCCCTCAGCCTATCGACCGTGCCACTGCAGACATCGTGTCGCCTGCGCCACTTTCTCTTCAATGCATACTGAGTCAGATTAGGGCGAGCGTTTGTCTTCCAACGGTCCAGCGCAGCTATAGAGATAAAATCCTATAATGTGAACCAACTTGTCTGGGCGTGGCAGGGGACCCGGCAGGCGGCTCGCCGAGGGTTTGTCGCGAGAGAGTTGCGTCTCTCCGTCCGCTCTTGCGGACAAGGAGATCATCTCGTCAACCGCTCCCTTACCCTTTTCAGCGTTATCACCCCACTCAAAAACCGCTTGAAAGATGTCCTATTAAATGAGATTAGCTTAGATAATGCCGTTTGTGGCTCGTCGATGAATGGATGTTCCCCCAGCGGCTTTAAGGTTAGTCCCGATCGAATTGGAGGAGTTTATGGATTTCGCGCTCACTGACGAACAGGCGCTTTTTGCGGAAAGCGTTCGCCGCTTCGCCCATGATAAGCTGAAGGACGGAGCCCTCAAGCGGGCCCACTCCAAGGAATACCCGTGGGCGGAAGCCAAAATGATCGCAAGTCAGGGTCTCCTTGGCATCACCATCAAACCCGAAGATGGTGGTATGGGTGGAACTCTAATGGATGCCGTCATCGCGATCGAGCAGATGGCGTTGGTTTGCCCTAAGAGCGCCGATATCATCCAGGCGGGGAATTTCGGTGCAATCAGAACTTTCGCAGAATATGCGAACGCGGAGCAAAAGGCTAAGTGGCTCGCACCCCTTCTTTCGGGTGAAATAGTTATCTCGCTTGGTATGAGTGAACCTGAAGCGGGATCTGCTGCGACCGATCTGCGCACATCCGTGAAAGAAGATGGCGACGATTATATCGTCAATGGTCAGAAAGTTTTTGGGACGCATAGCCGCGACGCCTCGATCTTTCTTGTCTACTGCCGATTTGCTCCGGGTCTCGATGGTATCGGGTCGATCATCATCGAAAAGGGGACGCCAGGATTCACAGTTGGTGAGCCATCGGAATTCATGAGCGGCGAGGAGTGGTGCCCGCTTTATTTTGAAAATGCGCGCGTGCCCAAAAATAACCTGCTGCTCGGGCCGGGTGGTTTCAAGCAGCAGATCGCCGCCTTCAACGCCGAACGGATCGGCAATACCGCCCGATCTTTGGCAATCGGTCGCCATGCGTACAACCTTGCACGCGACTATGCTATCGAACGTAAGCAGTTCGGCCGGGCACTTTGCGAGTTCCAGGGGCTGCAATGGAAGTTTGCCGACATGGCAATGAAACTCGAATCCGCCCAACTTCTTCTCTACAAGGCGGCGGTCGGAGCAGATACTGGTCTTCCGTCCGCATACGATACCACCCTTGCAAAGCTCGCCTGCAATCAGGTCGGATTCGAGGTTGCGTGTGAAGCCGTTCAGATCATGGGCGGGATGGGATACAGCCGCGAAACCTTGGCAGAGTATTGCATGCTGCGCACTAAGGGTTGGATGATTGCCGGCGGCTCGGTCGAAATGATGAAAAACCGAATGGCTGAATTCATCTTCGATCGACGCTTCAGCCAACGTCCCCCCAAGGGCGCGTGATCACATCAAGAAGGTGAGTCCACTCCGCTTCGCGTGACAAGGTGGAGTGGCTCCATTGGCAATTCGTGAGCATGCGTGACGCGCCCTAGCCGCGGAGGAAACAACGAATGTTGCCAGCCAATCTGACGCAAACAGCGATACTCGGCAGGCGCCTGCAACTCGCCTACGTGGTCTGGAACCTCGACGAGGCGATGGCTTTCTGGGCCAAGTCCTGAAGGGTCGGGCCGTTCGTGGTGATCGAGAATTCGCGCGGTGGCCGCGACGTTGTGCATTGGAAACGGCCGACGGACGTAGATATCACGCTCGACTTTGCCTATTTCGGTGACGTGCAAATCGACCTCATCCATCAGTCCAACGATGCACCATCGTGCTATAAAGAGTTTCTCGATGCGGTCGTGAAGGGCTGCATCATATCGCCTTCTGGCCGGATGACATGGACGCCGCTCAGCGACATCTGGAGCAGAATGGATTCCTCGAAGTGACTGCCGTTCTGGCTGTCGCGAGCGGCGGTCTACTACGAGCCGCCCGATCAAATTGGAACCGTTGTCGAACTCCCGCAAATGAATGCTGAACGCGCCGCTTATTACGGGCGCATCCAGACCCTTTCATCTGCTTGGGATGGGATCATGCGTCCTAAGGCGCTACCGTGATCGCGCGGCCTTCCTGGCTTCCGGCGAAGGGTCCAGCGCCTCCTAGCTTCTGCGATGCCGCCTTCTCGGCTTGGCAGGCCGCCATATGCAGGGAGAACAACGAGTCAATCCCGCGAACGCAAAATGGCGCCGCGATAAGCTGTTCGCTTCGGGCCGCCGTTCAAGCGTCAAAGAGCCAACTGCAACTGACGGCTTTTTAGCGCCGACAATGCCTCGCCCGCAGCCCGCGCGCCGCTTGCATATGCGCCGTGCGCCGTCGAGTAGTCGTGCATATGTGTCGCCTCCCCCGCAAAAAAGAGGCGCTGGTCCCATGACTGTGCGAGGACCTGGCGCGCCTTGCTGTGGCCTGGTTTTGCAGAGCTGTACGCACCGTCAATCAACTCGGTACGGCCCCAGTTAGAGCCTATAATCGGGGTAACCTTCTTGCGAACGTCACTGCCGAAGAGTCTAACAAGCTGTTCAGTTGCCAATTCGAAGCCTGCTGCAATGTCATACTGGCCGACGATTTTGGCGCTTTCTCCGCCAAGATAGCATTCTATGACTGGCCAACCGAACGGACGAATATAAAAATCGCACGTTTCGCTAACCTTGGGATTTCCGATCAGGTGCGTCTCGGCAAGGAATGTGGAATTGTCCTTTATCTTGAGAAACAGCTTTTCATTGCTACCTAAAGGCAGAAGTGAAGCCGCCTGCCGCCAAGGATCGATCGCGGGCGGAAGTGCGACCGAGTTCCCCGATAGGACATTGGTCGACATCGTTAGGATTGCGGCGCGCGCTGAAAGGCTGCCACGCTTAGTATCGATCCTCAATCCGTTGCTGTTATCAGAGATCCTGTTGACCGGTGTGTCGAGGAAGAGCGGCGTTCGCGATGGCAATGAGGATATGATCATCGAGCCATATCCCTCAGGAATCCTCCAGTTATTGTAGGTGCATGCAGCGTCGTAGGCCAAATAATCCGCAGCCGACATCATTTCGGGGGCGACACCATTGGAAAATCCGCAGATTGCCCGAATATAATTATTCCATTCGCCGTCAGGGGTCAGACCGTCGCCGGCGCTGTCGGTGCGCTCTATCAAGCCTTGAAGACGACCGTGCCAGTCCTGCATCGCTCGTCCAGCCGCTGCTTGTTCATCCGTTGCAAATCCCAGATTTCGAAATTGCGTGCTCCAAGCTGGACTTGCTCGATCGATGACGAATCCGTCATCTTCTGCGATCTTGGTCCAAGGGTTGCGATCGGCCGAATGCAGCCAACCGCAGCCGAGGTCGAGCGGGTGACCCGCTGTCATCTTGGTCCAGGCCCGTCCTCCAAGTCGAGACGACGCTTCCAGCAGAACGAACGAACACCGCGCGTTATCCAAGTGCCGAGCCGCTGCAATGCCTGCAGCCCCGCCGCCCACTATCACGATGTCAATGTCCTTGTTCATTGCGCCCTCCCCTTTGCACCACCGCTAAGGTCACGATGGTCTTGTCTCTCAGCTTTCGTTGTGTTGCTAAAATCGGTTTCTCCGAGGCGTAACCAACAGGCACCAAACTCAAGCCTACGAAACCCGAGCGACAATCAAGCTGACCCTCTCCCCCAACGCTAGCGTATAAGAAACTGATTGATTAGTCGGCACACATAGATTGCTGTTATCGATATGGTTCACCAATCCGGTAGGACGCTAAAGGCCTGCCACTGACCACCTGCGCCATTGGAGGCGCCGGCGCGCGGCATTTCAATCTCTGGGATTGCCGGGTACTGATCTTTCGCTCACGTGGTCGAGCCAATCTCGTCTCGCTCGCCGCAATGGCGATCGATGCGGACTGCTCCCGTGAACCAGTCCGCCGGACCCTTGATAGATGCCTATGGAACTGATCCGCCCCCAAACTCTGGACCAGCGCAGACTAGAGTTTTCCGGCTTCATTCAGGGAGGCGGGCTGGTTGCGCCTCCCGAATTCATTAGTGAGATCGGCACCTTATTGCCGACGGCACATGCGGCCGAACCTCATTGTAGTCTCTGGGCCAATCCTCCATCTTTTCGCGGGCATCCGCAAGGGTCAGCAACCAGTGCTGGTTCAGACATTCGGCTCGGAAGCGGCCGTTAAGTGCCTCGATGAAGGCCTTGTCCTGCTGTTTTCCTGGGCGTGAGAAGTCCAAGGTCACCCCCTCTGCATAGGCCCAAAGGTCAAGATCGCGGGATACGAACTCAGGCCCCTGGTCGACACGGATCGTCTTCGGATAGCCGACGTTCCGGCACACCCGTTCCAAGGTGAAGTAGGTCGCCTGGCCGATTCCCGCCCTCCGGAAGATCTCCACCACCGGCACACCTTCGTCACCCTGCTTCAGAACAAATGCTTTCTGAGCGTCCGAAAACTGCGATGCCTTCATCGTCTTCCGTTCCTTTCCCAGCCAGGAAAATGTACCGGAAAACTCTAACCAAAACTGGTCCAGTTAAGCGTTCAGATCAGAACCATTTCTGTCGATCTTCATGTGGTGTTCCTTTCTGAGAGAGATCTATCAGGTCACTTATCGGTGACCCTCATAAGGCGGCTGACGGCGGAGCGATTATGCGTGCGGTCGATGATGAAGTCGTGGCCCTCGGGCTTGCGGGAGATCGCTTCGTCGATCGCGGCGTAGAGCAAGCAGTCGTCTTCGGCGCGCACGGCGGAGCGCCGGTCGGCGGCGTCGCTCTGTCGAAGGCACATGTAGAGCGTGACGGTGCAGGTCAGGCGTACGCGGTTGCAGCTCTCACAGAAATTATGGTGATCGGCGTGATGAAGCCCAGGCGGCCGCTGGTCTCCTTGACGTGACATAGCGAGCGGGGCCGCCCGGGCGGTAGCCGATTTCACTCATCGAAAACTGCTTTTCGAGCTCGGCGCGCAGCTTGGAGAGGCTTGACGAGGCCGTACGCCAGAGATTTTCCCTATCGAGGCGCCATGAGAGGTCGGCTTCGGTCGACTACTCGGGGTTGGGAAGCGCATACACCGCAACAGGCTGCTTCCTGTTGCGCACTTCGAGAACGCCCAGGCTCTTCAGCCCAGGTACCCGATCAGCGATCCGCTCGAATGTGTCGCCACTCAACAGACATTGCGTGTTGTGGTTTTTGTTCAACGCCTCGAGCCGTTGTGACAGGTTCACTGTATCGCCATAAAGGGTGTAGGACAGTCGTGCTTCACCTCCGACCGTTCCCGCTGCCACGGTCCCTGTTGCTATGCCGATTCTGAGCTTGAGGCGTCGCCCGTCAAATTCGGTGCGTGAGACGGCGTCAAGAATGTCTTGCGCGGCCAATACCGCCTGGAAGGCGTGATCAAGAAGTGGAACAGGCATATTGAAGGAGGCAATCAGGGCATCGCCGAAGTAATTCACCACAAGCCCGCCGCGCTCGCCCACGATAGCCTCCACGCTTGAAAAGAGCTCGTTCAGCAGTGCGATCACTCGTGCCGGGGCAAGGTTCTCAGCGATCGCCGTGAAGCCTTCAACATCAGCAAACAATAACGTGGCGTCCTTCATCTGCGGCGTGAGCTGGCCGTCATGCTCAAGTTCGCGAATGATCGGAGCTGGGACATATTTGCCAAAAAGGTGCTGAATTTGCCGTCGCCGTTTCTCTGATTCCAGCCGGGCGCGAACGACGGACCGGGCGCGATGGACAGCGACGGCGGCGATGCCGGTGACGGCGGCCATAATCAAACCTTCCTCGACACGTGATGCAATGCCGATGAAGTCCGGACTGAGGACGACCTGGTAGAAGACCCGGCGAGAAGGTCCCGACGGGAGGTCGTCGAACGTCAGGACGTGGGGCATCGAGGCGACGATCCGGATTGTCGAAAGAGCAAGACCCGTGATGCACGCCGTTCCGGTCGAAATGACAAGCCCGGGAGAGAGTGTCAACACCGAGGCAGCGATGACGACGTAGTAATACTGCACCCGACTTGTCAGGAAAGCGAGGTTCTGGGGGATGTTATCTCCGCTGCTAAGGGGAGCGTAGACCAGGATCAAGGACACAAGAATCGCATCCATCGCGAAAAACAGATAACGCGCCGCGCTTTCGAAACGGGTGTTCACCGTTGTCAAGGCGAGTAACCCTGCCACAGCCAGGCAGAAGGTGAACGCAAAGATCACAACGTTCGTTGGGTAGTGATAGCCCCAGAGGAAGGCGAAGGCGAGAAGCGCCACGGCCACAGTGCGCCCTAGCACGGCAAGAACAAAGCCCGCCCGTTGTGTTCGCTCAAGAGTTCGCTCGCCAGCGGCAACGGCATTGTATTCCAGCCAGGCTTTAAATTTGCTCCACGGTTTTTGGATGGTTAGCCTCTTATCGTTTGATGTCTGATCGCCGAACGCGCGCATCCGCCAATCAGCTCCAATTCCTATATCCGGGCGGGACCGAATGTTTTAGTCTTACCAGGCAGCAAAATCTTATGAGTTCCTCTCATGAAAGGAAGATCTAAGTCCGCATTCCGTCATTGCGAATTCTTCATCCCCTTTGACAAGCTCGGTGCGCTTTTTGCCCAACACGTTTCGGCGTGACGGTAAGTTCATTGGATGAACCAGCGGCGGCGTCTCTTCTGGGTAGCCGCCGCCTAATTGTGCCGACCGGAAGTCTCAGGAAACGACGCCCCTGTCGTCCGGAGTCCGCGGGCTGAGATGCGCGCTAAAGGTGACATGCCCGCCTCACCAGTGCCGCCGGCTTTGAAGTTGTCGAAACGAGACCCCTGAACTCTGCGCGCGTTACTGTCCAAAATTGAAGGCGGCAAGGACGGTATGGAGGTGGGACAGCGGTTACAAGTAATCGAGCATTCTGCGATTTGGAGAGCATCCAGAGGTCTAGCGCACCTGCGCCATCGCGCTCTTCGCAATTTAGACGAGTTGGTATGGCGTCGCGTCCTTGACATTATGATCCACCGAAATGTGCTTTCGCAGCGGCGGTATGGCGCGGCTCGCGCAGTTGGTCCGTTCGCATGTCAGACACGAAATGCCAATGGGCTCAAAGGCCGTTCGGTCTGCGAGATTAAGGTCGTCCGCATAGACGAAGGCGTCAGCGTAGGAGATTTCGCAGCCGATCGCCAGAGCGTAGCTCGAGCGCTGCATTCTAAACCCGCCCACACCCTTGCTCACGCGCGTGGCAAGGCAAAGGTAGCGCGCACCATCTGGCGTTTCGGCCAATTGCCGGATAAAGCGGTCGGGCGCCTCGAAAGCCTGATGAGCGTTCCACAAAGGACACGCGGACCCGAAACGGGCAAACTGTAATTTGGTGGCGCTGTGGCGCTTAGTAATGTTGCCAGCCCGGTCTATTCGGGCGAAAAAGATTGGTACCCCTTTCGAACCCGGTCGTTGCAGCGTGGAAAGCCGGTGACAGACCTGCTCCAACGACGAACCAAACCGGGCTGCCAACAATCCTATATCATGCCGCAACCGTCGAGCAGCCTCGAGGAAGATCTGGTAGGGCATCAAAAGTGCGCCCGCAAAGTAATTATGCAGACCGATCCTACAAACCTCGGCGGCTTCTCGCGTCCGAAACGCGGCAGTGCTTAAGATTGCTTCGATGACGCCCGTAGCGTAATTCTGGGCGGTCTGAACGGCGATCTGAAACGTTCGCGTTTCGGAAGGCAGGTAGGGGTTGAGAGACAGGATCCGCTCCGAGGGATCGAAGTGGCGAACGTGACTCGCCATTGACGCGTCGTAAACCACCCGGACGCCGAACCTTCGTTCGAGGAACTCTGCAAGAAGGGGCTGGGCATCGCCACCCTGAAGTCCGAGCTCAGCCGCCAGAGCTTCTGCCGCCATGTCAAGTTCGTGCAGGTAATTGTCGACGTAATGAAAGAAATCTCGCACTTCGTCGTAGGGCGTTCCTTCGACGAAGGCTGTCCGTCCAAGCCGGTCGTCCAAGATCGCCAGCTGTTCACTATGTCGGCGATAAGCCTGGTGACAGCTCACCAAAGCACGCGCAAAACCTGGGGCGTTTTGCAAAATCAGCTTCAATTCCTGGAGGCTCGGCGAGTAAGATTCGAAAAGCGGATCTGCAAGTGCTTCCCTAACGGCTGAAGCCAGCCTGTCGGTCTCCCCGGTTGAAAGCTCTGTAATGTCGAGGCCAAATTTGTCGGCAAGGGCGAGCAGGACCGTCGCCGACACGGGTCGCTGATTATTTTCAATCTGATTAAGATAGCTGAGAGAAATACCCAGCCTTTCAGCGAACTGACTTTGTGTCGTGCCATGTTCGAGGCGAAGTTCGCGCACCTTGCGCCCGATGAAGAGTTTTCCAGCAGCCAACTTCGCAACTTCGCAATTCACTATTTGAATTTTTATAACTCCACAACTGCCCGCGTTCAAGCGTTTTCGTTCGTTCGTCGCTTCGTTAAGAAGGTCGGATAGATAGGGAGCGAACATGCAGACTATTTTGGACCAGCTTGAAACCCGGCGAGCCGAAGCGCGATCAGGCGGTGGTGAACTCAGGGTCGCAGCCCAGCACGCAAAAGGCAAACTGACGGCCCGAGAGCGCCTGGAAGTCTTACTCGATCAAGGGTCCTTCGAGGAATATGACATGTATGTCACGCACCGCTGTGTCGACTTTGGCATGGCGGATCAAAAGGTCGCAGGTGACGGCGTCGTAACCGGGTGGGGAACGATCAACGGCCGGCAAGTGTATGTGTTTTCACAGGACTTTACGGTCCTCGGTGGGTCACTTTCGGAAACACACGCGCAGAAAATTTGCAAGATCATGGACATGGCGTTGCGGAATGGGGCGCCGCTCATTGGGCTCAATGATTCCGGCGGTGCGCGCATTCAGGAAGGCGTTGCCTCTCTCGCCGGTTACGCGGATGTCTTCAAGAGGAATGTCGAAGCCTCCGGCGTTATCCCGCAGATTTCTGTAATCATGGGGCCATGTGCCGGGGGTGCAGTCTATTCGCCCGCCATGACTGACTTCATTTTCATGGTCAGAGACTCTTCCTACATGTTCGTGACGGGACCTGACGTGGTGAAGACCGTAACAAATGAAATCGTTACGGCTGAGGAGCTTGGCGGCGCCCTCACGCACACGGCCAAGTCGTCCGTGGCCGACGGGGCCTTCGACGATGACGTTGAAACGCTGGAAAATATGCGGCTGCTCTTTGATTTCCTACCGCTCAACAATCGGGAAAAGCCACCTACCCGCCCATTCCACGACGATCCCGAGCGCCTGGAGCAGCGGCTTGATACGCTTATGCCTGATAGCTCCAACAAGCCTTATGACATGAAGGAGCTTATCTGTGCGCTGGCCGATGAAGGCGAGTTCTTCGAACTCCAACCGTCATTTGCGCGCAACATAATTACCGGCTTCATTCGCATGGAGGGCCAAAGTATCGGCATCGTTGCCAATCAGCCGACGGTGCTCGCCGGCTGCCTCGATATCGACTCGTCGCGAAAAGCCGCGCGCTTCGTCCGCTTCTGTGACGCGTTTAATATCCCCATCCTCACCCTCGTGGACGTCCCGGGCTTTCTTCCCGGCACTGCCCAGGAATACGGTGGCGTGATCAAGCATGGCGCCAAGCTTTTGTTTGCTTACTCTCAGGCGACCGTACCAATGGTGACGCTCATCACCCGCAAGGCTTACGGCGGTGCCTACGACGTGATGGCATCGAAGCATATCGGAGCGGACATCAACTATGCCTGGCCGAGCGCCGAGATCGCCGTGATGGGTGCAAAGGGCGCTACCGAAATTCTTTATCGAGGCGAGGTCGACGATCCAGCCAAGATTGCGGCGCGCGTGCGCGAATACGAGGAACGTTTCGCCAATCCATTCGTCGCCGCCGAACGCGGATTCATCGACGAGGTTATCATGCCTCATTCGTCCCGACGCCGCATCGCCCGCGCTTTCGCCTCGCTTCGCAACAAGCAGGTCGATGCTCGCTGGAAGAAGCACGACACGATACCTCTTTAACAGGCTAGTCTCATGTTCAAGAAAATCCTGATCGCTAATCGCGGTGAAATTGCCTGCCGCGTTATCAAAACCGCAAAGCGCCTCGGTATCGCTACTGTCGCTGTTTATTCGGACGCCGACCGCAACGCGCTGCACGTGCGCATGGCCGACGAAGCTGTTTGGATCGGCCCCGCCCCCTCAAACCAGTCCTATATCGTGATTGATCGCATCCTGGATGCTATCCGATCCACGGGTGCTGACGCCATCCACCCAGGCTACGGTTTCCTTTCGGAAAACGCGGGCTTTGCAGCAGCGCTGGAGAAGGAAGGCCTGACATTCATCGGACCGCCAGTTGGTGCAATTGAAGCAATGGGTGACAAAATCACCTCCAAACGACTTGCGGCCGAGGCGGGTGTAAGCACTGTGCCCGGCCACATGGATTTGATCGATAGCGCCGACGAAGCCGTGCGGATCGCCACCCAGATCGGTTTCCCGGTGATGATCAAAGCTTCCGCGGGCGGCGGCGGGAAAGGTATGCGCATTGCCTGGAATGAACAAGAGGCCCGGGAAGGCTTCCAAGCCTCGCGCAATGAAGCGAAAAACTCGTTTGGTGACGACCGCATCTTCATCGAGAGATTCGTCACTGAACCTCGCCATATCGAAATTCAGGTCCTCGGCGATAAGCACGGGAACATCGTCTACCTCGGAGAACGCGAATGTTCTATCCAGAGGCGCAACCAAAAGGTCATTGAGGAAGCGCCGTCACCATTTCTCGACCCGGAGACACGCAAAGCAATGGGTGAACAGGCCGTCGCCCTTGCGAGGGCGGTTGGCTATCACTCAGCCGGCACGGTCGAATTCATCGTCGACGGCAAACAGAACAAGTTCTACTTCCTAGAGATGAACACCCGTCTTCAGGTCGAACATCCAGTCACCGAACTCGTGACCGGGCTCGATTTGGTCGAGCAAATGATCAGGATCGCTGCTGGCGAAGCACTCGCCCTTGATCAAGGTGATATCAAGCTGAATGGCTGGGCAATTGAGAGCCGGGTATATGCTGAGGATCCGTATCGCAATTTCCTTCCGTCGATCGGGCGGCTCACCCGTTACCGGCCGCCGCAGGAGGGCCGCTACGAGGACGCCACCTTGCTCCGCAATGACACCGGTGTGTTCGAAGGCGGTGAAATTTCGATGTATTACGATCCGATGATCGCAAAATTGTGCACGTGGGCTCCCACGCGCATGGAAGCAATTTCGGCGATGAGCGAAGCGCTGGATAACTTCGAACTCGAGGGCATTGGCCACAACCTGCCATTCCTGTCGGCGGTGATGCAGCAGGAGCGCTTTCGATCCGGGCGCTTGACGACCGGCTATATTGTTGAAGAATTCCCTGAAGGGTTCCATGGAGTTGAGCCTGGTGAGCAGGCAGCCCGGCGGCTTGCAGCCGTGGCCGCCTTCGTCAATCAGATCGTGCAAACCCGGGCGACGGAAATCTCGGGGACGATCGGAAACCATCGGCGAAAGCTCGACAATGACTGGGTGGTGGAATTTGGCGACCAGCGCTTTGCAGTCGGGGTTGATCCTGTTGCCGGTTCGACCCGCGTCACGTTTGAGGACGGCGTAGGCCTTTCCGTCGCCAGTCAATGGCTTCCTGGAAGCAGCCACGCGACGTTTGAGGTCGGCAAGGAGCGGCTCGGCGTCAAGGTCGATCTGATCGGTGCTGTCATCAGGCTGAGGTGGCGCGGCATCGACGCACGCGTGCGCGTTCGGTCGTCCCGAACAGCGGACCTTGCTCGTCTGATGCCCAAGAAGGCGGCGATGGACACATCAAAGCTCCTGCTGTGCCCGATGCCCGGCGTCATCACCTCGATCAGCGTCGATGTGGGTGACACCGTCGAGGCGGGCCAGACGCTAGCCGTCGTCGAGGCGATGAAAATGGAAAATGCCTTGAAGGCGGAGCGCAAAGGTGTCGTCAAACGCATTGACGCCCAGGTCGGCAAAAGTCTTGCCGTGGACGAACTTATACTGGAGTTCGAATGATGACGACGGATATCCAAGCGTGGCAGGCTTTGGCCGAGAAGGAACTGAAAGCCTCGCCGGAAACGCTCGTCTGGCAGACGCCTGAGGGCATCGACGTCAAGCCGCTCTATACCGCCGGCGATCTCACCTCCGCCGATCATCTGGACAGCCTGCCGGGCTTCGCGCCCTTCACCCGCGGACCCCGCGCCACGATGTATCCCGGGCGCCCCTGGACGATCCGCCAGTATGCCGGTTTCTCGACTGCCGAAGCCTCCAATGCCTTTTATCGCAAGGCGCTTGCCGCCGGCCAGCAGGGCGTGTCCGTCGCTTTCGACCTCGCCACGCACCGCGGCTATGACAGCGACCATCCGCGCGTCGAAGGCGATGTCGGCAAGGCGGGTGTGGCAATCGACAGCGTCGAGGACATGAAGATCCTGTTCGACGGCATTCCGCTCGAAAAGATCTCGGTCTCGATGACGATGAACGGCGCCGTCATCCCGATCCTCGCCTCTTTCATCGTTGCCGGCGAGGAGCAGGGGGTGCCGAGGCCCGAACTCTCGGGGACCATCCAGAACGACATCCTCAAGGAGTTCATGGTCCGCAACACCTACATTTATCCGCCGGAACCCTCGATGCGGATCGTCGCCGATATCATCGACTATACCGCCCGCGAGATGCCGAAGTTCAACTCGATCTCGATCTCCGGCTATCACATGCAGGAAGCCGGGGCGACGCTGGTGCAGGAGCTCGCCTTCACATTGGCCGACGGACGCGAATATGTCAGGGCGGCGATCGCCAAGGGCCTCAACGTCGACGACTTCGCCGGGCGCCTCTCCTTCTTCTTCGCGATCGGCATGAATTTCTTCATGGAGGCGGCGAAGCTGCGTGCGGCCCGTCTTCTCTGGACGAAGATCATGGAGCAGTTCGAGCCGAAGAAAACGTCGTCGTTGATGCTGCGCACGCACTGCCAGACCTCCGGCGTCTCGCTGCAGGAGCAGGATCCCTACAACAATATTGTTAGAACCGCCTTCGAGGCGATGTCGGCGGTGCTCGGCGGCACGCAGTCGCTGCACACCAATTCCTTCGACGAGGCGATCGCGCTGCCGACGGAATTTTCCGCCCGCATTGCCCGCAACACCCAGCTGATCCTGCAGCACGAGACCGGCGTCACCAAGGTGGTCGATCCGCTCGCAGGCTCCTATTATATCGAGAGCCTGACGAAGGAACTCGCGGACAAGGCCTGGGCGCTGATCGAGGAAGTCGAGGCGCGCGGCGGGATGACGAAGGCGGTCAACGAAGGCCTGCCGAAGCGGCTGATCGAGGAGGCCGCGACGCGCCGCCAGGCGGCGGTCGACAAGGGCGACGAGGTGATCGTCGGCGTCAACAAATACCGATTGGAAACTGAAGGAGAGCTGGAAATCCTGGCGATCGACAATGCCGCCGTGCGCGCCGCGCAGGTCAAGCGGATCGAGGATACCCGCCGCCGCCGCGACAGCGGCAAGGTGCGCGAGGCGCTGGAAGCCCTCTCCGAAGTCGCCAGCGGCGGCCAGGGCAATCTGCTTGCCGCGGCCGTCGAGGCGGCACGCGCGCGGGCCACCGTCGGCGAGATATCGGATGCGATGCGTTCGGTGTTCGGGGATCATTATGCCGTCCCGGAAGTCGTCAACGACATCTATGGCGCAGCCTATACCGGCGACCCGGAACTTGAAACGCTTGTTGCCCGCCTCGGCGACGTGTCGAGAAGCCTTGGCCGTAAACCGAAGATCATGGTCGCCAAGCTCGGCCAGGATGGCCACGACCGCGGCGCCAAGATCATTGCCTCGGCCTTCGGCGACATGGGTTTCGACGTCTTGGCGGGACCATTGTTTCAAACGCCGCAGGAAGCAGCCGATACGGCGCTCGCATCCAGGGTCCATGTTATCGGTGTCTCCTCGTTGGCGGCCGGTCACAACACGCTGATGCCGCAGTTGGTCGAGGCTCTCAAAGAAAAGGGGGGTAGCGATGTTATCGTCGTCTGTGGCGGTGTCGTTCCGCGCCAGGATTATCAGTTTCTGCTTGAACACGGCGTCGCGGCAGTCTTCGGACCAGGCACCAACGTCATGGATGCCGGACGGGCCGTTCTCGACCTTCTCGAAGGTCGTTTGAGGAATAGGTGAAGAAGAACATGTTAACCTGGCTCAACCACGTCGCGATTGCCGTTCCGGATCTTGAGAAGGCGGCGACGCAATACAGGTCGCTCGGCGCAAACGTCTCCGAACCCAAGGACCTGCCTGAACACGGCGTCACCGTCGTGTTCGTCACCATTCCAAACACGAAGATCGAGCTTCTGCATCCGCTGGGTGAGGGATCGCCGATTGGATCATTTCTCGAACGAAACCCAAGCGGCGGCATTCACCACCTCTGCTTTGAGGTTTCGGAAATTGGCGAGGCTGCCGACACGCTTCGTGCCATTGGTGTGAGGATACTTGGAGACGGCACGCGGAAACTTGGAGCTCACGACAAGCCGGTTCTCTTTGCGCATCCAAAAGACTTCCAAGGGGCTCTGGTCGAGTTCGAGCAGATATAGGATTGCCGAGCGACCGGCCGGCGGGAGAAAATCGAGTGGCGGACGATGGCGCGTTTGAACGCGAGAGCATGGAATTCGACGTGGTGATCGTCGGCGCAGGTCCGGCCGGTCTTTCGGCGGCGATCCGGCTGAAGCAGGTCAATCCGGAACT